>CAZCSN010000089.1:0-2176 GCA_964501255.1 uncultured Methanospirillum sp. | reverse complement strand
CCTCACGGTACACCTGGCGGCGTTCCTCAACCTCGGGATGCAGGTACACTTCAGTTGTCTTTATGGATGCATGCCCCAGGTTCTCCTGCACGACCCGGAGGTTGCGTGATCTCCGATAGAGTTCACTTGCATAGCTGTGCCTGATTTTGTGCGGGGTAATTCCTGGTGGAGCGTATTTTTTAAAGATAAGCTGGACGGTTCTTGGAGATATATGATTCCCTCCCTGACCGGGGAAGAGCGGTCCGGAGAGTCGGTTCCCGATAAGACGTGTGATCTCCTCAAGGGTCTCCGCATCAACAAAGACCATCCTGACTTTCCCCCCTTTCCCCAGGACCCGGATCATCTGGTCATCAAAGTCAACATCCTCGACATTCATGGTGCAGAGTTCTGAGACCCGGACCCCGGTGGCATAAATAATCCTGATCATGAGCCGGTCCCGTTCGTCCTGAATACTCTGGAGCAGACGCATGACCTGACTGTGTTTAAGATATTTCAGTTCCTTCTCTTTTACCTTCGGACGATCGACACGGGGGACCGGATTTGCATCAATCACCCCCTGCATGAGAAGGAACCGGTAAAAGGATGAGAGGGATGAGAGGATACGGTTGTATGTTGTGGCGTGATACTGACGCTTTGAGGAGATGAATTCGAGGTACCGGGAGATATCTGATGCAGTGATCCGGACATCTGTCTCAAGTCGGAGGAGCTCTTTATGATCCCACTTTTTCGAAAGGTCACCCCGGTATGATCTGGTCAGCCACAGGTACTGACCAAACCTTCGGAGAGTGAGATCATAACTCCGCAATGTTTTCTGCGAATAATTCCTCATTTTCAGATATTGGATAAACCGGGGAATCCATTCTGAAAAATATCCGTTTTCCACTTATAAGAACTCTTCATTTCTAAAATATTAATTATTTCGTAGAATACCTATTCTGCGAAATTCAGGATCTCGGAATTACTTATATATCGACTATTCCAACTATGATATCGGTTACATACCGGTGCCGCCCGCTGTCTGGGGCAACCAACCGCTGAGGTCTTGGAGATATGCCTGAAAATTCAGTCCTGATTGTAGAGGATGATGAGATAATCGTACGGGTCTTATTGACTATCCTACGCGAAGGTGGCTTTACGGTTCATACTCCGGTGAACTCAGGCGAACAGGTCATCGAGCAGGTTGCCGCAGAAAAGCCTGATGTCGTCCTGATGGATATTGACCTGCCCGGAGCAATGTCCGGAATCGAGGCTGCGGCACAACTCTTCAATATCTTCTCGATACCCGTGATCTTTGTGACCGGGCATGATGAGAAGAAAGTCTTTGAAAAAGCCATGGGTTCCATGCCATTTGGTTTTCTCATAAAACCGGTCAACCCAAATCTCCTTTATAGCACAATCAGGGTCAGTATCAACCTCTGTGAAAAAATCCGTCAGACGACAGAGGGAAAAAAAGGTGGTCTCTCCCCGTCGATGTGGGTCCAGATATCTGATTCATCTCATCCGGTTCTGATTACAAATGCGGATTATGCAATTATCTGGATGAACCAGGCTGCTGAAGAATGCATCGGAGAGAGGGGTTCAGCACTCTTCCTGAAGGATATCCGTGAGGCACTCAGGTCATTAAGTCCTGACCTTGACATTTCTGCTGCCTTTTTCAGATCTGCTGAAGAGTGTGACATGCGGCTGTGTGCAGGTGAGCCTCAGGAAGAAAGACAATATATAATAACTGCCCGGCCGATTATGAATATGTTTGGTACATATTCCGGCTCATTTATTACGATCACGCACTCATCGTAACCTGGCATCAGTTCCAGGACCCCGGCAGGGGGAATGATCCGAAGGAGGAACATATGGATCTCCGGGCGAAAACATTCCTGATTATCGGACTGACCCTGCTTGGGGGGATCGCTCTTATTGTCCTCTTTTCATTTACCCTTCTGACTGAAAGTTACTCCCGGTTTGAGGAAGATAATACTAGACAGAATGTGATAAACGGGCTTAAGGTCCTTTCGAATGAAAAGGATCAGATCTACTCCCTGACCGGAGACTGGTCACGATGGGATGAGACATATCTCTTTGTTCAGGATAAAAATGAAAATTATATCATAAAAAACCTCAATTATGCATCTATATCTAATCTTGGTGTAGATCTTCTGATATTTTTTCGGGAAGACAA
>CAZCSN010000088.1:0-2761 GCA_964501255.1 uncultured Methanospirillum sp. | reverse complement strand
TCATGAGAATATCCGCCCTTCCAAAACCGGTTTCCGGCTGGGATCTGATCTCATAGACTGCCCGCAGATTCGCAAGGAGTCCCAATACAAAGGCATGGAATACTGCCTCGGGTAATTTTGCAAGATCATGATAACTGACAAGGCTTGCCAACAGATCCTGCAGAATATCCTGCAAAATCTGAACAGATTCTTGTTTGATGAACCAGTCCATGAGTGCATCAAGACCGTTCTGTCGTGTCGGATAAGTCTGTTCGATGAAGGTATCATACGCAAAACCGATCTCCTTGTTGGGTATGGATAACCGGTATGCCATCCGGCCTCTGATATCCTCCTCTGGATCATCAGCACGAAGATAACCGGAGAAATACAGAAAACTCCAGATATTAGCAGGATTTTTCCCGATGTCCCGAAAGGTGATCGTCTCCGTGATCGGATACCGGATACCATCTCCTGATAGGAGCCGTTCAAGATCCTGTTTGATCCCGATACCCCCTTTGCCCAGTTCCTCATAGACCAGCGCATTGGAGGCGGTATTCAGCCAGTACGGTGCAGGAGGAGCAGGGTACTGGGAGATATACATGGATACTGACCAGGGATTGTAGATAGTCTGTGAACCAAACCGGTACCCGTTATACCACTCCCGGACAATGTCTGCCTGATCAAGCCGCCCGAAATCTTTGAGGATCTGCAATACTTCGTCCTCAGTAAAGCCAAACATTGTTGCAAGGGTGTTTGGCAGAAGCGATGTGGAGACAAAAAGATTATTCAGGCCTGAAAATATTGATTCTTTGGCAACACGGAGGATTCCGGTGATGACGGCACGATAGAGGGCATGGGCGTTCTCATGCTTTAATCCTCCCCCCAGCCATGAGCGGAGGAATTCAGCAATTTCATCGTAATACCCGTTCTGCCATCCCTCGATCATGGGGGTGTCATACTCATCAATGAGGACGATGACTGGTTTTTTGTGAAACGTATAGAGCCAGGTGATGAGATTTTTCAGACTTGCCTTGAGCGTTGCATCATCCGGTGTGCCGGTATACAATGCATCAAACCCTTTCTGGTAAATCGGGGGGAGATCAGGACGGAGGTATGCAAGCGGTATGAGCAGCTCACCAATCTTCTCGATCAGCCGGCTTCTCATCTCATCCCATGTAGTTCCCTTTACATCCTTCAGACTGATGAATATGACCGGATATTGTCCCTGGTGTTTCATACAGTCAGGATATGAGGCTATTGCGAGATTGTGAAAGAGGTACCCGCGGTCTTCGTCACAGCGTTCAAAAAAGTACCGGAGCATGGTCATATTCAGGGTTTTGCCAAACCGGCGGGGTCGGGGGAGGAGGACTACCTTGTTTCCTTCAATGACCTCCCGAATAAGAAGAGATTTGTCCACAAAGTATCCTCCTTCATCTATCAGCTCCTGAAAATCATCAACTCCAATCCTGAATACCGGCATAATGATTCACCAAACCCGTACCCTATGTATACGAGGGGATCGTGAATAAGAGGTGTGGTACGCTTTCCGGTATCGGACATTCAGACGAAATGCCATAGTGCTTTACACATCCTCGTGGCCCGCTTCCCTGACCACCACCGTCTTCCCCTGCAACACGATCGCAAGTCTTCTAATCCGGGTTGTATGGATTCCGGCAGAATGAAGAGCTGTGTCATAGTGTTTCTTCTGTACCTGAAGAAGTGCCTTTTCTGCTGAATCCCCGATATCTTCGTCTGGCCGGACTGACTTAAATTCTATGACATATGCCACCGGAAACCGTTCATCTTTTGGGATCATGAGAATATCCGCCCTTCCAAAACCGGTTTCCGGCTGGGATCTGATCTCATATACTGCCCGCAGATTTGCCAGGAGCCCTAATACAAAGGCATGGAATACTGCCTCGGGTAAATTTGCAAGATCATGATAACTGACAAGACTGAGGATCAGGTTCTGCAAGGTATCTTCAAGAACCTCCTTCGATTTGCTCTCCAGAAAAAAAGAAACAAATGATTCCATTCCGGTAGTTGTATCTCCATGTACAAAGGTATTGTTCACGAACTGCTGATATGCTGTAGATATTTCAAGATTGGGTATGCTCAGTGCATAGGTAAGGAGTGTTGGGTTATAGTCTGCAAATCGTGGATCATCAGCACGAAGATAACCGGAGAAATACAGAAAACTCCAGATATTAGCAGGATTTTTCCCGATGTCCCGAAAGGTGATCGTCTCCGTGATCGGATACCGGATACCATCTCCTGATAGGAGCCGTTCAAGATCCTGTTTGATCCCGATACCCCCTTTGCCCAGTTCCTCATAGACCAGCGCATTGGAGGCGGTATTCAGCCAGTACGGTGCAGGAGGAGCAGGGTACTGGGAGATATACATGGATACTGACCAGGGATTGTAGATAGTCTGTGAACCAAACCGGTACCCGTTATACCACTCCCGGACAATGTCTGCCTGATCAAGCCGCCCGAAATCTTTGAGGATCTGCAATACTTCGTCCTCAGTAAAGCCAAACATTGTTGCAAGGGTGTTTGGCAGAAGCGATGTGGAGACAAAAAGATTATTCAGGCCTGAAAATATTGATTCTTTGGCAACACGGAGGATTCCGGTGATGACGGCACGATAGAGGGCATGGGCGTTCTCATGCTTTAATCCTCCCCCCAGCCATGAGCGGAGGAATTCAGCAATTTCATCGTAATACCCGTTCTGCCATCCCTCGATCATGGGGGTGTCATACTCATCAATGAGGACGATGAC
>CAZCSN010000087.1:0-3424 GCA_964501255.1 uncultured Methanospirillum sp. | reverse complement strand
GCTCACCGTCCAGTTCACCGATCTCTCAACCGGAAACCCGACCATGTGGGCATGGGACTTTGGGGACGGCGGAACCTCCATGGTTGCATCGCCTTCCTACACATACCAGAATCCGGGAACATACACGGTGAAACTGACCGCGTCATCACAGACCGGTGGTTCCAGTACAAAGGTCAGGGAAGGATACATAACGGTGTCACCATCAGGCGGCATTGTTGCAGACTTTGTGGGTACCCCGACCAGCGGAAATGCACCACTGGCAGTCCAGTTCAGTGACCGATCCCAGGGCGGCCCGACCATGTGGGCATGGAACTTTGGCGACGGAGGGACGGCAATGGTTGCAAATCCGGTCCATGTCTACCAGCAGGCAGGCAAGTATACCGTCAGTCTGACGGCAAGTAACCAGGCATCATCCAACACTGCAGTCAAAGCAGATTATATCACCGTATCATCAGGACCTGTTGGATCCGGATCAATCAGGATCATCTATGCACCTGACCGGTCAACCGTATACCTTGATAACGCTCTTAAAGGAGAGACAAAGTTCCTCCAGACATTCCGGATTGAGAACCTCCAGGCAGGAACCTATCAGCTCAGAATTACGAAACCAGGATTTACCGATTACTATGTGAATGTACCGGTAACATCAGGCAGGGCAACAGAAGTCGTCGCTGATATGAGATTACAACCAAGCCAGAATGGTATCCTGAGTGTCTACACCTACCCGGCAGGATCATCCGTGTATGTGGATGGAGTGCTGGCAGGTACAGGTCCGCTCTGGCTTGCAGATGTTACGCCGGGCGTCCACCAGGTACGGGTAACCTCTCAGGGGTATCTTGACTGGAACCAGGCTATTGATGTAAAGGGCGGCGGAAGTGTGAATTACGTGACTGCTGCTCTCTATCCCTCATGGTGGACACCCATTTACGGATATGTCATGATTTCATCAATGCCAGGAAATGGTGTTGCATACCTTGATGGTGTGGTCCAGGGAAAAACCCCGGTCACGCTTTCACAGGTCACCCCGGGTCAGCATACCATCAGAATCGAACTCCCGGGATATCAGCCGTGGGAGCAGGTTATCAACGTGATGGAAGGAAGAACATCCTATGTCCTTGCACAGATGACAACTGGGGGCAGTAGTAGCACTCCCCCGGTAATTGTTGCATCAGCTGGGAATACAACCAATTAATCTTTTTTTCTGTTTCTGTACGGACAAAGGAAGCAATATAAAAATCAGGTTATCAGAAAGAGATGGGCCCGCTGAGATTCGAACTCAGGATCTCCGCCGTGTGAAGGCGACGTCATAACCAGCTAGACCACGAGCCCCGTCAGCTGACGAACACCTGTCTGAAGATATTCAGGAGTGTCAGATACAATGATGCTCTTATAGGTATGTTGTAAACACATATAAATCACATCCAGAATTGTCCTAAAAACAGTGTTTTATTACCGGACGATGACCTGAAAAGACTCACCATGACTTTGCAAAAATTATGATGATGTTTTCTTTAAAAACCAGGCCATATTCTGTGCAAGGTTTCTCATGGTCTCAAGGCCTTCCGCATCATTTCTGACATCACCGGGAGAAAGACCCATCCCCAGATTCCAGTAGGTCGATCCCACGGTAAACATACCGCTTATTCCAAAAAGGTGATTAATGGTGTCATATGCATGGGTTGCACCGGCACGCCGGACGGCAACGACGGCAGCTCCCACTTTCCGGTGAAATTTGCCACCGTTTGCTATGGCAACAAAACCTGCACGGTCGATAAGTGCCTTCACCTCGACTGATACATCGGTAAAGTAGGTCGGCGTTCCGATGATGATCCCATCCGCTTCAATCATCTTCCGGATGCACTCATTGACAAAGTCATTATCTATGACACACCGGTTATCCTTCTTTTCAAAACATTTCATACAGGCTGTACAGCCATGAACCGGTTTGCCCCCGATTTGAATAATCTCGGTCTGAATTCCTTCCTTTTCGAGCTCCTCACAGACGGTCTCCAAAAGGATACGGGTATTTCCCTCCTTTCTCGGGCTTCCATTAAATGCGACAACTTTCATTGTTCAACTCCCGTATAGAAATGGACTCTCACAGGACTAATACAATATTTTGGGGACCACATAATACATTCAGATACGTATTTTCACAATTACACATGAAGGAACAATTACGTCCTATGCCACAGAAAGAGAGTATTGTATTGATTATTTCAGTAAAAACACACAGGAAAAGTGTATGCACCGATCGGGATTCGAACCCGAGCTATTGGCTTGGAAGGCCAAAGTCATACCTCTAGACCATCGATGCAGATGCTCTATACCGTTGAGCATTGTAACATATAATACTTCCGTAATCGTTCTGGGACAATCCTTCTCATCATCTGAACCAAACACTCCTCTATGCAGATACAAGGAGTCCTGCTTGATATCGATGGTACATTAATGACCGGGAATGACCCTATACCCGGTGCCGATACTGCAATCCGGTTTCTTCAGGAAAAAAACATCCCCTATCGGTTTATCTCAAACGGGACCAGGAGATCACGAAAGAATGTACTGAAAAAGCTTGAGCGAATCGGGGTGAATGTCTCTGTTCATGAGATTTATACACCGGCCATCGCTGCAATCCGGTACCTTACGGATCATTCGATAAAGGCCTGCAATTTACTGGTAACCACAGATCTCATGGAGGACTTTCTGGAAGCCGGAATAATCCATGACCCAAAGGCCGGTACGGTTGTTGTCGGTGATGCCGGTGACCAGTTCACGTATGCATCAATGAACGCAGCTTTTCGGTCACTCATGCAGGGAGGGAGTCTTATTGCATTGGAAAAGGATCGGGACTGGAAGGATGTGGATGGTCTTTCACTCAGTGCAGGCCCGTTTGTCGCCGCTTTGGAGTACAGTACCGGATGCACGCCGCTGATCCTTGGGAAACCGTCGCCTGAATTCTTTAAGGCAGCCATAAAAGACTGGAAGGTTAAGAAAAACAGAGTGCTTATGATCGGTGATGATATTATGACCGATGTCAGGGGAGCACAGGATGCCGGACTGCTTGGAGCAATTACGTTCACCGGAAAATTCAGGCCTGAAGAGATCGATACCTGCCCGGTGAAACCGGATACTGTAATAAGTTCCATAGAAATGCTCCCTTTCCTCTTAGGAAATTTTTAAGTGTCAGACGCATCTCATCAGAAATCAGAGTGATAAAGAGGAACAACATATAACGTATGAGAAGAAGGGCAGAACCATGCAGAATATTCAGATGACGGATCTCTCTCCTGAGGATCAGAAACGACTTGCTCTGACCGGTCTTGAGGTTGACATGAAGAACAGGTCAGGCAGTTTCTTTCAAAAAGATCAGGACGTCTGCCATATCACATCCGATTGTGAAGGAATTGAGTTCCTGACACTT
>CAZCSN010000086.1:0-4210 GCA_964501255.1 uncultured Methanospirillum sp. | reverse complement strand
ATTTACCCGTTTCAGGGGCTGAGGGTGAGACATGCCTGGCAATACATTGACAGGATTTACCTAGAAAGGAGAAAAGATGAAAATTCATTATCAGACATATGCACGATTTGTTGAGTTCTTTGGAAAAGAAGGTGACTTTGAAATTGCACCAGGAACAACAGTCCAGGGATTTCTCGAGCTCCTTACCGGGGATGATGAAAAGAAACGATCCCTGCTCTTTGATGTAAACGGAGTAGTAAGAAGGTATGTTATTATACTCAAAAACAAAGACAGAATCCTGAACGAAGAAACTGATTCTACAGACCTTCAGGATGGAGATGAACTCATAATCTACCCGCCTGTTTCCGGAGGTTAAATGATACACATCCAGAAAGAACCAATCGACACCTCAAACCTCTTTGACCTTATTTCCCCAGAGACTGGAGCTTTGGTCCTTTTTGCCGGAACAGTCCGGGCAGATGGAATGGATCATCTCCTGTTTGAAACAGATATCGATGAGGCTGAAAAAGAACTTGGAATCATTGTGAAAGAGGCTGATTCCAAATGGGGCCCTATTCGTGCACAGGTGACTCACCGGTATGGACAGATCCACATAGGCGAAGTAATTGTCCTCATTGCCGTCGCAGCAGGCCACCGGAATGAAGCATTTTTAGCCGCACGATATATCATCGACGAATTAAAAATTCGGGTACCAATCTGGAAAGCAGACGTCTTCAACGACAAGGTCGCATGGATACATGGAGAAAAAGAACAATCCTGATACCATTCAGAACTCAATAATTTATGCAAATAATGCTGCAACAACCTGGCCGAAACCACCATCAGTTTTAGCCGCGGTATCACAGGCAGCAGCCGGACCCTATCTTGAACAGGGAAGAACCACCTTACAGGATGTACCTGACTACCTGTTTGAAACACGAAGAAAACTTGCCAACTTTTTTAATACCAAAGAACCGGATGCATATGTATTTACCGCAAATGCCACCGACTCACTCAATCTCCTTATTCACGGATTTGCTGCACAGGAGAATGAACCATTCCATGTCATTACCACATTATTTGAGCATAATTCGGTAATCCGCCCTTTGTATGAATTGCAAAAGGCGGGTAGGATCTCGGTGACGGTCATTCCTCCGAATACAAACGGGGTAATCGATCCTGACGATGTAAGTGAGGCTATACGGGATGATACAAAACTTGGGATCATCTCTCATGCAGGAAATGTAACCGGAACGGTTCAGAATATCAAAGAAATCTCCCGGATCATGGATGAAGCAGACACATTTTCCATCATTGACGGAGCGCAGAGTGCCGGACAGATCCCGATTGATCTGTCAACGATATCTTGTGATGCATTTGTCTTTACCGGCCACAAGTATCTTTTTGGAGTTCCAGGAACCGGAGGGTTCTTTCTCAGAAGTCCTGACCTGATTTACCCGGTACGACAGGGGGGAACCGGGACAGATTCATCCTCACCAGTTCAGCCGGAATCAATGCCTGAACGATTTGAAGCCGGGACACCAAACTTCCCCGGTATTGCAGGACTTGCAGCGGGCATTGCATTTGTTCAGGATATCGGGATAGAATCTATTCAAAAGAAGTCAATGGGAATGATCTCTGATCTGATTCAGCAGCTGCACGACATCAAAGGAGTATCCTTACTCCATGAAAACCCGCAGACACCCCTTGTGTCGTTTCAGATACCCGGGCTCGATCCTGATGATATCGGATACATCCTTGCTAAAGCATACCGGATCATCTCAAGAAGTGGTCTCCACTGTGCACCGTGGATTCACTCCCGCCTTACAGAGGGAAAAGGGGCTGTACGTATCAGTTTGTCATACATGAACACTAATGAGGAGTGTGCTCAGATCGCTGATGCTATCAACGCACTATGCCAGTCACTATAACATGCCGGGCAAAAGTGGCAACATGCACCCAGGGAATTTTCAGATATACCTTTCATGTAGATCCGAAACCCAATTCGGATTTTATTCAGTTTCTGATGGATAAAAAAAAGGCTACCACTCATACTATCGGTCCGTCAACCTTCTTCAGGGTTGATATATCCTCGTCATTATCCATTCAGGGAATGGTTCATGATCCGGATATCATCATATCAACCAGGTTATCAGTAGAAGATGTAAAAATATTTCTTTCCACCCTTTATTCGGAGTACGAGGATAATATCAGTGAATCAGGAAAGGAAGAGCCGCCAGGAAGATGATGCCACCCATAATCACGGCATATGGATCTATGTCAGAATATGGTGAGGTATAAGGAATGTTCGTATACCCATACTTATATTGTTTTATCCATTACCGGACTGCATTCAGTTTTTTCATGAGAAATCTTCCAGTCCCAGGGATCATGAATAACGGTTATCTCGACATCAGAAACCCAAGGAATAAGGCGTACCCGTGCTGAAGCCTGGTTTATGAGATAGTCCTGAAGCGGGCAAGCATCGCAGTTAATTTTCATTTCTATTTTAACCAGTGTGTCTGAAATCGTAATTGATCTGATCAGATCAACATCCACGATATTATGCCCGATTTCTGGATCAATCACCTGCCGTAATGCATTCAGGATTTCAGACTCCCTGTCCCCGGAAATTTTCAGCTCTGCTCCGCCTTTCAACAACGCATTCTCCCGCTCAAGCCTGAATATGCGGTCCTCAAGTACCTGTTGCCGCTCAAGAAGCCTGCTGAGAACCCGAAGGGTCGGGTCAGGCATGGCAGAATCGCGAATGTTGTCCTGAGCGGTGTACTTCTCGAGGCCGGCAATACGCCCAGGAACCCCGACAACGGTGGCTCCTGGGGGCACATCACGGACAACGACTGCTCCTGCACCAATCTTTGCATATTCTCCCACATGAATCGGCCCCAATACAGAGGCACCAGAGCCAATGACCACTCCTTTGGCGATTGTGGGATGACGTTTTACATTTTTCAGAGCAGTTCCACCAAGCACCACACCCATGTAAATGAGAACATCATCGCCTACTTCAGCCGTCTCACCAATTACCACACCCATCCCGTGGTCGATTACCACCCGTCTGCCAATAACTGCACCCGGATGAATCTCAATCCCGGTCAAAAACCGGGCAATATGTGACAGGAACCGTCCGGTCAGAAACCATTTATGAATCCAGGCCTTATGGGCGATACGGTGGAGCAGCAATGCATGGAGTCCCGGATAACAGAGGAGAATCTCAACCACACTTTTTGCAGCCGGATCTTTAGAAATAATCGCCTGAATGTCTTCACGTATATGAGATAATACCATACTTACGTTCCATCTGATGAATCCTACTGTTGCTTTTCAGATTATTTATTCATGGAGGAACAGGCAATCTCCGGGTTTTGTAAACTGAAAAACATCAGATTTACATTCTTATAAACAAACAGATTTTCATTAAATAAACCATATGATGATATACATAAGAAGATATATTTCTGGATCATTATTTTGCCGGCATCATCAAACCTATCATACATAACACCAAAACTGATTCCAGAATGAAACTTATGCTTCCGGATCAATCAGTGATTGAAGTATCGGCCGAAGGAAGAACTATTGAGACGATATTAATCAGTCAGGGAATTGATCCGCTGACGACATTGATTTCACGGGAAGATGAGATCATCCCGGAAGATACCATCCCGGATGAGGAGGATGTCATAAGAGTCATTCGGATCTCCCATGGCGGATAAAAAAATATTCTGCGAAAAGTGCGACAAGCCCGCAGTCTACTTTGACCGGGAGCGGGAGATTCATCTCTGCAGTGACCACCTGAAAGAATCTGTAGAGAATGAAGTGCGAAGGTACTTGATAACGAAAAGACTCCCAAAGACACTCGGGGTTGCCTTTTCAGGAGGGAAAGACAGTACCGCCTTACTCAAAGTGTTGAGTGAAATCAGGAGTGAATTCCCCAGTAGTATCATCGCACTCACCGTTGATGAAGGAATAGAGGGATATCGTCAGGATACAATCCGGGCAGCCACAGAAACATGTCTGACACTTAGGATACCCCATGAGATCATCAGGTTTCAGGACCTGTATGGACACTCTCTGGATCATTTGGTATCAGGATCAGAGCGAAATGCCTGCACCATCTGTGGAATCCTTCGCCGTCGGGCACTTGAAGTTCTGGCGCAAAAACATAAGATCACTATGATTGCGACCGGACATAACCAGGATGACCATGCCC
>CAZCSN010000085.1:0-4786 GCA_964501255.1 uncultured Methanospirillum sp. | reverse complement strand
GTGAAGAAACTTCATGGTTGTGGACATCAGATATCTGGTATTCATCTCATATGCGGGGAGTATCCATGAATTTTTCAGGAAAAAATATCATTATCGCAGGAATTGGAATACCTATCCTGCTGTGTCTCTTTATATCATCGGTTTATGCAGTGCCGTCCAATACCTGGTCGCCGGATAATCAGTGGATCAGTCAAATCACCGGATCACAGAATCAGCATACCATCCAGGTAACTCAAGACTATGCTCCGGATCGGCTCATTGTCAGATATAAACCAGAATCTGTGAAAAGCCAGTCTTCCAGAATGTCCGTTCAGGCGATGGCAAATGCAGAGGCAGGGTCACGGGTGATTCTTGATCTCAGCACAAGCGGGGTAGTCGGAATGCAGCTCGTTCAGGTGACGGGAACTTCTCTTTCCCGTGCCATGGAGGTGTATGATGCAAATCCGGATGTTCTGTATGTTGAACCTGATTACCGGATTTCACTCAGCCCGATTGAAACAGGCGGAACGAATGCTCCTGTTCAGTCCCAGAGTCTCCGGGCAGCAGGAGCAGGATGGCCAAATGATCCCGGGTACTCCCAACTCTGGGGCCTTGAAAATACCGGACAGGCTCCCTTTTATGGAAAAGCCGGAGCGGATATCAAAGCCCCGCTGGCCTGGGGGGTGACGACCGGATCATCTTCGGTGACAATAGCACTCATTGATACCGGCGTTGATTATTCTCACCCTGATCTTGCGGCAAATATCTGGCAAAATCCGGGAGAGTATCTGAACGGGGCGGATGATGATGGCAACGGGTATATTGACGATATCAGGGGGTGGAACTTTGTTGCAAAGAATAATGATCCTATGGATGATAACGGACACGGGACTCATTGTGCCGGGACGATGGCTGCTATTGGAAACAATGGAATCGGGATCACCGGAGTAACCTGGAATACGAAGATAATGTCTTTGAAGTTCCTTGATTCAAAAGGATTCGGGTATACTTCAGATGCAATTGCAGCAATCCTGTATGCAAACCAGAAAGGGGTTCCGATTATATCCTGTTCATTCAGCGGACCGGGAGAGTCAAAGGCCCTGAAGGATGCGATTGATTCATCATCCGCACTCTTTATTTGTGCAGCGGGGAACGCAGGAGCGAACTCTGACATAACACCCCAGTACCCGGCGGCATATCCCAGTCCACAGATTATCTCCGTCGCAGCGTCGACCTATCAGGACACGCTTGCTTCTTTTTCAAATTACGGCATAAACTCTGTTGATCTTGCTGCTCCTGGAGTGAGCATTTACAGCACAACAAAATCCGGCGGGTATTCATATCTGAATGGGACATCAATGGCCGTTCCGTATGTTACCGGAACAGCAGCCCTGCTTAAGGCAAGAAATCCTTCAATGACCACATCACAGATAAAAAGTAAAATTCTCAGTTCATGTGATGTTCTTGCATCCCTGTCTGGCAAAGTCGCCACCGGCGGAAGGCTGAATGCGGCAAAAGCCCTTGATGTTTCACCACCTACTCCTACCCCAAGTCCTACCGTAACGTTTACTCCGGTTCCAACGGTGACCCGAACTCCTACCCCGAGTCCTACCCAGACGTTTACCCCATGCGGCGTCTATAAAAGAGATATCCAGTCCGGTTTTCTCAGACAGGGTCAGGCAGCAGTATATGGATATTATATTCCGGTTGACGGGCGTTCCAAAATTGAATGGTCATTGTCGGTCAGTGGAGCATGTGGCAGTGGTCAGGGTCTTACAACCGCAGTACAAGCCGGAGGATTACAGAATATGAACAATGCCTGTACCGGTTCATCAGTGTTTGATCTGTATGTATGCAGGGATTGTAATCCGCAGAATTCACGATGTTATGCCAGTTATTATGCCTATGGCCCGAATCCCTATATTTCTGTACAACAACCGGCGGCAGGATCGACGTACTTTGTGATGGTGCATGCCAGGTCAGGCAATGGAGTATATACCCTCCGCATGAACAGTTATAAATGTCCTGGGAATACCCCAATTATTGTAGCATCTGCAGAACAGGGTATAAAGATGACCGGAACTGAGAGCGGATCCTCTGCTCCGTCAATTCCGGTCCCTTCAGCAGAATTTGTGAAACTCTGAAATCCTGCCCTTATTTTTTTGGGGATTTAAAAATCCTGAATTATCAGAAAAAAATCAGATGTCTTTATCAGAGAATCGTATCGTTCCTTCAGGGCAGATGATCTCAAATCGTGCCCCTTCCTGAAACACTCCGGTCTCTTCTATCATAATGCCGGTGATAGATAATATCTCCCGGGAGAGGAACAACCCCTGCCCGGTATTTTTTCCGTACTGATACTGGAATATCTTCTGTTTTTCATCAGGTTCAACACCCAGACCGTCGTCCTCACAGATAATCCGGCTGATGCCATTCATCTTCTCAAATCTGATACATATTTTTGAGATTTTATCCCCATACCTGACTGCGTTCTCAATTAAATTCGAAAACACTTTCTCAATGAGGGGATCTGCATAGATCTCCAGATCTTCAGGGAGCAGGTTCTCCAGGGTTACATGATGAAGAGAAGTATGTTTCAGGGATTTTATCACAAGACTCTTACAATTGTGCCAGATTGGAGTCTTGATACCGATCTCCTGGTATTCCTTGGTAAATTTGACGGTGTTTACCGTCTGCCCCAGGATTGCAACCGCCTTGTTAATATATGACCATGCAAGGTCCGGATTATCATTCCGGTCCATTGTTGCAAGCTCAAGATACCCCTGCAATGAATTGAGCTGGTTGAGAAGATCATGCCGGGTGATGCTTGCCATCAGCTGCAGTTTCTTATTCGCATTTGCAAGGGCCGTTTCAACCATTCTTCTCTCATGGTTTTCCACAGACAGATCATGATTACTTCTCTGAAGTTCCTCAAGGGTTTTCTGCATCTGATCATTCATATAATGCAGTTTCTCCTGAGCAATCTGCAAATCGGAATTATTTTTTATTGCAACCTCATAGGTCGAGAGGAGAATATTAATAATCTGGAGCCGGGTGGCAGTGATGGTGTAGGACCGATCCGAGAAAATGACTTTAAGGGGAGTAGGGCGGTCATTCGGATCCGGTTTGTTCATCGTCTGGAGAATGCTCGCAATCCGGGTATGGATTACATCAGGAGTATAAGGTTTGATAATAAAATTGTCTGCTCCTGCCTCTAGACCTCTGATGACATCCACCGGATTGAAGAGATGGGTTACCAGGATGACCGGAATGTCTGCCGTTGCAGGGTCATTTTTTATTGTTGAACAGAGTTCATATCCATCCATCTCAGGCATCATCACATCGGTCAGGATGAGATGGGGGCGGCTTTTTTGTATGGCATCCAGCGCCTCTTTTCCATTGGTTGTGATGGTAACCGGGTATCCTTCTTTTTCAAGGAGATAGCGCAGATACTCCCCTTGTGTCCGGTTATCCTCCACGACCAGAATGTGCACCGATGAGTTTTGAACAATATCTGTCATGCATACCCTGAAAACGGAGAGTTGTGACTGGATGCCATACTCCATGCCGGGTCAGATACAACGCAGCAGATAGTCATGCCTGAATATCTCCGGTCATAGCTCATAATCTGAAATACCTGAATACACCTATAGTATACTAATAGATGCAGCCCGGTATGAACTTTAGGATTTTATGTTAAGAGCCCTTTTACCGTCCTGACCAGTTCACTTCGCTTAAATGTCCCCTTCATGATGTAGGCATTTGCTCCTGAAGAAAGACCATGCTCCCGATCTTCGCGTGAATCAAGCGCAGTGACGAGAACGACCGGCAGATGGGCAAGCCGTTCGTCAGCCCGTATCTTCTGGGTGAGGGTAAACCCATTCATTCGTGGCATATCCACATCTGAAACAACGATGTCCACCACCTCCTCCAGCAGAATGTTCAATGCCTCCATTCCGTCACTTGCAGTACGTACCAGAAATCCGGCATTTTCAAGCGTTCTGCGAAGAAGTGCGCGTGATGTGACTGAGTCTTCAACAACGAGGACTCTCCCTGCAGTTTTTCCTGACGGCAAAGGTGCAGGTGCCAGGCCTGATAACCGAAGCCCCTCCTGAATCAGTTCAGGGGGATCCAGTACCAGTGCAAGATGGCCGTCTCCAAGAACAGCAGCTCCGGTAATCTTTTTTACTCGTCGTAACTGGCTTCCAAGCGGGCGGACGACAATCTCCTGAACCTGCATTACCTCATCCACGGCATATGCTATCTTTCCCGCACCATATGCAACAATCATGACCGGTATCTCATCAGACTGATCATCGTTCTCAAAATCAGGGGTTTTTAATGCCTCTGAAAGTCTGATTACCGGGAGTGATTCACCTTTGTACTGGATCATCTGCCGGGTGCTGCGTGCCCGACCGGTATCCGGAGGTACCCTGATGACCTGGAGGATCTGCTGCACCGGCACCACATAAAAGGAGGTCCCGTTCCTGATGACAAGTCCACGAAGGGTTGCAAGCCGGATAGGAAGGATGAGTGAGAAGGTTGTTCCCTTCCCATATTCAGATGAGACAAGGACCTCTCCTCCCATACGGGTGATCGTATCCTCGACAATGGCAAGCCCAAGCCCCCGTCCGGAAAGGTCAGTTATCATGGGGCTTGTGGTAAGACCGGATTTGAAGATAAACCAAATCGCCTCATCATTATTCATCAGTTTCTCTTCATCGGAAAGCAGCCCCTTCTCCATTGCAGTCTGTCGGATCTTCTCCCGATCAATACCCCGGCCGTCATCAGAAAGTGTGATCTCAAC
>CAZCSN010000084.1:0-4840 GCA_964501255.1 uncultured Methanospirillum sp. | reverse complement strand
GGGGTGTCAATCAGCTGGATCTTCTCTCGTCCGGAATAATAGTGACCAACGATGATGCCTTTCGTGGTAAAGGGATAGGATGCCACCTCCGGTTCCGCGGAAGAGACCCTGCGGATAAATGAGGACTTGCCAACATTGGGAAATCCGGCAACCACGATGGTAAACGAGTCCTCAACCGTCGGGAGTTTTCTGAGCACATTGCGGACATCGTTTAAGAAGAGCAGATCATCCCCGATCTGGTGGACAACGGATGAGAGGCGGGCAATTGCCTTTTTTCGTGCCGCTGGTGCATCCTCCTCGGACGAATACCTGACATTCTTTGCAAGACCGCCCCGGTGATCCTTTGCCCACCGGGCAGCCCATCCGACGGCGCCAAGGGATTTTTTCAGCCGGTCAGTTGTCCAGAGAATCTCGACAATGTCCTGATAAAACTGCGGCTCTTCGGATATGACCGGAAAGGACTGAATCACTGACACCAGCTTGTCATGGACCGAAAGGTAGGCTGCCTCTACAAACTCCACACTTGCCCGTTTTTTATTTGGTTTCTCCCGCATCTTCTTTGCAGCACGACGAAGTGCCCGGTCAAGTACTTCATCTGCCGTGGGAACGGTAGGGATTTTTTCAAAACTCACGATATTTCACCCGTATGTATACGCGTACAGGTATATGATACTGTCCGGTAAAGCCTGAATAATTGTTTTGGATTGATTTCATTACTATTATCTTTTTTTTATATTGAAACAATGGAGATCAAAACCTAGGAAGAAGCAAAAAATATTAAATAAAGGAATGATTGTGAACCAATTAAATCAATTTTGCTTGATTATTGAGATTATGGTATCAATTACACTCTGTATGATGGGATCTGCTGCATGTCCCAGGGTATACTGGATTATCGAAACATCAGCAGTAAACAGTTTATCAGGTCTTATATAACTCATCTCTTTCAAAGAGCCTGTTGTCAGATCATCCGGATGCAAAGGTACACTATAAGAATCTGAATGATACTTTGAAGTGATTTAACAAAGGATCAGATCATCACCAGTAACAGGCGCAATCATGAATGCAGGTCGTCGTTTTACAGAACTTATATCTGAGAAAGGAAACGGAATAACGACAATATCTCCAGCTACAAATACTCCCATGCTTTATCCTCTTCAGCAGTGAGCCAGTCCCGGGCCAGAACACGTTCACTCATACAGGCGGTTTCCCAGATTTGGGTAGTATGAAAAGCACTCCCCTTTTGAGGTTCGACAGGAGGGATATCCTCAATAATGAGATGGTACTTCTTTCCGGCCTCAAGTTTTACAGGCTGATCCGGCACAAGGACTTTTCCATCATATACTGCAAACACAGAGGTTTCGATAATCATGGTAGTACTTTTTCCTGCATGCTCATAAAGAGTGGATCCTTACACAAAGACCGGATCGTTACCCTGAAATAAGAGTGAACAAAGTCCGGACCCTGTGATCAGATAATCCATGATGAGCCTGATTCTTTTCCTCCTTCATACAAATGGAACTCGTTTTGTCGGTAAAAACCATTTTGAAGCTTTCTTGCGGATGAAGGCATACAATGCAAAAAACTTCTTTTCAGCGGAAGATATGGGTAAAGTTCGAACACTTCAAATACGAGAGGAACAGGAAGGCCATTCAACAAAAAAGGCCATCTCCAACTGCTGCAGAGTTTAGATCATATGCGGACTATCAAAGGATGGCTTTCGTCTCCACCTGTGCAGATATAATCGCTCACCACCAGTATTTCAGAAACCCGGATAATACGTCATGCCAGATCGCGGGGAATGAATACCTCTCATGGTCGCGATACTGTATATGACTATGAAATTCTGAAAATTATACCTATAACTCACGTTGTGTACCGGTATCATCAAACGAGAACCATCATGATTTATCATGGAGATACACGCAATTACATCTGACAGACCTGATACAGCCAGTCATACCAAACAAGGATCTCTACACCCTGGTATCACCAACCAGGGGAGACCCTTTATGATGAAGGCATGTACAGGCAGATAATTATGGACCTATCTCCGATTCAGAACGATATCCTGATCACGCTCATCAGTCTGTATGAGAAGAAATCCCTCCCCATCAAGGGAGAGGAGATAGCCGAGATCATCTTACGCAATCCGGGAACGGTCAGGAACCAGATGCAGGCGCTGAAAGCCATCGGACTGGTTGACGGGATACCCGGACCGAAAGGGGGGTACCACCCGACATCACTTGCCTACAAGGAACTCAACTTAAAGCATGACGGGGAGACCTATGAGGTCAAGATATCCCGCGATGGCGAGATTGTTCCGGGCGTGAAGGTGGGAGAGATCATCTTCACCACCCTCTCCCATGCCGATATCTGCCATGCCCAGATCCGGATCATTGGCAGTGTGAAACTCTTCAATAACGGCGATATTATCACCATCGGACCGACCCCGGTCAATAAACTGCTCATCAAGGGTGAAGTGTTCGGAAAGGATGAGAACGAACCGGCACTGATCGTCTCCATCCTTGAGATGGTATCACTCCCGAAAAAACCCATCCGGGATTATATGTCAACACCCATCAAGATGCTGTCAACAAAAAATACGCTCAAAGAAGCGATACGGCTCTTTAATACCCACCACATTCACGGTGCACCGGTCATGGACGGAGGGTTTCTTAGGGGTATTGTGACCATGTCAGACATCCTCCATGCCATCGAACAGGATCTTCCGCTGGATACGCTCGTCTGTGATGTTATGACCGAGGACGTGGTCTATGCCGATGCCTCAGTCCAGCTCTATGAGGTCATCAGAAAGTTCAAGGAGCGTTCCATCGGCCGGCTGGTGGTGTTTGAAGAGAACCGGCCGGTTGGTATCCTCACCCAGTCTGATATCTTCCGGACACTCCCGACCAATTGATCACTGCCCGTCCTGAGTATTATGCGTTCTTTCTCCACCTCACACGGTATTTTTTACAACGGCGACTGCATCGAAGGAGCAGCGCTCATCCCTGACAATTCTGTTGATCTTATCATCACCGATCCTCCGTACGGGATTGAAGGAGACAAACTTCACCGGCATTACAACCGGGATGAATCATTTGTTACCGACGGGTATGTCGAGATCCCGGCGGAGGAGTATGAATCATTCACAAACGCCTGGATCCTTCAGGCAGAACGGATTCTGCGTCCGGGCGGCTCTCTCTACATCGTCTCCGGGTATACACACCTACGGCATATCCTCAATGCACTCCATGAGACCAGCCTTGAAGAGATAAACCATATCATCTGGCGGTACAACTTCGGGGTTTTTACCAGTCAGAAGTATGTCTCATCACACTACCATATCCTCTTTTACGCAAAACCAGGGGGAAAACGGACCTTTCACACCGAATGCAGGTTTTCTCTTTCAGAAAAGGATGAAAACGGGGGGTCACTCAATTATCAGGACCGGGAGGATGTCTGGATCATCAACCGGGAGTATAAACCGGGAAAAGTGAAGAATAAAAATGAACTTCCCACTGCTCTCTTAAGCAAGATTATTCAGTACAGCAGCACGGAAGGAGACCTTGTCTGTGATCTTTTCCTTGGAGGGTTTTCTACCGCAAAAACCGCAATCGGCCTTATGCGGAGAGCAATCGGATTTGAGATCTCACCCGTCATGTTTGATGCAAAAATGGATGAGATGATGGCACTTGTGCCCGGATATCTTCTGGAGACGGCACAGACCCCGAAGGAGCCGGGACGGAACCGGGCCAGAAAGGTATGGAGTCAGGAGGAGATCGAACAGCTCCGGATCCGGTACACCGATCTGAATCAGTCAGGACTCTCCCAGAAAGAGATAAACCGGCAGTTACAGGAAGAGTTTGACCGGGGGTACTGGTCTATTGAGAAAGCCCTCCGGCAGACGGGTATCAAACCAGGAAAACAGACGGAGAAACCTGCATCTGATCGGGAGATTTATTATTGGATACAACCGAAATCTGATATATGAAGTCCATACTTGCCCGCACGCTCTCACGGAAGCAGATCGTGACCAATGACGGGAAAGCAATCGGAACACTTCGCAATCTGATGGTAGATTTTGATACCGGTCTTATCACCGACCTTGTGCTTGAGCCTGATCAGTCCTTTGACACAACCGGATATACGCTGGACGGTGACCGGATGCTCATCCCCTTTGAATCTGTCAGAGATATCAAGGACTTTATCGTGGTGGATCGTTACCTTGCCAGAATGTGAGGGAAGTACGTCCTCATAATCTCAACAAAGCCTTCTCCGTACGGAACTGATGAACAATAGTCAGAGATATTCCGTACATCCTCCTGTGCATTTGCAACACAGCAGCCGGTACCTGCGGCCTGAATCATCCCGATATCGTTCTCAGAGTCCCCGATGCCCAGGAACTCCTCAGGTTTTATGCCAAGCTCTTCTGCGACAATATGAAACGTTCTCCCTTTGTCAATTCCGGCCTCATGAATATGAATGGCAAAATTCGTGTCCATGATATCAACCGGCCAGCCGGCAAGCAGTGATCTGACCTCCTCAACCGGTACATCACGGGCAAACGCGATATCCGAATACCGTTCCTGATGGGAGTAGAGCTCAAGACGGATGCCTTTTTGTGCATAATGCTCTTCAAGCACCTGCAGGGCCCGCAGGGCAACGTTGCGGTCTGCCATAACCTTCATTGAACCCTGAAACCCGATCCGGTATACTCCGCCGTTTTCCCCGATGAACGTCCCGCCGGTGCCGATGAGTTTGCACAGCCCCTTCAGAAGACAGGAGGTGTTGCCGGATGAGAGCACCACCTCAATACCATGCTCCTGGAGCGTTCGTA
>CAZCSN010000083.1:0-4865 GCA_964501255.1 uncultured Methanospirillum sp. | reverse complement strand
CATGAACAAGCGCATCTGCAACTTTCCGTCTTGCATCATGAAGATCTTTCCAGACTGTTCTTCGTGAAACCCCAAGATATGCAGCTGCTTCTTCCTGTTCCATTCCCTCAAGATCAATGAGCCGTATCACCTCGATCTCTTCGGGAAGGAGGACAACACTCTCGATTTTAGATGGCATCTCACACCGGGGGCCATAACACCGGAGAATACCATCTTCTGTTACTCTTCTCCTGATTCTCGGCCTTCCGCGTCTTCTTAGCGGGGCATTTTCTTCATGTACAGGCATCATAATTTTTCAAGTTCTTGCATGAGGTTCTGCGTAATCAGACGTATCGCTTCCGATGCAGGACCTGACATATGAGGAACCGGTATACCCTGTCGTGTAGCATTCAAAACAACGCGGTCAAATGGGATCTTGCCCAGAACCGGGATTTTATTTTCCGCAGCGAGCCGGAGAATAGTTGCGGTAATATTCCGACTGACATCAGACCGGTTGATGACAAGGAACATCCGGACACGGAATGACTGGCAGAGAGGAATGAGTCTCTGGAGATCGGACCGGGCTGATGCACTGGGCTCGGTGACAAGTATCGCGATCTGAATACCGGTTATCGTCGATATAAGGGGGCAGCCAATACCCGGTGGTCCGTCGATCAGAACGAGCGGAACATCCGGATGCAACAATCCTGCTTCCTGCCGTAACCGGTGAACAAGCAACCCTGAATTTCCAAAACCCGGACGAAGAGAACCATACAGGAGTGGTCCTGCAGACGTATCCGCATAATGAATCATCCCGGTGAAGCGGGATGCCATGCTGACAGCATCTTCCGGACAGACGATGGTACAGGAACCACACCCTTCACATCGGTACGGGACTATTTCATAGAGAGCACCAGCCTTCCGGATCGCATCATAGACACAAGCTTCTGCACAGATGCCGCAACCGGTACATAATTCCGTATCGATAACCGCACCGTCCATCCCCCTGAATTCCTGGGTTTTGAGATCCGTTGGATCGAGGAGGAGGGCAAGATTTGCAGCATCAACATCAGCATCAATGAGGACTTTTCCGGAAGGGAGAAGGGTTGCAAGGGAGGCTGTTAGTATGGTCTTGCCGGTCCCCCCTTTTCCACTGACAACAGCGATCTGTATCACAAAACTCCTCCGGCATATGCGAGAATGTTCTCACCGAGTGCTTTGAACCGTTCAAACCAGGCAGGATCAGTTCGGGATATCAGATCACCATTATTCTGGGTCCTGAGCAGATCAAAATCCAACGGAATTTTCATCAGAACAGGAAGATCCCGGCTTATGCAGTACTCTTCGATACGTTCATCACTCCCTTCACTCCGGTTAATTACCACTGCAGCAGGAATATTCAGAACCTCAAGGACATTGACCGCAACGGAGAGATCATGGAGCCCAAACGGTGTTGGTTCGGTCACAAGGACACAGAGAGTAACTTTATCTACCGTTTCAATGAACGGACAGGCAGTACCCGGAGGAGAATCAAGCAAAACCAGTGGGTCGGTTCCGGTAATCTCACGGACCCTTCGAATGACAGCCGTTGTCCGCACATCACCCTCTTTCAGCTTTCCACTGACAAGGGTGAGTGACTCAGAAAGACGGCAGGTTTGTACTTCACCAACATATGCAGGATTTTCCTCCAGTGCATCATGCGGACAGACACGGAAACATCCCCCGCATGAATGACAGAGCTGGGGGAAGAATAATACCCGGTCTTTCAGCACCGTCAGTGCCCCAAACCTGCAGAATTCACCACATGCACCACAATGCATGCACCGGCTTTCATGTACTTGCGGAATGATAACATGAACAGGGTGAATCTCCGGAACACATGGGAAAAAAATACCAAGATTGGGTTCTTCAACATCACAGTCGGCAAGTGTGATGGTTCGCGACTGGGACAAAACATATCCTAGATTTGATGTAACTGTTGTTTTCCCGGTTCCACCTTTTCCACTGGCTATAACAATCTGCATGATTCTCCCGGCAGATTATCCCTACTTAAGAATTATTCTCTGGGTTCGCCTTCCATGCAGTATACGCTGCCTGGACGGTCACATCCGGGTTTTGCATGATGACTTTTATCCCTGATGCTTTCATAGCTTCATCTGCATTCCCGCCAAGCCTTGGTGCAATAAGTATCTGTACATTATTTTTTACCAGAAACTGTACGGCCATCGGACCAGCACCGCCAGAACCTCCGGCATGGGGATTCTGTTCAACCCGTGCAGAATTTGTTTCAGTGTCAAAAAATGCGAAATATGCAGCACGACCAAACCGATCATCCATCTGTGACTCTACTGTCGGACCCCGTGACGGGACACATACAATCATACCAGATAATTTTTCCTCATATGTGCAATAAATCTTATCAGACGGGGGACAATCTTCTCCCCCATGGACTGCCGGTTATCCTTCAAAAATTATTCTGATGTCACTTCTACTGAGATATCAGCGTCGATAAGAACATCAAAATGCATCGTATCAAGCCAGCCTGCCTTTTCAAACATGTGCATAAAGCAGACCCCCATCGTTTTCGCTCCCTTCCATTTGTTCACGACAGCTGCTACATCATCTGCAGTGACCGGCATATTTGGCATCGCAAGCCCTCCCATAATAACAAGGACTGCTGGATTTTTTGGAATGTAACTCTCTGATGCCTGAAACCCAATATCCGGCTTCATTGCAAGTTTATGAGCTTTTTCCTCTCCGGTGTACGGCACAAAGATACAGGTTGGGGAGAGTGACCGGATGGCAAAACAGAGTAATTCCACAAATGGTGTGCAGGTGCCGGGCACACCGTAGAACACAATCTCTGATCCTGCAGGTACTGCCCATTTTTCGATATATTCCTTAAAGGGTCTCAGAATACCCGGAACCCCCTGATATGTGATCTGCCCCATAATACTACCTCATCCCTGACGATTCATACAGAGATATTGTATGTATATAGGATCAGAGTGACTCTAATATATTTCTCAGCGTATGAGTAATATTCTACCCGGGAAGATCCAGAACCGGGAAGAGATCGAACGGATTTATACGCGGAAAATAAAACAATCATACGAACATGAAAACCCGGATATCGGATGTGATGGTCGGTGCTCCCGGCCTATATACCTATGGAGCTATGCGAATAGGAGGAATAATTCGAGAGGCCGGATTTCACCCGCACATTACCCGGGATATTTCACAATTACATGGAGATCAGGTTTTTCTGAGCCTGTACAGTACGCTTCATCTGCTGGATCCATCGATAAAGGAAACAGTCAGACGTATTCAGCAGCAGGGAGGAGAGTGTATTATTGGCGGGCCGGTCTCTTCAGGGCCGGAGATGGTGCTGGGAGAGCTGCATCCTGACCTCGTTGTCTGCGGTGAGGGGGAAGAGGCTGTCAGATGCATTCTTGATCGGACCGGTGATCAGACAGATCGTGCTGATTGCCCGAATTGTGCATACACTGAAGACGGGCGGGTCGTAAAAACCGAACAAAAACGGATTCAAAATCTCTCCTTCCCACTCCCCCTCATTCCGGATGATATCGGGACCCAGGATATCAGAGGTGCCCAGACCTATATTGAAACCCACCGGGGTTGTTTTGGCCGGTGCGGATTCTGTCAGGTTCCGCGGGTATTTGGAAGGCGGATACGAAGCAGGGAATTAGATGAGATCCTGCGGGAAGTCAGGGCATTTCAGAAGAAAGGGGTCAGAAGGCTTGCCCTTATCGGAGGAACCGGATCATTATACCGGTCAAGGGAGGGCGAAGTCAATTCTGATGCATTCATCAGTCTGCTTGAGGGCATTTCCTCAATCATGGGCCCCAGGAATGTTTCATGTCCGGACATCCGGGCAGACTGTCTTACCGATGAGGTACTTGAGGCAGTCCGGATCCATACAATCGGATGGATCTTCTTCGGAATTGAATCAGGAAGTGAGAAGATCCTTGACACAATGCAGAAAAATATCCCGGTCGATAAGGTCCGCGACGCTGTTGAACAATGCAGGCAACATGGAGTAAAACCTGCAGGAAGTTTCATCACCGGATATCCGGGAGAAGAAGAGGAGGATTTTCAGGCAACAAAAGATCTCATGGAAGAACTCTGTCTTGATGATGTATTCATCTCTATTGCTGAGCCAATCCCCAGTACCCCCCTTGCAGATATGGTCTGTGCACTCGATCCGGCATCTGATCTCGTTTCAATCCCACATCATGGTGAATACTCCGGTCTTCACCTGACCGAGGCAGAGGCACGGGCATTTGACCTGATGCTCCATGCAGACATATGCCGGCCTGTACCAAGAATAACTCAGGATGTTTTATAGCGGGCGTATCTTGATGAAGTGCGAAAACAGGGTTCTGACATCCGGAATGTAACACGACTTATTCGCACATATTACTCCAGAAAATAACGTTTGAACACGTTTCCCTATCAAATGTTTTCGTATTCCGGGTAAATCGACGATAAACGAACGTCACGCGCATCATCATCGATTCACGCGTTTTTTGTACCCGAATCCTATATATACAGCAACACCCTTTGCTGAAGAACAAATACTTTCTCCCTCCCGTTCACTCAGGTTCCTTTGATCTGAAGACAAATTTTTTTGATATATATCAGATTTGCCGAAGTCAAATCCTTTGAATTATGCTTCTTTTCCCGCTCGGAGTCGTATAACCATATAAATCAACGCTATTTCGAAACCTTTAATTCAATACTGACCGAACAAATCAATTACCACAACGGGTCTGATATGACATGTGTGTGGTATTGCGACGCGAGCACTCATGTGTCTGATCGTGAGCTACGCAGGACATAGGATTACATGGAAGAGATTGTAT
>CAZCSN010000082.1:0-4996 GCA_964501255.1 uncultured Methanospirillum sp. | reverse complement strand
TCCGGAACGGATGAGACTCAAAGGGGATTTGAAAGGTCTTCTCCGGTTACTGGACAGCAAATATGATACTTCCATACGAAAAGAGGCGATATTAGCACTCGGCCGGATGAAGACACCGGTTGCTGTAGGCGAACTCATCAGGCTGTTTCAGGATTCTGATTATGGGATCAGGACTGCTGCATCACATGCGCTGGTTCAGATTGGATCAGAGGCCATTCACCCGTTGATTCTTGCATTATCGACATGTGATGAACAGACCGCCGGGATGATTCATACCACCCTGACTGCAATGGGGGATGAGGCAGCAAGAGAGATTGTAAACCAGATACATTCCCTGCAGGGGATCGGATATGAACGGGCCGGGTATATCCTGAATTCCATGGGAACACGAATTATTCCGATATTAATTGATGCCTACGGTACATCGGATCAGACAACAATCCGGTTTATTGAAGGACTTTTTGAGTCATTCGGAAAGTCAGCGATCCATCCGCTTATCAAGGGACTTGCTCATGATCATGAAGAGGTCAGGGCCCGAATCGCTGCATATCTTATCATTCTTGGGGATCAGGTCGTTTTGGATCTGCTCAGTTCGTGCGGACAGGATGAGGAATGGCTTCGTGAACTGAAATTTTATATAATCAGTGAGATTGGAAAGCCTGCTCTCGATCCCCTCTATCAGGCCTTAAAAGATCCAAATCCTGTCACCTCCTCGATGGCCCAGAAAGCATTCCTTGAGTTTGGAGAGTCTGCAATTGTTCCTCTTATTGCAGGATTGTATGATCAGGACCCGGAAGTCCGGAAAGTCTCTGAAAATGCGCTGACCCGGATTGGGGAACCTGTCATCCCCCATCTGCTGGAAGAGCTGGCACTTCGCCGTGATACCGACCGTGAACCCATAATCTCGGTAGTACAGCGTATTGGTGAGCCTGCTATCCCATATCTTATTGAGAACCTGAACCGGTCGAAAGGTGAGCGTTCAAAACAGATGGTTCAGATTCTCTCCCGCATGGGGGCGGTAACCATCCCCTATCTCATCAGTTCCGTACAGTATCAGACCGATACATCTGCACTCAAAGAGGCATTTCTTTCGATGGGAAGGCTTGCGTTTCCTTTCCTGGAGGAGGCAGCAGAGCGTGAACGGGGAAAAACAGCGGTATTTGCTATTGATCTTCTCATCCAGATAGATCCGGTCCGGTCAATTGAACCATTGATAACCGCATTGTACCATCCTGATCAGGACGTCAGAGAGACTGCTTTGGAGAACCTGGTACGATCCGGTGAGATTGCTGTCCCGCGTCTGATTCAGGTTCTCGGGTCTGGTGATGAAGAGGCAGTAGATCTTGCCCGTATGGCCCTTATCAGGGATGGTGAGATGGCTGTTCCCCATCTGGTAGACTCCCTTTCAGATCCGATGGGTGCAAACCATGCCATAGTTCTTGAAATTCTTAGGGAGAATGAGACTGCCGCCCTCCCGTATCTGATTCCCTTCATGGTGCCGGGGAAGGAAGGTCATGACGAAGCGATGACTCTGATTCAAGAGCTCGGGGCTGATGCAACTGCCCCTCTGCTTTTGGCCCTCCCCGGGAGCGGACCTGACCTCGCAAGGGAGATTAAGACGTATCTGACCGGATTATTTCATCAGGACCCCAAAAAATTTATTCACCGCCTCTTTTCCGGTCAGGTGCCGGATACCGAACTGATGTTTGAACTGGTTCATTCGTCTCCGGAGATAGTCATTCCGGAATTAATCGAAATCTTCCAGGGAGATGATGGATCCCGGGCACTTATCGCAGGAGATCTGCTTTCCCGGTTCGGGAAAGATGCGATTGCACCGTTTCTCAATGCACTCCGGAATGAGTCAGATGATGACAGAAAGCTTGAGATTACCAGTTTTCTTATACGCATCGGTCCTGACGCCGTACCCGACCTGGTAGCGAATCTTGGTGATGAAACGATTGCTCCATATGCAATGGCGGCACTAAGTGCTATCGGTGAGCCGGCAGTACCTGCCCTCCTCCCTCTCCTGAAAAGTCCGGATACGGTTACCCAGCAGTATGCCATTCATGCCCTCACCCGGATTGGATCCCCCGCAGCGTCAGCACTGATGTCCCTGATGCAGACGGATGAGAGTCTTGTTCCTTTGATCAGCAAAATACTGGCCGGGATGGGTGGATCCGCTCTCCCGGAACTGATTCAGGAACTGGAGAGCCTGCAGGCAGCAGGGCAGGAAGGGAGCAGCAGGGGTATTGCAGTCATGTCCCTGATTACCGAGATAGCACTCTCAAACCGTGATGATCTCAGGCACCTGTTCTCCTTACAGAATCCTGTTCTGACGACCATGTTTGAACGGATTTTCATCAGTAAAGGTGAGCAGATACTGCCTCCTCTTCTGGATGCTGTCATGGCGGAACAGTCGGTTCCGGCTATGGCAGCCAATATTGTTACCTCAATGCGTGCTCAGGCACAAGCCGCGGTCATCCGTCTTCTCAAATCTGTAGGTCCGGGAGATCGTCGTCGTATCGCTCTGCTTCAGGTTTTAGGAGTCCTGAAAGATCCGTCATCGGCATCTGTCATGTATGATGCGCTTTCGGATCCGGATCAGGAGATCAGGATGACCGCTATCCGTGAGCTTGGAAAGTTTGGACGGGAGGCATTAGGGCCGCTGACCGATGCGATGCATGATGCCGATCCAAAGGTACGTGCAGCAGCGGTTGAATCGTTAGGCGATATCGGGCTGCCGGTCCTGGACCAGCTGATTGCCGCACTCAAAGATCCGGACGGCTCTATCCGTGCGGCAGCACTTAAGGGCATATCAAAGATTGGAGAGGCAGGACAGTTCATGCTGGTGCAGACACTGGATGACAAGGACCGGCATGTCCGAAAAGCCGTCGCGAAACTTCTTGATGAGAGCGGATGGAAACCAAAGTATACGACTGACCGGCTCAGTTATCTCTTTGCCAAGGAGATGTTTGACGAACTTGTCCGCATCGGTCCTCCAAGTGTTGATACCCTTGCTCGCGGACTTCATGATGATGATCCGGAGATCAGGGAGCGCTCACGGGAAGCACTTGCTGTAATCAGGGATTCCATTCAGACCTGACAAAACATACTAGCAGCATTACATCGACTAGTATGTACCGGAGGAGTTACGCATCACGTCCATGCATCACATTATCTCCATTCATGATCTCGACCGGGATCAGATAGATCGGCTGCTTACCCGTGCCGGTGAGGTTACTGCAGCATATGCCGGGAAAGAACCGCTGAAAGGAAAAATTCTTGGTCTGCTCTTTTTTGAACCCAGTACCCGGACCAGGATGTCATTTGAATCTGCAATGCTCCGGCTTGGAGGTGCCTGTATGAACCTTGGAGGAGTGGAGGTAAGTTCCATGGCAAAAGGAGAGACCCTGGCCGATACCATTCGTGTGGTCAGCGGGTATGCAGATGCAATCGTCCTGCGTCATCCAAAGGTCGGGGCAGCACGTCTGGCAAGTGAATTTTCTGACATTCCCATTTTAAATGGTGGAGACGGGGCTGGTCAGCATCCGTCTCAGACGCTGATTGATCTCTATACCATCAGGCAGGCAATGCCCCTTGATAATATCAATATCGGACTTATCGGGGACCTGATGTATGGAAGAACGACCCATTCCCTTGCCTATGCCCTGACCCATTACAATGCCAGGATTCATACCATCGCCCCCAAAGGTCTCGGCCTGCCTGATTCCATTCAGGATAATCTCAAAGAGCGTGGGGCTGTGGTCGTTGAGCATGATTCCATCGAGGAGATAATCAGTGAGCTGGACGTTCTGTATGTGACCAGACTTCAGCGGGAGAGGTTTCCTGACCCAGCCAAATTTTATGACGTCTCATCCAGTTACCGGATTACCCCCTCCCTCCTCTCGGATGTGAAAGAACATCTCGCAATTCTTCACCCCCTTCCACGAGTGGATGAGATAGATCCGGCAGTTGATAATCTTCCCTATGCCCGGTACTTTGAACAGGCCAGAAATGGTGTGCCGGTCAGGATGGCAATGCTCACGGAGGTAATGCTATGACCGAAGAAGAACCAAAACGGACCCTGGTCATCAGTACCATCGAGAACGGAACGGTCATTGATCACATCAGTGCCGGAGAAGCACTCACCGTACTTCGGATACTTGGAATAACGGGAAGTACCCGCGAGTGCGTGAGTGTTGCAACCAATGTCAGCAGCAGGGTTCAGGGCAAGAAAGATGTTGTCAAGATTGAGAACCGGGAACTGAAGACAAAAGAAGTCGACCGGATTGCTCTGGTTGCACCGGATGCGACTATCAATATCATCCGCAATTACCGGGTTATTGAAAAAAAGGGTGTTGATATCCCCCCTGTTCTGATCGGAGTGCTTAAGTGCCCAAATCCCTGTTGCATCACCAACACGAACGAACCGGTTTTAAGCAGGTTTGAGATGCATGGGAAAAAAGCGGTGTGTTCGTATTGTGATGCGGTTATTTCATCTGATATCTCCTCGCATATCATCTGATCTCTCTTCTTTTTGTGAAACCTGATGTATCAGTCGTCCATGAGTATCAATCTCGCCCCGCCAGATACGGGTACTTGAGATCCACCGTCCGTCTTCTGCAAGGACACATCGAATCATGTGAATCTCAACACATGGTTTTCCCCGTTCCCGTCTCTTCTGATTGATACTCCGGCCGACCGGAAAGGTCTCTTCACTCACGACGAGAGCATCAAAGTCCGCATCCAGGGTTGATCCGTACTGATCATGAAGTTCTTCTATCTCCCATCCGGCCGTTGGATGAAGGGATGAAATATATGCGGTAAGATCCCGGTACCGGTCTGCATATGGATGAATCGGATGGGATTTCCGGTTTGCAAATGAATCGCTCGTAAGACCGATGATAACCATCCCGTCCGGATGAGCAAGTTCAAAGGCGCGTCTGATGAGAAGCCGGTGTCCGTCATGCAGAGGATCAAACGTGCCCCCCACCAT
>CAZCSN010000081.1:0-5702 GCA_964501255.1 uncultured Methanospirillum sp. | reverse complement strand
GTTCTGGTGAGGATGTTACTCCTGAGCCGACCGAGACTCCTGGTTCTGGTGAGGATGTTACTCCTGAGCCGACCGAGACTCCTGGTTCTGGTGAGGACGTGACTCCTGAACCTGTTGAACCTGATAATTCTCAAATTAAGCCAATCATCACACCAAACCCGTATGAAGGATTAATTAGTAAAATACCCGAGGAATATTCGCAAATTGAATCAGGAAGAGTGAACAATGGTATAATTAACCTCATGGAACAACCTGAAAATGTTGAGGTTTATATCAATGGAGAGCCCCAGGGATTGACCCCGTTATACATTACCGGAGTAAATCCTGGAAAATATCTGATTACCTTTGAGCATGAAGACGGATATGAGGATCAGATAGTTGAGGTTCCAGAAAGCGGTGGAGAGGTAAAACCCAATAAAACTGAACCTATTTACAAAATATCCGTTCTGGCAGGTGAAAAAGAACCCTGTAAAGATTGTTGTACAATACAGGAAGTTCATGCCAGAACATCCACAATGGATTATTCAGAGGTATTTAAGATAAGTACCATTGCTATGAAAAATGAAGAATCGGACAAAGTACCCTATACGTTGTACTGGAATGGGAAACCCTGGTATAAAGGTACTTTAAAACCGGATGATGAAGAAAAACCTGAAGGTTGTAAAAACTGTACTGTGATGGAAGATTATATCAGAGAAGTAGCGCCACCAGGAACCTTTGAATTAAAGGTGGATGATGGCCGGTTATGCACTTCATCTGATAATAAGGGAAGACTGTCATTTTATGGAATTCAGGGAATTCCTATTTCATCTTCCACATAAATGTGTGAAAAAACCAAATCCTTGATATTTTTATACTGAAAACACCGGGTATTGAATTCTCATAGAGTCCCTTTCTTTTATTTTCTCTTCTAATATTTCCCTGACATGGGACATCCGCTGTTCCATGCACTCTTCTTCTGACATTGACTCATCGGGGATACACAGGGGAGTTACGAACTCGAGCATCTGATGAATTGCCCTGATCTGCCGGTTGGTATTGATCCAGGATGTACATATTTCCTGTGGAACACCCTGTAATCGTGCGGCCTGTGCATTTGCAATAAGAGGTTCATACCAGTCGAAGAAGTCATGTATCGCTTCACATAGTTCAGCATCGACAAATGGTTTCTCAACAAAGCCTGCGACATATTCGCCGTATCTGATTACTTCATCAATATTCAGTTTCTTTGCCGAGGCCATGATGACCGGGGTCTCTCTGCCATTTGAAAATGTCCGGAGATGGTTGAGTGTGTACCACCCATCAAATGGATCCATCATGATATCAAGGAGAACCAGATCAAAAGGCTCCCGTTTCAGCTTCATAATTCCCTGGGCAGGCTCCTCTTCCGGAACACACCGATATCCACAGCCGGTAAGCGCCCGTGCTATTGCTTCTCTGAACACTGCCTCATCATCTATAATGAGAATTTTCTTTGGGTGCTTTCCCATAAGAGATCCCTTTCTCTATCCATTGGGGCATTGATACTTCAAGGTTGTGGAGGTAACCTGTTTTTAGGAGTGACAATAACATATATATAGAATTACAAATCAATAACAAAGAGATCACGATTATGAACTTTAATAATTTCACTCTTAAATCGCAGGAAGCAATCCAAAAAGCAATGGATATTGCCGTAGGGAAACAGAACCAGGCAATTGAAACTGCTCATATCATGAAGGGGATGCTCATCGTTGATGAGAATGTCATCCCGTACCTCCTCAAAAAACTCAATGTTAATCTGGATCGGTTTCATCAGCTCCTTGACAGAAACATTGATGCATTGCCAAAGATTACCGGAGGAGAGCCGTATCTCTCGCATGATACGACAAAAGCCCTCCAAAAAGCAAGTGGATATGCACAGGAGTTTAAGGATGACTTTGTGTCTATCGAGCACCTGCTTTTAGGCATTCTCTCCGTCAATGATGCAACATCCCGTCTGCTGAAAGAAAGCGGAGTCTCAGAAAAAGATCTCAAGACTGCGATCAGGATATTGAGAAAAGGATCATCAGTTACCAGTCAGACAGCAGAAGAGACATATAATGCCTTAAATCAGTTTGCACGAAACCTGAATGAACTTGCATTTTCAGGAAAACTGGATCCGGTTATCGGCCGTGATGACGAGATCAGGCGGGTACTGCAGATTCTGTCCAGAAGAACCAAGAATAATCCGATTCTTATCGGTGAGCCTGGCGTTGGAAAAACCGCGATAGCAGAAGGTCTTGCCCATCGGATTATTGATGGCGATGTCCCAGACAACCTGAAAACCAAGCAGATATATTCCCTTGACATGGGAGCTCTCATTGCCGGGGCAAAATACAAGGGAGAATTTGAAGAACGACTCAAGAGTGTGATAAAAGAGGTTGTTGCTTCGGATGGTGAAATCATCCTCTTCATTGATGAGATTCATACCCTTGTTGGTGCGGGTGCCAGCGAAGGGGCAATGGATGCTGCGAATATCTTAAAACCTGCTCTTTCACGAGGAGAACTGCACGTGATTGGTGCTACAACCCTCAAAGAGTATCAGAAGTACTTTGAGAAGGACAAAGCCCTGGAACGCCGGTTCCAGCCGGTTATGGTCAATGAGCCGGATACGCTTGATGCTATCTCCATACTTCGGGGTATCAAGGAAAAATACGAGACACATCATCATGTCAGGATAAAGGATGAAGCCATCATTGCAGCCGTTGAGCTCTCACAACGGTATATCTCTGATCGGTTCCTGCCGGATAAAGCGATCGATCTTATTGATGAAGCAGCCTCCAAGCTCCGGCTTGAGATAAACTCGGTACCGGAAGAGCTGGAGATTATCGAACGAAGAATTCGACAGCTTGAGATTGAGCGTGAAGCCATTAAGCGTGAAAAAGACCAGGCAAAGCTTGACTCCCTGAATACGGAGATTGGAAACCTGACAGAAGAACGAAACCGTCTGAAGGCAAAATGGCAGTCTGAAAAGGATATCGTCGAGCAGATCCAGCTTCGGAAGAATGAGATCGAGGATCTGAAGTTCGAGGCTGAAAGTGCCAACCGGGCCGGGGATCTTGGAAAGGTCGCAGAGATCAGGTACGTAAGAATACCGGAAAAAGAAAAGATCATCGAGGGGCTGAAAGCACAACTGACAGAACTGCAGAAGGATTCTGCGATGGTCAATGAGGAAGTGGATGCAGAAGAGATCGCTGAAGTTGTATCCCGATGGACCGGTATTCCTGTCAGCAGGATGCTGCAAAGCGAGAAACAAAAACTCCTGAGCCTTGAAACAGAACTTCATAAACGGGTTGTCGGCCAGGATGAGGCGATCCGAGCCGTATCTGATGCAATCCGCAGAAGTCGTGCAGGCCTTTCTGATTCAAAGCGACCGATCGGATCCTTCATATTCCTTGGAACCACCGGGGTTGGAAAGACTGAGCTTGCCAAGGCTCTTGCTGAGTTTCTCTTTAATAATGAGAACAGCATGGTCCGGATTGATATGTCCGAATACCAGGAACGGCATACCGTATCACGACTGGTTGGTGCTCCACCCGGATATGTCGGCTATGAAGAATCCGGTCAGCTGACTGAAGCAGTCCGGAGAAAACCATACTCTGTCGTATTACTTGATGAGATTGAAAAAGCCCATCCGGATGTCTTCAATATCCTGCTTCAGGTTCTGGATGATGGCCGGCTGACTGATAACAAGGGCCGGACGGTTGACTTTAAAAACACCATCATTATCATGACCTCAAACATCGGGTCACATATCATTCAGGAAAAACTCGAGCACGTCACAGATGCAAACCGGGATGAGATATACGATGAGACAAGGGAGCAGGTGTTTGATCTGCTCAAAAAGACGATACGTCCGGAATTTTTGAATCGTGTAGACGAAATCATCATGTTCCGCCCACTGACAATGGATGAGATCCGAACAGTTGTCAGCCTCCAGCTGGATATTGTCAGAAAGATGCTTGAGAAGAATGATGTCAGGTTTACCGTCACAAAAGACGCGATAGATCACATTGCAAATATCGGCTTTGATCCACAGTTTGGAGCACGGCCGATCAAACGGGTCATTCAGAGAAATCTGCTCAACGAACTGTCAAAGATGATCCTCTCCGGAGAGGTGACAAAAGAGAAAGAGATTATCGTTGATGAAAAGGACGGGGCATTAGTATTCCGGAATACCTGATCCCCGGATTTAAGAGCCCCCAAATCTCTCTTTTTTCTCACATACCCCCAATCCACGGGTGATACGGTTTTTTAATCATTGGCTCCGGTTATTGGTCCTGGCATTCTGGCAGTGGTACAACACCGTGAATTACGTTCATCTTCTGAGCCTTTGTACCAGCCTCAAATCCGGTACATATCCGGATATTCAGGCAGAAAGATTCAATGCAGATATGTTTATCGTTCTCCAATTTGAATGATACATACGACAACAGCCCTGCCATGACTCCAAAGGATTCCCATAGGTCGCCATCTTCTCATTTTTCTTTATCTGAAATACCGGAAGGGGCAAAGAATCGGGGGAGCCGGATTATTGGAAAACTCAGGTTACAAACCGTTTTGACGATATGTTTTGTCCTCGTGGTCATATTTGCAATATCTATTACAGGTTTTTTTGCATTTCAGGCAAGTCAGTTCGCGGTGCAGGAGCTTGCAGGACAGGTTCTTGAAGAGACCTCTGATCGGATATCTGATCAGCTCAGCGACTATCTGAAAACACCTCACCTTGTAAATCAGCTCTGTATGGACAGTATTGCCCTCGGAGCTCTTGATGTGAATGACAATGCTGGTCTTAAAAATTATTTCAGGAATTTATCATTCAGATTCGATACTATTGAGGCAATTTGTTATGCAAATGAGGCTGATGGGAATTATACCATAATCTCGAAGGTGGGTGCTCCTGGGATTGTGAATGGTACAGAGCGGTTTTATGGGATCTCAAATTCACAGACCAACCACTCTTTTACAGAGTATCGGCTACTCGAAGATGGCAGTTTGGGAGAAAAAACCCTGATAATACCTGATTATGATCCCAGAACCCGGCCGTGGTATCAGGCAGCTGTTCAGGCACATGGTCCTGCCTGGACCCCAGTCTATATGTGGCTTGAAGGGGTGGTGAGTATTGATGCAGTATCTCCGGTATATTCCAGCGATGGGTCACTGATGGGTGTGATGGATACATCTCTGACGTTGAGTGGAATTGGAGATTTTTTGCAGAATCTGAAAATATCCGAACATGGTCAGGCATTTATTATTGATTCAACCGGTAGGATAATTGCGGCGTCAACAATACTGGAACCATATAAGCGGGAAAACGGGAATATTGTCCTTCTAAATGCGTCTGATTCAAAAGATCCGGTTATTGAGGAGGTTACAAAGGTAATCTTTAAAAACGATAAACCTTTCTCTTCTCTTACCGACAGACAACAATTTACGAGTACAAATGGGACTGAATCACAGCTCGTTCAGGTACGTCCCTATCAGGATCCATACGGGCTTGACTGGCTTATTGTGGTGGTAATCCCGGAGACTGATTTCTTGGGCAGAATACAGGACCATAATAAGGTAACTCTGCTCTTATTACTCTGCATTATTATCGGCACTGTTCTTTTGTGTATCCTTCTTGCGGCTCTTCGTCAGTTTCAGTGGGTATGATGTATATGGAGTAAAGATATAATTTT
>CAZCSN010000080.1:0-5806 GCA_964501255.1 uncultured Methanospirillum sp. | reverse complement strand
ACACGGGTAACTCATACCCTTGGTTATCCGCGATTGTCATATTATCGGTTCATCCCCGTACACACGGGGAACTCGTTCGTGGGAGTTCCGGGGCAGGATTCTGCTACGGTTCATCCCCGTACACACGGGGAACTCACGTATATCCTCTTCTTCTCGAGGTTGTCGAACGGTTCATCCCCGTACACACGGGGAACTCCCGGTTGCGTTGAACGCCACCACCTGCCCGGCCGGTTCATCCCCGTACACACGGGGAACTCTGCCTCTACAAGGTTTAGTCTCTTACTGTGCTGCGGTTCATCCCCGTACACACGGGGAACTCTCTTCCCTTTTTCTTCCCTTGAAGGAAACGCCCTTCCTTCGGATGTCGTTATCAGCTGAACATTACTTTTTCTTATTCTCTTCCGGCATAAATGCTACTAATGGATGTCCGTCAGCATCAATCGGAATACGGCGGTTATAGCCGACCGTCTCAAATTGAAAACCTGCCTCTGTCGGGGTGTGCCACATCATAACGGCATTTCCTCTCCCAATGCCCGAACATACCTGACTCCAGATCATCTCTCTGACCCGCACAGAATATGAACCCACATACACCCCGGAACGAACCTCCAAAAGCCATACTGCAAGCCTGCCACGTAATGACGGTGGAGCTCCCTCAGTAACAACAACCATCATACGAGTTCAGCCTCCTCATCAACAGGAATTGCCGGGGGAATAACCCAGTCAGGAGGAGCGGGAGCAGAAATACCACCAGCAGCAAGTACCTCCTCGATAGTGGGAATAATCCTCTTAAGAAGATGGGTCTCCCGAAACAAATCCCGGCAGGCATACCTGACTTCCCGCTCCGGTTCTTTGGGGTTTAATGCAGCGGTCTTAAACGCTGCGGGGACAACTGTTTCAAACTTGAAAAGATCAGCAATATCATACACAAAAGAAAGCGGCTTTCCTGTATGCAGGAACCCGATTGAAGGAGAGTAGCCGGCAGCAAGAACAGCAGACTCACAAATCCCATACAAACTTGCCGTTGCCGCACTCAGACACCGGTTCGGAAGATCAGCACCTGCCCAGGAATGTGGATCATACCTCCTCCCATTCCAGACAATACCAGTATCCCGTGCAATCCTGCGATATCCCTCCCTGACACGGACTCCTTCCAGTCCGCGTAACTGTTCAACGGTATATGCATCAGAAAAATCCTCTCCAAACCGGAGAGAAAACATCTTTTTCACAACCTTCAGCCGGGATTCTTCATGAAGAGCCAGCCGTGCCTGGTACAAAAGACGATCCGATCGGGCACCTCCGGGATGACCGACAGAATAGAGCCGGACACCACCCTCACCAACAAAAACAAGCAGACAACCAACCTTTGACGCAAGAGTAACCGCTGCATGGGAAACACGGGAACCTGGTTCCAGCATTAATGATGCAAGACCGCCTACCGGAATCTGCATCCTGATTCCATTCTTGTCAACCAGAACAAATGAGCCATCAATAACATCCAACTCTCCCCTGCCAAGAAAAACAACCGATGAACGTTCTTTCATCGGAATTGGTTTGACATCAGGGAGAGAATGTGTCATAATACTGCCCGTTTTATCATCATGAGGCCGCATCCAAAACCCTTTGCGGGACCAAGACCTGTATAGAGCATCCGGAGAAACAGGTCAGGATCAGTTACCTGAAGAACACCATCACAATCCACAACACTAATAGAGATGGAATTTTTTTTCCTGCCATGAGAAAACTGCATCTTACGATACCCCCCTGCAATTACACGATCTTCACATAAACGATAACCCCCATTATCACCACGAAGACTGAGCCATCGGACAGACTCCTGCTGCACCAGATCGCTCATTGAAAAGGGGACATTTGCCTCCCGAAGTCTCCTTTTTGCATCCATAATAACGTCATGACGGTGACGGATACGCTTTCGCTTCGAATCAGGCTCAGTCTTTGTGACAACAGGATTAACACGGATTCGAAAATGCAGCAGATCACCCGCCCTCAGAACCGGATGAAACGGCTTAGAATCAACACTCCATATATTTCCGTCGTAAACCGGTTCTCTTGATGAAAGCATATAAACGACAGGTTCCTTTCCGGTTAACTCTGTACGATATAAAAAATCCCTCCTCCGTTCAGGATGATCTGCAAAAAGATCCCATATCATCTCATGTACCTGGTATGGCCCTGTCACCAGATCCCGAAAACGACCTGAAACTGCAGCTTCCCTGTTCAGTATCATTTTAGAGAAAAACATCATAATACCTCTTAAACTGAAATTCTGGCGTAATATTCACTCCGGTCAGAAAACTGCCACCGGGACCTGGAGAGAATATTATCACGCCTCTTCATCACCATGAACGGTTCATCCAATCCGGGATCAATACCCTCTTCAAAATAAAGAGAGACCCGATCCGGAACTGTAAACCCGTTGAGCAGATCAAAACCCCCGATATGCTGAACAAACGCAGACCTGAGTGAATCAGCATGAACTACACGTGCATTGACCGGAAGAGCGGGCGGACAGGATTTCCTCCCAAGATACAAGCAAAAAACAGGATTTCGAAATGCTGCTGCAATCTCTTCAAGAGAGAAAGGGGCTGATTGAACATCACGAATCCAAATACCGGCAATAGAAACATGATCACAAAGATACTCTCTCCGTGAGAGAATGGTTTCTGATTCCCCAAGATTCATCTCGTCCCTGCGGGTTACCACATGACATAACTTCTTTAAAGATGATGAATGGACTGACTGAACGGTATGAAAATCCTGCATCATTATACCGGATTGCAGAACCATTACCGAAAATCCATATCCGGTTTGAAGTCTGGTCTGTGCCTCCTCATCATCCCTGCGTATCCCAAGAGCTGCAGCAATCATTCCAAAGACAGCCGAACGGGATGGTCTTGACCAGGATGGACGCATTTCACCAACTGCAATCCCTCCGTACCCTGCCATCGGCCCATACAGATTGATCAGACAAAACTGCGTCATGACTCTAAAACAAATGAGATGATGTCCTTCAGACTTCCCGTTCCATCAATAACATTCATGGATCTGGATGACTGCTTAAACGATGTACCATACGCATCATCCATCCTGTCCCGAAGTTCTTCAAGATTTTTCACTGAATCGCCAAAGATGTCTTTTCCGGCAACAGGTTTGAAAAAGGCAGCTGCAAGAGAACGAGGCTGCTCTGTACTCTTTTCAACGAGAAGATACGACGCATAAGACCGGGATGCATAACTATTCTGTTTCCCTGTCGGACTGACCATTGAAGCTGCACGAATAAGAGCCTCAATAGCCTTATCTGCAAGTTTGGAATCACTCTGAAGATTCTCATTCAACAAATCCCGGTTAATACAGATATAGGTATAAAAAAGACCAGCCCCAAACTCTGCTTCCCCGATATGCCCTGCTCCGGCAGTATCATCCAGCTGATTGAGGTCATCTACTGCCGTAAAATAATCATCCTCAACCGGAGTATCGTGCACGGTTATCGCATGGGAGACCTGAACCGCTGCTTCAGTGTTATATACAGGATTATCTGCAAGCATTCGACCAAACAAAGCAATATCAACTGCCTTGTGATCGGTGCGGAGACTGATGCAGTCATCATCCGTAACTTTTTCACCACCTGCAATCCTGCCAATAAGATCATCAATTGCGGAGATCTCTTCCGGACTGTAATGAACCATCTGCTTATGGGAAAGAGGATTTTTAGAACTCTTTTCATCCGTCTTATCTGCTTTTTTATCGTTTTCCTTCTCCTTTCCACCCTCTAATTTTCCAAAATGTGAACTGATCTTCACGGCCCATTCATGAGCCTTCTTTTCATCCTTCACCTTCTGTCTTTTTGAGCCGGAATCCCTCCCCTCAAGAATATCAGACAGTAAACTTCCCTCAAGCAATGCTTTTTTAATTTTTACTCCCATATCCCGGGTTCTAATACCGATAGTCCCCTTTAAAGCATCTGAAAAAACTTCTGATGTGCGCCAGGATCTCTTCAGACTCTGAGAAGAGATACGAATACGCTGTGTTCCTCCAACAGTGGCCGTTTTTGGTCTCCCAAGATCATCACGGTTCAGGTTGGATGGCGGGTACGATGCAAGCATATGAATCTGGATAAATTCGCTCATTCTGATTTCCTCCTTAATTTCCTTCAGACTGTAATACTTTTTCAAAATACTCAAATGTCATCGTTTTTCTGGTTTCTTCATTCCAATAGTACAATTTTTTAACCACATCATCAATATTCACCGTTCCATTCAGCATCCTGATTATTCTTGTCACGGGAAGAAAGAGATCAGGATATGATTCACACCGAATCAGTTTGCGAAATCTTGCCTCACTGATTGATGTAATCTGCCCGGGTCTGCCTTCACCCATCTGCTGGGCAAAAGTGACTCCTGAAATGTCTTCTTTTACATGAGCAAGAGTTACTGCAATCAAAGCCAGAGCCTCCCGCCGTACTTTTCCCTCTGACAAAAGACTCTGATAAAGCCGGTGAAATGCCGGACAGAAAAATACCTCAGTTAAATTATGGCATCTTCGTAATTCTGCACTATCTCCCCGGTTCTCAGACAGACTCTTCCACCAGGTGTGAATTTTTTCTTTTACAGAATCTGATTCAATCGACAGATATCTATCTTTCATGGTTTTTTCTCCCCATTCGTACCATTCCTGAGAAGACCCAGTAGTGAGATGACTTTTTTCGTGTTTTCTCCGGTAAATCTTCTGAAATTCATTCGGGCCTGAACAACTCTCTTTGGATCATTCAGATTGTTAATCAGTGATACCTGAGTATAATGATCAAATAACCCAACAGAATAACGAACTAACATACGAAGCCATTCCCGCTTGATACTATCAGTCTGTTTCATATCATCCAAAGAAACAAACAGCCTGTCAAGTGCAGAATAGAATAATTCCTCCGTTTCGTTCCAAAATCTGATTCTTAAATCACCAGGTTCTTTTCCCTTCCCGTCATGGCCGGTAACAGCATCCCTGATCGAACCTGCAAGGGACTGCAACACATATTCCGCGGTAAAGACAAGATTAGAAACATTGTTCTCAAAAATTTCTCTCTTTTTTTCTTCATCCACTATGTAGATCGGCATCCTGCTTTCATACCAGCATCTGGCTTTCGCATTATCCATATCAAATCCAAATGACCATAACCGAACCTTATCAAAAGATTTCCGTTTTAACCTGATTATATTATTTTGAAAATTTGTTACATTTCTGGACACCCTGATATTCCTTGACGTATCCGGGATAATCAGACCTAAAAAGTTACGATAGGTAATACCACCAGGTTGGAGATGTATCGGACGGTATACCTCCTTATCCTGATAATAAGGAGTGAGTGTGTGATTATCCCACGTTTCATCGTAATCAATACCATGTGGTTTTGTATGATATGTCACCACAGTTGCTGAAGCATCAAGACCACATACGTCACATGCACCGACCGGCTTTTCTTCAAAATCAAGTAATATCCTTCTTCCCATCCCCCAGAACATCTGAAGCGGATTCACATCGATGACTCCCGTTTTATCCTTGTTTTCACTGTGTCTAATCTTCCCAAACCAGGGAAAGATCTTATCCATGGACTTTTTTTCTTCTAAATCCACATCCCCAAAAAATTTGTTGGAAGGAATAACATTCAGCCAGACAGTCTCCCACAGCGTTTTTCCTAAAATTACAGACGTTAACGGGGGCGGGGCGCGGAGGGCGGGGGGGGGGCGGGGGCGGGCGCGCGGGGCGGGGGCGGCGCCCGGGGGGGGGGGGGGGC
>CAZCSN010000079.1:0-6114 GCA_964501255.1 uncultured Methanospirillum sp. | reverse complement strand
GGCAGACAGATTTCATTTCCTGTAGGCAAGGTAGAGATGCTTCGGATGTATCCTCTTAATTTTCCTGAGTTTCTCCTTGCAAAGGAAGAAGAACTCCTGTTTGAGTATCTTCACAATCTATCTGTCCATGAAAAAATATCTGATGCCTTCACCGGAACACTGGAAAAATTATACCATGAATACCTGATCACAGGAGGAATGCCTGAGGTAGTCAGTTCGTGGATTCATACCTTTGATGTCGGGCGTATAGAATCCATACAGGACGGGATTATCAGTAATTATGAAAAGGATTTCATAAAATATGCTTCCGTGTCAGAATTTCCTAAAATTAATCAGATTTGGAATGCAATTCCTGCCCAGCTTGCAAAAGAGAATCAGAAATTTATATTTGCCCATGTAAAACAGGGACTTCGGGCACGTGACCTGGAAGATTCCCTGCAGTGGCTGATATCAGCAGGGCTTATTTATAAAATCGAAAAGGTAGAACGGCCCTTTATTCCTGTCACAGCCTATAGTGATGGTACGTATTTTAAGATCTATCTCTCTGATGCAGGGCTTTTGCGAAGAATGAGCAGGTTTCCGGCAGAAGTCGTGCTCGATACCTCAGCACACACTGCTGACATTCGGGGAATATTAGCGGAAAATTTTGTTTTAACAGAATTGATTGCAACCGGTATACAAAAACCGTATTTCTGGAAGTCTGGGGGAAGGGCTGAGGTGGATTATATCATCGCAGAGGGTATGGATGTCGTTCCTATTGAGGTGAAATCTTCAAAGCGGATCAGATCAAGAAGTCTTGCAGAATATCGGAAGAAATACAGCCCACGGATTGCAGTCCGGACCAGCCTGGGAAATGTTGCCTGGCATTTTGATGAATATGGACAGCTGCTAGAGATTCCGCTTTATTGTATCTGGAAATTGCCATCGTATATCAAAGGATAGGGCCTCCTGCCCACATGCGGGGAGAAATGAGGCATCGGAAAATTCCGGAATTTAGAAAAATGGTGTATGATGCAGGTTTTGATCTGAAAATGAGTGATGTGTCTCCGGGTAGGAGGATTTTCGTGGATTAGTTATATATCACATTTCTATGCGTTTTATTGCATTTATTTAATGATAATTGAACAAAGTACGGAAATGCCCCAGCATTACCTAAAAAAATCGGCATACGTCTGATAAAGTTCTCCTTGAAGGTAACAATTGAGAGGTATTTCTTATTTTAATATCTTACATGACATTATTATGTTATTATTCTAACAATTAATGTTTAATGTGTATTATATATAATCAAGTATTACCTAAATTATATGAGTATGAAATGGGGAGCGTTTTTACTATTTTGTATAGTGGGTTTTATTATCGGAACCTCTCTTGTTAGTGCTGAAACGATTACAGTCATTGATGATCGCGGGAAAGCAATCGAAGTTCCTTATCCTCTGGAACGTGCGGTATTTCTCGTTGAAAACGCCATGAATACGATGTATGCTGTTGGTGGGGCAGGAAAAATCACCGGTCGGGGATCTATTTGGGTGGAAGATCTGAAAGCTCCGTTCTTCAGGGCTATTGATCCATCGTATGACCAGATGAAGATCGTATCATCGCAGAATGATCAGGTAGATCTTGAATCATTATCTGCAGCAGATCCACAGGTTGTATTCCTCTGGTCAGCAGACTGGAGCGATGATAATACGAAAACCATTGAGGAAACTCTGGGTGTACCTGTATATGGGGTCTTTATCGACAGCCTTGATGACATAAAAAAACAGCCGCTTACTTTTGCAAAAATGCTTGGTGATGAATCAGCCGGCCAGAAAGTAGTGGATACCATGAATACGTATATTGACATGGTTGATCAGAAAACGGGAACAGTTGCTCCGGCTGATAGACCACGGGTTCTGTGGATGTGGGGAGATGTGTATGGAACAGCAGGTCTTCAGAGCACAGCAAATGACCTTATAAAAATGGCCGGGGGCGTGAACGTATTACAGGATTCTGATATCAGTGACAAATGGATGGAACACCCGGTTTTAAACATTGAAACCATATCAGAACTGAATCCGGATGTCATTTATATGTGGTACAATGAAAAACTGGACCCCTCGGATGTCATGAGCGGGGAAGGTGATTTTGAAGCATGGAAAGATCTTACTGCGGTGAAGAATAAACGGGTTTATGAAGTCTCTGATCCGTTTATATTTGATTTCCATTCACCACGTCTTCCGCTTGCACTCATTGCCATGGCAAAGAATCTCTATCCTGATAAGTATGCTGATGTTGATCTGAACCAGACAGTCGACTCATTCATGAGCGATATGTTCCACGTTCATTATCCAGGGTATGCTCCGGCTTAAATTATGATACGCACGCATTCTGGAAAATATCCTCTTTTTTCATCTGTTCAAAACCATAGAAAGCACCTGTTTTATTGTATCCTTCTGATAACACCAGTTCCGGCATTTATCATTTCTCTTTTCATGGGGACATACAGTCATCTTACTCCGGATATCATCATCGGGATTCTCGTAAACAGAATAACCGGAACTGAATCCGTTTACCCTGTCATGTATGAATCAGTTATATTCAATATGAGACTTCCACGGATTTGTATGACAATGCTTGTTGGTGCAGCTCTTTCTGTATCCGGAGCAGCATTCCAGGGAGTATTCAGAAATCCCCTGGTGAGTCCTGATATTCTTGGTCTTGCCTCCGGGGCCGCTTTTGGAGCTGCGTTATCCATGTGTATTATTCCTAATTTACCAACTGCCCCGGTTGCATTTCTCTTCAGTTTTCTAGCCCTGACATTTGCCTGGAGTATGGCACGGACAAAAGGAGAGACTTCTGTAGTAAACCTGGTTCTTGCCGGAGTGATGACCTCGGCAATATTCTCTTCACTCCTCGCCTTAATTCAGTTTGCGGTAGATTCAAAAGCATTACAAAGTATTGTGTTCTGGATGATGGGAAGTCTCAATACGGCATGCTGGTCTAAGGTTCACCTCATTATTCTCCCGATAATACTTGGAACAGGTGTTATGCTTCTCTTGAGATGGCGGTTAAATGCTCTTTCCATGAGCGAGGAAGAAGCACGTGCTCTTGGTGTTCATCCCGAGCGATACAAACTTCTTTTTATTACCGCAGGAACACTTGCAACATCTGCAGCGGTGTCAGTTGCCGGTATCATCGGTCTTGTAGGACTTATTGTTCCTCATGTAGTCAGAATGATTCTCGGACCGGATCATCGTATGTTACTTCCGGCCAGTTTAACCTTCGGAGCCTCATTTCTTGTGATTGTTGATGATTTTGCCCGTTCCTTATTCTCTTTTGAAATCCCAATAGGAATCCTGACAACTCTGATTGGGGCTCCTTTTTTCTTATACCTGCTTCGTAAATCAGGCACTGGTGGATGGTCATGAAAAAAGGGAATAATATTGAAGTAAAAGAGTTATCGTTTGGATATCTCGATTACCGAATCTTGCATGAGATCTCTCTTTCCATCAGTCCAGGAACTGTGACAACCCTTGCCGGACCTAACGGATGTGGAAAAACAACACTTCTCCGGTTGCTATCCGGATTTTTAAAACCCGGTTCCGGGGAGATCTGGTGTGCAGGAATTTCGGTTCCGGACAGTCATCCATCAGATATTTCACGGGTAACAGGATATGTTCCTCAGTCAGGCGTTTCTTCATTCCCCTATAGTGTTTTGGATGTGGTTTTGTGTGGAAGAATACCCTACCTGCAACCCTGGGAACAGCCATCTGCAACAGATGTACACATTGCCAGATCATGTATAGATCGGCTTGGGATTTCATATCTTGAAGAAAAACTGTATACCTGCCTTTCAGGAGGAGAAAGACAACTGGTAATGATAGCCAGAGCATTATGTCAGGATCCAGCGGTTCTTCTTCTTGACGAACCCACTTCATCACTTGATCTGAAAAATCAGATACAGGTACTGGAAATTGTAAACCGGCTTGCAACCAAGGAGAACATTACGGTGGTCATGACCCTTCATGATCCAAATCATGCATATATATTCTCTGATCAGATTGTTCTTTTGAAAAAATGCTCTGATTATTCTGGAGAAAATAATATCGTATCTTTTGGACATCCTGATGAAGTGATGACTCCTGATAATATTTTTCATGCATACGGTGTTCAGGTTACTTTAATTCCGTATGGAAGGAGAAATATCATCATACCGTATTCACATGGCCGGTTATCTGGAGATGAATATCAGCTGCCTGGAGAGGTGACAGATGATATATGTATTCCATGAATGAAATCTGCATTGCTGATCTGTTTACCTCTGGTCTGGCATTACACGAAACAACTCACGAATATGTGGATCAAACCGGATTTTTACGTAATATTACATTAGGGTATCAATTGGGTGCCGTATTTCTCACAGCATTTCATGAAGGGTTATTACAGGAACTTATCGTTCCAAAAAGTGCTGAGGATTAGTCATTACAATATGGTATTCCTTAAGAAAAACTATTGCTCATTCTTGGCATGCTGGTGAGCGGGCAGGTTCTCCATTATCATGATGGTGTCTACCGTCTTCGAACAGAACTGATTCCTTTCCTTGATCCACGTTCACCAGTATATGCACAATGGCTTGAATCTGAATGTAAATATCGTCAATACTGGGCTGATTCAGGCTCCTTTTTCAAGGATTCAGACATTCAGAATACCGGGCTATTGGATAGCAGAAGATACAAAAGGCATGAGATTATTTCAATGGGGGTACAATCTCTCCTTGGTAGGCTTCAGGGAATTGTTCAAATTTTAAAAGACTATCCTCGTTTTTTCTCTTCCCGGCGTCTTCTGGATCTCGGCGGAGGTCATGGTCTTATTGGAATCGCATGTGCCCAGGCTAATCCTGGAATGAAAGTGGTAATTTTTGACAAACCGGATGTTGTCCATATTGCATGGGAACATGTCTGTATGTCTGGAATAGCAGACAGAATTGTATGTATCGGGGGTGATTATCTTCAGGATTCTATTGGATCCAAATATGATATCATTCTTCATATATGTCCTACAGATTTTCCTTCCAATATTGATTATCAGGTGATTCAAATTGTACGTGCTGCATTGTCTCAAAAAGGCCTCTATGTTCGATGTGGTTTTTTCCTGGATGATAATTGTCATGGGCCCTTACTAACTACATCATTTGCACTTGCTGCAGAAATGCGGGGAGAGAAAAGGCATCGGACAATTCCTGAATTTAGAAAAATGGTTTATGATGCAGGTCATGTTCTGAAAACGAGTGATGTGTCTCCCAGTTCCGGGATTCCCGTGGTATGTCTATGGGTGAACCCACCGATTCCGGATGAACAGGATAGATTCCGGGTATCATTGCATACTATGCATGAGGGTTTCCGGCATGAAAACGGGATATATCGTCTTTTGAGACTTTTGCTGACTGCAACCGCTGAATGGGAACACTTCCCCCGACGAGCATATCACCATATCCTGCCAGACATTCTGCTCCGGTTTCATCAAGAATGATCCTGGAATTTGTGGATGAGGTAACCTTCAGGGCAATCTTCAGTTGCAGGTTTGCTTTGATGACTCCGGTGATAATTTTTGCATCCGGACGCTGGGTTGCAAGAATGAGGTGAAAACCGGCAGCACGGCCTTTCTGTCCGATCTTCTGAATCGCACTCTCAAGGGCATCTTTCGTGCTCTTATTCATGATAAGATCGGCATATTCATCGATTAGAATTATCGTCCTTTTCATTTGCGGTGAATATCGTGCATTATACTCTGAAATATCCGGACACCCTGCATTTTCAAGTACCCGGTATCGTTCCTCCATCTCACTGACATGCATCATGAGTGCATCCATGGCCCTATCCGGATCCATGATAACCGGCTGTGAGAGGAAGGGAGACTGTCCAAAATCGGTAAATGTCACCCGTTTTGGATCGATTAACGTACATGTCAGGTTCATATCAGGGTTATTCAGAGCGATTGCCACAACCAGAGAGCGAATCAGTTCACTCTTCCCTGATCCGGATGTCCCGCCGATAAGACAACTGGTCATATTCGGATCACCTGAACTCCCGATTTTTAGGCACATTAACTATTTCTTGAAAAAATTATTCTAAC
>CAZCSN010000078.1:0-6197 GCA_964501255.1 uncultured Methanospirillum sp. | reverse complement strand
TGTATCCCGGGCCTTTTGGTGAGGTCACTGCAGGGGCAGACAAGAACTACCCGATCGATTACTCTCACCTGAACATTCAGGGATATGCCCAGGGAGCAAATGGTCTTCCTGCAGGCGTTGCTGCAAATCCTGATACGGCAGTTTTTGATGATGTCAATACTGAAACCGATTACGGCTGGGACATCAAAGTAAAGATGCGCGTTCCAATCTTTACCGGTGCACTGGGCTCTACTGATATTGCACGAATCAACTGGGAGCACTTCGCCGTCGGAGCAGCAATTTCAGGTATCACGCTTGTCTGTGGTGAGAATGTATGCGGTGTTGATCCGGAACTGAAACTCGGATCTGACGGAAAGGTTGTCTCATCACCTGAAATGGATCGCAGAATCAACACCTACAAAAAATTCCATGAGGGATATGGAGAACTTCTCGTTCAGATGAACGTGGAGGATACCCGTCTTGGGACTGCAGAATATGTTGCCTCCAAGCACAACCTTGAGACCATTGAACTGAAATGGGGACAGGGTGCCAAGTGTATTGGTGGAGAGATCAAGGTGAAGAACCTTGAACGTGCCCAGGAGCTGAAAAAACGCGGGTACATTGTTCTTCCAGACCCTACCAGATCAGACAATATTGCTGCATTCAAGGACGGCGCAATCAAGGAGTTTGAGCGTCACTCACGGCTCGGTTTTGTCTCAAAGGAAGGATTCCTTGAGGAAGTTGACCGCCTGAGAGGGATCGGCTTTAAACGTGTCACCCTGAAGACCGGTGCATACTCCATGAAGGAGCTTGCAATGGCTATCCGCTGGTCATCTGAAGCAAAGATAGATCTCCTGACCATCGACGGAGCACCAGGTGGAACCGGTATGAGCCCCTGGCCGATGATGAATGAGTGGGGTATTCCGACGTTCTATATCCAGTCCCTTGCATATCAGATGGCTGAGGCATTAAAGAAGAAGGGAATGCGTGTCCCTGACCTTGCAATCGCTGGTGGATTTGCAGATGAGGCAAATGCATTCAAGGCACTTGCAATGGGTGCTCCGTACTTTAAGGCTGTCTGTATGGGTCGTGCACTCATGATCCCGGGAATGGTAGGAAAGAATATTGAGAAATGGATCAAGGACGGAGATCTTCCAAAGACCGTCTCCAAGTACGGATCCACCATCCCTGAGCTCTTTGTCACCTACGAGACCCTGAAAGAGAAGTACGGATCCCGGATGAGTGAAATTCCGGCTGGTGCAATCGGTATATACACCTATGCACAGAAGTTCAGAACCGGAATGCAGCAGATCATGGCAGGAAGCAGGAACTTCTCCCTGAAGTCTGTAAGCAGAAATGATCTGATGGCTCTTACGCCTGAAGCAGCAGAAGTTTCCGGTATCCCCTATGTGATGGAAGCATACCGCGACCAGGCATGGGATATTCTTCTTGAATAAGCAAAAAGATTTGGTCTCATCCAACATCTATTCTTTTTATTCCAGTAGTCTCTTAATTGATAGATGAGAGATTATTCATTACTCCTTCCTGATAGTCATGATAAAAAATATGCTATTACCCCATTTTCAGCAATTCTGAAAATTTAAGAGGTAGAATATGAATGAATACAGATAAAAAAGACTCATTAATTGAGGTTCTGGTTTTAAACAGAGATGAGCTAAACGCAATCGCCAGAAAATATGGGGCAAATAATATCCGTATTTTTGGTTCCGTTGCCAGAAGAGAAGAATCAGCATCTTCAGATATTGATCTTCTGGTGGACATGGATGAAAATGCAAGTCTTCTTGATCTTGCGCGTTTGAAAAATGAACTCGAGGATCTGCTCGGAAAAACGGTTGATATCTCTACAAAACCAGCCCTGCACCCACTCCTTGCGGAAGATATTCTGAAGGAGGCAATACCACTGTGAGAAGAGATGATATTTATCTTTCTGATATTTTGGAGTCAATACGAAGAATCGAATTATATGCGCAAGATGGAAAAGAGGCTTTTACGAAATCAACAATGATACAGGATGGTATAATCAGAAATCTGGAGATAATAGGTGAAGCAGCAAATCAACTTGGAACCTCTTTTCAGGAGACCTATCCGCATGTTGATTGGAGAGGAATAATATCGCTTCGTAATCTTCTCATTCATCAGTATCACAGGGTTGATCTAAATCTCGTTTGGCAAGTGGTAATGAGAGATATTCCGGAATTAAAAGAAAAAATAAGCGAAATTACACATCAATTTCAATAATCAATACATAGATTTTTTATCATTTTATTTACGATCCCGGTGGCTGTCTGACCGGCGCCGAAAAACAGTACTGCGATAATGCATCGATGAGTTTTATCGCAACCTGATACCCGAGTTCAGGCTCCAATGACTCCAGCCAGATATAAAACCCGACCTTTGGGGGAGTCTTTCGTTCATACTTAAACGTCCCCTGACCATCATAAACCATCTTGTAATACTCTTTCTTCTGCCGTGGCTTTAGGTAAATAAGTGGGCTATAGTCCGGAATATCAGCGGCAAGGATGATCTTTGAAAACTGGGATTGCAGTTCTTCTCCATTGTATTCCTTATCCCGGTACACAAACCTGTACCGCTCACACAGACGCCTGGCTGTTGAAGGAAAGAGTCTTCCAAACAGGATCTTTTTAACGAGGGTATGAGTCCGGTAGGGTGAGGGGAGATCAATGATTCCTTCCCCTCCAAGGTGAGAGAATACCCATTCCCGCTCCATGTCATGGAACTGTTTATACGGGAACGGTGCAGCGGTGATGAGATCAGTGGATAAGCAGGTCTTTCCCACAGGAAGAAATGGTTTTTGTGATTGTTTGTTCCATGTTCCTGCGATGTGTTTCCTGAAATTATCGCACGAACGGGTACACAGGGAGATATGTTCTTCTGATCCCAGGACTTTTCGCCCGCCCTTGTAATTGGTGAGGGGAAATGATGTCACCAGAATGAAAGTTACCGCCTTCTGGTTGAACAGGTACCTGATGACCTGTTTTTTATAATAGATCTCCTGGAGAAAATCCTTGAGATCAGAAGGGGATGTGACGACCTCAACAAATATGACCGACCCATCCGGTTTTGTCATCAGCAGATCAAACTCTGCAAGATCCTGTCCGTTCCCCCTGATGGTGATGTCTCCGTTTCGTGAATAAAAAAAACCATTCTGACCGAGGGCAGGGAACGGTTTTTTTCCTTTCACATCCGCCCCTTTGAGGACAACGGTCTTGATAGCATCAGTCTTGCCTGCGATATCAAGGAAGAGCTCATAGGTGATCATCTCAAACCAGCGCCCTTCTGCCGATCGCATGTAGGATATCTCGTCAGAAAAGAGATTTTTCTTCTCAAGCCGTGATAGATGGCGGAGTGCCCGTTGTGCATGCTCTCTTCGCGGCTGACACAGTTTATGATGTGACTCTATCCATTGTGCGAGATCATCCATTATTTTCTGACACTATCCTCCATATTCCGCTGGGTATGGTATTGTAAAAAAATCATCCAGAGTATTTTCCCCTCTCCGGGGAGATGGACAATTCCTTTAAAACTACATCATGAAGACAGATATAAGTTATTCCCGCGCAGCACTTGATTTTTAATATCCGGAGTCATGAGACCAGATCTCAGTGGAACATCGGAATTTTCCTCTGCATCATAGGAAATGACTGGACAATATTTATATCTTAAAACATCATTCTAATACTGCTACAGATCAGTGACTAACGGGGTTCGTAGCTCAGTTAGGCAGAGCGCCTGGCTTTTAACCAGGTGGTCGGGGGTTCAAATCCCCTCGAGCCCGCTCCACGACAGTTGTGGTCTTTTGTGCAGACTTTTTACCGAGACGCGTTTCCAGGGGGTATGGCGTGACCGCCGAGCTGAACGTACTGAAACATGAGATGGTACCAGAACACAGTATCATGAGCGAAGAAGACGTAAAAAACCTTTATGCTCGATACCAGATCGGACCCGAACAATTGCCGAAGATTTATCATGATGACCCGGCAGTATTGTCAATAGGGGCCAGAATTGGCGACGTAATAAAAATCGTCAGAAAAAGTATGACTGCCGGCCGTGCAGAATCCTACCGTCTGGTAGTAAGACGACCCAAAAAATAACCTTCCGGGGCTGATCTGTTGATAGATTTAAGTATACTTTCTCAGGCTTACTTTTCCCGTGAACACGTTGCCCGTCACCAGCTTGACTCATATAATCATTTTCTTGTCAACAATCTCCAGAAGGTCGTTGATGAGCAGCGGGTCATTGAGACGGATATTGAGACACGGGGGAAAGGGAATGAACCGGTCTCTGTTGAACTTGGAGAACTGAAAATTTTAAAACCGCTGGTCCGTGAAGCGGATGGGTCTCAGTCAGAGCTCTATCCGGGGGAGGCACGGCTGCGTAACATCACGTATGCAGCACCGATTCAGCTTGACCTGACTCTTGTTCAGGGAGGAGTCAGACATGAACCGGTGACTGCAACCATTGGGCAGCTTCCGATCATGGTAGGGTCTGTTGCCTGCAACCTCTATGGTATGACCGATGAGGAGCGGATTGCTCATGGAGAGGACCCGCTCGATCCGGGTGGCTATTTTATTGTGAACGGAACTGAGCGTGTGCTCATGACGCTTGAGGATCTTGCATCAAACAAGATCATGACCGAATATACCGAGCGGTATAATGAGCGTATTTATGTTGCAAAAGTATTCTCCCAGTTCCGTGGATATCGTGCCCTGGTCGTCGTTGAGCGGAACCGGAAGAACCTGCTTGAAGTTACATTTCCCTCAGTTGCCGGTCATCTCCGCTTTGTCGATATGATGCGGGCTCTTGGAATGACCAGTGATGCCGATATTGTCCGTGCAGTCTCAACTGATGAAGAGATCCTCACCTTCATGATGCAGAACCTGGAGGAGAGCGAGTGCGAGACGGTAGAATGCGGGGTTATGTATGTCGGGAAGAAACTGGCCCCCAATCAGACCCGTGATTATCAGCGCAAACGGGCTGAGTTTGTCCTTGATAATTACCTCCTTCCCCACTTAAACTACCTGATGCCACGGACCGTGAACGAAGAGGATGAGGAGTGCATGAAGATTGTGCATTCTGTCCGGCTTGCAAAGGCTCACTTCCTTGGTCGTATGGCAGAGGCCTGTTTTGATCTGGTTCTTGACCGCCGTCGTATCGATGACAAGGATCACTATGCAAACAAGCGGCTGAAACTTGCCGGTGATTTAATGGAGGACCTCTTCCGTATCTCCCTGAACCGGCTGACCCGTGATGTCAAGTATCAGCTCGAACGTGCCAGTATGAGGCATCGTGATCTCTCCATTGCAACAGCAGTCCGTGCCGATGTGCTGACCGAACGTCTTCTTCACCCGCTTGCAACCGGGAACTGGGTTGGAGGACGGACCGGAGTGTCCCAGCTGCTTGACCGTGTCGATCACATGAGTGTATTATCACACTTACGAAGAGTAATATCCCCTTTATCGCGGTCCCAGCCGCACTTTGAGGCCCGTGATCTCCACCCGACCCAGTGGGGCCGTATCTGCCCGAGTGAGACCCCGGAAGGACCAAATTGTGGTCTGGTGAAGAATTTCGCCCAAATGGTGGAGATTAGTAAAGGTGTCCAGTCGGATGAGGAGATCATCCGGATGCTCTATGGTATGGGAGTTGAGAGAATAGGAGTTGAGATCTGATGATCACCACAAAATCACGGGTTTTCGTCGACGGAGCACTTATCGGGCTGGTAGATGATCCAAAGGCCCTGGTAACCCAGATTCGTTCTTTGAGACGACAGGGTGTCATCTCGACTGAAGTAAACTGTTCGTATAAGGAATTCAACGGGGATATCATCATTCACACCGACCGGGGCCGGGCACGAAGGCCCCTCATTGTCCTTGAAAACGGTGCACCGACAATTCCTGAGGAAGAAGTTCAGAAACTGAAGAACAAAGAGATAGAGTTTGCTGATCTTATCAAAAAGGGATATATCGAGCTGATTGATGCGGAAGAGGAGGAAGATCTCAACATTGCCATCAAGCCGGAAGACATCACTCCCGAACATACCCACCTTGAGGTTGATCCTTCCCTCATTCTGGGAATCGGAGCAGCACATGTCCCCTTCCCGGAGCACAATGCATCTCCCCGTGTCACCATGGGAGCAGGAATGGTCAAGCAGGCACTGGGATTTGGTTGTGCAAATATGA
>CAZCSN010000077.1:0-6570 GCA_964501255.1 uncultured Methanospirillum sp. | reverse complement strand
CAACCTCCGGAGACAAATTCAAGATCCAGCATAACAACCGGATAAAATTCTTCTTTATACATCCGGAGCACATAGGGATGACGAAGTTGATAGAGAAGAGAGATTTCAGTGAATAACGATGAGCCGATTTTTTCAATGGTTCGGGGAATTTTAAGAGCACGTAAATCACCGGTGTCATTTTTCCGGACCAGGATTACCGTAGCAAACGGATCATCTCCCAGAACACGGATAGGAGTATACCGGTCAGATAATTCATCAGGATATCCGGAAATTTTAATTACAGCATCTGAACCAGCTTTGTCCTTTTTTCGTGCTGCTTTATCCTGAATTTGATTCAGAGCATTCAGGGCAGCTTCATGTTCAGGATCCAAGACCAGGATCTCTTGCAAAACTGACTGTGCCTCTTCTTCCAGACCCCAATTTAAAAGGATTTGAGCCTGTTGAAATAATCCGTCAACATTGTCCGGGTGTGTCACCAGTAATGCTTTAAAATACTCATATGCCTTTTCAACCACTCCCCGTGCAAGTAACGCAATCCCCCGGTTATATGGAATAATAATATTTTTAAAGAACTCTGAACCCTCTGAAAGAATACGAAGTGAAATAATTGTATCAGGTTCATCATTCGTTGGTTCACTGATTTCAACAGGCACTATCCCGAATCCACCAGGACTGATAGTGTGATCCTCTACCGATACCGGAACAGAAGAATGATTTGATACTCCAATGCTCGCTGTTGCAGAACCGGGCCGGGTTGTTAAATCCCGAAACTGGAAATCCACATCATCTTTTATTATATCTGGTTTTGTTGGTTTTGAGGAGGGTTTCGGTTTTGAGGAATCTTTAGTAGAATTTTTCTTTTCAATTCCTTTTGAGGATTTTTTTCTTGAAATATGACCGGTTCCAGATCGATCAGATACTTCGCCATATACGCCATGAGAGATATCAGATGATGATGACAATCCTTCAAATAATGGTTTTTTGCTATGTATTTTATCAAGTAGATCTTTTTCTTTTTTTGACCGCGCTTTTTCAGGGTTCTCTTCATCCTCCTTATCTTCTTTTTTCTTTCTATCCTTTTCGGTTCGGTTTCGTTTTCTCAGTCCATACATACCAACACCGATACACGCAAGAAGGATCAATGAAATTATAATTATCAATGGAACATTCACTTCAATATATCCGATAAGGGTCCCGTCAGATACCGGCCCTGCCCTTTTCTTTGTAACAACCGGGATTTTTTCATCACCTCTCACGAGAAGCCGTGTCATAACTCCCCGTTCCACATCAACCGGATACGTCCGCTCAAAGGTATCATTCTTTACCCGTATCATATACTGACCTGGTTTCACATCAGCAATTATCGCAGGGACATTTCCCATAAATGCTGAATCAAGGTAAACATCCAGATCCAGTACCGGGCTTTCTACAAAGATCGACCCATTTACCGGGGACGAGATGCCGTCTGTCGGGACTATCGTCACGCGCTTGACAAAGACCTCGGTTATCTTCTGATCACCGGTTGCCGACCTCATGACCACCGAGAATGAGAGATTATAAGAGCCGGGGAGACCCACGGGGAGCAACGTAAGTCCAAATGTTGCGTGTTTCCCGGGAGTGATATTCAAATCGCGGGAGATCTCCACAAAAGACGGAATCGCGGTGACTTTTGTCATATCCCCTTCATAGAGGAGACCGATCCGCCGCATCTCATCATGCCAGCTGACAAGACCGGTATTTCGAAAGGTAATTAGAACCGGATAGGAGTGACCGGGAAGCAGGGAAACGGGGATGGTGTCACTCACATAGGATGGTCCAAAACCGGCTAATCCCACCAACTGCTCCTGTGAGCACACCGGGAATACGACGACGGGGACAATAAGGAGGATCAGAATTACTACCGGGATCATCTGACCTGGCCTAAAGAATCAGATAGACGTACAGCCTATTTATTCTACCGGTTTAGGCCTTCTCAATCCGATCCAGATCTGCAAGAAACTCATCCATGAGATAATAACGACCGGATTTCTTCCGCGATAACATACGGGAAAGAATAGGATCGTACTTTTCCAGGCTCTTTCGGAATGCCGACGGTGGGATGAGTTCATCTGCGTGCTCCTCATAAGTCCCCTCCCGTCCTGATTTCTCAAAGGCTTCTGGACTGTACGGAAGAAAACCGGTCAGTAACTCATAAAATATAACACCAAGCTGGTAGATGTCCGTCCGTCTCCCTGGATTACCAAATTGTGCCTCATCTTTCTGCTCTGGGGTGATATATGCAGCAGTTGCACCCCGGACATCCGAATCCTTAATTGAAAACCCAAGTTCATTCCTCCCCCTGGCAAACCCGGATACCTTGGCACGAAGCTTCGGAGTCAGGAGAATATCTCCGCTCTGCAGATGGTAATGACGAACTCCAATCTCATGTGCGTACCGCAGTCCTTCTGCGATATCACGGACGAGAGAGACCGCATACTGCTCGCGGATGGGTTTTGGAAGTCCGGACAATGATGTATGAACCATGCCTCTGTATGATACCCCGTCAAGATACTCATTCTCAAGATAGGTCATATCATCAAGAAATTCGGATCTGAACAGACGGACGATATTGGGATGACGGAGGGAACTCCAGACAGCCGTCTCCTTCTGCAGCATTTCACTTCCGGGATGCTTGAAGTGCCCGATTTTCAATGCTCTGACCGCCCCGCTCTGCTTTTTTCGAACCTTGTACACCCGGGCATATGAATCATCCCCGGCAACACCGAGCGGTTCATACCGATCACGAAGCGAATGAGGAAAACCCCACATACCCTCCATCTCCCGTGCTTCCTGATCCGGATCCTCCACATCAGGAGCAGGAACACCTTCCTCTGTCTCAATAGGCTTTCTATCAGACGTCTCACCCTCCCGGCGGGTTGATCGGTCACGAATCTTATTTCGTGTGCCTGTATCTGAACCTCCTGTCTTCCCCTGCTGCCTTATACCGGACCCGTCCAGAGCCCCTGATGCATCTGGAAAGCCCCCGGCACCCACCCCTTTCCCTGCCGTACGGGACCCCCGCAAAAACCGCCCTTTTCCATCAGTATTAGGAGTGAGAAGGATGAATGGACGTGTGTACCGCCGTACCGGATGATTCTCAGGGATACGCTTTGTATCCATCATGATGACCTGAAATCCGAAAAACAGGATAATAATACTGATGATGATAAGAGAGATATTGTCGAGGAACCAGCCAAGCGGAGTGAACTTTAACAGTTGTTCGGTCGAGACCGAAGGTTTTTCAGAGGTGGTCAGATCGACCGTTACTCTGCTGACCGACCCTGGTTCAACAACAACCTGTGCCCATTTTTTGTCATATTGCGGATGAGATATCGTGATCTCATACTTCGCAGGATTCAGATCAGGAAGGGTTAACGGAGTGAGTCCTTTTTCTTCACTCCCCATATATACCATAGCACCGGAGGGATTGGAATGAATGATGATAGACCCGACACTGCCGGATGAGACCCCTTCTTTTGGAATAACAGTGATCTTTTTGGTAAATCCGTTTGGAAAAGGAGTGTACCGATCCTCCCCCTTTCTGGTTGACATCGAAAAGCTCAGTTTATACTCACCAGGCTTATCCGGAGGGGTCAGGGTAAAGGGAAATGATATCTCCCCCTGTGCAGCGACCTTTACTCCTTCCGGGACAGGGGAGAATACCGGATCTACCCTGATTGATGACTGAAGACCCTGATAGAGAAGACCAAATTTCTCAACACCCCATTCCCAGGAGACCATCCCGTTATTGCGAAAGGTAATGACAACCGGATATGACTGACCTGCCTCGAGCGAGGCGGGAATGGTGTCAGATATATGATCCCCCTTGTAATACCCGACGCCGGACATCCCCCCCCTTTCAAGGATCTCATCCGCACCACTTACTCCGCACACAATCAGAACCAGGAGAATCAGACTCATTACAGATGTCAGTATATGACCAATCCGATTCAATCCTGCGACTATCATATCAGATCCTTTGTGCGTTTCATCGGGGGAAATGTATAAACAATTCTTAGGCCTATGATTCAAAAATGCATCCATCTCATTTTCTCAGACCAGATATCGAGACAATGAAGTACCCTGACCTTGAGGCACTTGTCAATGAGCGGATACGGTATACCGTCCACTATGCGGCAGAACATTCGCCATTTTATAAAAAATTCTTCCTCGAGCATCATATCAGCCCGGATGATATCACCAGTCATGAGGATCTTCTGGAGTTGCCGGTCATAAACGGTCAGATAATCCGGGAGAACCAGCCGCCGGTAACCAATGAATTCATGTTCAAAAGCCTGGACTGGAAGGACATCTATACCATCCATGAAACCAGTGGAACAAGCGGTACTCCAAAGAGTTTTTTCCTCTCCTGGGATGACTGGAAACGGTACGCGGAGAAATATGCCCGAATCTTTGTCTCCCAGGGGTTCTCAGCCGAAGACCGGATGATCATCTGTGCCAGTTATGGGATGAATGTCGGAGCAAATACCATGACCCTGGCGGCCCGCGAAGTCGGGATGAGTATTATCCCAACCGGTAAGTGCACCTTTCCAATCCGCCTCATCCAGTCCTATCAGCCGACGGGGATTGTAGGAAGTGTCTTTAAATTTTTACGTCTGGCCAGGCGGATGAAGGCAGAGGGGATGGATCCTGCTGATTCCAGTATCAGACGGCTGGTCGTGGGAGGTGAGAGCTTTGCAGACGAATCGAGAAATTACGTGAAAGAACTCTATGACTGTGAGGTGTACAATAGTTATGGAAGCACCGAAGGGACCATGTGCGGGGAGTGTCAGGCAGTTGCAGGGCTCCATGTTCCGGAAGATATTGTGCATCTTGATATCCATGATCCACGGCACCAGCGATTCCTGCCGGATGGGCAAGAGGGGCATATCGTTCTCACAACACTTCTCAGACCAGGGGAACGATGCGGGTCACTTCTCATCAATTATGACACGGATGATACCACAAAGGTGATCAGCAGAAACACCTGTCCGTGTGGACGAACCCACATGCGAATCCTGAATCCCTGGCGTGAATCAGAGACTATTCATATATTTGAAGTCCCCATAAACCGGATAGACATCGAACGGGCTGTTTTTCAGCCGGAAAACCTGCCTCAACTGACCGGAGAGTATGAGGCATTTGTGTATGGGGAAGAAGAGAACGAGATCACCCTTCGGATATCGGTTGAGGCAGAAGATAAGGACGCCTGCAGTATTCACGATATCACCGATGTGATTACCGGGACAATCCTGAAACATAAACCTGAACTCATCGGGAGTTATGATGACGGAATATTTCAGATTCTGGTCCATATCACCGGCCCAGGAGGGCTTGAGCTGCATCACATCAAAGGAAGACCAAAACGACTGATTGATAGGAGATAAAAAAGAAAGAAGAAACTTTATTCGCTTTTTTGCAGGGTCTGAATCGCAGATGAAACGATAATTCCCAGTTGTTCAACAGTCCACATCTCAGTATCCAGCACCAGATGATACGGACTGAGCGAGCCGATATCAATATCATAATACTGCTGATAGCGAAGGGCTTCACACGCCTCGCGGTCCTTTGTCTCCTGCATGGCTTCATCCGGATCAGAAAACTGATCACGATCAAAGATGCGTCTGACTCTGCATTCAAGTGATGCTTTCAGCCATATTTTCAGATCAGCTTCCGGAATCATCCAGCCGGACAGTCTTCCTTCCGCAATAATATGGGTATTGGATAGTACTATCTCACGCTGACGTTCGTCAATCAGTTTGTCTACCGAAGGATCTTCCTCACAGAAGGCGCCAAACTCAGCAAGTGTCATTCCCCGCTCCTTTGCCATCTGCCTGAAGACTTCTCCGGCAGAGATGACATCAAGCCGGTGCATCTCCGCAAGATGATAAGTCAGTGAGGTTGTGCCACTTCCTGGCAGCCCACTGATCGTGATGCGCATTACAATCCCCCAATGTCAAGTGCCTTTCTTATAACCTGTGAAAGCGTGATCGAACAGAGCATATACCATATGATCCATGCCGGTGCAGGACCAAGGATGAGATCGGTCAGATGAACCAGACCGAAGAACGGCATGTGAATCATCGCATCAAAATGATTGAGACGGAATATAAGCCAGAAGAATATCGGAAGGGTGATGACCATAATATAGCCCATCGGTTTGAACTGGGCCTGACTCATCTCCATCTGGTCCTGCATCATTTTGGACCGCTTTGCTTCAAGTTTTTTTATCCGCTTCTCATCCTTTGAGAGCATCGCTTCGCGGTATTCTTTTTGAAATTCCTTCATCCGGTTCTGCGTCTCTTTCATCTTTTTATAATCAATGGTATATTTCTGGATGATGGATGAGTAAAAACCGGTCATTGCGGAGAGAATGATTATGACAATATAAAAAGGGATGTGAAAGGTGTCCACAAGTGGGCCAAGAACAACATTCAGCGAGGTTCCAAGCGTATTACGAACCGTTTCTATACTGGCAATAAATAAAAGCCCCATAGCCAGAATCAGGGGCATCATACTCATGGTTGCTGA
>CAZCSN010000076.1:0-7453 GCA_964501255.1 uncultured Methanospirillum sp. | reverse complement strand
ATTCTTCGCGAACATGCCATGGTGGATGTAAACACCGGGCTTTCTGAAGATGAACTGGTAGCAACCATTGAAAATTACGATGCGCTTCTTGTCCGGTCCGGAACACAGGTGACTGAGCGGGTTATTGAAGCGGGCAAAAAGCTCCGGTTCATCGGGCGTGCCGGCGCCGGGGTAGACAATATCGATATGAATGCCGCTACCCGTCATGGTGTGATCGTTGCCAATGCACCGGAAGGGAATACCCTTGCAGCAACAGAGCATACAATGGCCATGATGCTGTCACTCTGCCGGAATATTCCCCAGGCAAATGCATCCATGCAGGCCGGCGAGTGGAAGCGGTCCAAATTCATGGGTGTTGAGTTGAATGAGAAGACGCTTGGAATTGTGGGGCTCGGACGTATCGGGCGTGAGGTTGCAAAACGCGCATCATCATTTAACATGCATATCATCGGGTATGATCCATTCATCTCCTCGGAGAAGGCGGCGGAGATGGGTATTGAATCAATGTCGCTTGAGGAGCTCTTTACCAGGGCTGATATCATCACCGTCCATACCCCTCTTATCAAGGAGACCCGTCATATTATCAATGAAAAGACCATCGCAACCATGAAGGACGGGGTCAGGATAATAAATTGTGCCCGGGGAGGAATCATTGATGAAGCAGCCCTTGCGGCTGCAGTTAAATCCGGAAAGGTTGCCGGGGCAGCAATTGATGTGTTCGAAGAGGAACCGCCTAAGAACTGCCCGCTCATTGGCATCCCGAACATTATCCTCACCCCCCATCTTGGTGCAAGCACGATTGAAGCCCAGAAGAATGTGGCAATCTCCATCGCAAAACAATGTCTTGAGGTCCTGAGTGGCGGAGATGCAAAATATGTCGTCAATGCTCCGATCATCCCGGCCGAGCAGCATGAGATCATTGAACCATATGCAACCCTGGGTGAACGTATGGGGCGGCTCATGATCCAGATCGTTGATGGCCGGGTCCAGAAACTGGAGATGATCTATGGCGGTGAACTTGCAGCGCTCGGGCAGTCGACAAAACTCATCACTCATATGGCTATCAAGGGACTGCTGGATCCCATCCTCCGGTTCCCGGTGAATATGGTCAATGCTGCATATATTGCCAAGGACCGGGGCATAGCAGTATCAGAGACGACGACCGGTGAATCGGCCGGATATAAGAACCTCCTGACCATGAAGGTGACGACGGACAGCTCTGAACTGGTCATTGCAGGATCTGTTCTGTACAAAGGTGGTGCGAGGATTGTATCCATCGCCGGGTATACCATGGATATGGTCCCGGAGGGGGCAGTTATCATCTCACGGCATCTGGACCGTCCGGGAGTGATCGGACGGGCATCAACAATCCTTGGAGAACACCAGATAAACATTGCCGGTATGCAGGTCGGCCGGTTCCACCCAGGAGAGGAAGCGATCATGGTCCTGAATGTGGACGGGGATGTTCCGGAAGAGGTAATGGAAGCGATTCGGAGTATGCCCGGAATATACTCGGCAAAATTTGCCCGAATATAATTCTTTTTTCGGAAACAGATCACAACACATATATGTACAGGAAGGCTACATTGTAAGGCACAACCGGGGGCTCGTGGTCTAGCTGGTTATGACGTCGCCTTGACATGGCGGAGATCCTGAGTTCGAATCTCAGCGAGCCCATCTATTCTATTCATAATTTCTTTATACTCATACAGTAACAGAAGAGTATGAAAGGAGCAGGATTACCGGAATATATTCTTCTTTTCTGCCTTTTGATCATACTTGTCTCGCCGGTTCAGGCGGGCGTGATATCGGGAAGAGAACCAACCAGTGGTGTAAATGTTCTAAATCTGGATAACTCAGAGGGTGAATTCGATGCCGTCGCAGTCCTTGTTGAGGAGGGGTGGCCGAATCCGATCTGCTCGATATTTATTCCCGCCGGAGGATCATATACGCTTGAAAAAGTGCCGACCGGTTCTTATGAGATTTACTACATGCTGGGGAAAGGATGGAACAGCAAGAAAAAGACGTTTACCAATCTCGAAAAGATGGGAAAGATTGCACAGCCGATTATTATGGACACCACGCATCAGACATGGGAGGATGCCACATATGATGGCCTGTGGGTGAACTGGGAGACCGATTATACGATATATACTTTCACCCTCTATGAGGTTCTTGGTGGTGATATTCCCCTGGAAGATGTTGATCCGGATGATTTCCCCAGGATATGACCCGTGCTGTCCAACCAGACAAATTTTTAATCTTTTCAATGATGCGTATGCGTGATTTGGGTGATGACCTAAGGTGTGATATCTTTTGCGGGTCCTGAATAGCATCTGCTTAACCAGATTTATCATTGAATAAGAGGTTTCATTCTCTTATACGCTGACATATACTGGTGCATCAGATATTTACAATCATTTTAGCTGGGGGGGTGGGTACCCGACTCTGGCCTCTTTCCCGGACGTATTATCCAAAACAGTTTCTCCAGGTGAATGGACACTCCCTCTTTCAAAAGACATACCTGAGATCGATAGAAAACAGCAGCCCTTCGGATATTTATATCATAACAAATGAACTCCATCATTTTCTGGTAAAAAACCAGATATCCGAGCTTGGGTATTCTGTTTCTGATGAACAGATATTGCTTGAGCCCACCGGAAAAAATACCCTGCCGGCTATCGCATGGGGTGTCTCAGAGATAGCCAGGAAAAATCCCGATGCAGTTATCATGGTCTTTCCAAGTGATCACCTGCTTGGAGCATCGGCAGGAGAAGAGTTGCGCTCCGCGGTTCCTTTAAGCAGCCGGTACCTGGTTACGTTTGGAATAATACCTGACAGTCCCCATACCGGATATGGATATATCGCCCCCGGCAGCCCGCTTGAGATCGGATTTCGTGTAAAAGCTTTTAAGGAAAAACCTGATGAAGAGACGGCCCGGCAGTATGTGAAGGATGGCTATTTCTGGAACAGTGGTATGTTCCTCTTTTCCGTTCCGATCTTTTTTAAGGAACTCAGAAGATATCAGCCAAATATTGCAAACATTTTTGAAGCAAAGGGTTCCTGGGAGGAACTCCCGTCGGTTTCTATTGATTATGGCATTCTGGAGCATTCTGATGCTGTTGCTGTGGTTCCGCTGGCTGCCAGCTGGTCTGATCTTGGAAACTTCAACGCATGGTATGAGATCTCCGGCAAAGATGCCTGTGACAATTCGGGGAAGTGTGCTGCGATTGAATCATATGGAAATTTTGTGACCACAAAGGATCGGTTTGCAGCACTCATCGGTATCAGGGATACCATCGTCGTTGAGACCTGTGATGCGCTTTTGGTCTGCAGGCGGGATATGGCAGAAAAGGTGGGAGATCTCGTCAAAGATCTCAAGAAACAGGGCAACCCGATCACGGAGATTCACCGGCTGGTATACCGACCCTGGGGATCATACCTTGGTCTTGAGACCGGACCAGGGTTTCAGATTAAACGCCTCACAGTGAACCCGGGCATGCGGCTGTCATTGCAGCGGCATCACCACCGGAGTGAGCACTGGGTTGTCGTTCATGGGACCGCTGATGTTGAGCTGGACGGAAAACATCTCTTTGTCCGCCCGGGTGAGAGCACCTTCGTCCCGGCAGGGGTCATGCATCGGCTTGGGAACTCCGGGAAGATTCCCCTGGAAGTGATTGAGGTTCAGATCGGAGAATATCTTGAAGAAGATGATATCGAGCGGACCGAAGATGACTTTCAGCGGGTGTGAGGATCAGGTGATCTGATCCTCTGACACCTCGATCGTTTTTCCAGTCTCAACAATCCGGTATGGGCCGGTAGCCCGTACATCATAGGGATTGTTTTGGGTGCTGTAGGGGAGTGTGAAAGTTCCATTTGTGCTCTGCTGACGCCAGGTGAACGTCCGCCCCTGATTGGTGATAACAGGAAGTTCGATGGTCCCATTGCCTGCAAAGGTGTAGCCTTTCACCCGTTCAAATATCTTCACTTCTTTTATCTGATGCGTCTCATCCTCTGCAACGGTTGTGGGGGATTCATAGATGAGCCGGTAATGGCCAATAGCCGGAACATCGGTGACGGGTTTTGTGAACTGGATAGAGCCGATGACCTGATCCTTCCTGAGAGGAGTCTGTACATTCTCTGCTGAAATCTGATTCGCTTGTGTGATGAGGCCAAAGGAGCCGCGGCCCATCGGCGATTCTTGCACGGTAAGGAGTGTTCCGCCCCGGCCAGGAGTAGCGGAACCATCAAAGAGGTGTAACTTTACTGCGGTGCTTTCAAAGTAAGGCGGTTTAAGGATGAGGATGGGATCATATCTGCCGGCCTGCTGTGATTGCTGATAATAGGTCTCCTGGTACCGGGAGATGCTGTCTTTTCCATATCCCCAGAGCGGAAGGGCTGCAAATTTTGAGGTGACGGTGGCAAAATCGGTGATGATGTATTTTGCCCCGGTTTCTTTGGCATTTAATTCTGCCTCGTCTTCAGATTGTGCAGCAAGGAATCGCGCAACAGGAGGAACATTATCCTGGAAGGGAGATGTTACAGGTATTCGTTTACTCACAAAGGTAATCCAGTGCCCATAATCCCACCATGAGAGAATTCCATATGCCTCTTTCGGATAGGAAAAGTTGGTTTTCGAATATATCTGGTCATATGCCACACCAGGATCCGGTGAATTGGCAGAAAGCCAGAGCAGGGAATCGGCCCAGTCATTGGTCATGGAAATCAGACCGATCTGTTTATCAGCCACGGTCATGACCGTCTGGGTGGAGAATGCAGCGATGAAGAGAACGAGTATTCCGACGACACCGAGAGCACGAAAGGGGATCTGATAGTCCATTCCGTCTGTTGTCTTTTTGGATCGCTTCTCCGGTTGCCCGCTCCTTGCAATCATTGAATACAGGGTGCTGAGTGCAACGGCAGTGAACAGAACAATTGCCACTGTTGTATAGTACTCATATCTGACATGCATCATGGTCGCATAGATGAGGACCAGACCCCATACCAGAATTGCCATCACCGCCGGCCGGTATGAACGGACAAGCCTGATGATACAGATGGCAATTCCAGCCAGTGCAAGAAATAATGCCAGGTTGTATGAGTACCATGCACGAACCGGTTCCCACATCTGCATCTCATTGATATAGGATTCAGAGTAGGAGAAGAGAAAGAAATACTGGATTGAATTTGTTATCTGGGAGCCAATATCCGGGAGCAGAGTCGTGATGAAAATATAGCCGGCACCAATTGTTCCGAATACTGCCGCGATATAATAAGATGTGGGCTTTTTTGAGAGGAAATGTGAAAGTAGCGCCAAACTCCCCAGTTCAAGTGGAAGTGCCAGAACAACCAGCAGATGCCCGATCGAATACCGGCTTATGGATAACCCTTCATGCATGTAACCAAGAGGGAGATAGAGCGCAGTAAAGACGCAGAAAAGGAGACCTGTATGAAGAGACAGTATGAACAGATGATCCTGATTCCGGTGTACGAGGGCATGTATCAGAAAGATGAGTGCACATATCGCTGCAAAGAGAACCATGGTCTGAATATTCATAAGACCAAGGAAGTACACAACCCCTGCCGATATTGCAAGTATAATGCTTTTTTTTGTGCATATGGCCTTTTGAATATCCACTGTGGTGACAAGAAGAGCGATAATCAGGGTGATGAACAGAGTGGAAAAGAGCGTTTCCGTAATATGATGATCCAGATATCCAAAAAATGACCGGTACAAAAGCTCTCCTGATATAACCGGGAGCAGGATTGCTGCTATCCAGCCGGTTTTTTCATCACCGGACAATTTTCCAAGATACCAGATCACCGGAATCAGGAGGAGAAATAATAGGGGGGGAACATATGATGCGACTATCATATTTTCCGGTCTGGAAAGGGCTCCAAAGAGAACACAGACTGATGCACACAGAAATGGAAACAAAGGACCCCAGTCAACATCCTTCCCGGTTGGGAATGCGGTCATGGGATCATACCATGCATATCCGGGATACTGGGCAGAAATCTGTTCTATCTGCCGCATCGAGTACCAGGTGTCCATAAATATGAGCTTTTGGACCGGGCCGTCACCAAGAAATCCCATCGGAAGGAAGCGAAGCCAGAGGCCGAAAAGAGCAGAAATGAGTACAAGAATGAAAAGGAGTTTCGTTAAGTGCGTGTTCAGCCATGTTTTTAGAGTTGTCATTATATTTACTATCTGATTTGCTCCTTAAGTATTCATATACTTTTAAATGATTCTGAATCATCTGTTTGTGCCGCTCTTTTCATTGAAAAAATGAGGCGTAAACCAGGTTTTCCAGTAAAAATGATTACAACTGGTCATGAAAAGGTACTAATAAATACACAATACCATGACGATACAAAATTTTGCCAGAACATTTATTCTTTTACATCAGAATGATCTGATGAAAAGATACGGGCACAGTAATGGAACCACTCGTAACAGTTATTATTCCTGCCTTAAATGAAGAGCAGACTATTGGATCCTGTCTTGAAAAAGTTAAAGCAGGATGTACTGAACATAATATTTCATATGAAATAATAATCGCTGATTCTTCAACTGATGCAACACCGGACATTGCCCGCTCTTATGGCGCCCGTATTATTCATCCAAAGAAGCGGGGATATGGGAATGCATACCTTTCTGCATTTCCACATGCAAAAGGTGAAATTATTGTTATTGGAGACGCTGATGACACCTATGATTTCAGGCTGATACCTGATTTAATAAAACCCATCCAGGAAGGAACGGCAGATATGGTGATCGGATCGCGACTGAAAGGGATGATTCTACCTGGCTCAATGCCCTGGCTGCATCAGTATATCGGAAATCCTCTCCTGACAGGTCTTCTCAATTTTACATTTCATACCCGGTTCAGCGATACTCATAGTGGGATGCGTGCGATCCGGAAAGAGGCATTGAACCGGTTAAGCCTTCATACAGGAGGGATGGAGTTTGCCTCTGAGATGCTCATTGAAGCAGCGAAAAAAGGGCTTATCATAGAGGAGATCCCGATCACCTATTATCCAAGGAAAGGGCCGTCCAAACTTCACAGTTTTGCCGATGGATGGAGGCACGTACGTTTTATTGTCATTGTCCGGCCACTCAGGTTTCTGATTGCACCCGGCATCCTGTTCATCCTCTTTGGATTATCTCTGATGGTCGGTGTTGGTCTTATGAAATCAGTTGAGCTGCAGGGTCTTCATTCATTTATTCTTGGTGATATACTCGTCCTTGGCGGGCTTCAGTTTCTCCTCTCCGGTGTGGTAATGAAATCGTATAGTGTCACCCACCAGCTCGATGAATGTGGCCCCTTGTTCTCGCAGATTCTTCAGTATACAACACTTGAGAAATTATTATTTATGGGAGTTTTATTTATGATTCTGGGATTTGCAAGTGGTATGTACATTTTAAGCAAGTGGATCACTGTGTCAGGCC
>CAZCSN010000075.1:795-7746 GCA_964501255.1 uncultured Methanospirillum sp. | reverse complement strand
GGAAGTACGGGACAGACATTGTGAAAGAGGGATATATCAAAGTAAAAGAACTCCTCCCGATTACACCCTCCACATAACCGGACCCTGACTGGGAAGCGGTCATTACTCACAATACGTATCATCTGAAGAACCTGGAGCGGAACGCGGTCAGGACCATTAAAAGTCACATGAAAGACCGGCCCACGGTCAATGTCTCATTCTCCGGTGGAAAGGACAGCACGGCAGTTCTTCACCTGGCACGAAAAGCCGGAGTGGAGAAAGCCTTTTTTATCGATACCGGACTTGAGTTCCCCGAAACCATCCGATTCATCGAGGAGCAGGGGGTTGAGATCATCAGGAAGGGTGGTGACTTCTGGCAGGCGGTGGAGAAAGCAGGACCCCCTGGCAAGGACAACCGGTGGTGTTGTAAACTTCTCAAATTACACCCACTAAAGATATATCTTGCAGACACCGGCCCCTGTGTCACCATTCAGGGAAACCGCTGGTATGAGTCATGGAACCGGGCCGGTCTTGATGAGACCAGTCAGAATCCGGCAAATCCCCTGCAGCTGAATATATCCCCCATCCGGAGCTGGAGGGCCTTTGAAGTATTCCTCTATCTCTGGTGGCGGAAGATCCCATTAAACCCCCTGTATGAACGAGGGATTGAGCGAATCGGGTGTTATCTCTGTCCTGCCATGCTTGAAAGTGAATATGACTCTATCCGAAAGACACATCCGGATTTCACCAAGCGGTGGGATACATTTCTTGACCGATGGGCTGACAAGAAACAGATGCCGGATGCTTATACTGACTGGGGTCTGTGGCGATGGCGGGCACTCCCTCCAAAGATGCGTGAATTATGCAGAAACATGGGAGTGCTTGTTAATGATGATTTCACCCTTGCACAAGTTAAGGAGAGAAAGAAAATGCAGCAAAGCACGACATCTCCTATTAAGCAGGAAAAGCCTGAAATCAGCCTGGAGTCGGAGGATATATTCCGTGCAATCAGGCATGATTATCCCATCCTTGGAGATGTTGTTTACCTGGATAATGCTGCGACCAGTTGTTCACCTGAACCGGTTGTTGAGGCCATGGTTGAATTTGAACACCGGTACAGGTCAAATGTCGGAAGAGGAGTTCATAGGTTTACCCGGATTGCAACCCAGCGGTACTGGCATGCCCATGAAAAGGTAGCCGAATTCATCGGGGCACAGGGCGGCATTACGGTCTTTACAAAAAATACCACCGAAGCGATCAACATGGTCGCTCATGGCCTCAGCTGGACTGCTGGTGACCGGGTTGTCACGAGCATCCTCGAACATCACTCAAACCTCCTGCCATGGAGATCACTTGAGAGGCAGGGAGTTGTCCTTGACATTATCGGCATACTACCGGATTATTCCCTGGACATGAATGCATTCCGGAAGATGCTGGAAAAGCCGGTCAGACTTGTGACAATTACCCAGGTATCAAACGTTCTCGGCATCATTACCCCGGTGCGTGAGATAGCCGCCCTGTGCAGGGAAAAAGGAGTGCTCCTCCTCATTGACGGAGCTCAGGCAGCCCCCCATATACCGGTGAATGTAACATCAATCGGGTGTGATTTCTACTGTTTTTCCGGGCATAAACTAGGCGGGCCAACCGGCACCGGTGTTCTCTGGATGAAAGAAGCCACCCTGACTCCCCTGATGCAGGGGGGAGGAACCGTTGAATCGGTTGCCGAAGACGATGTGGTACTGATACAGGGCTATGAGCAATACGAAGCGGGTACACCCAATATCGCCGGGGGCATCGGATTAGGAGTTGCGGTTGATTATCTAAAGAAAATCGGTATGGAAAAGATCCATGAGCATGAAGAAAATCTAACCAGCCGCCTGATTGACGGTCTGCATGCCATCGAGAGAGTCCGGGTATATGCACCAAGCAACCCCGAAACCAGAATTGGTGTTGTTTCATTCACCATCGATGGAATGCATCCCCATGAAATCGCTCAAAGGCTGGATGAGCATGACATATTGGTACGGTCAGGGTACCACTGCTGTCAGCCGCTGATGAATACCCTGAATCTGCCAGAAGGAACAATTCGGGTTAGTATTGCACATTATAATACCAGAGAGGAGATCGATCTTTTCCTTGCAACTCTGAAAGAGATTATCTCCGGTTCATCACCAGGTAATCCGCTCAGATCGTGAGACTATCAATAATCGGGTATCCTGTATGATACCAATACAAAGCCCGTTTTTCTGACCTATTTGAGCCGCAAGGCGTGTGCAATGTCCGGTCGTGAGGAGAAGCGGGATCCCGGCTATCAGGCATTTTCGGACGGTTTCAGATGTGATCGTATGTGAACATAGACAATGGGATGATGAAAAATTGATTTTTTCAATGAGTCCTGCGCCGATCATCAGGTCTGTCACCTGATCATCGCCGATATCCTGCCGGAACATGAGGCATTGAGGAGGCCGGTACAGAGCTGAGGAGACCAGACCCGGTTTTTTCTTCTCACTGGCCATAAAATGCGAGAATGATAATGTAAGGATTGAAGCGGGGATGGTAAAGGTCCTGGTCAGAACAGGGAGTTTCCCAGGATCGATATACGAGACAGCACCTCCGCAGCCGGATAGAATTGTTTTTTTCGGGCCTGGGCTGGTGAATATATTTGTCGTGAGAACACTGGCACGGTTTTTTTCAATCCGTATTGACTCAATTTCTTCGGTGGTTTTTATGTATTGCTCAGTAAAGAGAGAGCCAGTTACATATTCACGAATGTTTCCAGGAGCGAGAAGAACCGTAGAGATGTGTCTGCCATTGATGAATATCGCAACCGGTTCCTCATCACAAAATATTGGAGCAACATCATTTGGGTAACTGGATGGATGTTCTGTTGAGAGATCAAGAATGTTCATAGATGGATCTTCTTTTCCTGCATATTATATCCAAACAACAGAATATAAACTCATGGAATGCTAAGTAATGGACATGAACAGTCATTCCTGCCTTTCTGGGATCATGTTTGGAATCATCGCCTTTCTCATCATCCTAAACTCCCTCTCATCACCAGCCGTTGGTATTTCTCCTTCTGCCGATGTATCAGATTCCGATCTCCAAATCATTTCAATTGATATTCCACCAGAAGAAAGAACGGTGTATCCCGGAGTGACTATCAATCCGATCATAACGATTCAAAATAAAAACAACCAGACAGATATGAAAAAATCGATTCTGCTCTCTGCAACACTTGGGCCGATTACCCTTCTTCAGAATAATACCCCCCATAATGTCCCAAATCCCGGAGAAACAAGCGAGTACCGCATTCCCTTTATGGTCCCGTTTATTCAGCCCGGAACATATGCCCTGACAATCAGTGGAGAGCAGAAATTTCGCGATGGAAACAAGGGGATCTTGTTTGGAAGTATGAAATCAAAAACGATGATAGAGGTGAAACAACCGAGACCAGAGATCGGGAAAAAAATGTGTCATTGCAGATAAGTTATCTGAAAATTTTATCCCTGAAATAAAAAATTCCAAAGATACCAATTCCTGTTAATATAAATAACTCTGGATGACTGAAAAGAAAAGAGAGATCTGACGTTTTATCCTGTTGATAGTATGTATGCTCTCTCTTTAATCTCTCCAAAAGATTCATTTGTTCAGGAGTGAGAGCGGATTTTGGGATAAAATCAAGAGTTTCTTTTGCTTTCGCCATCTTTCCCTGACGAATCCGTGCCTCTGCAAGACCCAGGGAAGCGTCAATATTCGTGGGATCAAACGAGATGCTATTTTGAAATGATTCTTCTGCATGTGCATAGTCCTGTAATTTGGAGTATAGTTCGCCCATATGACTGTACACCAGAGGATCATTACCGGATAATTTCAATCCTTCAAGTTCTTGAATGGCTTTATCCGGCATATTCAGGGTAGAGAATGCATCAGACCTCTTTTTTCGAAGACTGTCAGATACCCCCGGGTCTGTTTCATTTTGAAGGGAACGATTCCAGGAATCAAGTGCAGAATTAAAATCCCCTTTTGCTCGGTATACATCACCGATTTTTCTGGAATAAGTAGGATTTCCGGGATCAATCTGTTCTGCAAGGAGATAAGATTGAAGAGCGGCATCATACTTTCCTAATTCCATGTACCGATCTCCTTCTCTTTCTAATTGCACAGGATCTGAAATGAGCATGTATCCGGGATAAGATTCCTGATGGTGAGAAATTATGCTTTCACCGTTATTGGCATTAACCGGATATAGTACCCCCTCAGCCCGATTCACCTCACGAACTTCAGAGGAAGGAGGAGAAGATGAGTCATCACAGGCATCAGGATTGAGAAGGCATCTCCCGGTTTTAAAGGCATCTTCAGCCTCCATATCTCTCCCCATGTCAGCCAGGACTGTACCCTTCCAGAGCCATCCATAGGGCCAGGAAGGATCAGTCAGAACTACCGATTCAAATAACTGAAGAGCAGTGTCCCGATCACCGGAGTTATACATATCAACACCTTCGGCAAGTAATTTTTCAATTTCAGCGGGTGATGCAGAAGCCCCGGATACGAGGAGAAAAATAATACAGAGAATCGAAAGAGTGACCGGTGAAACGTTCCCATTAAGAATCATATATCATTATTTTTTAAATGTTTGTAACAAAGTATCAATTTCATGAATCATTTCCCGAATATCTCCATACCGTTCATTTTTATCAATATGCACGGATTTTTTAATAATCGGATCATACACTCCATAATCTGACCGAAAATGTGAGGGAAGTGAACTTATGCTTTCAAAACAATTGAGAACCTGTCCTGATAAAAGATAATAAAAGATCGCCCCTACCTGATAGATATCTGTTTTTTTACCCGGATTACCAAATTTGTCGGGATTTTTCTGCTCAGGGGCAACGATCCAGCAATCATCGGGGATGCCAGACTGAATCAACGCAGAAGTATCAAACCCAGATATTTTCGGTTGTAATCCATCATCAAGAAAGATGACAGAGGGCTCAAGAAGGTAGTGTCGGACACCCTGTCGATGTATGTAATCAATCCCTTCTGCAAGCCCCCGAACAATACGAAGTGCAGCCCTCGCGGGTATGGGCACTTTCAGATCTGCCAGCGAATAGACCTTCTTTTTTGATTGTATTGCACCGGATGGAAGATCAAATTCCAGGAAGTAAACAGGATCACGTTCCCAGAACTTGATCTGCATAATATTCATGTGCTTGAGTGACCGCCACGCCTGTATCTGTAACTCTACCTGAGAGGGGGGTATTATCCCGGAATCAAGAATCCTGACGGCAACTTCTTCATTATCAGCAGCTCGGAAAGCCCTGTACATAAAACCAAGCCGGTCTGTTGAGATCAATGCAGATGGTTTGTATATGGGCAGTAAAGATTCAGGAAATCCCGTCAAAGGGGGAGAGACAGATGAATGAGTGGCAATACCAGTCTGTGCATCCACCTTTCTCTGTAAATCAGGCTCATGATCACCTCTGTCAGATGAATCCATTCTTTTTACTTCTGAAGAAGAATTCATCTTCCTCTCAACAAGATCCCGATACCGCTTTAGGGTGACATCATCATTGCCCAAATCGATCTGCTGGTTAAACCATTCCAGGGATTCTGAGTACTTTTTGGAGAAGAATAAAAATATACCCTTATTGAAAGGAATCTTCACCGACAGCGGGAAGGAATATTCATTTTCAGTCAGGATACGTAATTTTTTGTATACCGATAGTTCATCCGAATCAGGAACGTCCATTACCAATTCGATACCCCGCTCTTCTCCTGATGCAAGAAGGATTGAATCTGCTTCAAGAGGAAAGGGATTATTATTTTTTATCTTGAGTATTGCAATGATATTCCCTTTTTTCTGAATGAAGCGTTCAAAAAACCATGACAGATCGAGGTCTCTGGGCATGATACGATACTGAAGGTGAATTACCCGGCTTTTTTCTTTTCCGTTCCCATCAATATCCGAAACCGCCTGGGATACCTCACAATCTCCGGGATCATCATCAAATATCTCCCGAAAAACAATCCTGCATTCTCCGGGTTCAATCCGAATCGTATCAACAACAATTGGTTTGGTCCCCAGGTTTGTAATTTTCAATTTGAGTGATTTTTTATCTCCCTGATTAAATAGTCCTGCAACAGGGTCAAACCTCACATCATCAGATGATATTCTTCTTCGTGTTTCGACTGCAAAATCCCGGCCACTTTCCTTCTGAAAAGAGTAGGGAAGGACATGTGAAACCACGAATTTTATCCTTTTGATCTCACCAGAAATAACCACAATCGAAATTACCGCTACCACCGTCAGCGCAATAATTACCCCGAGGATGATGAAAAAATTAGATAAGATCAAAGTCAGGACGGGATTGGAGTTTTCCAGTAAGAGTGATTCTTTTGTTTCAATCAAAACCCCTGACTTTTCCGGACTATAGGTGATTGAATGGATGGAATTCGGTTTTACCTCGATATCGCTCTCCATCATGCCTTCTTTTCCTTTAACCACAACATGATGAATGCCCACTGGAATATGAGGAAGAGTTAACGGGGTCAGACCTGCAGGCATACCATCAAGTTCAACAGGTACATGAAGTGGTCCTGCAGTAACCTGTATACTACCGGTATTCTGATCTTTATGTGGCAATCCCGTGGTAATTTCCATTGAGAGGAACACTGGATCTGAAATCCTGTTCGTTTTCCCGCTTGGTAACAATCGAACAACAGCAAAGGCGAGTTTTACCTGACCGACATTATGCGCTGATATGAGAAAAGGGAACTGGTAACTCTGCCCGGTATGAACCCGGGATCCTTTCGGTAACAGTTGTAACGGTGGATCAACAGTGATAAGGTTTGAATCCCCAGAATATTCGACACCTATCTTTTCAACATCATGTTCCCAGGCAGTCATACCCGTATTACGATACTCAACCATGTATTGGCCATTCTGACCTGGATACATTACAT
>CAZCSN010000075.1:0-785 GCA_964501255.1 uncultured Methanospirillum sp. | reverse complement strand
CAGGAATACTGTCTGAAGAATACTCTCCGCCCTGAAACGTAATACCAGATATTGAACCCTGATCAACACAACAGACAGGGGTAATAATTAAAAAAGATATAAAAATGAAGAACAATAGAATAAAAAACGAATGGGAACTCATGCATCATCACCGGATAGTTCCATACCTTCTTTTATATAAAAATCAGGTATTATTCCCTTCAGATCATCTAAAAATGCCTCAACTGAAGCATACCGATCCTTTTTAAAACGGGCTGTAAGTTTCTTTAACAATGGAATATACAATTCAAAAGAGGGATCAGAAGTCACATTATCCATTGTCATTGAAATAATCTCATCCGCAGATTCTCCCTTTTCCATTATCCGGCCGGTCATCAGCCAGAGCCATATTGCTCCCAATTGGTATATATCCGTTCTTTTTCCGGGTATGCCAAAAAAGGAAGAATCCACCTGTTCTGGTGCACAGACAAAAAATTCCTCAACCCCGCCTCCTCCCGCACTTCGAAGTGATTCACGGATAAGACCAGATATTTTAGGATTCAATGGCTCATCCAGAAGAATATATTTTGGTGAGAGATGGTAATGACGGACACCTTGCCGGTGAAGATATGCAAGCCCTTCTGCAATCTTTTCAATCAGCAGGGAAGAGACATGATTGGGGAGCGGGACTGGTAAATCTGATACCCTCTTATATTGTTTATCTTCATACCAGCCTCCGGAGTCAAATTCAAGTTCCAGGATAACTACCGGTTAAAATTCTGCTTTATTCTTCCGGAGCACATAGG
>CAZCSN010000074.1:1573-8195 GCA_964501255.1 uncultured Methanospirillum sp. | reverse complement strand
TACTCCGGTTTCTGATAATACCCGGTCAAATCGTCCGGCAGCAAAAAATCAAAAATAAACCGGCGTGACAGGATATCATCGGATCCACATTTTCTCTTTCTGGCATTTCCCCGGTAATCCGGGGCTGTTGATCTCTCGTCTTATAAATCCAGACGAAATTGCCCGTACAATTATAATTTTCATATATCACAAAATATTTATTAAGAATTATAAATATATGACCATCTGCTCTTATATGAAACGGGGGGCTTTTTCATGAAATACACAAACACAGGTCGTACACCATATTGTATACTGCTCATTCTGGGGATTATGCTTCTGTGTCCATGCATTGCAGCCGGTTTCGAGATCATCTCACCGGTCATATCTGAATCCGGATATTACAATACCACAGGACAGAGCAGTATCGTATCGTCAGCTGATACCACACCAGCCGGTTCTCTTGTACCTCCGGTCGCATTATTCTCGCTTAACCAGTCAAACGGACCGGTTCCTCTGACCGTTCAGTTTACCGATCATTCCACCGGAAACCCGACTCTCTGGGGATGGTACTTTGGTGATGGGGGAACCTCCCATGAGCAGAACCCCGTGCACACCTATACTGTTCCGGGGGTGTATCCGGTCGGGTTCCTGGTGTCCAACAGTGCAGGGTATAACAGGACATTTGTCCCTGGTCTGATTCAGGCACAAAACCCGCTTCCTACTCCTGCTCCGGTTCCGACATCCGGGACATACCCGCCGGTGGCATCGTTTCAGGGTACCCCGACAACCGGACCGGTCCCGCTGACAGTTCTGTTTATTGACACCTCATCAGACAAGCCGACCTCATGGGCATGGTATTTTGGTGACGGCAGTTATTCACCCAGGCAGCATCCGTATCACACCTACACCCGTCCGGGGGTATATCCGGTATCACTCACCGCTTCAAATGCAGGCGGATCTGATACGTTCATCGCGGAGAATTATATCGTTGCATCAACCCCGGTCCCGACCCCGACACCACGACCGACGATAAAGCCGCCTTGTCCGCTTGTGCTGTCCCAGTCAGCAGCGGTGACCGATCCGGCCCTGCCGGTTGCAACGTTTACTGCTGAGATCATTGAGGCATCGGATATCTTCATGGTACGGTTTATTGATGAATCCCTTGGAGATCCAGCCTTCAGGCTCTGGTACTTCGATGACGGGAGTTATTCAACTGATACCAGTCCGATCTATACGTATACACGACCGGGAACATACCAGGTCTCGCTCATGGTCGTCAATGATGCCGGATCCAGCACCGTTACCGGAACGATCAGCGTGGGGAACGGAGAACCCGGAGCAGACGGGAACGGAACGCTGATCCGCCCTTCTCTTTCCGGGAGTGCTCATCTTTCACCAGGATTTGCTGAAATGGTCGCACAGGATCCTGATGCATGGAAATGGTTTTTTGAGGGGTGGAATCAGTCGGCAGGGAGTATTCCTCACCTGAATCTGACACCCGGCTGGGTATCCGGAACGGGGGGTGTGGGAGACCGTGCAGAAGAGAGTATGGCGCTGAAAGAAGGGATGATCAAAGCGGGTGTGGGTAAGAAATAAAAACCCCCTCTCCTGATGTATGTCTGGTCCTGTAATGATGTACACGAATGATGAAAGGGTGCCTTAAGGATTTCCCTGACTTCGGTGTTTGCCGGATTGCAGAGATTGTGCCTGCTCATAAGCGTTCCGGGCATCATTCTCTTTTCCCATTATGAGTAACAAATCTCCAAAATTTTTCCATATTTTGTCATCATCCGGTTTGAGTCGTAGTGCCTCCTGGTATGCATGTTCTGCTGCAGTATAGTGCTTTATTTTTTGTAATACCAGACCCATACCTGACCATGCATCAGATGAATCCGGGTAGAGACAAATAACTTTTTCATATCCTTTCAGGGCCGAATCATAATCTCCGAACATGAGCGAGAATATTGGAGGGCCCAACATCGCCTTTTCAGGATCCAAAAGTGCACTGATGGTGGTATTAAGATTCGTCTGAGCAGCAACATAGGCCGGGTCGATGAAGAGGGATTGGTTATAGGCATGGAGTGCCTCCGTGAATTTTCCTTCACCATACAGGTAATCACCGATATATTTCCATCCTTTTGCGGGATTTTGAGCTGCTTCATGGGTCATATTCACTCCGTCTCGGGCATTTTCATACTGGGGATCAATTTCTAATGTTTTTTGATATGCTTCGGCTGAATCTGTAAATAACCCCTTGACGAAGAGAGCGTTACCAAGATAATTCCACGCATCACGAAATGCAGGTCTGATCACGATAGCCTGCCGGAAGGCATCTGCAGCCTCTGTATAATTACCGCGCTCAAAATAGAGAGAACCTAGAGCAAACCATCCATCCGCATCTTCCGGATGCGTTTCAACTACATTCGTCAAAGTATCCAGAGCGATTTCGCCCTGACAAAGTTTTTGATACGTAATTCCTTTTGATATCAACGCAGCAGTAAAATTTTGGTTAAGCTGGAATGCTTTGTCATATGCCTGCAATGCCTCTTCATATTCGCTTTTATTGAAGTGCGTATTGCCCTGTTCATACCATTCATCAGCAGTTTCATCTGCAAATATGGCTTGAATACAGATTCCAAACAAGAAAAGGGAGAGAATGATATGAAATACTGAATAGTTCATATCCTCATGTATATCTTGCTTGAGATAGTTCTTTCTATCAGAGAAAATTATACTCCTGGTGTCATTGAGAGATTACATGTGGATAGAATATGAAAAAAGCACTATAAGTCAGCTTTAGCCCATTTCATATCTCACCTCACCGGTTGTTGATCAGTATTGACCGTAAGTACTCAGGAATATTTACCTGGATGATAAATCCGATATCCTTTGGTTTTACCATACATACTCATTTCCTGTGATATTACAGGGACAGTAAATCGAATGTTGATAAGTATTTTAAAGCACGCGTCACGCTGAATAAAATCTGTTATGGTTTTATATTTCGAGATTGAAGATGTAACGTATTACCCAAATAACCTCGCGTTCAGGAAAACGGTTCTTTAAATTTATCTATGATGATATCGTATTCCTTTCACTATGTCTTTAGGATGTGATTCCCTTATTCTAACCTGTCTTTAGGTAGGACATAGCACGCAAAAACGGGGGAGATTTTCATATTTGCCACCATTTTTTTAAATAATATTTTGACACCAGAAAACAATCAATTGACAGGAGTGATTCCGTGTGAGTATTACTCTGAATCAATCGCAAAGGACCGGGTCAGGAAAGCACAGAATGTATTTAACGTAATGTATCCGGAGTGGAATTATTCATGAATGATCCGGTTATCGAGGTCTTCCGATCAGAAATACTTCCAAAAATTATCGATTTTAAAATTATCGATTTTTTTCATCCTGATGATGTTATCCTGTTTGGTTCGCGGGTGCAGGGAACTGCCAGTGATGAATCAGATCTTGATGTGATTCTGATTTCGGAGACTTTCAGGGATGTTCCCCAGCATGAGCGATTTCCTCTTGTCAGAAAAAAGATTCGAACACCATTCCCGATAGATTATCTTTGTTACACTCCGAATGAGTTTGAGCATATGAAGACCAGATCAAGTATTCCGGAGAATGCATTAAACAGCCCTCATCAGGCCCTGATGGGGACTGTCTGATTATTTACATAATTGAGGTGCCGTTGATTTCCTATGAAAATCCGGCTGAACTGAGGGATTGCTCATTATCAAAATCAGGAGGCATGGAGAGTACACCGGTTCATGGCACTCCAACTGGGGATATTGAGCCAGAAGACAATGATGTCTGATAATATACATATACCGGTGTTCTCACTCACTCAATAACAACCGGCGTTCACGTGTACAATTGACATTGTAAGCCAGACTCTTTTTTTATCAATAAAAACCCATGTAAAAAAAGAGGGTGCCATGAAATATTATCACCGATCATTTCTCTCTATGAAAAAAACAATCATCGTTTTACTCTTCCTTCTTTGTAATTTTATTATCGTTCTGACGGTTTCCGGTACCACCAGCGAACCTTCTGCACTCCTCTCCGGATCCGATGAAAATAATCAGGAAACGCCAGAATTTGTTTATTATTATCCTCATATGCAAACCATTCGGGAACAGGCAGACCGTATCATCCACTGTGACACCCTGTTGTCCATGATATCAGGTGGAAACTGCCCGTTTGATGGTTTCAATGAAGAACAGGAGGAATGTGTACCCCTTCCGGAAGGCTGGTCATTGTATCCCTGTAATGGTACGGCGGTCCTTGAAGCGTTCCCTCATCTTCACATTTCTCCCGGCAAAAAGATTTCAGGCTATTATTATCTGACATTTATGATGGGTGTCCCGGTTTTGTCTGTTTTTGATACAAACAAGACTCTCACTCTTCCGGATGAGTATAAAACCGATATGTATAACAAAATCCCTCCCTCTGGTGATGGAGAGATATTCAAGTATATCTCTGGTGATAATAGTCCTGAATCATACCCTGAAGCATCAGTTCTGCGTAAAATGATTCCAAATCACACATCTGTTTTGAAAAGGCACACATGGTCAGCCCACATCATTCTGAATGATGACATGGTTGCAACCGCACGTAATGATACCGTATCATCCCAGGCTGTTCCTTCATCAGATGAACTGAAGGGTCCAAAATGGAATTGGAAAGGAGATTATCCGGAACGGTTTGACCCTGTCGTGATTATCCGGAATGATTCGGTGACCGTTCAGTTCTATACCTACTCCGGACTGAATAACCGAATCATTACCAGATATACAGATACATACCCGAATGGTTCCTACATTCCGGAATCTGAAGAGATTACCATTGCGTCAGGAGACGGCGGGTATTTCTATTAAAATCAGGAAAAAGGGATATTCCACCCGTATCATATAAATCCGGGTCATATTCCCCTCTTTTCCAGACAGATATTATCTCTTTTCTGTCTCCGCATCCCGAAAACGATGATATGCGTGACTATTGTTTATGAATCAACTATCTTCATCAGACAACGGGACGAATAACTGTACAGGAGCACCACCCATTACGTCCGGGACAAAAAACCACGGCATACCAGGCCCGATCCTTGGCAGCACGTTTGAACTGACCCTTGAGACCGTCATCCTGGTCGTCTTTGGCATATTCATGCTCCTTTTTGGTCTGCTGCAGTATCCTGTCCAGGCAGGAATGCTCTCCTTTCATCCTGACGGGACCTTTGGGCTTGTCCTGGTCCTCCTCTCAATTCAGATGATCACCGTGGGAAAGACCCCGTTTGGGACATTCCGCCGTACCTGGCTTATCATTATCCTTGGAACCGGAACTGCTGTTCTTGGAACCGGTGCCTGCTTTGTTCCCGGACTGCTGACCGGAATAATCCGCTTTCTTGTCGCATTCCTGATGATAACCGGAGGAACGGTCCTTTTTCTTCAGCTGGTATGGTCCGGTGAGAGAGCACGGCAGTGGATCAGAATTCCGGGTATTTTGCGTCATCTGACCATAGCCTGTGCCCTTGTGTATCTGCTTGAAGTATGGTTCGGATGTGCAGTACTCGTTCCCTCTCTTCTCCCCGGCATCCCCATCTCAATTCTGGCCTTCCTCTTCGGCCTTAGTCTCTTCTATCTTGCATTTTGTCTCCAGACGGTATCGAATACCTGCCCACGGGCTGCAAACCGGCACCATGAAGGAGAATTGTCTGAATCACCCGGGACATTCCGGTTTCTTCTGTTCCGTGAGGTCTCCCTCCCGATTCCGGTCTCGTTCCTGATCCTGCTTGGGGTCATCTTCACCCTCTTTGCCCTGCTGCTTATTCCGATAGGCCTTGGGCTCTACCCGTTCTCACGGGACAGTCAGTTCGGCCTGCTGATGGTTATCATGGCTATCCAGGTCCTGGCCCTTGGAAAAACCCCGCTCGGGATATACAAACGTTCATGGCTCCTGATTCTCATCGGGCTGCTTATCGTTTCCCTTGGAATCTGTTCCTGCATGATTCCCGGGCTTCTCACCGGCTGGATGCTGAATAGCCTGGGATTATGGAATCTTATCACGGGAAGTCTGGGGCTTTTCAAAATAATCCGGCCACACCTGCAGAAAAATGCTGCGATACCAAATGACAGAGCCCCCCGTTCTCCGGTGAAGAAAAAAACCGCCGGCCTCCTCATGATGCTGCATCTGATGACACTTATGTTCGGACTGAACCTGATCGTTCCTTATCTTATTCCAACAATTATTCCCATTATCCTCTTCATCCTCGGTCTGCTTTTCTTCCGTCTTGCCACTATCCTGAATACCGTACCTGCACGGGAACAGGAGAATCGAATAGTATAAACATGGGTAAAAAAGATTATTCTCTTCATCACGTGTATGCATCGTCACCATGACGACAATTCATTCGTGAGATGAGGGGTACGTATGCAGGATGAAACAGGTAAAACCGGTGAAACACCACTCTTTCAGGATATCGGGGATGACAGTGCGTTCATACAGCGGTATGGGGAGCGTATAGGCGTTGGAATGGCTGCGGTTATCTATGTCAGGGATGGAATCGCACCAAAGGTATTCAGCGAGAATAAGCCGAAAACAGACTCAAATCAGGAGTCGTATGCCAAGGC
>CAZCSN010000074.1:0-1531 GCA_964501255.1 uncultured Methanospirillum sp. | reverse complement strand
ACTGTCCTTCTCTTGGATGCGGTCAAAGGCACTTCACTCCTTGATATGATGCTCAAAGACACACGCAGGGTGCCGTATGTGCTCGATACAGTTGCCCGGCTTCAGGCAGCACTGCATGCGATCGAGTTTTCCGGATTTCGAACGATGAAAATCATGCTCCAGGCGATGATTACCGCAAGCCCCGGTCTTGCCCCTGCTGAAAAAGAACGGCTCACAAAACTGCTGGCACAACTTCCTGAAGATATCCGGCTCTGTCATGGCGATTTTCATGGCGGTAATATCCTCTGTGACGGTGATTCCTGTATCATCATCGACTGGGGGGAGGTGTCATGTGGCTCTCCGGCCGCCGATGCATGCCGCAGTTACATGGATTATTACATCGCCCGGCAGGGATATGAGGAACAGTATCTGGATGCATACTGTGCGGTGACCGGGAGGACCCGGGAGGAGATACTGGCATGGCTTCCGGTTGTCGTCGGTTCTGTCTACGGGTATCTCACTCCGGAAGCTCAAAAGATCGTCAGACCATTATTCAAGACGATATAAACGGGATGGAACCTGATGGAATCTGATTGAATCTGGTGGAAACAGACCGAACCGGATGAATACGGCCGGACATGAATGAGATGAACTGACGGGAGAGAAGCAGCCGGACGCTGTCTGAAGAACGTGTACCGGATAGAAAGGGAACGGAACGAACGGGGCAGGAACCATGATACTCTATCCTTATTCGTCAGAATAGCGGTTTATTCCGGTTAAACCCCGCCTTCCCTCATGCGAATATATCATACAGGTTATATATCTCCTCTGCACCATACTGTCTGTATGGCAGGGTAATCACATAGGCTGCTTGTGATTCCGGAGGGGATATGTATGAGATATGATGTACGAAACTGGCTGAATAATGCCACAATTGGGCAGAAGATTATTCTTATCTGTCTGATACTGGTCATCGTTCCGACGGTCACGATCGGGTATGTTGCGTATACCAGTGCTGAAGCAACGATAAAACATGATATCCGGATGAGTCTTGAGATGCAGACCGCGGATATCACGGAAGAGACAAAAACGGTCTATGATCTGACCCAGGTCAAGGTGAACAGTGATCTCAATATCCTGCGCCAGCTCTTCTATGATAAAGGCAAACCATCCATCGTCAATGGCGAGCTTGTTCTTGGATCATCGTACCGGGTGAATAATAACTTTGAGATCGTCGATGAGGTGCAGTCTCTTGTCGGGGGAGCTGCAACCATCTTCCAGAAGAAAGGAGATCAGGCGATTCGTATCTCTACCAATGTTGTTGGTGAGGATGGAAAACGTGCTGTCGGGACACCGGTATCAGATACGGTCTATGACGCGGTCATAAACAAGGGTCAGACCTACTATGGGACGGCAAATGTTGTCGGAAAGAAATACATCACCGCGTATGAACCGATAAAGGACAGTTCAGGTGCGATCATCGGTATCCTCTTTGTGGGTGTAGAAGAAGCATCCACCATCGGTCTGTTGCAGGATCAGATCCCGAACAAAA
>CAZCSN010000073.1:0-8217 GCA_964501255.1 uncultured Methanospirillum sp. | reverse complement strand
CCCCTTCTCCATTGCAGTCGGTCGGATCTTCTCCCGATCCAATCCCCGGCCGTCATCAGAAAGTGTGATCTCAACCTTACTCCCCGAGTGGGCGGTGATTTTAATTTTTATCAGACCCCGAGGCGGTTTACCTGCTGCTATCCGCTCATCAGGATATTCTATGCCATGATCCACACTGTTATTAATGAGATGCATGAGGGGAACCTTGAGCATATCCAGAAGACGGCGATCCATCTCAATCTCCCCCCCTTCGGTCTTCAAATCCACCTCCTTTCCAAGGGCCCGCGAGTTCTCCCTGACCTGCCCGGATATCGGAATGAGGATACTTGATACCGGAACAAGGACCGCGTCATGGATGAGATCTGCAATCTCAGTAGTGCTGGCCTCCAGTGCTGACCGGTCAATGTCTGTTGCATGTATATGAGCGGCAAGATCGTGCTGGAGATTTTTTATAAATTCCCGGTCATATTCAAGGAAATCACAGATCCGTTCGAGAAAGAGGAGCAGCTCAGGGGGAAGCGATGTCCGCTTAAACCCGTACAGGGCATCTCTGATCAGGTGCATATCATTGAATACAAGACTGTGATTCCATCGCCAGACTGAGAACCTGCTCATCATTTCCTCAAGTTCCTGCATCCGGTGTGTCAGGAAAAGCCGTGTCGAGAGGAGATTATCTGATCCAATAATGAGGCGGTCGAGTTTTTTCGCTGCGATCCTGACCGTTCCGGTATCAGGAACCGATGGCCCGTGATAGATATCACTCCCATACTGGGTATAGGAATGGGTTGCCGGTTTTACCTCAAGAAACGTACTGGACGCCGCCAGGGTAGCTGGGTCATGTTCAAGGGATATTTTTGATTTTCTCTCCTCCTGTACCTGCTTACTGACTGACGGACCCTGTATATCCTGCAGCTCCCCCGCTCTGACTGGTTGATGTTCTTCCTTTTCTTCAGGACTTTTACGCTCTGCAAGGGAAGCCCGCAGTCGTTGGATTATATCTACCGGTTGCGGGCTTTTCTTCTCACCTTCGGAGAGAAAATTCCTGATACTCTTTACGGAATCATGAAAAAGATCGAACTCTTCAGCAGATGCTAAATATTCTCCCCGTTTCATCAGAGAGAAGATATTTTCAAGGTTTAAACAGACAGACTCGATCTCACGCAGGTTTACCGCCCGTGCCGCCCCCTTCAGACTGTGTGTTTTTCGAAAGACCTCTTCAATGAGCATAGATTCAGGATGATCCCCGGCCTGCTCAAGTTTTATCAGCCCGTCAGTAATCCCGGTAAGCAGTTCTTCTGCATCCTCACGGAATGTTGCCAGGAGGATTGCATAAAACTCATCATCTGACTCTGTCATGCCAATGGTTATACCTGGTACTGGAGGGTGATCTTTTTCAGCCTGATGCCAAGCTCATGCAGATCCTCTGCGGTCTTTTCTGCTTTCCTGGTTATTTCAAGATTCTTTTGTGCCGCATTCCTGATATTTTCGATCGCTTCGGAAATCTGATCCATCCCGGCAACCTGATCCTGAATGGATGCCGTAATCTCGATGGCTTCGTGCGATGAGTCTGCAATGGACCGTGTCAGCACTTCTATGGCTTTTCGTGCGTCAGTTGTGAGCCGGACCGCATCAGCCACGGTGTTTGATCCCCGTTCCGCTGACACCACGGTGGAGGAGACACCCCGCTGGATATCAGTCAGAATGGTTCTGATAGTTCCGGTGGCCTGTTTTGACTGCTGGGCAAGGTTATGAATCTCATGGGCAACCACGGCAAATCCTTTTCCAAAGTCCCCGGCCTTGGCAGCTTCAATGGATGCATTCACCGCAAGCAGGTTTGACTGCTCAGAGATGTCAGTAACTGTTGCAATAATCTCCCCGATTGCCTGACTCTGTTCGGAAAGTTTCACAACATTCATGCTGATCATGTCCATCTGCCGCTGAATATGATTCATTCCGTCAAGGATCTTCTGAACCGACTGCTGACCGGTCTCTGAAACCTCGATGGCTTTCATTGCCTTCTCTGACATGGACTTTGTCTTCTGGTTTACAAGATCAGTCTTTTTCCTGACCGTCTCCACCGTGTCTGATGTTTCGTTGACCGTCTCGGCCGTCTGACTGCTTGCCGAAGAGAGCTGCGATGTAACGGTCAGAATCTCACTTGATGCAACCGAAAGAACCGATACCCCTTCAAAGAGTTCTTCGGTGATCAGCTTCATGAGTCTGGAGAGTTCAATGCCGATTGTATTCAGGGCGTCCCTGTATGCAACAAACTCCCCTGCAACAGGGATCTTCTCATCAAACCGGGCGGTAAAGTCACCGGATGCATAGCAGCCGGCAAGTCTCATCGCTTCATTCACCGGCTCGGTGATCGTCTCAAGGGTCTTGTTAAATCCTGCAATAATACGCCGGTATCCACCCCGGAATGCCTTCTCATCGCCACGTATCGAGAGATCTCCGGCACGGGCAGCATCAGTCAGTTTTATTGTCTCTTTGTGCAGGTGATCGAATGATTCAACCAGGAGCTGGAGAGCGGGGCGGATCTGGTCCTGCTCATCCACCGGTCCGGTAAATTCCTGGATATATTCACCATTGGCTATCTTGACAATATTGCCCACGACATTTTTCTGCAAATCATCGGCAAATTCATCCATCGTAGCTGCCATGATGCCTATCTCATCCGCCCGCCTGATATTCAGCCTGGCTGACAGATGACCGTTGCGAAGTTCTTTGATCATGACAACGACCTGCTGCAGGGGTCCGGCGATCGATCTTCCAAAAAGGATTGCAATGATGGCACCAATAAGGATGGAAGCAATGACGATGGCCAGGATGGTACTTCTGATGGTGACGATGGGCCCTTCAAAATCGGACATTTCTGCACGGGATACGATGTACCAGTCAAGGGGCTCAAAGTAGGTGTATGCATCAAGGACGGTCGTCCCGTTGACCTGATGGATGATAGCCCCTTCTTTTTTCTGGAGCATCTCCTGGACATATCCCATCTCCGACCAGTTTGCCCCATCCTGTGTGGGGTGGACAAGGACCATCCCGTTACCATCAAGGACATACATATATCCGTTTTTTCCGACCACCGTATCGCGAATACTCTTTTTCACCACATCAAGCGTCTGCTCTTCGGCAGTCCCCACAAATAATACCCCGATGACGGTTCCGTTCCGATCCTTGATTGGTTCGTAGGCGGTCACATAATTGACACCAAAGAGATCCCGTCTGCCATAATAGGTAACACCCTGTTTTACCGCGACTTCATATACATTATCGGTCAGGTGAGTTCCCACGGCCCGTTCCCCGTCTGTCCCTTTGACATTGGTCGATATTCTGACCGCATAGCTGTTATTATACACCTGAAAGATCGTCGCTGCTCCGCCGACAAGATCCCTGACCCCGTCCACAATCTCAAAATTATCATTTACGACGTAATGTTTCCCGTTCTTATCGATGAGTGTCAGTTTGTTGTCGATAATCTCCGGGGTCCCCTTAGCATAAAAATTCTGTCGTAAAACGTTCAGATCACTGTTCACCTTATTCCTGGTCAGCTTATAGACATCATTGGTCCATCCTTTCATATCCTGGACCTGTGTCTCAAGTAATGTCTCAATCTGCTCGTTGATTACATTCACCGAACTTGAGTAGGAGACAAGTCCGAGAAGCAATGTGGGGATAATGGCAAGAAATAATGATATGACAAGAATTTTTGTGCCTACTTTCAGGTCTGAAAAAAACTGGATCAAAATACATCCTCCTTCAGGCTGAATCGTTCATGCTTGATGCGATACTGATCTGATAGCGGTGACTTTCCCGTATCAGGATTCTGGTCAGGTTTCCGTATCATCTATTATCATCCTGGGATCTGTCAGTAATGCCTGTGCATTCAGTACTTTGAGGGAATCCTTGGTTCCACAGATTATATTCTGCCATTCCTTCTGTTGGTTCTCATCCGTCCTGACAATCTCTTCGGTTGTGAGTGTTCCAATACCGGTAATCTGGTCTGCGAGGATGCCGAAGGTAAGATTCCCGTCTGTAAGAACGATCACCCGGTTCAGGTCTGTCAGCCCTTTCTCCGGAATCGAGAGGAGTGCTCTGAGATCAACAAGGGAGATGATCTCTCCCCTTACCGAACAGATACCTGCGATAAAATCAGGCGTCCCGGGAACAGGGGTTATCTCTGAGGTCTGGATCACTTCCCGTATGTATTTCATCTCAACCGCATACTCATCATACATCAGATTAAATCTGATAACCTCTATGACCGGTGGCCGGGTTATCTCTTCTTCGGGGAGTGCAAGCTGCAACGCCCGTTCCCTGAGCACCCGTTCGATATCCTGCTGATCGCGCACTGAAGAAATTTCCGTTCCTTCCCCTTCATCCGGTATGGGTGGAAGAATGTCAGCAAGCCGGGTCTGGCTTTTCGATCCATACTCAAGGAATTCAACGAGGTCACATATGACTATCAGATCGGAGGAGAAGATTTTAATACCCGGAATCATCGTCTGCAGATGTTCATGGGAGAAACGCTCATCAGGCACCAGTTCTCCTTTCTGAATGATGTACGTCTTATCTACCCAGAGTGCCACGTTTTCCAACCCTTTTCTGACGATAATGAGGTTATCGCCTGGAAGGGGGGGGCGCTGTGGAAATCCAAACAGTTCCCTGACTGAGTAAACGGGTAATATCACTCCATGAAGGTTAATTGTTCCAGTCAGTCCTCTCTCTCTCTTTCTGACCGGTGTAATACTGACCATCCTGATCATGGATATGGCATCAGCAAAAGGTATCCCGCACCGTATGTTCCCGACTGAAAAGAAGAGGTACCGTTCCATGGCAATTCAACGAAATAGTTCATTCAGGATATGTCTTACCTCAATATAATACCGCAGTACATGCAGTCAGAAGGCCCAGGAAATGGTATTGCAATTTTGGTCTTTATGTCTAAATTGTGAGTTTTTCTCCGTTTTTTTGGGAAAAATCACAAAGATAAAATGTCATAATCGGGTGATCGATATAATAATAATATAATAAAAACAATGGAATGAATCAGGGATGGGGATGGGTCCGGATACAGTAGTTCATCTTTCGGATACCGATATTGAGATAATTGATATCCTGACAGACGTTGGTTTAAAGAGCGGGGAAGCACGGGTCCTGGTTGTACTCTTCAAAGGGTACGACCTGACATCACGTGAGCTGGAGAGGATTTCTGATCTCCGGCAACCTGAAGTCAGTATTGCGATTAACCAGCTTATCAAACGGAGCTGGGTCTACGTCACCAGCCATATTACCGAGAAGAAAGGCAGGCCGGTTAAGGTATACAGTCTTCAGCGTTCCATTGATGAGATTCTTGATCAGATAAAAAGTGAGATTGAAGGAGACTACCGCAGGAAGGTTGATGTTATCGAGCGGGTCAGGGTTATGGTTCGGGAAGCGAAGGAGACCGAATAAATCTCTTTTTAAACATTATCTCCTGTATCGGGATATATAAAAATCCATCCGGATAATCCGGATACTCTTTTGTTTTCATATGCTCCTGCCATGCAGCAAACCAGAGCGTAACCTCCACCAATAATATCAGGGAATGACATCATACCTTACTGCATATATCTGGTGATCATCTGTGAAAATGGCGTTCTGGGTAGCATCCATCATACTTATTCTTTGCTTTGCCGGTGTGGTCGCTGGCGATGATATGGCCGACCGCATCCAATATCCTGAATACTGGTACCAGCAGGGAGTCTCGGAGTTTTTGTTAAAACATTATGATCGGGCACTTTTTCTTCTTGACAAAGCAGTCGTCCAGGATCCTGATCTGGCAGATGCCTGGTACTGGCGTGGAGTTGTTCTGGCTGCCTTAGGTGACAGTGCGGGATCTGCTGAATCAATTGCCAAAGCAAAAGCAATGAACCCGATGATTGATGATCCCTATCATCGCCGGGTCGGACCGCTTGCTGAACTTGTCGTCACTCCGGTCCCGACACCCAGGACGGTCAGGGATGAAGAGCAGCCACAGATGGTCGAGACCAAGATTGATCTCTCAAAGCAGCCTGACCCAACCGGGCCTGATATGGTTATTACCTCATTTGTCCCGACGGTGCGGGAAGGAAACCCCCAGCTTGAGGTGAAAGCCACGGTGGTAAACCAGGGGTACCGGCCCTCAACGGACTTTTTCATCACCTTTTATGCATCAGATGACGCTACCATCACCAGGGATGACACCCCAATCGGGTATTATCTTATACCGAACCTGAAACAGGGGGCGGAGAAGAAACTGACCGGATACTTCCCGATGGACCGGATGCAGCCGGGAACCTTTTATCTGGGAGCCATTGCCGATCCGGCGAATGAGATCATGGAAGTATCAGAGGATAATAATGTGAAAGTCTCGGCATCGAAGGTGACAATCCCTGATGTGAAGAGCTCAGCGTTCCTGGTCACCACCGGATCTGTGCCATTTGTGTCAGAAGAGACAGAGGAAGATACCAGATTTACAATCACCCGTCCGGATCTGGTCCTCAGTAAGGTGACTACCCAGCAGTCTGCAGTGCAGGGCGGTACACTGAACGTGAATACGACGGTGAAGAATCAGGGAGCAGCATCTGCAGGACCCTTCAGAATCTCATTATATCTCTCGCCTGATGCCCTCATCACCGAGCAGGATCGTGAGATAGGGTATGGCCTGGTTACAGATCTCGGGGTCGGAATGCTCCGTGATGGAACGGCCATAGCAACAGTGCCGGCTGATCTCCAGCCCGGGACGTATTACCTTGGAGTGATGGTTGATTCCGAAAAGGAAATTTCTGAAGAGAATGAGGCAAATAACATCCTCTTTGCAGATAAGATGGTACAGATATCCGAAGGGACCAAACCGGCCGGAACGCAGACTCCGGTACCAGAGAATCTCCCGGACCTTACGGTTCCGGATGTCAGTTCAGATCCCGAAGGAACTGCCGGGGGTGTCATGAATGTAACCACATCAGTCAGAAATATCGGGGCTGGCGATGCAGGGCCCTTTGTTGTGGAGCTCTACCTTTCTCCTGATACAGAACTTACTGATGATGACATTCTGCTTGGGATGGGTAAAATCCCGGAGCTTCCTGCCGGTACCCAGTCTGATGGAAATGCTCCTACCCCTATTCCGGTGAACATGACTCCGGGAGTTTACTATTTTGGTATCCTGGTAGATGGTGAGAATGATGTTACCGAATCAAATGAGACGAATAATATCCTGTTTGCTAAAATTCCGGTACAAATCAGATAAGATCCACATGAGTCCCTTAATTTTTTATATCAGAAAGAGGGAAACTCTATGCAGTCATACGTAACCGGTACTCATGGAGTTTTAAATGACGTCTCAGTTTCGTGATATTCTCATTCATATTCTCTCCGATAATGATCGGACTGATCATACAGGTCTTGAAGAATTTTTTAACGATGATGACCGTGATCTGCTCTCTTCCCTCCTGCAAAAGAAGGCAGATCTTCTTCAGAAAAAAAACCGGATGGATGCGATATTTGCCCATAGTCCGCAGCCAATCATCATTTTAAGTCCTGATGCCCGGATAACCGACGTAAACCAGTCTTTTCTGCACATCAGCGGCCTTTCGCCGGAGGCATGTATTGGCAGACCAGTAAATACCATATTCCCTGGTTTTGAACTGCCTGAAAACGGAAATTTCCAGAGAGATTCAGATTCAGAAGTTTGGACTCTTGATTTTCCTGCCGGCAGAAGAGTACTTGAACAGTACCGGATACCGGTTCACGATAATTCCGGAGTAATAACTGAGATTATCCTGATCTTTAAGGATATTACCATGCGGGTGCAGGCTGAGCATGAGGCAGAAGAGATACGACAAAAGCTCGCCCATGATTATGGGGAACGGGTCAAGGAACAGAAGCTCTTTTACTCAGTTGCATCGCTGATTCAGGATGATACCCAGTCAGTCCCGGAAGTTTTAAGTAAGGTTGCCCTGCTCATCCCGCCAGGATGGCAATATCCTGAAGAGACTGCTGCCCGGATACGGTATGGAACACAATCGTACAAAACTCCGGATTTTCTTGAGACCCCGTGGATACAACAGGCATTCTTTCAGACCCGGAGCGGGACACAGGGTGTGATTGAGGTTGTATATCTGTCAGAAAAACCGCCAGAGCATGAAGGTCCGTTCCTGAAAGAAGAGCGAAATCTGATCAATTCTCTTGCTG
>CAZCSN010000072.1:0-8553 GCA_964501255.1 uncultured Methanospirillum sp. | reverse complement strand
GGCAGGGAGTTTTTTCACCATCTGTTGTCCGGGTGCCAGGAGATGCATGTATTTATCCGGAAGTTTCAGGAGTCGCTGCGGGAGCTTGGTATCGGTATCCTGCGGGTTGAAGAGGCTGATGAAACAAACGGAAGTTTTACCCTTACCGTTGCAGAGGATCTTGACTGCTCAGGCCTTCCGGAACTTGATTATCCGGTCTGCACCTTTGATGAGGGATTTATCAGGGGTATTCTTGAAGAGATGACCGGAAACCCGTACGATGTCAGGGAGGTTGACTGCTGGTGTACAGGAGATCGGACCTGCCGTTTTGTTGCGAATGTAAAACGCCCATAACCTGAGATTATGATATGAGTGATATGACCGAAAGCCCGAATCGTTCTGCCCTTACGATCATTGAGGAGATGATTGAAAACGGGGGAGATATCCCTGAGAATCTCCCTGGTTCTCCGGAGGAGCAGGAGCAGCTGAGACATATTCTTGAAAAGATCGCCGAGATGCACTCCTTTGTCTCCCGGATGTCTGAAGGGGATCTCAATGCCCGGCTCTCCTTCAGAGGATATCTTGCCGGGCCACTGAAGGCTCTTCAGTCATCACTCCGCCATCTCACCTGGCAGGCAAAGATGATCGCTGAGGGTGATCTGACCCAGCGGGTTGATTTCATGGGCGAATTTTCCTTGTCGTTCAATCAGATGGTTGCAAATCTGGCTGATAACCGTGACCAGCTGATAAGCAGAACGGAAGAACTGGAACGGTCATATGCCGCCCTCTCCCAGGCGAATAACAAGCTGAATATCCTCTCCTCAAACACGAGGCATGATATTCTCAATCATGTGATGGTGATTATCAATTACTGTTTCCTGCTCAAAGAAGGTATCTCTGATCCAAAACTGAAGAAACAGCTGGAAGCCATCGAGTTCAGCGGGAAAGAGATCCAGAACCTGATTGAGTTTACCCGGAGTTATCAGGATCTTGGTGTGCATGAGCCGTTGTGGCAGCGTATCCCGGTAATTTTGAAACACCCTTCAATAGCAGGTCTGGTACAGAATCTCACGGTCATTCTTCCTGATCAGTGTTATGAGATATTTGCCGACCAGATGCTCGTCAAAGTGATGTACAACCTGGTTGAGAACTCAATCCGTCATGGCGGGACGGTCACTGAGATCCGGATCTCCTATGTGGATGAGGAATCAGTACTGAAGATTCTTTATGAGGATAACGGGACCGGTATTCCTGACGATGAGAAGAAAAAGATCTTTAAGCGGGGATATGGAAAGAATACGGGCCTCGGTCTCTTTCTCATCAGGGAGATCCTCTCAATTACCGATATTCACATCGAAGAGACCGGTACGTTCGGAAAGGGTGCACGGTTTGAGATGACGGTGCCGGAAAAGTCGTTCCGAAGGTGTGAGGGGTGAGTTACTCCTGCCGGATCGCAATGACACCAGGAAAGAAGATGAGTGCTGCCGAGTTCATGCAGTACCGCTTTCCGGCTGGTGGCGGGCCGTCATCAAAGACATGGCCAAGGTGAGCGTCACAGAGGGCACACAGGACTTCGGTCCGCACCATTCCATACCCGGTGTCCTCCCTGGTTCTGATGTTCATGGATGAGACGGGGCCTGAAAAACTCGGCCATCCGGTCCCTGAATCATACTTGTCCGCCGACGAGAAGAGGTCTGTGCCGCAGCAGGCACACCGGTACAGTCCGGCTGTTTTCGTTGCATAAAATGCACCGGTAAAGGCAGGCTCAGTCCCTCCTTTTCTGGTTACCTCATAGACGGTTTTGTCAAGAATCTGCTGCCACTCATCGTCTGTTCTGATGATTCGTGCATGCTCCCGCACTATTCCGGTGTCTGCATGATAGATGGGGATGAGGCCGGGTGATGTCATACGAAGTAGTAGGGTGATAGAAGAAATAAATGATAGCGTACGCCATCACACCCATCTTCTTCTCCATGGAATCACTTCCGGTTATCAGAAGTCAGAACGCCGGAATTACTCAGAAAATAACAGATATTTCACGACCGGAATACATCGGATTGTTATTCCGTCACGTTCGATTACGTCTTCATAATCGTTCGTAAGCAGGATGGATGCTTCATTGGTATCGTCATGAAGTATACCGGTAAGACCGGCTGTTTCCCGGTCAGGAATCTTTCGGACTGAGATGTCATCATACCAGACCTGAATCCTTCTGCTGATATGTATCCCTTCTTTTACGATGAAATCTGTCTCTTTTCCGTTTTTTGAGAAGTATACTTCTTCATACCGTTGCCGTAAAAAACAGGCGATTACATTTTCGACCTGCCATCCGGTATCTTCGGAGAATGAGAATGCAACACGGTTCCGAAGACCGGTATCGATTGCATAGGGTTTGAATCCTGATCGCATGGATTGTTTCAATGAATAAGAGAAGCCGGATATCTTAAAGAGCAGGTAACTCTCCAGCAGTGCTGAAATATATGATTCAGTCTTATCCTGTGAGATGGTAAAATTATTTTTGAGTTTTGAGATATTTGTGGGTCGTGCGATCTGCGTCAGCAGATACACGGCAAGATTTCGAAGACTGGTCACATCTCTTATCTGATACCTGGATATGATGTCCCGATAGAGGATATCGTCAAAGTAACTCTTGAGGAGAATCTTCTTTTCAGTATCTGTTTTTTTTAGTGTTACTTCTGGAAAACCTCCATACATGAGATATTCGCTAAAAAAATTCCGGATGGCAGTTTTTTTAGTGATATAATCCGGTTCTGATCTGATATGGAGATTATGAAACCGGAGATATTCGATAAATGAAAGAGGAAAAACCTCAAACGTGACGTTTCTCCCGGTCAGTTTCGTACCGATCTCACGGGACAGAATGGATGCTGATGAGCCGGTTACAAAAAATTTGATGTCTTCTGTATCCTGTCTTCCCCGGACCCATGATTCCCAGCCGGTCACCTGTTGTACTTCATCAAGAAAAACCCAGCATTTTCCCTCCGGATACACCCGCTCACGATATGTCTGATAGATATCTTCGAGGAGGGTGATGGAGTACTCCGGGGCAAAGAGCGGCTCTTCCAGACTGACCCGGAGGATGGCGGCAGGGGGAATCCCTGTTTTTATGAGCTCCTGGATAATCTGGTTCATGAGTGTGGATTTGCCCGAGTGCCGTATTCCTTTCAGAACCAGTACTTCTTTTGATTGTATTTGTGCAGAGCAGGCAGGAAGCAGATCCCTGGGAATCCCCGCATCAATTGTCCCCGATATCCAGAACGGGTTATATGCAGATAATATTTCCAGGATTTTTGAAGAGTTCACAAACGCCACCGATATATCTTATACTTATTTTATTATATTCACCGATATATCGGTTATGTATTTGGGTACATCATACTCCTGGTATAATCGCTCTCCAGTCAATCATGTATTCGCTTCCTGATCCCTGAACTTTATAGTCTCAAAAATGTACTGAAAATCTTTTTTACCCTATTTTCACGGACATGATCTTCCCTACTTCATCCAAGGGCAAACCCCTAACTTATTTTTGAGAATAACGAAAAAGCCCTGATAATATGCTAACGACAAAATAATGGAGGAGGATATTTCGCTATCCCCTCCAGTAAACCTATTCTATAAAGATCAATTGATATATGCATATGCTGGTGCTTTTGAACGTGAAATATAAAAATATCAATTCCTACATGATTACAGAGAGATCCAATCACAGGAACAATAGAAGAACGCTTTTCGAATCATTCACGAATTGCTCCTAAAAAACGCTTAAACCATGAAGAAATTACCCCAAGGCCTGTATGAGCAGGTCATAAATCAGTATTTAGAGAATAAAAAAAGTTTGGATCAACAATATGACATCATTCCAATGAATGAATGGAACGACGTTCCAACTCTTCTCGCCCATTATCTCACTCCTATACTCAAGAAATCGTTCACCATAATGGAAGAGAAGAATGAATCGGTAAAAGAACTAATAGAACGCTGTAATGATGTCATCAATCAGTTTGCTATCTGGACCGGAGAAGAGTCTATTCATAAATGCACGATCTCCCACCACGGTGAGATTCTCCTCTCGGTAACAGAAAAACAAAGAGATAAGAGAAGCCATTCTTCACTTCTTCGTCCAATATCTCCCCTTTCTCAAAGTAGTCTCTTTACTGGATCACATAGTGAGCCCAGTTTACTTCAAGAACTCAAAGCAGAGATAGCATCAGCAGATCGAATAGACATGCTTGTTTCTTTCATCAAATGGAGTGGCATCAGATTATTGATGGACGAACTCTCAAACTTTTGTAAACACGGATATCTTCGTGTCATTACCACCTCGTATATCGGTGCAACTGATCTCAAGGCTATTGAATTTCTATCTGCCCTCCCAAATACCGAGATTCGTATCTCTTATGATACCGAACGGACCAGATTACATGCAAAGGCATATTATTTTTATCGCGAATCAGGATTTTCGTCTGCTTATGTTGGTTCTTCTAATCTTTCAAATCCCGCAATAACCAGCGGTCTTGAGTGGAATGTAAAACTTACTGAAAAAGATGCTGGGGATATTCTTCAAAAGATATGCATGTCTTTTGAAAGTTATTGGGATAACCCAGAATTTGTACCGTATAAAGAAAACGACAGGCTCATATTACAGGAGGCATTGAGTCGACAAAAAGGAAAAACTGAAGATAATGACCTTCCAGTTCTTTTTGATATTGTCCCATATTTCTATCAAAAGGAGATATTAGAGAAATTACTTGTAGAGCGAGAGGTTTATGGTAGGTATCATAATCTCGTTGTAGCAGCGACTGGAACTGGTAAGACAATCATATCAGCATTTGATTATCGAAATTATGTGCGGAGTAAAAATCCACAAGCCCGTCTTCTCTTTGTTGCTCATCGGGAGGAGATATTAAAGCAGAGTCTGAGTCGGTTTCGGATGATCATGCGTGATCCGAACTTTGGCGATCTTTGTATTCGTGGGGTAATTCCTCAAAATATAAATCATTGCTTTATATCGATTCAGACCTTCAATAGCACGAAATTTCATACTCTCACCTCACCTGATTTTTATGACTATATCATTGTGGATGAGTTTCATCATGCGGCTGCAGCTTCATATCAGACCCTTTTACAATATTATCACCCAAAAATTCTCGTCGGATTGACTGCGACACCAGAACGAATGGATAACCTTGATATTCTCGGATACTTTGATGGAAGAATTGCCGCAGAAATTCGGCTCACAGAAGCAATTGATCGAAACCTTCTCGCCCCGTTTCATTACTTTGGGATAACCGATACTATTGATCTTGATGATGTAAGTTGGTCACGAGGTGGATATGATAAAAAAACCTTATCTGATCGATATACTGGAAATCGCTCGCGAGCAGAACATATTGCACACTCACTCTATCGATATGTAACAGATATTCACGCAGTAAAAGGTCTTGGATTCTGTGTGAGTATTGATCATGCCATCTTCATGAGTGAAATCTTTAATGAAATTGGTATCCCTTCAGGGTATCTTACGGGGGATAGTGATCAAACGACGCGAAATACAATTCAATCAAAACTAGTGAACGGAGAAATTCGGATTATTTTCGTTGTTGATATCTACAATGAAGGAGTAGATATCCCTGAAGTGAATACCATTCTCTTTCTAAGACCTACTGAAAGTATGACCATTTTTCTCCAACAGCTCGGAAGAGGTCTTCGAATTTGTGAAGGAAAGGAGTGTCTTACCGTTCTGGATTTTGTCGGCAGACAACATACGAATTACCGGTTTGATACCAAGTTTAAGGCATTGACCGCTGAAGGAACTATTCCATTACATGAACAGATTAAAAGTGGAGTATATCTTCTTCCTCGTGGATGTTTTATCAGTCTTGAGAAGGTTGCACGTGAAACCGTCCTCTCACATATAAAGCGAACACTCCTACAAAGGAATGTCCTTGTTGAGAAATTATCCCAGTTTGAAGAAGAGACAGGAAAGGCTCTCTCTTTGAAAGTATTTCTTGAACATTATGGATTTGATTTACAAGCACTCTATAGTAAATCAAGTTTTCGAGGATTATGTGCACAAGCAGGCCTCTGTGATCAAATCAGTCCGGAAGAGGAGAGATGGGTGATGGCAATTGCCCGAAAAATTGGGCATATTAATTCAATTTCTTTTATTCAATTTATGAGAGATGTTATTCGTACACAGTGTATTGATTCTAAAAAAGGCCGAATAAAAGGTTTTCAATCTTATTTAAATATGTTCTATTACTCGATTTATTCCAAACCTCTTCAAGAGATGGGATATTCTTCGCTCCAATCTGGATTTCAGGAATTATTCAAACGAGAATGGATGATTTCAGAAATTCTTTCAATATTGGATTATCTGGAGGAAAATATTCAATATGTTGAGAAACCTCTTGATTTAGGATTTGATTGTGGTCTTTTTCTTCATGGGTATTACTCACGGGATCAGATTTTCGCCGGACTCGGGCATTATACTGCTGAACATTGGAGTACGAAAGGAAAACGGGAAGGGGTAGTTTTCTTTCCGGAGAAAAAACTGGATGTGTTCTTTATTACATTGAATAAGAGTGAAAAGTTCTTCTCATCCACAACGATGTATCACGACTACGCCATAAATGATACACAATTTCACTGGCAATCTCAAAGTACCACATCAGAATCATCTCCAACCGGTCAGCGATATATTCATCACCAAGAGAGATGAAGTCGTGTTTTACTCTTTGTAAGAGAATTCAGTAAGATTCAGAATATTTCACAACCCTTTTTCTGTTTAGGTACTGCAACATATGAAAAACACTCAGGAAGTAGACCGATGAGCATCGTATGGAGATTAGATGAACCGATTCCGGGAGGATATATGAAAAAAGCAAAGGTTGGAATTGGAGGGTAAGATACGTCCTTGTAAAAACCTTGCATGATTTCAATAATTTTAAATTTATCTCCAGTAGCAGGGTATTATAGAGGACAGCGAGATTCGAGTAGTCTATTGTAAAACATATGCAGAATTTTTAGAACCTGCTTTTGGACATTGTAGTCTCTCATTTCTTATCTACCTGTAAAGACATAAGGAAGTTTTCACTCTACTCATAACGATGTTGTCTGTTCTATACGATAAGCATACCAGATTTTATCCCCTCATACCAAACTCCATATCGATCCCGTTTCTCCCGCAATTCCGGTGCCCTGACCCGCACTCATCAACTCACCCTCCCCAAAATAAAAACACCCCACAAATCCGGATATCTCCGCACACAATCACAGTATCTCAATCCTCTCACCATCTCCTGCCTGCCAGTCAGTATGCCCCACAAATCCCGCGTCATCAGTCCCAGGTCAGATCCCACATCTGACACAACATCAGGTGACGACGATACCAGCATGAATAATATGAGCCGTATCCCAAAACCCTCCCCGATTATCCGCTATTCTCATCACATTATTCAGGTTCACCCTCGTGACTGGACAATGTATCCAAAACCCCCTCATTTCGGTATCTATTAATAGATCCCGGATGGATCTTCTTCTCCCATTTTGACTTGAAAATCGCAAAATCAATCCAAATGGGACTGTTCCAAAAAAAGGAGCATCGTACTATGAGGTCGAAAAAAACAGATCTTAGCCTGCTCTTCCGGGCATCGCCATCGGATGATCGGCCCCGGCAAAAGCATACCAGCCACAATCAGAACCAGAATGAATCCCCCAGCCATGATAAAGCCTGCCAGCCATTCACAGATGGGGTTCTTTCTATCTTTCCTTTCAGACGGCAAAAAAGTACCCTGTTCTGTCATTTCAGGACTCTTCCCACACAGCCCGGCCACGGACCGGAAAAAACCCACAACCACACGGACGGGGAACTGCAAAAGAGGGCTTTGAACCGGAAGTTCAAAGCCCCGGAAGGGATTCGAACCAGGATCGGCATCGCTATGGATCTCCGCAGATTGCATCCGAATCAGAACACTCATCCGGGCAGAGAGGCGATACATGTCTGACATCCCGGATTATACCACCTGCCGGACCACCCCTCACGCAGCACGCCGGCTCCTTCATGACCATGGATATACCGCAGTCCGGGTCGTATCCCCGACCCTCCCGGTCGACATCATCGCATGGAAAAACCGGCAGGAGATCCTCCTCATCAGGGTAAAATCCCTGAAAAAACCGATCAGAAAAGACCGGCTCGTACATGAGATGGCCCCGCTCGTTCAGATGGCGGCATCAGGCACCTGTCCGGGAACCATCCAGCTCTGGATCAGGCGGGCAGCCGTCTGGCACCGGTACCATGTCATGCCTGGCGGATATGCAGCCATCAAGGAGGGAATGCATGGCACCTGACCGGAGATCAGAGATCCTGAAAACCCTTCACCTCATCTCCTCCCCTGGCAGCATCGTGGAAGTCAGAATCATCACAAACGACGGAATCGGTTCAGGATACTTTGACAACTTTGAAAAACTCGCAGACCAGGTCTGTATCCTGGACGACAATCCGCAGATCCGGGGTATCTACATCACCTTAAACGAAGTAAACCCGGCACT
>CAZCSN010000071.1:0-8814 GCA_964501255.1 uncultured Methanospirillum sp. | reverse complement strand
GTCTACCATGATGGAGATACATGGCTTATTTCAGATATGCGTCTTATCGGTGAGTTATACCAACCTGATGTGGCTCTTATCCCTATCGGGGGGAGATTTACGATGGGGCCCCGTGAGGGAATGATGGCGGCTGAGTTTATCGGGGCTCCGATAGTGATCCCAATTCATTATAACACCTTTGAGAAGATCAGGCAGGATGTTTCGGAGTTTGCCAGAGCAATTCATGAGACAACCGATATGAAAACGGTGATTCTGGAGCCTGGTATGGTGTACGAGATGACAGATTGAAAATTTTATTCTTCTTTTATTCGTTCAATCAGTGCCCTTTTTGAAATGCCTGTCCATAGGGAGACTTTTCCAACGATATCATTCAGGGTGCCCATGGCAATTTCATCATGAAGTGGAATGGTAACTGTATGAATACCCTGGTCTGATTCTAATCGCATCTGAATATGACTCCCCTTCTGTCTTATTACATTGTAACCAATCTTTTGAAGAGCTCTTATGAGTTTTTTCCCACTAACAACTGGCAGCCCTTGCATGTGATCGAACCTCGTATTCCTGCAGGGTCAGAATGGTAATTGACTCTCCTCTTTCCAGTTCATCTGCGTAATGCAGTTCAACCGCTTCCTGAATGTTCTTCATGAGTTCATCAAGGGTTTTTCCCTGAGTAAAAATATCCACCCCGATACCTCTTGCACACCAGTAATTACCATCAAAATATGACTCAAATTTTATGTACACTGTTTTTCCTCCAATTTTTCTGTTTTACTCTTAACTATAAAATATAGCCGCCAGTGATGATAGGAAATAATGATCTGTTGATTATGACTTTTCCCAGGCAGATTTATTTAAACAATAAACCCGTTCTTTGTCATCCGAAACCTGTCCATCGGGTTATTTTTCATCATATGGTCTGTCGAATATTCCGGGTTCCAGTAATCATTCATCCCGACAAGGTCACGGATGAGTTTTGCTTTTTGTGATGTTGTGCTTTTACTGGTCCCAAAGTACTGACATATGTCATCCGCAGACTGATACGGCTCAAAGGACTTGTCAAAAAGGAAGTTCATCTGTCCGACAGCGTATATAATACCTGCAGCCCAGATCTCTTTCTTACCCCTGTGAATTGAATCATTCCGTTTTCGTGCCAGTTTTCCTGCAACATACTGACATATCCCGGCATATTCGTCATCAAGCCGTTCAACACAGAACCGGTTTGTCATCTCTGTGATGGTTGTAAACCACTCACGGTTGGCTTTCGGAATGGAAGATATCTCAATCTCTCTTTGTGGTTCTACTTCAGAACAATCCCCGCCGATCAACCCGTCGATGAATATATCCTTCATGTCTGCATGTTTTTTTGTTCTGATAAATTCCCAAAGCAGATTATCCATATTTTCATGAAGGAATTGTGTTATTGCCTTATCATCAGTAATGTCCACATCTGACCTGGCAATCGCTCGTGCAAGAAAATAATGAAGATCCGAATCTTTGTCTTTTCCTTCTGCTATCATCCGCTCCTGCAAGGGAAGGATTGAGTCAGCAATCTCACGGGCACGGGGCTGAAGATTTTTATCTGCAAGATAAGTAAAAAAGGCATGAAGGATAGGTATGCATACAACCCGTGAGTCATAAGGGAACGGGTATGGGATAAGTGTTTCCTGAATTGCTTGTACAACAGCGTCTGAATTCCACTCATGAGGTTTTATATTCATTTTTTCGATCAACGTTCCTCCTAACAGGCCGGTCACCAGTATCACATCTTCTGCGGTTGCTCCATCTATTGCAGAAATGGAGCGTGAATCGGAAAAAGGATGAACCCATGATATGATAACCTGATGAATGGCATCAGCAATCTCCGGCTTCATCCCTTTCATTATACCGGCTCCGACCTCCAAACTGAACTTTTGCAAGGCCTCATCATCATTTACATCGATATTTTGTTCAATTGCAGAAATTATGAATGACTTTCTGGAGCTATAGAGATCGATATCACCCATTTTCTTCTCGAACTCATCTGCGACAGATATGAGATGATTCACCAGATCATCTGCATCCGGAAGAAGACGTTCTTCCCTGATGTATGTGAAAAAGGTAAGAAGAACACTGAAGATGGCGTATTCATACTCCTCGGACCTGGCAAGACTCCGGGGAAAATCCTTCAAAAGACAGCGCTCAATGACCGAAGGTGACCAGTCTTCAGGAGTACAATCCTGGTAATACAGGATAAAACCGGTAAAATCCAGTATAATCTGCTCTGCATACCTTTTCTCATCATCGTCAAGCTGAGTAAAGAGGACATGATGTGAAAAACCGGGAAACCATGTGTTCGTGATGAGATCATACGATGGTTTTGGATCGATACGAAAAGGGGTGGGGTACTGATCGATCATAGGTATGGTGTTTCTTTTTTCAACCAGATATACTGTTATGGATACCCGTCATTACCAGAATTTCTGGCTTAATCGTCCAATCAGGAGATTATAAAGGAGTTTCTAATTGCGATAAAAAAGATCTGATCATAAGCAGTACATTCCCTGGATTTTCACTGACACCGAAAGGCTTTCCTGTCACTTCTGATCGGCTTATGTAGGACAATATCAAAAAGAGTACGGGCACAATACATCCAGGAGTTATGACGCACTCTTCACCAGTTCTAACGCTCATCTTTCATGGAGCCGACGTCTTTGATTATGGCGATGCCGCTCATCTCATCACCCTGCTCCGGCCAGGATCATCATATGTTGCCGGAATCATGGCACGAACCGCTGCAGAGGAATCCGGACTTCCAGTCATCTATGATGGACGAAGACCGAGTGAAATTCTGACCGAATACCAGGATCGTCATGCCGTTCTCGTCCATCGGGCAAAAACAGACGCCTCTGCCCACCGGTTTGGTTCAATCATCCATTCACATCTCCATGGCCAGGGACTGATCCTGATAGATCCGGGAACAGGTCAGATCCTCACCTGGGATCCGGTGAATACATCTCTCAGCTCCTGGCTTTCTGAAAGAACCGGGTATCAGGTCTTCCCAGGGGAACTGCATAAAGGGCACTCGTCTGATACCCGAATCATCGGCGGATGTCTACCCGGAGAACCGGTCTTTGTAAACGGGATTATCATCGGGTATGCAACAGACAAAGAGGCCGTCATCTCCATTCAGGACGGAAGTCTCCATGCAGTATCCGGAATAGAATTAAAAGAACACGGCGTTGAGAAACTCATCCGGTTTGGGTGTCCTGATTTGTCAGATGCCTGGTGCAAGAGTGGCAATATCAGGATATCACAGCCAAAGAAAGGAGAACGCCCGGTCAGAAAAGGGCGTATTGCGGTCATTGATCATGCTGCCATGGCCTGCTATCGGTCCTTTGATCCTGATATCTGTGGGATTGTGACCATCGGAGATGATACAACCTCTATCTGTGGTCATATCGGATGTTCACGGGGTATCCCGGTTCTTGGAATTACTGACGGGGATATCGACGGGGTCGTTCCGGAAGGCTATGCACCTGGGAGTGTCGTTTTGCAGACCGCCAGCGAACGGGATGATGACCTTGGTATTGAGGTTGCAGGGATGATTCCAGAGGAGCCGGTGGTATGGGATGAGTGGGTGGAAAGAATCATTGCACATCTTGGGGACCGGGTCAGGATTGTGCATCGGGAACACGGGTGAAAGATGTATAAAAAATTGACTAGTATACTTCCTCATGATCCCCTATTTCAAAAAGAATTATCTCTTCAGTATGTATATCCGAAAATGTGAATATGAGTCGGTGTTTCCAACTTATCCGGATAGACCATTTCCCCTGTAATTTTCCCGTTAAAGAATGAGTATAAAGCGATCGGTGATATGGATCCTCACAAAGTTGTCGGATTTTTCTTTGGAATTCCTCTTTTAAATTTGGGTTTTTTCGGATCCACTTTTTATAACTTCTAATGAATCCGGGGCTCCATGCAAGGTTATATGTCATTTTCTAAATCTAAAAAGAGGTCATCCGGAGTTCCTGTTTTTAATTTGCCTGCATAATATTCATTGAGAGTTTCTTCACAACGAAGAGCAATCGCTTCTCTTGATTCTTCGATTCTTCTTTTTTCCAATAATTCATAGAGTAGTATTTTTCCTTCAGGATCCAATGCCTGAATTTCATTCAATATGTGTTCCACAGGTGAAGTACATATGGTCATTTTTGTTTCACAAATGATTATTATTGTAATTATTATGAATATAATTATTATTCATGGCCTTTTGTAATATCAAAGTCACAATATCCAAGGTCTACATATTCTCCCTGACAATCCTGTCCGCAGCCCTTTTTGCATCCTCTATTATTTCCTGCTCCCCGGGAATATGCCCATGAAGCATGAGGATTCGCCCGTTGCAGATCGTTGTATCCACCACCGCCCCTCCATCCCGGATCATCCGAACTGGTGATCCTCCCCCTCTGCCTGAATATACTGCTGGTGTTCTGATCATGATAAGATCTGCAGGAGAGCCTGTTTTCAACTCGCCGGTGGTTAAAGAAAGAGCCTGTGCTCCGGATCTGGTCGCCATGAAAAATACCTCTTTCTGAGACAGCATGGTCCTGTCATTCCATGCACATGTCTGCAGGTTTGATGCAGTTCTCATGGTTTCCATCATATTCAGATTATTATTCGATGCAGCACCATCGGTTCCCAGCCCCACCCGTGCTCCGGCCGCTTTCAGGTGCGGATATGGCATGACATGACCGACGGCAAGTTTCATGTTACTGACCGGACAGTAAGCAACTGACATACCTGCCTGTCCCACAGATGAGCACTCCTCTGCATCAAGCCAGCAGCAGTGGGCTGTAATGGTTCCGGAGTGGAGAAGCCCGGTCTTTTTCAGTAACCCGACGGGGGTGGTCTGATACATCTTCCGACAGGTTTCAACCTCCTGCCTGGTCTCGCTCAGATGGATGTGAATTGGTGTGTGATGTTCCTGGTAAAACTCCTTAGTCCACAAAAGACCTTTTTCTGTCACCGAATAAATCGCATGAGGGCCTATTCCTGGTGTGATACGATTATCGTTCCATGATCTGACCTGGTGCACATAATCCTCTGCATCCTTTTGAACCTGGGCAAAAAAATCCGGATCTCCCGGATCAAAAAAACCAAACGAAACAACAGCCCGCATATTCATATCTCGGGCAGCCCGTGCTGCTTCAGACGTGAAGAAATACATGTCATGAAAGGTTGTTGTTCCGGACCTGATCATTTCAAGGCATGCAAGTCGTGTTCCATGATAGACATCAGATGGGGTTATATTCCTCTCTATTGGCAGTATCTTTTCATTCAGCCATTTTGCAAACTCAATGTCATCAGCATATCCCCGCAGAAGCGTCATCGCTGCATGAGTATGAAGGTTCACAAACCCCGGTGCAATACTCATATTCTGTGCGTCCAGTACAATATCTGCTTCTTTTTTGTATTGCGGGCCAAGGTCTTCTCCTATGTCAGCGATAATACCAAAGGGGTCAATAAACATATCTCTCTTCCCTTCGGTCGTATGCCCGTTTGTTATGAGAATAGAGACATTCTTATTCAATACTGATTCATCCATCTCTGTCTGCTCATGATACACGGTAAAAACCATTTGTGCTCACATGTAATTATGGCTCTTCCTATTCTGTGGAAGATAATCAGTTAAAAAAATGTATGTGACATTCTTAAACAAATACTTCGATAAAAAAGAGATCCTCGTTTTAACAAAATGTCACAATAGAAAGCAGGATTTTTTTATATGGAGTAAACGGTGCTGGTATCTGGGCCGGTAGTGCGGGAAAGAATGACTCTATATTTGGTCCGCCTCAGCATGCTGAAGGGAGACTCCTTGTTGCCGGAAGAGAACACATTGCTTATGGCCCTGATATCCTGATCCTCCGTTTTCATCCATGGAGAGATCTTGATTCATCATTTCAAGAGAACGGGGTGTTCTGGGATGCAGGACCGGGACAGGGAACTGATTTTCTGGTAAACCGTCACAGTCCTTTTACTGCATTCATAATTCCTGCCTGGATCAGGGCATTTCTAATTTCCCTGAGCTCTTCACGCATCTCACGAAGTTCAGAATTAAACCCCTTATCTAAATCTGATCTGGTCCCTTTTATTTCATTCAGAGTTTCTTTCTGTAATACAATGGTTTCCCTTTGCAATTCGAGTGTTTCTTTCTGTAATCCAATGGTCTCTTTCTGCAATTCAATGGTTTCTTTCTGTAATTTGAGTGTTTCTTTCTGAAGGCCGATGGATTCCTTATGCATTTCAAGAGCCTGATCCTGTTTTTTCTCCATCCGTGAAAAGATAGCGATAGCAGAATCCAGTCTTTCAGCAAGTTCTTCTTCCGGAGACCCCCGAATTACCTGAAAATATGAGAATTCGCCGATGTATGGTTCTTCAGTACTTTCAATACATTCAACCTGTATGGGAAATTCATGTATTTTTATTGCCTGGACAAACGCATTCAGATCCGTGCGGGTACCTTCGGCAATAATTTTTACATCATATCCTTCAAGGTTCTCAATAGATCCGGTAATATTGTGTTTTCTCGCAATATTTTGAACAATATGCCGATATCCTACCCGTTGTACCGTCCCCGATATTCGCATGCTGAGACGAACCAACTGGTTAAAATCCATACCAGTATTATGTTCTCCTATAATAATATCCTCACCAGAGATCCCTCCCTGGTATGGACCAGCCGTGACAGGACATGATCATACAATACCAAAAAAAACCAAAAAAATGGTCCATGCCGGACCTTTATATATAATCAAACGGTGGTCGCGGTCCAAGATGTTCTTCCATCTCGTTTCGGATCACAGATTTTTGTTCGATATCAGGATCCATCTCCAGCAGAATGTCTAATAATTGAACATAATCAGCATCTCCCGCTGAACTGACGAACAAATCGAGGAGATGGTATAGCTGATAGATGTCCCCTCCGGTATCTTCAACAAGCTTACGCAGGAAGTCTGCATCCGGATGGAAATTTGCTTCTGATATCGTGAGCAGCCGTACTCCGATCTCAAAGAATGACTTGAATTTTCTCAGCCCCTCAAGGTGCAGAATGAGTTCCTTATACACACGGGGATCATCAATTGTGACCAAATCCCGGTATTCAGCAACCAATGAGTATGCTCCGCCCGAGATAGCAAGAGCTATGATCATGCCGGTAAATGCCTCGTATGGCCCCTCATTCTGGATTACATCAATAAGTGAATTATAGATAAACCCTGTCTTGTAATGAATCATTGATATCAGGGTATACAGTTCAATATCCCGGTTTTCCCTGATATCATACTGATAGAGATATCTGACCCCTTCATCCCATTCCCTGATGTGCACCTGGCAAATACTGTTAAATGAATCCGGTTTGTGTAATACTTCGTCTGTTATTTTCAGGTTAGTATGACCATTTTCTTTGATGATCTTTTTCCATAACCGTGCGGCAGTCTCCCGATCACCCAGACGGCCAGCAGCAATAAATGCACACTCCTTCTCATCTTTATATGCCGGGTTGAAAAAAAGAGCGTCGAACGTATGTGTAACTTCCCTCTCGTTATGCAGACATGCATAATGATAGGCTTTTCGAAGCATCCGCATCCCGGCGCCATATCGGCACTGTATCTTATCCAGACATGCAATGGCTTTTTCATGGTCGCCAAGTATGGTGAGCAGACTCTCACAGTCAAAAGGCAGGTTCGGATCCTCCGGATCATTCGCCCACATCGTTGCATACTCGGAGTAAATATCCTGAATCAGGGATTTTGAAAGTTTATTCCCGATAAAATCAAACGAATCAGTAAAATCCTCTACTAAAAATCTCTTTGCTAAGATTGGGCTCATTCCTAAGTATATCACCGGGGGAAGAAAAAGATGTTCCATCACGCATGGAACGGATGGTATTCATCAGACCATTGGTTCAGTTCTCGCAGATCCTCATAAAACCATACGTGATGAGCAACAGTATTGTAATACAGGTTTATTCTTTCGATCTCCTGTGATATGGTATCGTATGGTGTTCTGACAGGTTCTCACTCACTCTCTTCGTCCCTGACATCATACCTTTCGACCCATCGATTCCATCCCTTGTGCATCCTGATATGGAATGGTTCATAATAACCCGCGTTTGGATGCCATGTCTTTGATGATCATCCTGTATTTTTTCCGGTCTGATGAGTCTGTATGTAGGTGAGCGGATCACCGGTGATATTCACTTCCTCTCCGACATATCTGACATCAGGAATCGCGTGTAATCCCTCAACATCATACACCCGGGGTCCGTACTGGTACCGGGCATATTCATACCACCAGTCCGGATACCCGATATTGGTGATGGTCCTGTTCTCAACATTATTATAATTCCCGTTCCGGTAGGTAACGATCATCTCTCCCATGAGTGCTTTCCAGTCCTGTAATGTATTCAATGCTGTCTCATTTGTATATGCAGTCAGGAATTCCCGTGCGGATCGTTCGTTCATCTTGTAGAGATCGAGTGCCTTTGCCTCAACTGCTGTCTGGTTTGCTATGGCAGCACCCTCGATCCGTTCCTGTTCGGCCCTTATTTCAGGTGCTATGTAGCTGTACATGAGGCGTGCATAATTCTGAAGCAGCTCGAACGGCCAGAATGCAGTGTTCAGATCAAACTCCCAGTGGGATCCATGCAGATATGGGGTCGGAAGGCGGTATACCCCGGCATAGATGGGAAGATAGCAGGTTTCAGCCGGTGAAGACATTCCAAGCCAGCAGATACCTCCAATGGGATCAGGGAGATCAGATCGGCCCTGACAG
>CAZCSN010000070.1:0-8987 GCA_964501255.1 uncultured Methanospirillum sp. | reverse complement strand
GATGGACCGAGCGGGAATTGAACCCGCGGCCTCTACCATGCCAAGGTAGCGATCTCCCACTGATCTACCGGCCCGCCCTATTAGGTTGCAACTTCTTGCATATATATCCATCCCTGGCATTCCGGTTCTGATGATAAAAAACCGGTCTGTGTATCTGATTCTCCTGAAAGAGTTTTGATTGTACACATCCAATACCTACCCCGCATACATGCTTGGTATTATTGGTGGAACGTCATTACTGGACTATAAAGGGTCAGAATATTCAAAATTTGAGCAGCATACTCCTTATGGCACGAGTGAACTCTTCAGGGGCGACGGGTTTCTCCTCCTCCTTCGGCATCAGAACCGCTGTGCCCCTCATATCATTCCGTACCGTTCCCATATTGCAGCCCTGAAACTCGCCGGTGCCGACCGTATCATTGCTCTCGGGTCAACCGGCTCATTACAGGAGCATATACCTCCCGGATCCCGCGTAATTCCTGATGATTATGTATGTCTGACACCAGTGCCGACCATCATGAATCACTCTATCGATCATGTAAATCCTGCATTTGATCCGCATCTGCGTTCCCTCCTGATACAGCTCTGCCCGGATGCAGTACCCCACGGGACTTATATCCAGACACGCGGGCCACGTCTTGAGAGCAGGTCAGAGATCCGGTGGATGAAGAACATTGCGGACATTGTCGGAATGACGATTGCAAGCGAACTGACCGTTGCCTGTGAGATGCGTATTCCCTTTGCGGCGATATGCACCGTTGATAATTATGCAAACGGAATATGCAATGCTGAGATAAGTTATGAATCTATCATCAGCACGGTCAGGGAAAATCAGGAAAAAGCCCTGGATCTCCTGGGCCGGATCATTGACACCGTTGCCTAAAAGCAATCACCCCCCTCCCCTCATTTATTCCCACCGGGGCAGATGGTTTTAATCATTTGGCAGAGTATCATAATGATGTCCATCGTACCTGCAGGTGATCTGATCTGGCTGTCATCACAATCCTGACTATTGGAGATCCAAAGCAGTTTTCCTTCATTACCCGTTTATTTTCAGAGAACGGTGCGAAGATATCAGTGAGCGCAGCCACCGACATCAAGGACACCATCAATAAATTACAGACCGCACACTATGACGTTGTCATCGGTGATTTTGATCTGGGGAAGGAAAACGGCCTTGATTTTATCGCCAGGGTAAAAAAACACATTCAATACAGTCCGGTCACCATCTTCACCGGGACGCAGGCCCCTGCTGTTGTAAAAGAGGCTGTCAAGGCAGGTATCGATTATTTCTATCTCCAGAATGATGAGACCGAACTCGAAACCCTCCGGCTGAATACGTTTATCAGACAGACGGTCAGGCAGAAACAGGGGGAAGAAGCCCTCCATTATGCGGATACCAACTTCCGGACGATCGTGGAGGCAACCGATGACTCAATCTACATGGTTGATCGTCATTTCCGGTATCTGTTCATCAATACTCCCCATCAGAAACGGCTCGGCATTTATGGGGAGAATTACGAGTCAAAGATGTACAAGGATCTCCATACCGAGGAGGAGACACAGCGCTTTGTTCACTCGTTAAACCAGGTTATCACGCATAATAATTATTATTCAGAGGAGTATGAGAAGGACGGCCGGTTTTATAATCGCAAGTTCATCCCTGTGCGATACCAGACCTCCCAGCAGACCCTGGCGGTAACGGTTGTCTCAATTGATATCACCGACCGGGTCAGGCTGGAGGATGAGGTGGCACGGGGAGCATCACTTGTCACGGCCACCTTTGAGTCCACATCAGATGGTATCTTTGTCGTTGACCGGGTCGGGAAGATCATCAACTATAACCAGAAATTTCTGGATATGTGGTTAATTCCTGAGTCGGTCATTGAAGAACGGGATGAAGAGGTCCTGCTCGCATATCTTGAGGATCAGCTTGAGGATCGTGATTCGTTCATTGAAAAGATCAATTATCTCAGGGCTCATCCTGATAAGGAAGCATTTGACGTCCTTGAATTCAGGGACGGACGGGTGTTTGAGCGGAATACGCTCCCGCAACGGATCGGTGGTACAATCATCGGCCGGGTCTGGACATTTAAGGATGTCACCGAGCAGAGAAAGACCCTCTCCACCCTCCAGGTTACCCAGGCAAATTACCGGAGCGTGGTTGAGTCAACAGGTGATTCAGTCTACATGGTTGACCGTGAGGGCTGCTACCTCTTCATGAACTCATATCACCGGAACAAGCTCGGGGATATCGCTGACAAATATCTGGAGAAACGAATGCGTGTCATGCTTCCGCCTGGTGAGGATCAGCGGTTTGACAAGGCACTTGAACGTGTTTTCTCAACGAAACGTCAGTATCAGGATGAGTTCCACTGGATGTCAAAGGATTATATCCGTCGGTTCACTCCGGTAAAGGATGAGAATTCAGATGAGATACGGGCAGTCACGGTCGTTCTGACTGATATATCTGACTGGAAGGCAGCAGAGCAGGAGGTCAGGAATAATGAGGAGCGCCTGAAGATCCTCTTTGACTATGCCCCTGAAGCCTATCTTCTCACCGACATCAAAGGGACGTTTATTGAGTCCAACCGGGCAGCAACGGAACTGACCGGGTACACGCCTGAGGATCTGAAAGGCCGGAATATCTTTACGATGGGGCTGATCGGGTCCATGCACATCACCAAAACGGCAGTGCTCTTTGCAAAGAATGCCCTTGGGCGGCCGACCGGCCCTGATGAGGTTCATATTCACAGGAAGGATGGAAAAATCCTCTATGCAGAGGTTATGACATATCCAATCCGGATTCGGACCCAGAGTCTTGTGATGACGATTGCACGGGATATCACCGACCGGAAAGCGGCTGAGGAAGCATTAAAACAGCGTGAAGAGCAGTACCGGCTCCTTGTAAACAATGCCGGCGAGGGCGTCTTTGTGCTCCGTGACAGCAGAATCATATTTGCAAATCCAAAATCATCCGAAATATTTGGATATTCATCAGAAAACCTGTTACACCATACGATATCAGATATCATCCATCCTGATGATCAGGAGGAGTTCTCCGCACTGATGGAACGGGCCTTGTCCGGTGAACAGATTCATGCCGGTGTTTCTCTTCGTGGCTTTACCAACACCGGGGAACTCAGGTGGCTTGAGGTCGGGATGGCAGAGATTGTGTGGCAGAATCAGCCGTCCATTCTGCTTTTATGTATGGATGTGACCAAACAGAAGATTGCACAGGATGCCCTGGTTCAGAGTAACCGCAAACTCAATCTGCTCTCTTCGATCACCCGCCATGACGTGTTAAACCAGATCACAATCCTGCTTGCCTATCTGGATCTTCTGAAAAAGAAGAATAAGGATCCGGAGCTTGAGCCGTTTATCGGAAAACAGGTTGAAGCAACCCAGTCGATCAGAAGTCAGATCGTATTTACCAAAGAGTATCAGGATGTCGGGGTGAAAGAGCCACAATGGCAGAACCTTGGTTCCACCATCGCACATGCCAGGGAATTTGGCAGGGTGGAGTTTGTCACATGGGATGACAATCTGAATGCGATTGAGGTGTATGCTGATCCGCTTCTTGAAAAGGTGTTTTCAAACCTGATTACGAATTCCCTGATGCATGGAGAGCACGTCACGCAGATCAGGTTCTTTACCGAAGAGACACCACAGGGCCTGATTCTCGTGTATGAGGATAACGGTGTCGGAATTCCGGAGAAGGATAAAAAGAAGATATTCCATCATGGATTTGGGAAAAATACCGGTTTTGGGCTCTTCCTCTCCCGCGAGATTCTCTCTATCACCGGTCTTTCCATACAGGAAACCGGAACAGAAGGCAAAGGGGCCAGGTTTGAGATAACGATACCCAAAAACCTGTACCGGATGGTTTAATTCTTCTGAAGACAGGTTTCTGCTTCTTCAATAAACAAGTATACATCAGCCATTCCCTCCCGGATATTTTTGTGTACAAGGGCATCATCCGGTAATGTATACCCATGAACCAGAATGCTTCGAAATCCTTTCATGGATCTGATCTTTTCACATAGTTCTGGTGAGAGGCAGTTATGAGATAGAGTCTCAAGAATTTTTCCATCATCTCCGGCCAGTCCTTTCATTTTGTACCGGTATAAGAGAGCGCAGATATCGGTTATCTGTTCGATAATTATCTGAATCTGCCGTTCAGATGATCGTCTGATAATGAGAGATTTTTGATATTCCTCAAAATCATCAGGAAATATCGTCTGTAACTCATCAAGATACTGATCAAGCAGCCGAATGGAACTGTGAATTCTTTCAGGAATTGTCACTGTATCATTATCCTGTATGATGGTTCAAAATCATCCCATAACCGGTTTGTTTTCATAATTAATTCAAAAAGAGTATCTTCATCCCTGACAAAGACCGGGTTTCCCTCCCGCACGACGCTGATTTTAATATACAGCGGAAGCAGTGAAAAGAGCGTAATGTCGAGCGGAACCGGGCCGGTTGCAGCATATGAGCCTGAATAATGCAGATATCGTTTGAAAAATGCATGTGGATTGTCATCATACGTGATGATACAGAGATCGATGTCGCGGTAATCACTCCTGCTTACTGAACTTCCATACTGATAGACCGCAAGAATATCCGTATCTGCAGTTACTTCCCTCATAAAACCCGGATACAGGGGGTGGTTCATGAGGGATGACGTATCCGGAGAAGACAGAGAGATTTTATCAGAATCTCGTTTTCTTTGGATAAAGTATTGTCCCAAACGATTTAGCCAGGTGATGTGCGGTTCCTGCTCTGAGATCCGGTCATATCAGATATTGCATCAACGGCTGTATTTTTTAAAAATAATTGGAAAAGATAGCTCATTTTATGAAAAAACGACATAATTTCGTATATTATTATTAATATAAAACCGCTGAAAGAAAAATGTATTAATAATCTCCTGTTCCATTCACCCTTATGCAACCCGTATATAAAAGCCGGGCCATCCTGGTGATTTGTCTCCTCTGTATTGTTGTGACGGGTATCCAGCCTGTTTATGCTGAAGGCCACTGGGTACTGAATCAGGTATACCGGGATTCCGGTGGCAGGGATGACGTCTCCACAACCTGGAATGATGCATCTGATACCTCAGTGTCCGGAGATACGAGCTGGAAATGGGATACCATGGAGTGTTCACAAAAGATATCATCGACATTTTCATGGACCCCGCCCCCGTTTGTTATCTATCCGGAGTCACAGTTTGATATGAGTTTTACCCTGGAACAACAAGTCTGCTCACCCTGTATGGATGTGGACTCAACTCTTGGTGCCCAGGCAAACACACCGACATCCATGGGATATGGAAATCTTGGAATGAGCGGACGGGGAACTGATGCAGCCCAGCTGAGAGTCGGATGCACCAGTGGCGCAACTGACAAACAGACGCATACCTTCTGGACAAGTACTGCACCGACCGAGTATGTCACGGGAAAGGACCGGGATTTTGCGATAAATATTGTGTGTACCATGTACCAGGAGTGGTACTTCATTCAGTACTATTACACATGGTCTGATTCTCCAGATGTGGATCAGAATGGTGCCATATTTGCTCCCTTATCGGAATGGTCTGTCAGGGAGTCAGGTCCGATGGGCAATTATGACGGCATATGGAAGGTGAGTGCGGATGGAAAGACGATTGAGGCATCATGGTCAAATGGTGCCATAACCGATGTCATTGATGTACTCTCTGCTCAGGAGAATGATATCCGGCTCTTTCGAAGAGGTATGAACGGATACTATACCGGAGCAATTGGCGAAGATAACAGCCTGACCGGATCTGCATCCTGGTACTCCCCAGGACAGACCTGGAGCGCGGTCTTCGTAAAAAAGGGATAATTAATTTATCCGGGTTTTATTTTTTTATTCTTCCTGGGAACCGTTTTCATCCGGTCCTTCATCGATGATCTCTGCCTGGGGGATATCATCATCAAGGTCTTTTTGCTCTTCAGGAGAGAGTGAGGTAACGCCAACGACCCGGTCACCGGCGGAGAGTCTCATAATCCTGACCCCCTGGGTTGAGCGGCCCTGAATGGGGATTTTATCAACGCTGGTTCTGATGACGATACCTTCAGCACTCATGAGGATGATCTCTTCATCCGGTCCTGCGGAAAATGCCGTGACAATACCGTCATTGCGTTTCAGTTTGATGTTTCTGACACCCATCGTACCCCGGCCATGCCCCCGGTACTCATCAAAGTTGGTACGTTTTCCATATCCTGATGAGGTGATGGTAAGGAGGTGCTTTCCTTCCTCAATGACGGTCATACTGGTGACAACATCATCGTCTTTCATCCGCATACCGATGACACCAAGGGCGTTGCGGTGACGGAGGGGTATCTGTTCCTCATGGAACCGAAGGCTCTGGCCATATCTGGTTGTGATGATGATCTCCTGGCTGCCGTCACTGACCATTACATGCACCAGGTTATCGCCCTCACGAAGCGAGATCGCATTCACCCCGGTGGACCGCGGGCGTGCAAACTCGTCCTGCGGGATCTTGATGATCATTCCCCGTTCGGTCAGGAAGAGGAAGAACCGGTCGGACGAGAACTCCTGCACCGGAATGACTGCGGTGATCCGTTCCTCGTTGCGAAGATCAAGCAGGTTTACAATAGCCTTTCCTTTACTCTGTCTGGACCCTTCAGGAATATCAAAGACCCTGAGCCAGTATGCCCGGCCGGTTGAGGTGAAACAGAGCAGATGGTCGTGGGTATTGGCAACAAAGACCTGCTCCACATAATCGCCATCCTTGATGGAGATGCCCATGACTCCTCTGCCTCCCCGGCCCTGGACCCGGTATGCATCCACATCCATATGCTTGACATAATTCTGGTGGGTAAGACAGACAAGCACCTGTTTGTTCGGAATCAGGTCTTCCCGTACAATCTCCTGAATATCACCGGTGATCTGAGTTCTCCTCTTGTCTGCATACTTATCCCTGACCTCCTGCAGCTCACGGGATATCTCTGCCCTGATATTTGCCTCGGAAGACAAAAGTTCGATAAGTCTTCTGATCTCAGCCTCGAGCTGATCCCGTTCATCGATCAGTTTCTGCTTTTCAAGCGCAGCAAGCCTGCGAAGCTGCATCTGAAGAATTGCCCCCGCCTGTGCCTCATCAAGCGAGAACTTTGCAATGAGGGCTTCCTTTGCCTCATCAGCAGTCTGGGCTGCCCGGATAGTAGCAATCACCGCATCAATGTTGTCGATTGCATGGAGGAGTCCGCGGAGGATGTGGACCCGCTCTTCTGCTTTCCGCTTGTCATACTCACTTCTTTTGGTGATAACAGAGATCCGGTGACGGATGAACTGTTCAATCAGGCCGATGAGACCCAGGATTTTTGGCTGCCCGTCAACTATAGCATAATTAATGATACCAAACGTGCTCTCAAGGGCGGTGTGCTTATACAGGTGATTGAGTATCAGCTGGGGTCGTGCATCTTTGCGGAGATCGATGACAATCCGCATCCCCTCCTTGTCTGACTCATCCCGGAGATCTGATATTCCATCAATTCTTTTTTCTTTGACCAGTTCAGCGATATGTTCGATGAGTTTTGCCTTGTTGACCTGATACGGGATCTCCGTGATGATGATCTGGTCCCGCCTGCCTGATTCATCAATCTCGGCAACACCCCGGACGGTCAGTTTGCCCTGGCCTGACAGGTATGCATTCTGTATCCCGTCGGTGCCCATGATGATACCGCCGGTCGGGAAATCAGGGCCAGGCATTATCTGCATCAGGTCATGGACTGTTGCATCCGGGTGTTCCAGGTAATAGCAGACCGCATTGCATACCTCGCCCAGGTTATGGGGCGGCATTTTGGTTGCAATACCGACTGCGATACCATCGGAACCGTTAATGAGCAGGTTTGGCAGCTTTGCGGGGAGGACTGAGGGTTCCTGGAGAGATTCATCAAAGTTCGGGACAAACTGGACGGTCTCTTTATCTAGGTCAACAAGGAGTTCTTCTGCCTCCCGTTTCAGCCTGACCTCCGTATAACGCATTGCCGCAGGAGCGTCCCCGTCAACAGATCCGAAGTTACCCTGCCCGTCGACAAGCATCATCCGGTACGAGAACGGCTGTGCCATCTTGACGATGGTATCATAAATGGATGCATCACCGTGCGGGTGATACTTACCCATGACATCTCCGACCACACGGGCTGATTTTTTATAGGGCTTGTCGTGGGTATTTCCCATCTCCCACATGGCGTACAGGGATCGCCGGTGGACCGGTTTTAACCCGTCCCGGACATCGGGGATTGCACGTCCGATGATGACCGACATCGCGTAATCGATGTAGGAGGACTTCATCTCCTCCTCGATATTGACCGGGTTGACCTTCGGGGTAAAGAGAGACTGCTGGGTATCTTCAGATGTCAAGGTTTGTCACCTCTTTTGCATGCCGCTTGATAAAGTCACGACGGGCGGTGACATCATCACCCATCAGTTTTTCAAAGATCTCATTTGCGTAGGCCGCATCCTCGATCACCACCCTTTTCAGGACTCTCGTCTCCGGGTCCATGGTGGTTGCCCAGAGCTGGGATGCGTTCATCTCTCCAAGACCTTTGTATCTCTGGACATTCACGCCCTTATCGCCCATCTCCTGAAGGATTTGTTTCATCTCCTCTTCGGTGTACGCATACTTCTCCTGCTTTCCCTTCGAGATCCGGTAAAGCGGGGGCTGGGCCAGGTAAATATACCCTGCCTCGATGAGCGGCTGGAGGTATCGGAAGAAGAATGTCATCAGAAGCGTACTGATGTGGGCTCCATCAACATCCGCATCGGTCATGATGATGATGTGATGGTATCGTGCCTTCTCAATGTCAAAGGATTCACCAACGCCGGTCCCGATTGCCGAGATGAGTGCCTGAATCTCATTATTTTTCAGGATTTTGTGCACCGTTGCCTTTTCTACGTTCAGGATCTTGCCCCGGAGGGGAAGGATTGCCTGGAAC
>CAZCSN010000069.1:0-9013 GCA_964501255.1 uncultured Methanospirillum sp. | reverse complement strand
CCTTTCACGGCGCTGCAGGGGATATGATATGCGGAGCTCTCCTGAGCCTTGGTGCAGATAAGGAGCAGGTCATGCGAGCGATGAGTTCTGTTGTTGAGATACCCCATCTCGAGACGGTGACACGATGTGGCATCGCTGCACTCAGGGTTCATACCCGTGCCGGTCCTGCACACCGGACGCTCCATGAGGTGCTTGCCATCGTTCAGACGGCAGATGCGCCCTCTCCCGTCATCGCACAGGCTGAACGGATATTCAGACGGATTGCAGCCGCCGAAGAGGCGGTTCATGGAACCCGTCACGTTCACTTTCATGAGGTTGGCGCTGATGATGCCATTGCGGATGTCATCGGAGCCTGCATGGCGGTATACCTCCTCTCTCCTGATATGATCGTCTCCCTGCCGGTTGCCGTGGGAAAGGGGATGCTGACCTGTGCTCATGGGACGTTTCCGGTACCGGCCCCGGCAACTCTGGAGATCCTCTCAACAGGGCACCTGGTGGTGATGGCCGGGGACTATTCCGGCGAGCAGCTGACCCCGACCGGTGCGGCGATTCTCACCGAGATCTGCGGAAAAGGGATGAATAATCTTCCAACCGGAACCATCCTGAAGACCGGATACGGAGCGGGGACCAGGGATGATCCCGCATCCCCAAACGTACTCAGGGCGTTTATCATGGAATGCCAGGGGATGTCTGAAGATATTGTTGATATTCTTGAGACCAATGTTGATGACATGACCGGGGAATGCATCGGCACGGTCCTTACCCGGGTGATGGAGGAGGGAGCACGGGATGCCTGTGCCATTCCGATTCTCATGAAGAAGGGAAGACCCGGCCATCTCATCAGGGTGATCGCACCACCCGGCCGGTCAGCATCCCTTGCCGAGATCCTTGCCAGGGAAATGGGAACACTGGGGATCAGAGTTACCCCCGCTGTTCACCGGTTTATCGCCAGGCGGGAGATTGAGCATATCCCTGTCTGCATTCACGGGGAGGAGATTATTTTTCCGGTAAAATTCGGATATATCGGGGATACCTGTTACCTGGTAAAGCCTGAATACGGGTTTGCCGAAGAATACGCAAGGCAGAGGAATATTCCTGTCAGGGATGTCCTGCACGAAGTGACGAAGGCGGGAAAGAGATATCGTAACGGTGAGGAGAATTGAGATTAACCGGGGTATCTTCGGGTAATTCAGAACTTGATGCCCTTATGGGAACCGGATATCCCCGGAGGATGATAACCCAGATATTTGGTGAGCCAGGATCAGGAAAATCCACATTATGCCTCATGGCAGCTGTATCAGCCCTCCGGCAGGGGGAGTCAGTGGTGTATTTTGATACCGAGAGTTTCTCTGCCGAGCGGTTCAGTCAGATTGCCGGGGATGAGGCAGAGCGCCTTGCTGACCGGCTGTTCCTCTATGAACCGGCAGATTTTACCCAGCAGGCCATGATGATTCATGATTCCGAGGAGGTGATACGGGACCAGAAGGCAGGTCTTATTATTCTTGATTCTGCAACCGGACTGTACCGGACGGAACTGGAACATATCCAGGAAGCACTTCAGAAGTTTAACCGTCAGATGGTCATCCTCCTCGGTTATGCCAAACGGTATGACATTCCGGTTCTCATCACCAACCAGGTATACATGGATATCAGCCGGGGTGATTTTGCTCCGCTCGGCGGGACCGGCCTGTACCATCTTTGTAAGATTATCCTTCAGATTGAGCGTCGGGACAGCATGCGCAGGATTCGGGTGATGAAACATCATGCACGCCCGGAAGGAGCATACATAGACGTTTTCCTCGTCCAGGAAGGAATCAGAATCGTGGATACATACCCTGACGACATGCCGGCAGAAAAGCCATAAACCCTGACAAAGCTCATCTTTCTGCTACGATACGAGCAGAGTGAAGATATGATCCGAACAATTGTGTGTGCAGCTCTTTGCATGACACTGTTTTTTCTCTACCCGGTGCATGGGGTCTCTTTGGCATTTCCCCCTGAATCAGGGACATATACCGGTGATTATGTTCTTATTGATGAACCCGGACGGTATACCCTTGAGAATAATATCACCCATGCATACCCGGTCGGCATTATCATCACTTCATCGTCGGTCATTCTTGACGGTCAGGGACATTCCATACGCCCAGCAAAGACGAATGATCCCTCGGTTGGCATCTGGGTGGCGCTTTTTGATTCAGAAGGGAAAGCGATTACCGGTGTCCGGATACAGAACCTGACCATTCAGGATGAGGTGACCGGAATATACCTTGAAGGGTCTGATTCATCCGAATTTCCCTGGGGAAAAGATCATGGGTCTGATCCATCCGTATCAGATATGCTGACTTCAGACCGGGACTGTACCTGTAGTGATGTTACCATTACCGGTTCACGGATCGGTTTTTCATCCAAAAACCTGAAAAAACCGGTTCTCCTGTCTTCCAGAATCAGCGGGAACGAGAAGGGGATCTTCATATCAGGAGGGACTCCGGAGATAAGGGATCTCGTTATTGCAGAGAATACCGGTTCAGGGATATATCTGGAAAATACGGAGGGCGGGGTGATCACCGGCTGCCGGATTGAAGGAAATCACGGACCGGGTATCCTCCTTGATCATGCACCTGGTATTCAGATCTGGAATAATATCCTTGATAACCAGATGAATATCAAAAATATTGCAAGTGAAGGGGCTGTTCTCTCTCTTTCCCTAACGAACCGGACAAATATTATCAACGGGCCAAAAACCGGGGGGAATCTCTGGGTCCAGGGGGGCATTCCTGTTTATGCATCCCAGATGATCCCTGATGCAGACCAGGATGGTATTGGTGATATCCCGTATATCGATGCAGGTCTCATCGATCAGTACCCCTTAATCCCTGCAGGGACAGGATTTACCCCCCAGGTGCCGGCTGAACCTGAACCTCCTGTCCAGACCCAGACCCCTGTTCCGGTCTCCACACCATTTACTATCATCACCGGTGTGCATGCTGTCATTACCGGGGACAGTATTCCCTCAGCGATGCAGGCTGGGAAGTCGTATCAGGTAAATATCACCCTGCTCAATGACGGGTCAGATAACTGGCTTGATATGCATGCCGTTGGAATCAGGGCACTTGGTGATGCTGCCACATGGGGGCCTGCCTGGCTGCCTGTACCTTCCGGGATACACTCCAAGCAGTCATATACGATTCCCTTTGAACTTACAGCCCCAGCCAAACCAGGAACCTATGAGCTGATGTATCAGGCAGTGCGGGAGGGTCAGGGTGTGTCAGTCACCTACGGACGGCCATATAAAAAGGTTGTAACAGTCACATAACGATAAAAAAGATGAAGATCGGTAAATTAGTAATTGCGGCCCTGACTGTATCCCCTGCTCCGGTTGTATCCACCGCCACCTGATCCGCGGTCGTACTCCCGACGGGGCTGCATGGGCCGTGCCTCATCAATCCGCATGGTCCGCCCTTCAAAAACGGTCTGGTTCAGAGCGTCCATAGCTCCTTGAGCTTGCTCGCTGGTGGCCATCTCCACAAATCCGAACCCTTTCTGCTCAATAATTTTTACACTGACAACTTCACCATACTGCGAGAATAAATCCTTCAGCTGGTCTTCCTTCACAGAGTACGTCAGGTTGCCGACGTACAGTCTCTTGCCTTCCATACGATATCAGACACCGTGTCTCTATCCTTCCATAATCATACCGGTTATGGGAGGGATTTGTGATCATGCCCCTGTCACCCGGCAATCTGACCGATCATGATCGATTTCGCGTGTGTAAATCTGAATGGCAGGATCTGGTACTCGCCAAGCCATCGAGAAGCTGATCATCAGAAAAAACGACGCTGATGTTATTAATGATTATGTTCCGGATATAATTCATATCTGGTGCAAACCACGCGATAATCATGATGGGGCATACTGCTATAAACTTCGGAAGTACTCCTTGATCTTCTGGGCCATGAGAATACGTCTTTGATTGAGAAAATCAGGGTATTCTGCTACCGTCATTTTCATAATACTTTCCGGAATACAGTTCATCCGCAGGTTTTCCAACAATTCATCTGGATCTGTGATATTCCCGTATTTTTTCTTTCCGCCCCTGCATTGCTCTTTGATCTCACCAAAGTAGATCTTTGGCTCTTTCTTCCCGATTGCTATGTTAATTTCACTCTGAGCGACAACATAATTTGCAATCTGATTATACAGTCCTCTTGTAAGGCCGTTCCTTTTCAGGTATTCACGGGGAAAGATATGATGCAGGTCAGAGCGATGCTCAATCAGTTCCCGGACTGTAATATCCCGTGAAAGAAAACCTTTATCGTTCATCTTGACCTGGGCAGCAAGATAGACATGGAACTGAGGACTGGATACGACTGCACTTGTCATCTGCTGGGGGAGTGCAGCTTCCCAGAATGCATCGGATAATTCACCACGGATAAGAGAATCTGAATAGGCATCAATGCCCAGTGAGTATATTTGCCTGATATCATAATCAAAGGCCGATTCAGGTGAACCGGTATACCTCGAAGTAAGCATTGAAAAAACAAACCAACGACGGACATGTCTTTCAATATCAGCTTCCGGTACTTTTTGATCTCGCAGGGTGAGATAGAGAATATAGGCAAAATTAAGTGTATTCTGTGATCCAATCAGCGTACTATCCACAAACCCGGCTGATCGGATAATCATGATAAAGCGTTTAAAGTGGGTTTCATTCATAAATCTGATAATTCCTTTTTTCAGACGAACGAATGAATCCTTTACAATAGTCTCTTCAAACTGTTTTGTCTCAAAATTTCTGCCTGATAGAAGAGCAACTAAATCCTCAAGCCTGCCACGTTTAAACTCTGAGGTATATGCAACCCGAAGCATATCGGTATAGGATGGATCATACAGATCATCATTCTCATTCCGAAGCCAGGCCATCTTTGGAAAGAATTCACTTTTCACGAAGAGTGGATCTGACTTTTCTATTAACGAATAAAATTCAGGAGCGACAGCGAGATGACAGAAATAATCAATCGCCTTTCTGAGTGTATTTCCATCATATGTCTCATTCACTGCAATCTTTGACATTGCAAAATCAGCCTGGCTCAGAGGTACACCTTCAGAATTGACCCGTATGAAAATCTCAGTAACCGTCTCGATGTCCAGATCTGAATTCAGTTCAATAAGACCAATCTGGTTACTGGTAATCCCCCTTAAAAGTTCAAGACAGCGGAATATCTCATCATGGGAGGCTCCATTATTTGCCAGGCAATACGCATTTACGAGATCAAACATCTTCGTATTCGGATCAAAAAGAATGGAAACATCTGCTATCCAACCACAATCTTTCTCAATCGCCGGATTTGAAACCTCAAATTTGCAAAGAACCGGATGAAATCCTATCTTGATTCTAACCCGCTGATAATCCTTGTCAATAACCTCATGGCCAAGCAAAGCCGCCATCAGAGCGGTGACCCTTTGCTGACCATCAATAAGAATCCGTTTTCCTGCTGAAGTGGTTCCATCCTTCAATTTTACATCAGGATTTCGCCATGCTATTAGATATCCAACCGGATACCCCTGATAGAGCGAGTCAAGAAAATTACGAACCTTTGTTGCTTTCCATACAAATGGGCGCTGAATTTCTGGAATCGCAATATCTCCAGATTTAATCCATGTAAAGATATTCTCAATCGGTGGTTGGGTGACAGAATATCGTTGTGTTGGCATACGTTTCTTCCGTTATTATTGATGAAATCGCATATTACCTATATCTTATGAATATCCACAATAATCGCTCATTGCTTTTCCAAAAGATAATGAGAGTTTTAAAATTATTTTCTGGATATTCTGACTAAAAAACATTCAAAAATGATTTAAAAATAAAAATTGTATTATGGGATCAGGGGTTGATTTTCATTGCCTGATCATACAATATCTCGTTCCATGCCGGACTGACCCCGGTTTCAGGCTCAACATATGTCCGAAAACCAATAAAGCACGGGTCATCAGGCTCAATTCCATATGGCCCCACTCCGGAAGGAACAACAAGGGCTACCATATCAGGATCATCCTCCCGTGCTACTTTCGCCACGTACAGGTACTTTGCATTCGGATTGTCAGGAATAAATTTCTCCGCGGTCCCGGCAAGATCCAGATTTGATACTCCTCCAATTCCATTCAGAGCTTTTTGACCATACACGCCAAAGTTCGAATAGGTGGCCTTTCCGGTCGCAGCATGGTTGACCCCGTACACAATAATGGCTTCTCCAGGTCTGTCACCTAATACCGTACTGGAAGTGTTCAGATAAATGGTATCCCTGGTATCGCCAAGGGCATCGACTCCCCTTTGAATTGCATCATATCCTTCGAAAATCCAGACACTGGTTGTCATGGGTTCGACATGAGGTGCCCCGCCATACTGAGCGATAATTGCCTGGCGAAGTTCCTCAAGATCCGGAGTAAGATCCAGTTCATGAGGGGTTCCGGTCCCCCGGGGGATAAGTTCCGGTACCGGATAATATACTGACTCAGTCTCAGTTGTCGGAGTCAGGCGGTATACAACTCCCGGGGAGCTGTTGATAAATTCTTTTCCTTCGGTCTGATTTTTAAACATCGCAATACGGTTCAGCACTGAGAATGTATCGGATTTTGCATCAATTCCCATGCGGACCAGGCTTTTTGGAATGACCAGGGTGTGTATTATCTCATCAGGATACCCGGCCTTTCGTAATGCCTCCCGTACGGTCTGATCGGTATTCCTGTCAGCAGTGAAGATGATAATAATCGGCTGTGAAAACACATTCGCCTGATAAGCTGGTTCACTTTGTAACCGTGAAAGGCTTATTGAATCCCCAAGACTTGCAAATATCCGGTGAAATGTGCCCAGTTCTTCAGAATACCGTATCGCAATATACCCGACATAGCTGAAATATACACATTCAGGAGGGGTGATCCCAACATATACGATCGCCTCATCAGGTCTCATCCGGTAATCAAGCCATAACCCGGCATCTTCAGGAATGATGCCGGCATCGGTGATTGTATTATTAACAGTTTGTCCGGGAGCTTTCGGAACTTTAAATTGCATATACGGGCTGGAGGGATTATTTCCATAACATGAAGGAGCAATCCCGGCCTCATATAAACTGATCGGGTTGGTTGTTGCCATTTGCCCTTCCTGTACCTGAAATCCCTCTTCCTCAAATACCTGAATCGTTGTATTTTTATCGATTCCAGCAATATCCCCAACACCTGATGAACTCATGAGGACCAGCAGGTACAGGAAAATCCAAAATACCCGGAAAAACCATCTCATATACGGTAATTTAAGTTATTATTATATATTAGTACGTATTGAACTGAAAAATAGTTGATTTTACATGACATCGTGAAGGGAAAGGTTTTATCAGCCGGCCTCCATCGAAGGAATCCGTCCCGGGCCGACCTGATTCGGATCATGAAACCCGGTACCTTTTCCAACAAATGAGGAGGAAAGTTTTGGTTAAACCTGGGGTGCTGTGACGAGCCAGGTTGTACTGTTTGAGTAACTATACCGTTCAATCGTAAAGTCAGGACAGATCTCAGACAGGAGTGCCATGTTTGTCCCTACCTCTTTTGAAGATAAGCCGGTCTCCCTGGCGATATACTTTGACTTAAAAAAATTCGAACCTGGTTTCATCTGGCTTTTCAGGTACTGTATCAGACAGATCTGACGCTCATTGTATTTTTTGGGAAGTTCATTCTGTACAAGCATATCTATCTCCATAAGTACTTTTGTTGAACCATGAAACGGAGGAAAACCGGCCGCGGGATCGGCCGGGTGAAATTCGGGTGTGGTCAGGAGGGGAGAATCGGAGGACATGAAACCTCTCCTGACCGGGGGGTTTCAGTTACATGGATGAGCTGGACGTTACTGCTGTAGGAGGACACGTTGAACGCTACTCACCTTACGAGAATCCTGTCATTCATTCAGGAGGAACTCCCGGATGTTTTTCACAGGTCTCTGTGTGACATACCAGTGTTGCCTGAAACAGATTATAAGGAATATAGGTAAAACTACTGGAAAATAGTCAGAAACTATCTTCCGGGCATAAAATGAGAGATTTTTTGGAGAGATACCCCCTGAACAGAGATCAACGAAAAATGAATACCTTGGAAGGGTTGCACCTGGTTCTGCCTGGCATGTTCGTCTCCATACAATCATAAGAATTGCGAAGTATTTTTGGTGCTTTGGCCTGTTTCAATGGTTGCAACCAGTTGCAACATCTGATTCTGAAGGGCTGGGATCACATTTTTCGTTATCATCTCCATCCGGACATGGAAAGAGATCCCGCACCATCTTCACCGCACACAGGTCACCACACATCGAGCAGGTCTCCTTTTCAGGGTCGCGGTCATGAATAACTCGTGCCACATCAGGAAATAACGATGTTTTAAACTGTGTCTCCCAGTCAAGTTCAAAGCGTGCCTTCCCCATCAGTATTTCACGCTCATATGCATCTTTCCGGCCGGCAAGCAGATCCCCTACATGCGCTGCGAGAACCGAGGCCCTCGTCCCCTCAATGATATCATGGACCCGCGGGAGAGCAAGATGTTCACTTGGTGATACCATACACAGGAAGTTCGCACCATGTTTGCACGCAATCGCTCCGCCTATTGCGCCGACCACATGATCATACCCTGACGCGATATCAGTGACAAGCGGACCGAGAAGATAGAGCGGGGCCTGATCGGTCAGCTCCTTTATCATCCTGACATTGTATCCGATCTGCTCAAGGGGCATATGACCCGGTCCTTCTATCATCCGGGGGATACCAAGATGGTGGGCCTGTCTGGCAAGCCGGCCAAGGTTCAGATATTCAACAGTCTTTGCCTCCCTGGTCGCATCCTCATGACATCCGGGACGCATCCCATCACCCAGACTGACGACAACCTCGTACTCAGCCAGTATCTCACACAGGTACTCAAATTCACGAAAGAGGGGATTTTCTTCTTCCCGTGCAGCCATCATCGCCACATGAAATGC
>CAZCSN010000068.1:0-9617 GCA_964501255.1 uncultured Methanospirillum sp. | reverse complement strand
GGGTACATGGCAGTAGATCCGGTCTTTGACAGTTCAAGCCTTGACTTTGAACCCAAGTGGGACCCTGACCGGTGGACTGATGTTTCACCATACAACTGGTACCAGGGAGAACTCGAGGTCAGCCTTGAAGATGCAGACTACCCGGTCGGTGGAACCACCAAGGCAGGAACCAAGACCTGGCCACAGATGCAGGCCTGCACTTCAGTCCCGCTCTACGCTGGTCAGCCGGGAGAAGTCGGTCCTCGTGCCCGTCTGGTCCAGTTTAAGAACTATGATCGCAAGGGTGCCATAGGTCTGCAGATCGCACGGCAAATGGAGTACCCAGACTGTCTGTACACCATGATCGAAGCCTGTGATGCACTTGATTGCAATGGTTCAGTACTTGCAGACGAGATCCCACAGGGTGACGGCAGCCTTGGATGGAACGCCAACGAAGCACCACGTGGTTGTGATGTTCACCTTGCCCGCGTCAAGGACGGAAAAGTTCAGGAGTACACCCTTCTTGTTCCGACCACATGGAACTTCCCGACCTGCAGTCGGGCTCTCGAGGGAGCACCATGGCAGCTTGCCGAGGTCATCATGCGTGCATATGACCCCTGTGTATCCTGTGCTACCCACATGCTGGTAGTTGACGAGAGCAAGAAGATTGTCGCCCAGAAGCTCGTCCAGTGAGAGTGCCCTGCGCATGCTGTTCCAGGAGATCGTAATCTGCGGGTGCGGAAACCCGCTCTTTGCGGATGATGGGTTCGGACCGGCCGTAGTCGAGGAACTTCAGAAACTCGACCTGCCCGAGAATGTAAAGGTAATTGATGCTGGCCTTGGAGGTCCGCATTTCCTCTTTACCCTTCTTGCGCAATCGGATGAGCCGGTCAAACACCTCTTCATCATTGATATTGCTGATTTCGGAGGAAAACCCGGGGATATTGCGATTATCAGTCCTGATGATCTGCCACCGGGAAAATACCGGGATGCTCATTCCTGGGATTTGACTGAACCCATCCATCAGCTGAAACACCGGGTGAAGATTGATATCATCGGGTGCCAGCCGAAGCGGGTTTCTGAACCGGAATTTGAGATAGGACTCTCCGAAGAGGTAACAGAGGCGATCCCAAGGACAGTACAGCTCGTGCTGAAAATGATTGGGGTAAATCATGGGACTACTATCATTGATCTTCGGGAAGAAGGAGAAGAAGGAACCTGCTCCGAAATCGCAGGCACCGAAGGCTCCAGTATCTGAACCGATTGCGAAAGAAGAACCAAAGAAGGAGGAAAGGCCTGTGGCTAACAAAATTACAGTCGGACATGTACACATGAGTGGGTGTACAGGATGTCTTGTCTCCCTCGCTGACACCTACGAGGGGTTATTCACCATCCTCGACAATTACGCTGACCTCGTATATTGTTTAACTCTTGCCGATGCACGTCACATTCCAAAGATGGATGTTGCACTGGTTGAGGGGTCAGTCTGTCTGCAGGATGAACTGTCTGTAGAAGAGATTAAGGAAACCCGTGAGAAAGCAGCAGTCGTTGTTGCTCTCGGCGGCTGTGCGGCATATGGGAACATCACCCGGTTCTGCCGTGGTGGACAGTGGAACCAGCCACAGCACGAGGGATTTGTCCCCATCGGTGACGTCATTGATGTTGATGTCTATATCCCCGGCTGTGCACCATGCCCGCAGCAGATCAGAAATGTCTGTGTAATGGCATACCTGCTCCTGAAAGGAAATGCAGAGCAGCAGGCACTTGCAAAGGCATACCTTGCACCACTCATGGCACTTGCCAGTGAGGGAAGCAAGGCAACCAGCAGTGAGGCCTGTGGCTGTGACATCATGACCAAGGTTATCAACCAGGGTCTGTGTATGGGCTGTGGTACCTGTGCCACGTCCTGTCCGGTCTATGCAATCACCATGCAGGAAGGCAAGCCAAACATCGAGCGTGATATGTGTATCAAGTGTGGTGCATGTTATGCAGCATGTCCACGTGCATTCTATAGCTTTGATGTCGTGAATCAGTATGAGAGCATCATCACTGCCATTAATGGTGCCATGAACCCGGGAGGGAACTAATCATGGATTATCTTGGCAAATACAAATCTGCAGTTGCTGCCCGCAGCACCAGTGCAGAAGTCCTGCGCTGCTCCCAGGATGGCGGGATTGTCACCTCAATGTTCCTCTACGCACTTGAAGAGGGCATTATTGACGGTGCAATCGTTGCAGGCCAGGGAGAAAAGCCATGGCAGCCAAAGCCGATTGTGGCAACCACTCCGGAAGAGATCCTGTCTTCACGGGGCACCAGATACAATGTCTGTCCGAACATGTCCGTCCTGAAAGAGTCAGTACGTAAGTATGGTCTTGACAAGGTCGGTATCGTCGGAACTCCCTGCCAGATCCAGGCACTCAGAAAAGCACAGTTGTACCCGGTCGGACTTCGTGACGTCTGTGACAAGATTGCTCTTGCTATGGGTATCTTCTGTATGGAGAACTTCTCATACCAGAGCATGACCCAGATCGTGCAGGACCACTGCAATGTCGATCTGCACTCACTCAAGAAGACCGATATCGGAAAGGGGAAGTACTGGGCATACACCAACCGTGGTGCAGTCTCCCAGATTCCGCTCAAACTTACACACAAATACGAGCAGCCAGGCTGTCATGTCTGTCTTGACTACGTGGCAAACCTTGCCGACATCTCCACCGGTTCAGTCGGAACCCCGGACGGATGGTCCACTGTGTTTATCCGGAACACCAATGGAGAAAATATCTGGAACAAGGCAGTCGCAGCCGGTGTCTTTGAGACCAAGCCGATTGAGAGCGTCAAGCCAGGTCTTGAGCTTGTCACCAAGCTTGCAACCGAGAAGATCACCAAGAACCAGAAGGAACTCGAACACCGGGCATCCTTTGGTGTCAAAAAGGGTCTTCGCAACCCCTATATCTAAATTTTTTTAAGTTTCAGGATTTACCGATTTCAGGATTTTTTCTGCGTAATCTAATATTTCTGTCTTGTTATTGGTTAGGATATCCCATATCACGGCATCATCTATCTTCCAGTACTGATGTACAAGACGGTTTCTAAAGCGGGCCATATCGCCCAGGTGTTCAGCTTCATCACGTTTCAATATTTTATTATCAGCCATGACCAGAAATATATCTGCATAATCTTCAGGTAATCTCCACTTATTTTTCGTTATAAGATGATTTGAGAGATCAAGTACGGATTCAATAGCAACAAGAAGATGATATTTTGCACTTCCCCGAAGATGCCTGTCTGCCATGAACCTTTCTTTCCCCTCCCGAGTGATCTCATCAAGAGCCTCCATTGCGGAATAGAGCTCAGAAAAGAGGGTACTAATTACTTCCCTGTCAGCTGATACCAAGGACTTCCCTCCGGTATTGGTTCAGATAATACGAATAATCTAGATACTCCCGTATGATATCAGATTCAAATGCTGCGAAGGCTTTTGGATCTTTACAGAATATGAAATGTTGTTGCCTGAGAACCAGGTATACAAACCGTACTGGTGCATTGTTGAGAATTCTGACATCAACAGGGAGATTGATGAATTTTGATAGTTCACGTTCAATCTCCTGTTCATAGAACGCAGATGGGGAAAAGGTTCTGCCCAGGACCAGGCCAATATCGATATCCCGAAACTGACCCTCTGGAAACGAGCCGAATGAGAGCGCAGCTATAATTTCAGGTTTTTTTGTACAATACCTGCTGATTTTCTGCAATACCTTATCTTTTTCTCTGTTAGAAAGATGGTATGGTTTTTGTATTTTCATGGTGACAAGATTTTCCTGTTTATTCATCAACATGTAGTTTTCATGAAAGAGGAAATTCTGATGGATCTATTGGAACATGAGTCATGTCAGAATACGGGACGGTGTATAATGGAATGGTACTCTCAGCCCATTTCCATTCCGCATAATCTATAGTTTCACCATAAGTACTGTTAACAAATTCATCCGGATCCCAGGTTTCATTTACGACCCTTGCCGGACGAAGTTTCTCCTCATGGATGATACCTGATTCAGCCGGATTAAAAATACCGGATATCATGAAGTACTCTGCCTCACTGTTGAACTTTTTATCAGCGACATTCCATCCCCGCCCAAGGGTATAGAACACCTGGTATGATTCAGACGGCAGTTTTAATACCCCTGTCTGATGAGGTCCGAGGTATACGGCGAATGGTATCGGCCAGTGTATCTCCCTGAATACCACAACTGCTTCCTTATCATTTACTGAGTTGTCAAGAGTTACCTGGTTGACTCCGTTTTTCGGAACACTTCCATATATTTTTGTTACATCATCCCCGAATGCAGGGATGATGAGCAGGATCAGGGCAAAGATCAGAATAAGTCAGATTCTTTTGTTCATGGTAGCAACTCCTGAAGGATTCAATGACCGAATATTATTACCCGAAGAAGAAATCTTTTTTCCAGCACTCTGTCAGCGTAGTATATCCCGTCGAATGCGTTCTGATTTCAAAAATAAGGAATCCTGGTGTGAATTCATCCGGGTTCTTTAATGCTTGCTGACTCCTCCGGTATGGTGTTCACGAATCTGGAACAGCACCATGACCATGAGTGATATCGGAAGGGCAATAATCAGGGGGTCTATCACCGTCCATGGTGCCCCAAGTATGGTTACTGATCCGGTAAGGAACTGGGAGATACCAAGAGCCTTTGCTTCTGCGGTATGGATGAACACCGTATAAAAGAACCAGATGCATGCACCTACCATCATGCTTGCCAGAGCCCCGGTTCGGGAAGGATGTTTTGAGTAGACGCCAACTGCGAATGCCGGAAGAAATGCCGAGGCACACAGACCCATAAACATCGCGGTTGCCCGTGCAATGATACTCGCCGGCATGGCAAGAGCAAGAATTACACTGAGAATCATCATAATGATGCACCCGATCTGGTTTGCCCGGAGTGACATCGCACATCGTTGTCCCCGTCCCCAGATATCACAGACAAGCGCTGTTCCCATCGTGTGATAGAGTGATGAGAGGGTGGACATCGCAGCAGACAACAGTGTCAGCATAAAGATGATGACAAACAAGTCCGGCATTGCCGTATTAATGTACAGCGGAATGATTGAGTCGACATTACCGCCTGCTGCATCGACTGCAATCTTGCCCATATGCTGATAGAAGTAGACATTGGTAAGTGCACCAACGGTAAAGGCAACACCGGTCATCATAAGGATAAACGGCCCGCCTACCAAAACTGCCCGGTTGAGTGCCCTGTTCTCCCGTGCAGTCATGAACCTGACAACCAGCTGGGGCTGGGCAAGCACTCCGATACCAACACCAAGGACCAGAGTGGTGATAAGGGTAAACCAGATTGGTGATCCAGGTTCGGGCATTGATGCCCATCCGGTCATTCCCTGACTTGCAAGTGTCTCAGGAACCAGGTCTGACATGGCTGCAAGTGCCGCGTTTCCTGCTGTGACTCCTCCGACAAACAGGTAGGTCAGCACCAGAAGTATCGTCATACCGATGAGCATAATTGCCCCCTGGAATGCATCGGTGTACATGACGGCAATGAGACCACCATAAATGACATAAACCGCAACTATTACTGCAAATCCAATCAGTGCGGTAGTATATGAGATATTGAGTGTCGTTTCCAGAAACCGTGCCCCTCCGATCAAAACCGCAGCGGTGTAGAGCGGCATACCAAGGAGGATGATGATACCACTGATGAACTGGAGTTTTGTTGTATGAAAGATCTTTCCCATAAGGTCCGGGAATGTGACCGCCCCCGTCTCAGCCCCCTTTTCCCGGGTCTTCTTTCCAAAGAGAACAAATGCGAGGAGAATGCCAACCCCGATATTAAAGACTGTCAGCCATATGAGCCCCATGCCAAGGTTTGCTGCAACACCACCAAATCCCACAATGGCTGATGTTGAGATGAAGGTTGCACCATAGGACAGGGCAATGATCACCGGATGACTGTCCCTGCCGGCAAGCAGGTAATCCTCTGCATGAATGGTTTTCCTGTACCCAAGATATCCAAGCACCAGTGTGATGGCAACATATACGAGCACGAGGATAATAGTCACGACCGGGTCAACTGCCATGATCACGACCTCCCTTATTCCAGTTCAAGGCTCCGTACACAACACAGGCGAGTGCGAGACCAATCGCTAATGCGTACCCCATCCAGATTGCAGGGTCTGTTATACCAAATACTGAGAACATGTTTATCGAACCTCCGGTAAACTGTCAGTGAATGTCAATACCGGGGACCGGAAAGAGCCGGCCCCCTATCTAAACACGAAGAAAAAAGAGAATGAGAATAGTCTGCTGACGGATGATATCCACTGCGATCTCAATTTACCGGTATAGTATATCTCGTGGTTCACTATAAAGTATGCGGTGGTGCATCCATGAACAGAAAAGGAAAGGAATCAGGACTGGTTTTGAAGACCCTGATCCTGGTTTATCATAACGATGGATGTGGTGGTGTTGATGAAGACGGGGGGTGCGATCGTCTGTGGGCCTCCGGCGATAATCCGGATCATCCCGTCCCGGTACCAGTCGTTATTCTCCTCATTGCTTTCAGGTATCAGATTGCCCGGATCAACATCCATGAGAACCCCGTATTCACCTGCAAGAATGTCACGGGGAATGGTAAAAGTCCGGGTCGAACTTGCCTGGCCGGTTGCCGGAACAGATCCGACCTCCCATGTTCCCAGAAGCAGTGGTTCAGCGGTCTGAACTGATCGGTTTGTCAGATAAAGATCGACATAAAATTTTCCTGCATCTGTTCCTCCACGGTTTTCTACGGCAGTAATCACCCGGATCTGATCACCCGGTCCTGCCTGGGAAGGGATGATAAGTCCGGATCCCACAAGATCGGCTGCACTGCCATCAGGGAGCGGGTCGGTGATTCGTATCGTTTTCTGCTGGACCGGTGCAGTCTCTTTTCCCATGATCTCCCTGACAAATTTGTATGCGCCATCAGCCAGGTCAAGCGGTAAAAGGAAGGTCTTTACACTTGAATAATCCCCGCCGGATGTGATAGAGTCAAGATCAGCCGTTCCTATCGGTACCCGTTTTGCACTCCCCTCACTTTCATTTACCAGATAATAGGAGATGGTCACCGGCCCGCTGTCATCATCTCCCGCATTTTTTATCACTTCAATCACCGTAAGTGAACCACCCGCATACCCGGTCTCACTCACGATCAGTCCCTCTGATGTAATATTCACCGCTGCATGAGCATGGAGCATAGCGGCAATGAATACTATCATCAGCACCCATCCGGTACGAATGGTCATAACTGATGATTGGAGAGCGTTCCCATAAAACCTTTCCAGATAGATTAACCGGTTGTATTACCCATGGTTAGGTGAGTTGGTATGTATACACTGGTTCTGATTCGTCATGGAGAAAGTCTCTGGAACCGCGAAAACCGGTTTACCGGATGGCGTGATATCGATCTCTCCCCCCAGGGTATCGAAGAGGCACGGACAGCAGGCAGGACCCTGAAGGAGCAGGGATTTGATTTTGATATTGCCTATACCTCAGTCCTGAAACGTGCCATCAGGACCCTCTGGATTATCCAGGACGAGATGGATCTTATGTGGATACCGGTTATTCCGACATGGCGCCTGAATGAACGGCATTACGGGGCACTCACCGGTCTGAACAAGACGGAGACCGTTGAGAAGTATGGTGAAGAGCAGGTTCATATCTGGAGAAGAAGTTATGACATCCGACCTCCCGCATACACTCCGGACAACCTGGAGAATCCCTCCTATCACCGAAGGTATCAGGAGATTGACCGGAGTGATCTGCCCATGACCGAATGCCTGAAGGATACCGTTGCACGATTCATCCCGTACTGGAACGATGAGATAGCACCGGTAATCAGGTCTGGCAGACGGGTCCTTATCACTGCTCATGGGAACAGTATCCGTGCACTGGTCAAGCACCTTGATTCCATATCTGATGCAGACATCTCTGATCTGAATATTCCAACAGGGATACCACTCGTATATGAACTGGATGAGGATCTCACACCGGTGCGGCATTATTACCTGGGTGATGAGGAGAAGGTAAAAGCCGCTATGGAAGCCGTGAAAAATCAGGGGAAGGCAAAAAATTAATTTTTGGAAAGAATTTCATTCAGGAAATACTCATGCATCCGAAGGTCATGACTGATCTCCGGGTGAAAGGAGAGGATGAGTTTTTTTCCTTGTTTCACCGCTATAATGCCCTGTGGAATTTCCGCAAGGATGGTAACATCAGGCCCTGCCCTGGTGATAACCGGTGCCCGGATAAATACTGCGTGAAACGGGGTATCAAATCCGTTGATGGGGAGATCTGCTTCGAATGATTCCCGTTGTCTTCCAAAGGCATTTCTGCTCACGGTGATATCAATCAGATCAAGAGGGGTAAACCGCGTTTCGTCTACGAGATCGCGTGCGGCCACTACCATTCCTGCACAGGTGGCAAAAATCCCGCCTTCAAACTGTTGTATCGGTCTTCTCATCCCGTTCTGATCAATCAGCCGCATGATCGTGGTGGATTCACCACCCGGAATGGCAAGTGCAATCAGATGGGGGATGTCTTCAGCCCGCCTGACAGGAACCACGGGGATGGTCAGTCCCAGGTTCTGTATAGCCGACTCAAATGCAGAGATATGTTCTGATACATCACCCTGGAGTGCCAGGATCCCAACCGCAGCATTACCAGCCACGGGTTGAGAGCACCTCTTCAGGTGGGATGGCGTGGATATCAAGGCCACGCATTGCGTTTCCAAGACCTTTGGAAACCTCTGCGATCACGGCAGGTTCATTGTAATGATTTACTGCTTCGACGATTGCCTTTGCCATAAGCTCCGGTTGTTCGGATTTAAAAATGCCTGAGCCGACAAATACACCGTCACTTCCAAGCTGCATCATGAGCGCTGCATCTGCGGGGGTTGCAATTCCCCCGGCAGAGAAGTTAACAACCGGAAGACGCTGGCGTTTTGCAGTTTCAATCAGAAGATCTGCGGGGGCCTCAAGTTCCCGTGCCCGTTTTATCAGCTCAGTCTCCTCCATTCCTTTGAGTCTTCTGATCTCTGACATGATGGCCCGGTTGTGGCGCACTGCTTCAACAACATTCCCGGTTCCGGCCTCCCCTTTGGTTCGTATCATGGCCGCTCCCTCGTTAATTCTGCGAAGTGCCTCACCAAGGTTTCTTGCACCACATACAAAGGGAACGGTGAATTTTGTCTTATCGATATGATATTCCTCATCAGCCGGTGTCAGAACCTCTGACTCATCGATCATGTCAACACCAAGGGCCTCAAGCACCTGTGCCTCAACAAAATGTCCGATTCTCGCTTTTGCCATGACCGGTATGGAGACGGCATCCATGATCTCAGTTATCTTCTTTGGGTCAGCCATCCGGGCAACACCGCCCGCTGCCCTGATATCTGCAGGAACACGTTCAAGGGCCATGACCGCGACCGCTCCTGCGTCCTCTGCAATACCGGCCTGTTCGGCAGATACCACATCCATAATGACGCCTCCTTTCTGCATGGAAGCAAATCCCCGTTTAATAAGTTCGGTGCCGAACCGGAGGTCTTCAAGTATCATATTCCGTATATGTT
>CAZCSN010000067.1:0-10039 GCA_964501255.1 uncultured Methanospirillum sp. | reverse complement strand
AAGAAGACAGTAGGGATCTACCGGACCTTTCTTTGCGATCAGTCTGAATGTCTTGATTCCTTCCTGCCGGTATTCAACACGCTCTACCCGGTTTGAGTCCAGGAGTTTTTTTACGATTCGTGAACATTTCCTGCTGTCAACCCCAAGGATCTTCCAGAGTTCACTTTGGAGTACACCTTCAGGTGAAGTGGCAATCATACGAAATGCATCGTCGTCCGCGGACTTGGCGATGGTTAGGCTACCGGTGCGATAGACAAAATATTATTTCCCCGTATAACGAGGGTTCCCAGATCGCGACCCTTGTTCTTCCCTGTCATCTCAACGCTTTCCTCAAGATGCAGGTTCAGGTACTCATCCACTGCCACAAGCCGGCCCTGAAATGTCCTTCCTTCTTCCTCTTTCATTTCAACGGAGATCAGAGTATCAACAAGAGAATATACTTTCTTGATTGGGAGGACAATGCTGCTAACCATCTGCCTTATATAAGGCTTGCAGCCATATTAAAGATTCCTAATATTGATCTGATAAATTATTTATGAGATTTTATAAATCTCCTCAATCTTTTCAATAATGCCTTTACTTCCAATATAAATCGGGGTTTTCTGATGAGGTTTTTCAGGAATAATATCCAGAATATTTCTCTTTCCGTCAGTTATCCGGCCACCTGCCTGCGTGATGATATATCCGAGGGGGTTTGCCTCAAATAATAATCTGAGTTTTCCATTCGGACTCTTCAAAGTCCCCGGGTATGTATAGATCCCCCCATATACCAGAAGCTGATGACAATCTGCAACAAACGAACCTGAATATCGTATCTTAAATCCCTGTTGATCAAAGTATTCAATCACCTTTACATGGGCCGGGAGCCATTCATTCCTGACACCACCAGTCCCATACTGGGTTCCTTCAGGCACGGAAAAACTGTCCTTCAGAACAAGATAAAGAGCACTATCCGGGACCCATGCAAAACTCTGGACACCTTTTCCAACTGAAACCACCAGAACGGTCAGAGGTCCGAAAAGGGTATAAAACGCGGCACGGAGTTTTGAGCCCGGTTGCAGAACACCCCCGCTTTCATAAATCCCCACAATCGTTCCGACTGCAAGATTGGTTGATATGAGTGAAGAACCGTCAAGCGGGTCCATAACCATGCAGTATTCGCACCGCGAGTTTTCAAAACGGATAATATCCGCCTGTTCCTCCGAGGCAAGTTCTCGCACAAGACCAGACTCCCCCACTACCTTAATCAGGTGTTCATCAGCCCACGTATCCATCTGAGCCTGCAGTTCACCTGATGCATTCAGGGAATGTTCATACATCTGATTATCAAGAAATGCCTTCCGAATCGGGTCCATCTGTCGGGAGATTAACCGGATAAGGGCAATAAGATCAGGTTCACACCCGCATGACTCCAGATATTTTCGAAGAAACACCATATAATCGTAGATAAATATCCGCACCCTTTATACATACGGTTTTGCATACAGTACCGCTCCCCGTCACCGGTTCTATTAAGCAGTTTAAAATGAATTCAGTAATGGGTAGTACTCCGTGATCCGTATCCTGCTCCTTGATGATGAGCCGGCCGTTCTTGAGATTACCTCTGCTTTTCTCAAACGCCAGGAAGGTTTTACGGTCAGAACAATAGACTGTGTGAATGGGGCTCTGATGCTCCTTTCCCAGTATCAGTTTGATGTAATTGTTGCTGACTACCGGTTACCAGATCAGGACGGAGTATTTCTATTAAAGGAGATCCGAAAAACAGGAAACCAAATTCCCTTTATTTTCTTTACCGGTCATGGATCTGAAGATATTGCCATTGAAGCAATAAATGCAGGTGCCAATTATTACCTGAAAAAGGGTGACGCAAGCATAGAGGTGCTCATCACACTTGCAGGTTTTATCAATCAAGCTGTTGAAGAGCGAAGGAAACGGGATGAGACGATAATTAATGAACACCGATACCGGGACCTTGTAGAGCAGCAGACAGAGTTTGCCCAATATATTCAGGCTCTTCTTGATGCTATTCCGGCCCCGGTATTCTATCGTGATACCCGTGGTATGTATCGTGACTGCAATAAAGCGTTTGAAGATCTGATTGGACACCCGAAATTCTCCATCATCGGGAGATCGGTGTATGATTTCTATCCAAAGGAACTTGCCGATCACTATCGGGATATGGATAAACTGATCATCAAAAAGCCATATATTCAGCAGTATGAATATGTGATAACCGATGCAAAAGGAGATATTCATGACGTTTTGTTCTCAAAATCAGCTCTGTTATCTCATGATGGAACCGTGATCGGGATTATCGGTGTGATTCTTGATGTCAGTGATCGGAAGAAACTAGAGCGAATAATAATAGAAAACGAAGAAAAATATCGAACACTTGCAGATTTCACCTATGACTGGGAGTCCTGGATCAGCCCTTCGGGGGCATACCTGTACACCTCTCCTTCCTGTGAACGGATTACCGGGTACCGGGCAGAAGAATTTATTCAAAACCCTCATCTTGTCATCGATATTACGCATCCTGATGACCGGCCTCACATCGAGCGGCATTACTCAAATGCTCCGCTCCAGCAGGAAGGGATTTTCCATATGGACTACCGGATCATCACAAAAAACGGAGAAGAACGGTGGATTAGTCATTTCTGCCAGTCTGTGTTCAGGGATGACGGGACATGGCTTGGCCGGCGTGAGAGTAAGCGGGATATTACCTTTCGAAAGGAGGTGACTGCTGCATATGAGCGGGCAAATATGAAACTTCACCTCCTTTCAAGTATTACCCGCCATGATATCCTGAATCAGCTGACCGTGCTGAGCGGATATACGGATCTCTTATCTGATTATGCTGATAATCCGGATATTCATGCCATCCTGAACCGGATGAATAACACAATTACCACTATTCATAATCAGATATCATTCACCCGGTTGTATCAGGAGATAGGGATGCAGGCACCACAATGGCATCATGTTCCCACTATTGTCACCCGGGCTGCCAGAGGATCCCATATTCCTTCTATTGAGATAGGCGAAGATTTATCTGATATTCACATTCTCGCTGACCCCCTTATGGAAAAAGTCTTTTATTGTCTTTTGGACAATTCAGAGCGACATGGAAAACGAGTGTCAAAAGTCCGGTTTTATAGTGCAACTCAGGATGATGCCCACCGGCTTATATACGAAGATGACGGATACGGAATACCGGATGAGCATAAAGAGAAGATTTTTGAACGGGGTTTTGGGAGCAATACCGGATACGGGCTGTTTCTTGCCAGAGAGATTGTAAATATATCCGGGTTTTCCATTCTTGAAACCGGTTCATTCGGGCAGGGAGTCAGATTTGAAATTACCATCCCGAAGGGGCTATGGAAATCTGTTCCAGAAAATCATACAGTTTAATGATTTACCCATCCCATTATCTCCTATGCAGAAGATGAAATGCAGTATATGCGGACATGTATATGACCCTGTTATCGGCGATAAAGATGCTCCGGCCGGAACTGATTTTGATAATCTGCCTCAGGATTGGGTATGCCCGATCTGTCTCGCGGCAAAAACGCTCTTCCGACCGGTCTGAATCAGGCGATCACCTTTACGATTTTTCCTTTTTTTATGATTGAGACCTTCCCGCCACTTTCCGATACCACAAATCCCACCGCATCGGTGACACTGGTCAGTGCTGCAACAGACGAATGCCGGGTACCCATCCCTTTTGGAAGAGATACCCCCGAAGTGTCTACAGTAATATACCGCCCTGCTGCTTCCAGAAGACCGGTACCACTGACCACAAACGCACCATCAAGAAGCGCATATTCCTTGAGCATCTCTCTGACCTCAGGAATTGACACCATCCGGTGTTCAGGCGGATGACCGGTGAACGGGTTCAGGATAAGCTGCCGTGAGAGTCGTAGAACCTCTTCAGAATCTCCGACAAGAAAAGAGGTACCAACAGGCTTTCCCTCCCGGCCTTCCCGTCCGATCTCCATACATGCCTGAAGTACAGCATCAAACACCTCCGGCTCGATATCAGTTGATGCCAGTATCCGTTCACGCCAGACACGGGTCGATATCCGCTCCCTGCCATTTGATGCATATTCGGTCATATCCGTCCCGATACAGATAATAGCGGTCAGATCATTGTCAGCAGTGTACAGTCCTTTGCTTGTCCAGGCGATCCAGAGGTGGCTTCCGTTCTTTTTTATATGTTCAAAGATGTGAAGGGCTGATGAGGATTCATCAGATACTTCCAGAAATAATTCCGCAGGATTTGGATCATCACTTATGACCCCCTGTGGAAAGAGAAGAGAGACCGGTTTGCCGGCAAGTGTATCTGGTTCATATCCAAAACACCGTGCTGCGGCCTGGTTGGCAAAGGAGATTGTCCCGTCAGGGAGAAGGCGTATCACAATCGTTTCAGCCAGATAAAGCTGTTCTCGGCATTTGTACTCCGTCTCCTTCAGAACGGATGAAAGAGATGCATAATCACGTCTATCTTCGATAAACCATATTCCATCGCCCGGAGATTCTGAAGTACCGGAATGCACGGTTATCCGGCAGGGAATCTCACTTCCCGTTCGCTCCCGTATCCTCCCTTCCCAAACCTGCATGGGTCCGGAGCCATGAAAGAGATCGGTTTTCGACTCTTCTGACAGAAACCGGCTCTCCGGTGTATGACCAAGGATTTCATGTTCATCATACCCGGATAACCGGAGAAATGCAGGATTGACCCGTGTGATGATTCCATCCTGCACCTCCAGGCAGGAAAGTGGCATCGTACTGATGATCCGGTTATGATGATCATAATCCTCACGAAGGGATCGTTCAACTTTTGACCGGCCTGACACCTGACGAAGTGTTGCAATCATCTGATGTGACGCATCTGACTGCTCAAGTGCAATTGAAAAACTACCCTGCGAGATATCAAATAAAATCAGTTCGTCGTTGTGTATTGTGTAAATGAGAAAACCCGGATGAAGGCCCTGCACGGCACATCGTCGCTGCCAGCTGACAATATTCCCATATTCCTGTTCACCCCCGGTGAGCGGAAGTAATATGATATCAGGATGTACGGCCTGAAATTTCTCCTCACCTTCAGCAATCGATCTGACAGGCCACAATTCAACCTGAAGGGTATCAGACAGCCGGGACTGTATACAGGATGCTTCCGTTCCCCTGTCCTGGACAAGAAGGACTTTTACCATAATACGCAGAACCGATAACTGCTCCTTAGTATGGTACCGTGTTATCCGGCATATAAGATGAATGCTCTGGTAAAATAGTATTTCAAGGGATTGATACCATATGTTCTCTTTATGAAACGGGTATCCATGATCGTGTCAGGAACTGTGCAGGGGGTTGGCTTTCGGTATTATGTTCAGGACGTTGCAGAAGAGATGGGAATTGCCGGATGGGTCAGAAATCTGCCTGACGGAACGGTTGAGATAGATGCCGAGGGAAACCCAGACATACTTGACGCCTTTATCCGGAAAATCTCATCTGCACAACAGGGTTTTATCCGGGTACGCTCGGTTCAGGTTCAGGTGAAAGACTATGTGGGCTATGCCCAGTTTAGTATCCGAAGGGATTGATAGTTTTATTGGTTTACAGGATAATTGATAATTATGAAGGGATTCTTATTCATTTCAATACTCTTGGTCACTGCCTTTTTCATATGCACCCCGGTCTCTGCCGCCTGGTCAATACCTCATGTCTCTCCGAATACACCAAACTGGAACGGGTACTGGCAGTTTGAGTACGATCCCAACAACCCGATATCTGCAGCGATGTATTGTTGCTGGTGGGAGATGGTGCATGGTCACCTGAGTAAATATTCAGATGCATTATCCGGTAACGGTACTACCGGAAGTACCTCATCCAGTGGCTCTTCAGTTGAGACAAAGAGTTACTGCCCGGCATGTCATGTTGACGATTCCTTTGCCACGCTTGAAGTAGACCCTGAACTTCAGGCACTCCATGATGAACTCATGCAGACAAAACCGTGGCTGAAAGAGGGGAAAAAGAATACGGATACTATTGAGTCCAATAATTCATCCGGAGCGGTCATGTTCTTTAGTGAACCGACCAAAATCTAAAATTCCTTTAATAACAGACCGATACTTTTTTGCGACAGGTTCTTTGCTCTGTATGAGATATATTGTATTGTGTCAGATATTAATCAGAACGATTCTTTTCAGGACGATAAAAGATATTATGCCGGGTTTGGGAGAAGGATCATTGCCGGAATCATTGATGCAGTCATTGTAACACTTATTGCCGGCTTTGCAGCATATTACCTCGGACTGACCGAGGGGTGGAGAATGCTTCTCATGATGCTCCGGCATGAAGAAGTCAGAACTATGGATGGGGTTCTTGTCACTTCTGCCCTTCCCGGTCAGGTCGCAACATTTCTTCTGGTTACCTGTATCATAATTCCATGGCTTTATTTTGCAATCCTGGAATCATCGAAAAATCAGGCTACACTTGGAAAAATGGCGGCACGGGCGATAGTCACCGATCTGCACGGGGACCGGATCACATTTGCACGGGCATCTCTTCGGCATTTTTCAAAAGTAATATCAATTCTTCTCTTTTTCTCAGGGATTTTCGCAATTGCATATACCCGTCATGCACAGGGACTGCATGACATCATAGCCGCATGTCTGGTATATTACCGGCCGGAAAAAATAGAATAAGATAAGATTAACAGGGCCCGCAGGATATGATCACGGGCTCTGGATCTTTGATTAATTTATTCCAGTTATTATTTCTGTTCTCAAGAGACAACGAGGAGTCAGGTATTTCAGATGTTGCATTTATGCTGGCGGTATACCGCTCAAGTGCTGCCCAGTCCTGTGCCCTGATAATATCACCAACCGATGCATATCCGGAGAGCGGATCATTTGCTCCGGATACGGCCATTGTTGTATTGTTCACCGTCCGGTTTATCGCAGTCGTATTATTGGTCAGACCACTCGTTGAATACATGACCATCCCGGCTTCTGCCAGATTATCCAGGTTCTTTGATGAGGGCTCATCAAAAAGACTGGTGGCATCACCACCATTCAGGATCTTATCACCCTCCCACTCAAAAGAGGTTGGAAGAGATCCAAATCCCGGGTTGGACCCGGCAGATGATGCAGCAAGTGCCAACCCGGAAAAGAGCATGACCGTGCCAAGAACACAGGCAATACCCAGATAGAGATAACGCATATCAATCCTGTACATGTTCACGATCGATACAGCATATACTTTCTTATACCTCTTCGAAAAAAAGGGGATTTCCGACACTTCAGATTACAGGTGAAACAGGTACGGAAGCGTGAAAATCGCAACCATGAGAACGACCATACCGGTGCTGACAAGACCGACGATATGATCGGTATACCGTGCCAGACCACGACGACTGAGTATCCGTTCAGTCCCTTCTTTGAAGATGAATCCTCCATCCAGGGGGATCATCGGAAGAGCGTTGAAAAGACCGGCAGCAAGATTAATAAACCCGCTCCAGAACAGGAGATGAATTAGTTCCCAGTATCCGGGGAACGGAACGTGATAGTACTGCGTATCCGATACATCAAATCCAAGAATCCGAAGGTACTGACCTTCCATCGTCGGATTGAACGGCACTGAAAGGAGCATGAATATTCCGACCGGTGAGAACATGGTTTGTACCGTATCAATGATTCCCTGACCATTGTAGTAAAAGACGCCCATGAACCCGGACTCACGGGTTCCCAATGCTTCTGGCCATGATGAGACATTGAGCGAATAGTCTTTTACTTCTCCTTTATGATCAAATCCGACAATCACGGTATCACCCGGACGGGTGGTATTGAGAATATTGGAGACGTCCTGTGAGGTCTGCACCGGCTCTCCATTGATGGTTCTGATGATCGAAGGGGTCGGCACATCCGCCTGTGCAGCAGAGTAATTCTTGTACAGGCCTACAACGATCGGCTCCTGTGTGGGAACAGCCATTCCAATCAGACTGACCATCAGTCCGAAACTGATAAGACCAATCAGGATGTTGTTCATGATACCCGCCCCGTACATCCGCATCCGTGGCCAGGGAGATGCTTTTTTCACCTCATCATCATCCGGCTCAACAAAAGCACCGATGGGAATGATCAAAAACAACACTCCCATGCTCTTTACCGCTATGCTCTCAACCCGGCAGAGGATAGCATGACCAAACTCATGCACCACCAGTGTCAGAATGAATGCAAACCAGACGGCAAAGGTGGAAGGTACAAACTCATTAACTCCAGGAATGAGGAAGATATTCTGGGGTTTGTGAAGCGGGGTAGGCTCAGGTTTTAACTCCAGGGTGAGGTTTACGGAAAGGAGGAGCATCACAACCATCGCGACCGATACCATGATCACCATGGCCACCCCAATAGTTCCATATACACGCAAAAAGTTTGAGAATTTTTTTGAATAATCGAAAAATCCGACCTGATCAGTTTTCAGCCCGATGATCGGACCATAGAGAGTAATAAAACGGGGATATGGTTTGTATGTCCGGATATATGCAAGAAGAAGGACATAGCCGGCAATGCAGCCGAGCAGAATCAAAAGCCAGTCCATGAATGAGTACAGATGGCTCAGGCAGGAAGAAAAAGCTGTGTCCGTTCTATTAAAAATCAAAAAGGGAACTCTGGTTTTTCTGATGGAGCAACGCCTTTACCGTCTCCCAGCTGGAACGCGCAATAACCGGAGGGCGGTTATGCTCCCTGATGTATCCGGTCAGATAGGTGATCGTTGTCTGATCTGAAGGGTACCCGCTCCCAATAGGCCCAAAATCCTGTGAAAGTTCTTCTATGATACGATCCCGCTCAACTTTCGCAATGATTGATGCGGCAGATACCGGTGGATACAGGGAATCGGCTTTATGGCATGCGATAATGGAACAGCGGTGAGGAGAGAATGATGAGACCATTTCTGCATACCGCTTTTCGTTCACATCACATGCATCAAGATATGCGCAGGTACATGAAAGTGAGGAGAGGGCTTCTGCATGGCTGCGGGCAACAAGCTCATTCATGGTCATCGTCCGGCGAAGATCGTCGATCTCATGTGCGGAGCGGATAACCAATGAATAGGGAAACCGTTCTCTGATTTCTGCGGAGATCTTCTCACGGGTTTTTGGGGATAATTTTTTTGAGTCGGCCACACCAAGAGCGGTCAGCTCATCCATGGTTGTGCATCCGACCGCGGCAACCACGAGCGGACCGAGGACGGATCCTTTTCCCGCTTCATCAACTCCACAGATCATCGATTAAAATATTGAATGAATACTGGAAAAACATGATGAAGAGGATAGTTCATAGGTATTTCTGAATGTGGGTTCTCTGCAGTATCATTTCAATATGTTTATATATTGTTCAAGCACACTTGTAGAGGCACAAGCATTCGCCTCAGTGGCTCAGCCGGCAGAGCGCGTCCTTGGTAAGGACGAGGTCGCGAGTTCAAATCTCGCCTGAGGCTTAATTTTATTAATTATTATATCAACGTTGTTAAACTTTTAAATTTTTTTTATTATCTGGAACATTAATTGTCGTTTAATAGCACCATTTATCGAAATAACGCATTGGGCTTTATTCAGAATCGGTTCTAACTAACTTTCCTGTAACGGGACTTCATAAACCCGGTACCCAGGATTGCCAAAACAATAAATAACAAATAACCGCACCTGAGCCTCCGGGAACTCCATTAAAACTCCTTTCCCATACCTCTGCACCTGATGACGATGCTCTGCCTGTAATTCAAATGTTTCAGGAGTTCTGTTAAATCGGGAGAATTCCGCCAAAGAGTAGTACTTAAACTCAATTATGTGCGACAAGAAGCAGTAAATCGGATTGCTAAACCGGTTTAAAACCGGCAAAGCCACCCAATCCATTCTGGGCGTCCCTACCTGCACGTGCGTGTTTAGTAATGAACGGGTGCGAAGCTGCAGGAACAACGTGGTGATTCCCATAGTCTCATTGGGATAAACTGCCAGGGAAAGGTATCATTGACAAACAAACGT
>CAZCSN010000066.1:0-10397 GCA_964501255.1 uncultured Methanospirillum sp. | reverse complement strand
ATGATTCATTTACTGCAGAAATAAAAGCAAAATTAATCAGTATCGGCTCAGTCAGGCTGGATCCCGCTCTGGAGCGTCCTGAGTATGTTGGACGATCCACGGCAGGTCCGGGTGCAGGAGGAAGATCTGTCTTCTTTTCTGCTGACTCGCGCCGGGTACGATTATCAATTCGGGAGAACAGCCCTCTTATTATGAAACCTGAAGGGGATGGAGTTATTATCGAGCATGAGGGATTTTTTATTGCTCGGGGCTTCATAGAACCTGTTGGTGCCCATTGTCCTCATCAGGCATATATCACCGTTTCAGAGCGGTGTATATTCCGGTGTGCATTCTGTCCGGTTCATCATATCCAGGGGCCGGTGAAGTCACCAGAAGAAGTTTTCAGCCTTATCCATGAAGTCAATTCACGAGGGTTTCTTGAGGCAATATCGCTTACCACTGGTATTGAGATCTCTCCTGAACATGAAGTCACCAGAATGGAAGGGATTGTAAAGCTCCTTCGAAAAGAGTTTGATATTCCCATCGGGGTATCGGTGTATCCGACACATGACAGTTCCGAACGGATGTATGCGGCGGGGGCTGATGAGGTAAAATATAATGTTGAAACCATGGACAGAGTTCTCTTCCCTGCCATATGTCCTGATCAAAACCTGGATTATATTTTGAATGCGCTGAGAGATGCGGCTCGTTTATTTGGAAAAAATCATGTGAGTTCCAATATGATCATCGGTCTTGGAGAAGATGATCAAACGGTCATCTCCGGTGTTTCAGAACTTGCGTCTTTTGGTGTCATCCCGGTTCTTCGCCCGGTTGTGATTCACCCGTCTCGTCCAATGCCAGGCACAGAAAGACCATCAGCAGACCGCCTGCTCCACCTTGGTTATCATGCAAAAGCTGAAATGAGCAGGTATGGTATATCTCCACTTCATGCAAAAACGATGTGCCTTCCCTGCACGGGATGTGATCTGACTCCCTTTGCTGACTTTTAATTCACCTTCTTTCTTTCATTTCCAGCAAGATTTTTGCAGGGCAGATTCGGTTATAAAGAAAAGAATCTGGTCAGGTATTATCCTGACAAATACAGGTTTCATCCGGCTCTAAATGTCCATCCCGCAGACGGATTACCCGGTGTGCCCGATGGGCTAGCTCGGTATTGTGAGTAACAATTATAACCGTATACCCTCTTTCCACCAGTTCCTCAAATATCCCATACATTTGTTCAGCGGTGTGACTGTCAAGATTACCGGTAGGCTCATCAGCGAGAATGATCTTTGGATCATTGATCAATGCCCTTCCAATGGCCACCCGTTGCATCTCGCCGCCGGAGAGTTCATGGGGAAGATGATTCTCCCTATGTGATAGTCCCACCATCTCCAAAATCTCCCGTGCTCTTGATTCATCAACCTGCTTTTTACTGAATGTTAACGGGAGGAGGATGTTCTCCTTTGCATTCAGGGTCGGGATGAGAAAGAACTGCTGGAAGACAAATCCTATCTGTTCTCTCCTGATAAGGACACGCCGGGTTTCAGGAAGAGTCGTGACATCGGTTCCGTTGATGGAGATAATTCCGCTGGTAGGGGTATCAAGACAGCCCAGCAGGTTGAGGAGTGCAGTCTTTCCGGATCCGGATGGCCCGACTATGGATACAAATTCTCCGGCATTCACGCTGAGACTGACTCCCCGGAGTGCATGCACCTCTTCGGCACCACGTTTGTACACCTTGGTAAGATCAGTTACTGCAATAACGGTCATGATATTTCACTCCTCATGGCTTCCATAGGTGATTGTCTGGCAGAGCGAATCGCCGGATACATACTGCATACCAGTCCGAGTATGACTGAAAGTCCGATACAGAGGAATGCCATAACCGGATCTGCAGCTATCAGACTACCTGATGGAGCATAGGAAACATTTTCCCTGATGAAGGATTCAATAATACCTCCTCCGAGCAAGGCAAGAAGAACTCCCGCTACACCCCCGAGGAAGGTTACAACCAATGTCTCTAATATGACCAGCCTGATGATATCATGAGATCGGGCACCTATCGCCTTGAGCATCCCGAATTCTTTAGTCCGTTCATGGACTGACATGAGCAAAGTATTGGTGATTCCAAATGCGGTGATCACGAGGGTTACGACAATCATTGAGAGCAGGAGTGTCCGGGCAGACCCGACGATATTGAGAATTGTGCCGGTAATCTGGGTCATCGTGACCACCTGCATGTCAGGGATCTCTTCAATGCGATCCGCCACCATCCCGGAACTTCCAATATCATCGGCGAGGACTGCTATCGTAGTAAGTTGTCCCTCTTTTCTGAATACCCGCTGTGCTTCATCGAGTGGAACAAAATGGAACTCATCCTCCTGTCCTCCGGATGCATCCAGTATCCCGATGATCTCGAAAGGCTCTTTTTTTGGCCCAAAGGGAAGCATCTGTCCGATTTTCAGTTCTTCTTTTTCAGCAAGTCCTTTTCCGACAACCATCACTTTCTGCTCGTTATCTTCAAAGAATCTGCCTTCAACCTTCCAGTATGGTCGTAAGGGACGCATTTCTGATCCCACGATGCCATAGAGAATATGAGGTGTTCCATTCACCATGAACTGATGGAGAAGTATCGGGGTCGCGAGAGACACTCCCGGGGTGTTCTTCACCTGTGAGAGGTCAGACTCATTCAGATACTTGGGGATAACTCCTCCATGCATGATGAGACTTGCTGCCTCATAGGGGCATCCTTTCGGGACTGCAAGCATATGGATTCCAAGGTTGTCCACATCCTTCATAAGTTCCTGTTCATATCCAGCCTGGAATGCCAGTAAGGAAAACAGTACCGCCACAGCCAGGGCGATTCCGGCCATAGTAAGGATGGTTCGTATCCTCCGACGCTGTAGGTTCCGGAGAGCAAAAATGAAAAGATTCATGGATAGGTGGTATCCCCGATAATGACCTGGTTCCCGGTTACATAGACATCACCTTTCTGAGAAACCTGGCCGGTTACCGTAGCTTTTTTGCCCATAGCCGGGGGAATCACAAAATTGTTTTCCCGCAGGGTCACATAGAGATCTCCGGTATCATCAGATATGATAAACCAGCATCCTGATCCACATTGTGATGAGATTGTTCCATTAAAGGTGACATTCTCTCCGATATATTGATCAGGGTTTTCAAGGATGGTCCCTATCTGTACCTGGTTCGAACCCTCCTTGTCTTTCGTATCTGCAAAGGCGATACCAGCTAAACATATGATTAGAAAGATCCCGATGGATAGATATTGCATACAGTTTTTCATACTTCACTTCCTGGAATACGGAGGATGATGTGGATAGATGCATTTCCGTACATCCCCGTCCGCTATTGATAGCATTGGAATTGTGAATATAAACCTGTTCTAATCAGAAGAGCTACATGAAGAAAAAAAAGTCAGGAATTGAGATGAAGTGTGGTGGTTTCCTTATCCCATCCTGGGTAATATCTCCTGAATTTCCCATCCGCCTCCTGCCTGATGAGACCTTCCTGTATCAGGGGAAGTATACTCCTGGATATCACCGGGCCTGATACTCCCAGTTCTTTCGCAACATCCCCCCGGGTAATTCCCGGGTTTTCTCGGACGACCCGTATAATCCTTCCTGTTCCATTCTGATGACTCCGAGAAAATAACTGCTGTTCCCAGGATGAATATGTTCCATGGTTCTCAAAATAATGCCTGGAATTTCCTGCAAGACAAACAGAGATCTGGCCCGCATCCTGGATCTTATCCAGATGATATTTAATTGTGTGTTCATTCAAACCACTCAATTCTGCCAGGTCTTTCATATCAATGCCGGGATTATCCAATATCAGGGCATAGAGCAATTTTCTGGAAGGATGATCAAATACATTCTTTCTGGAGATCCGTCGATACCCTCTGACAACAAAGGTTCTAACCCGTTCGAGGACACCTGGACCGGATGTCATCATCCGATGGTGCATGCAGGAACATGTACTCTGCGCCATCGGTGCAGGCATGGAATTACAGGAACAATGTCCCGTACCAGAAGTTGTCTGCCCGGTTGCTTCGGAGCATGGTGAATTCATACAGCAATTATTTGTTCGCTGAATAGAGATTGTGGATTGCAAACCGCCTGCTATCCACATCTGAGAGGATAGGAAAAATGCCACTAGAAGGAGAGCAGGAACTTTCATGGGTATTTATCTGACTCGCAAGAATAAATAGTTTCACGATTGTGAATCATTATCTCGTTGACCGTCATGAACTACTAAGCACTACCTGCCGGGAGGGAGGATACCTCCCGCTGGACAAGTGATACATCATGAGTGTACAAAAACGAGCTCTTATTGTTCTGGGATGTCCGGAAGTTCCCATACAAATGGCCCTAGCTCTTTTTGCCGGGTATTATCTTGAAAAGGGAGGATATGAGGTCACTACTGCGGGAAACCCATCGGTGATGAAACTTATCAAAACGTCAGATCCCGGTGAACATTATTTGCGAAGACTGGTTACCCTTGAAAAGTGCATTGAGGGGATTACTGACAGGAATGACCAGTATGATCTATGTATCTGTTTTGCCCATAATGATGCAGGAATATCATATGCAGCCACCATGCGGTATCTTCTCGCTGAAATCCGTTTTGTCACACTTGTCTTTGGCAGGAACGCAGAAGAATTATCCGGGAGTATCGAGTTTGATGGTGTGAAGATTGTCGAGCCCGCGGTCCACAATCCGATCCCGATACGGCGAAAGCTTCAGGAGGTGATGGGATGGGGTGCATCGAAGAACTGACGTATGATATTATAGAAAAAGGACTCAGTTTTCCTGAGTCAAGGTTATTTATCGAGAAAAATTATTCTGAAGTGTATCATATCATGCCCGGTACAAAAATCTTTGGTGATCCTCTCATAGGGCCTCCTCCGATTGCCATTGGTATTGAGGGTGATAGAGTAGTTTTTCCCTATGTGAAACCCTGTCATGGAACTTTTCTTCTTTCCATAGAAGATCCGGATGAAGCGCTTCGGATCCGAAAGACCGCAAAATTCGCAGGAAGAAAAAAGTGAAACTTCTTCCCTTTTTACCCATTTCGGCACCTTTGTTATAGTTTTTGAAAATCAGAAAATCTCACTTTACGTTCCCGTTGATAGTGATGGTTATCTCCTCAACCGGTATCTTTTGATCCGAAAGATGCATTGCCTGGTTTACGACAGAGGTGACTCCGCTACAGCAGGGGACTTCCATGTGTACGATGGTCACTGAATGAATAGCGTGTAATCTGAATATCTCTGCAAGTTTATCGATATATTCGTCAATGTCCGCATCAAGTTTCGGACAGAATATGAGAAGGATCTTCCCTTTCAGAAAATCACGATGAAAATCAGCATATGCAAATGGAACGCAATCTGCTGCGATAAGAAGGTCGGCATTATCATAATACGAGGCATGAGGGTGCATCAGCCGGAGTTGAACCGGCCATTGCTGCAGTTCTGACTCTGCAGGTGCATCTGTTTGTGTACCTTTTTTCTCATGAGGTCGTGGAATGGTGTGCACCACAGCCCCCGGACATCCTGCTCTATTCCCATGATGTGGGTCGTGTTGCGTATTATGATCTGGTATCTGAATTTTCTGGTCCTGTAGGAAAGCAATGGCCTGATGATAGAGTTTATGCTCGCCATGGGATCGCAGATGGTCCAGATGAGCAGCGATAACTGCGGGTCCCTGCTTGATGATATTTTGCATGACTGCTCTTTCATCATATGGCTCTGCCTCCCGCTCGATCACCCGGATGGCCCCTTCCGGACATGTACCGATACATGCGCCCAGACCATCACAAAAAAGATCTGAAATGAGACGTGCCTTTCCTTCAATTACCTGAAGTGCTCCTTCCGGACAGTCAGGGATACACTGACCGCAGCCGGTGCAGGCGTCTTCGTCAATAGAAATTATTTTTCGCTTCATGTATTCTCCCTCTCCTGGGGCGCATGGTACAGGAATTATGCCCCCTTCTATGGTATTTGCAATTTACAGGTACAAAAAGGAGGAAGTTTCCTTTTGGATATTACCTTTCAACCGGTATATCCTATGATTTTGGTGTCACTCCCTAATGCCTGCATGAGTGATTTCAGGAGAGTAACGATCAATTATCTGCCTCCCTTTTTTTTGATGAAATGCATTATACATCTCTTCTCCGACACATTCTTTTGCATAATTACACCACTGAATACAGGAGAGCGTGTCATTGTAGATGACAAATCCACAGGTCTCACACGAAACCTGGGTGTCATTAGAGAAAATCTCGACTTCCTCTCCACATTTCGGACATTTCTTTATTGTTAGTGTGGGAGTCTTAAGGTCCTTTACTCCTGGACATGTTTTCAGAATCATGATCTTAACGTATTCCTTTCCAATAAAACGATCTCTCCGGGGGATTAGAGGACACAGTTCCTGCAATCCTGTTCACCACAGGGGATATTGTCTATCTTCCATTTCAGGGCCCATCGTTTGATATCACGGATTACTTCGATAAGGTCTGCACCACTCTCTGTCAGGGTGTATTCACACCTGACTGGAAACGATGTTGCATCTACTTTCTTTGTAATAATGCCTTCATCTTCGAGTTCTTTGAGCCGCTCAGACAGGATCTTTGGGGTGATATCAGAGAGGGCCTCTTTTAATTCAGAAAACCTGCGGGTATAATTCTGACATTTATATAGCTCCAGAATAATAAGGAGGGTCCATTTTTTGAGCAGGTATTTCACGGTTATGTTGACCGTACAGATCTCATCCACAGTATACTTTCTGAAACTCGCAACTATTAATAAGTTAATATACAATTGATACTTTGTAGCATTTCAATACAGGAGAACGATACCCATGTTTTGTTACCAGTGTGAAGAGACTGCCCGGGGGACCGGGTGTACGGTGAAAGGGATCTGTGGGAAAGAAGATCATACTGCAGGAGTGCAGGATGTGCTCATTTATCTCTGCAAGGGGATTTCAGTTCGCAACATAGCGGCCAGGGCGAAGGGAGCAGAAAAAAAAGACGCAGGGGTATTCATTACCGAAGCACTCTTTGCAACTTTGACCAATACGAATTTTGATGATGAAAGGCTCAAAGCGCTTATGACCCAGGCCATTGCCATCAGGGATGCCCTCCCGAAAGCCGGAGAGAGCGAGCCTGATGCCTGCACCTGGGCCCCGAAGAGTGATGCTGACATTGCTGCAAAGGCGAAAGAGATTGCAGAATTAGCCAATGTGAATGATGATGTGCATTCACTCCGGGCCATGGTTGTCTTTGGTCTGAAAGGTGTTGCTGCATATTACCACCATGCAGAGATGCTTGGGTTTACGGATGTGGCAATAACTGACTTTATGCAGAAAGGGCTTGCATCAACCCTGCAGGATCTTCCTGTAGATGCAATGATCGCCATGGTGCTCGAATGTGGGGAGATAGGCCTTCAGACGCTTGCCCTGCTCGATACCGCGAACACGAAAACCTATGGAAATCCGGAGATCACGTCGGTGAAGACCACGGTTGGAACAAATCCCGGTATTCTTATCACCGGACATGACCTTCGTGATATGGAGCAGCTCCTCGAGCAGTCCAAGGACAGTGGGGTTGATATTTACACGCATGGAGAGATGCTGCCTGCACATGCATACCCTGCATTCAAGAAGTACAAACATTTGATCGGGAACTACGGATCATCCTGGTGGCATCAGAAGGAAGAGTTTGATACCTTTCATGGTCCGGTCCTGGTCACGACGAACTGTATCGTTCCTCCCAAGGATTCATATATAGACCGGGTATACACCACCGGACCGGCAGGGTATCCGGGTATCACATACATCCCGAAAAAGGCAGACGGAACCAAGGATTTCTCTGCCATCATCGACCATGCTAAGAAATGCCAGCCCCCAGAGCCGGCCAAAACCGACGGTCGTGATCTCATTACTGGCTGTGCTCATGAAGCTGTTCTTTCCCTTGCCGGAACGGTGGTTGAAGCCGTAAAGAAAGGGGATATCAAGAAGTTCGTGGTGATGGCCGGGTGTGACGGGCGTCAGTCTGAGCGTCAGTATTATACGGATTTTGCACAGGCCCTGCCAAAGGACACCATTATCCTGACCGCTGGTTGTGCCAAGTACCGGTATAATTTCCTGGACCTTGGTGACATCGGTGGTATCCCCCGGGTGATTGACGCCGGTCAGTGTAATGACTGCTACTCACTGGTGGTCATCGCAAAAGCCCTTGCAGAAGCATTCGGGGTCGGTATAAACGATCTGCCGGTGGTCTTTAACATAGCCTGGTATGAACAAAAGGCAGTTTTGGTCCTCCTGGCTCTGCTCTCCCTCGGGGTAAAGAACATCACCCTCGGCCCGAAACTGCCAGGTTTCCTCTCACCGGGAGTGCTCAACGTTCTGGTTGACAAATTCAATATCAGAAAGAACAGCACTGTTGAAGAGGATATGAAGCGGATGGTTCCGGCCTGATATTAATCACGGCCACATTAATATTTTTCATCATCCGGAAGCGTAGGATTTCTATGCTCCGGTTTCCTCCTGCCTGAAACGAATAAGTGCCCGAACGTCAGTATCGTAATAATTCTCCCCTGATGAAGATCATGGAATTCAATTCAGATACCCTGGAAAAAACGGATAAAACCGGTAATAAGCGTGACGAGCTTCGTGGAAAAGTATTGACCCTGAAAGATCTTGTCGATTACCAGGATGGTACGGTTGTCAGCCGGATGATCGTGAATATGAAGGCAGGATTGATTACCCTCTTTTTTCATTTGACCAGGACGAAGGATTATCTGAACACACAGCCCCCTATGATGCCTTCGTCACCATTCTGGATGGAGAATGTGAGGTATGGGTTCAGGGTGTAACGTAGCAGATGAAAGAAGGAGATACCATCATCTTCCCGGCTGGGGTTCCCCACGCCCTGAGCGCTATAACCAGGTTCAAGATGTCCCTGACAATGATTCGGGAGAAAGAATCATAAATGACGAGAAGGATGGAGTGTATTGCAAGGTCTGTGGGGTTATTGTCCCTTAGGACACGAATATCGGCTCCATTCTGGAGGATGGAAAACCGACGGGAATAAACCAGCTTGACTTTATTATCGATGAGGTCGCAGCTCTTCACCTGGGAAGTGACAGTGATGTCAGGAATGAACTGGTGAAACGAGCAAAAGTGCTTAATTACATCCCGACGAAGATGACTGAGAAATATGCTGATGCCCTGCTGTTGGTATATAAAACATAGAAGATAAAGGAGTAAACGAAATGGATTCATATAAGTGCTCGATATGTGGATATGTGTATGATCCCGCTAAAGGAGATCCGGATAATGGTATTGAACCAGGGACCTCCTTTGAAGATCTCCCTGATGATTGGCTCTGCCCGCTTTGTCAGGAGGGTAAAGAAGTCTTTGAAATGATTTAATCCTCTTATTTTTATGGGATGATGTGGTATATTCTGCCGGTTTTCGATTATTTATTACCTTTTGAGTATATGTGTATGTGTTCATGAATTGAACATGAGGAAAGAGTATGCCTCATACAAACGAGAATGGAATTGACCTGAACCTTTTCGGTTCAATGAAAAAAATACGGATTTCTTCGGGTATATGGTATCCACAGTACTGCTATCCCCGGGAACTTCGTCGTGGAATATACTGTTGAAAAATTATATCTCATAATGCTTTAGCAGGGGTTTTTGTCACCCTTATTGAGATCTGCCTCATTGGATAACTCGTACCACGCCCCGGTTAATAAAACTTAGCATCATCACCGACCTCAATATCAATAATATCCCCTGAATCTTATAGAAGAATGAGGAGACTCCTCATGTAAAATTCTCTTTCTTTTTATTATGGATATGATAATCAGAAAAGACGCATGGAAATTTTGAATAGTCCTGTGATAACATATGATATGAGTTCTTTATAATGAACATTTTCTTTTAATTCTGTGTCATATAATGCTAGGTGTCATATGTATGTGGTAAAAAAGAAACGAACATCAAACTGTACTGATGGATCTAGTACTTATGAATATACTTTGAGTGATCCGATTGACAAGCACTTCATTGCCATTCTGGAAACGCTCGGAAAAATAGATAAGAGAGAATTTGGGGGGCTTTTGATGTTTACTTTTTGGAGAGAAGATTGGTTAACTCTGAAAGGCATGTCTGAAGATAATATCTTTTATACCACTTTTCGCAATTCGAATTTGAAGACTGCCGAAGAATTTATCGAAACACTTTTGACAACCTATAATCGACAGAAAAGTTCAGAGTAGAATAGTATGACAATTCAGGAGGAGGGTTTGAGAACCTCCTCCATGCTTCCTGAACGGTATCCATTCAGATCCAGAGTGAAATATGAAAATCAATGATTTTTAATAAA
>CAZCSN010000065.1:0-10885 GCA_964501255.1 uncultured Methanospirillum sp. | reverse complement strand
ACCGTCACCCTGACCGCTTCAAGCAAATATGGCTCTGATACCATCTCAAAACCGGAGTTTATAACGGTGAATGCACCCTATGATGACCTGCTTCCGGTCTCAGGCGGATGGAACTTTGTATCAGTCCCGAAGAAACTGGCTCCCGGATATGATACAGCCTCCATCTTTCAGGTTGTCGACTCAGCAGGGCACAGCATGTTCCAGTATGATACCGGGAAACATCTGTGGAATACCATGGACCCGTCAACCCCGGTAAAACCCCTTGAAGGATTCTGGATCTATTCGAAGGGACCTGCACAGGTACCCCTCCGGTATGATACAAACCCGGTTCAGACGCCACCAACAGCTTACCTGAAGAAAGGATGGAATGGTATCGGATTTACCGGAACCACACCCATTGAGGCGAAGTTTACCCTTCTGTCCGTGCAGGATAAATGGGTGAACTGTGCAGGATTCAACGCCCAGATCCAGCAGTATGATCCGATGATCATCAAAGGAAGCAATGATGCAACCCTGATGTATCCGTTCCGCGGCTACTGGCTATACATGACCGCAGACGGAGTGCTTGCAGCAAACGCTGCATAACTATTTTTTGCTTTCGATTCAGAGCAGCCGTTCCTGCCGGGTGTATGGTTTGATGCTTAAAATGTGTCGTGCTGCATCTGATACAACATCCGTCAGCCCCTCCGGTGCATACACACCCAGCCGCCACTGACTTCTTCTCGTTTCATTCAGCGTCGTAACCAGTGGTGATACCTCTTCAAGCCTGCGGAGTGAATGCTTGTCCTGAACCTGAACATCCATCCAGATATCCCGCGGAAATGAAGGTATGTCAACCATAACCTCCATCGGGCTGATACCTGCCTCTCGTGCTATCTTTGTTGCAAGGTCCCGTTCACGAAGGAATGATTCAGACGTTATCTGATGCACGTCCCGGACATCATCCTTTCCGAGGTACAATGCCCGTTTATAAAGCCGCCGTTCATAAAGATCGGTTGCAAGACGGGATACAACGGGGTTCCCTGCATGAAGAAGGTGCTGCATACATGCGGCATCATCACCATGCAGCAGGGAGGAGAGGAGACGATGTGGATCATCCCTGATGTACTCATATACGGCAAGTGAGAACATCTTCTCTGCAATGCGGCTTACATGATGGTAGTACACCGACGGACGCATGAGGGTCCGGGCGATCAGAAGTGATTCGGCTGCCTGGACGCCGGACATATCAAGGATAATTCCGTCATCTGATAGCCGCATCGCCCTGATGAGCCGCATTGCATCCACAGTTCCGTATGGCACACCGGTATAATGCGCATCACGAAGCAGGTAATCCATCCGATCAACATCAAGGTCGCCATGAATAATCCCGGAACAGGGGTGATGCCCGGTGATGAGCTGACAGATTTCATCAGGATCAAGACCGGCGTTTGTTATCTCTTCACCGAGAATGCCGGTCCTGAGCTGATCTGCGATGTCCGTATGACTCTTTCCTAAAATCTCCTCTGATAGGCCTTCGATTGCATGGGAGAACGGGCCGTGGCCGATGTCATGGAGAAGTCCTGCAGCAGTAACATGCAGATGATCCGCTGGCAGAAGGGAGAGCCGTGCTCCCAGGGCATGAGCCAGGTGCATCGTGCCAAGTGAGTGTTCAAAACGGGTATGATGTGCGCCTGGATAGACCAGAAATGAAAACCCGAGCTGTCTGATGTACCGAAGACGCTGAATCTGAGGTGTATCGAGAAGAGGAAGGAGTGGTGATTCCACCTGGATGTATCCATGGACCGGATCCTTAATTGATTTCATTCGGTCCCCACATGAGTTATGATCGGGAGGGTAAAATAGAAAAGGATGATCACCTTCCTGTCCGGTGGAACCGGGACGCCCAAACTCCTCCAGGGGGCCCGGCATGTACTGTCTGATTCTGACATTTCTGTTATTGTCAATACGGGGGAGGATATCTGGTACCAGGGCGGTCACATCTCGCCTGATGTTGATACCGTGATGTACCTCTTTGCCGGTCTGCTCAATACCGAAACCTGGTGGGGAGTTCGTGGTGACAGTTTCGTAACCCATGAGATCATCCGCAGACTTCTTCCTGATTCATTTATGGCCATCGGTGATCAGGACCGGGCAGTCCATATCATCAGGGGAGAGTGGCTGAACCAGGGAATGACACTCACCACAGTTACCCAAAAACTCTGTTCCCATTTTGGGGTATCCGCGACAGTTCTCCCCATGGCGGATACACCCTGGACCACCTATGTGCGGACCGCGAAGGGAGATATTCATTTTCAGGAGTACTGGGTCAGATACCGGGGAAATACAGACATATCAGCGGTCATACACGTCCCGGAGGAGGAGCAGCCGGCTACCCCTGAAGTTATCCGTGTGATCCGGATGGCACAAGCCGTCATCATCGGTCCCAGCAATCCGGTGACCAGTATTCTGCCTATCCTTTCATGTACCGGGGTCAGAGAGGAACTTGCCAGGAAGAAAGTAATAGCAATCAGCCCGTTCATCGGAGATCGCCCGGTATCCGGTCCTGCCGCCCAGCTCATGAGAACCATGGGATATCAGGCTGATTCATCAGGGGTTCGGGCACTCTATGGAGACCTTGTTGATCTCTTCATCCAGGATATCAGGGATACCATTGCGATAGCAGGGGCGATTCAGCTGGATACCCTGATGACTTCCCCAAAAATTGCCTCGGATCTCATGAAAGAGATCCTCACCCGTGTTTTATGAGAGCGATATCCCAAAAAGTGACATGAACAAGGCAAGCAGGAAACTGATAATGCCGGAGATTACCTCCTCACTCAACAGGCTGTTCAGATCAAATGACCCGGAATTCAGCCCTGAAAAGAACTGCCCCAGATCCTCGCCTGAAAAGTCACCGGCACTGCTTTCAGTCTCTTCTGCTCCGGTCAGGGATACCCCTAAAAGGAAAAAACAGATGAAAAACGGTATAATACTGCGGATGAACCTCATACCTATACGTAGGAATGCCGGTATTATTGAGTTATCCCTCAACTCCTGCACGTCTGAGAAGGTCCTGTGCACTTGCTGATGCACCGTTCAGTATCTCTTCTTCATCTGGAATATACCGGTTATACATCAGGATTCTCCCCTGACAGATGACCGTATCCACAGCACTGCCTTCTGCTGAATAGACAATATTTGAGATCGGGTTATGCAGCGGGATCATGGACGGATGGGACAAGGAGATCAGGACAAGATCCGCAGGCAGCCCTTCGGAGATCTCACCGCCCTCATAGCCAAGGGCCCGTGCCCCCCAGGATGTTGCCATGGAGAGGGCTTCTCCTGCAGGAAGAAGCGTATCCGAATTCCAGAAGAACTTCTGGCAGAGAGCAGCAGTCTTCATCTCTTCAAGCATGTCCAGATTGTTGTTTGATGAACACCCGTCAGTCCCAAGACAGACATTGACCTGATGGTCACGAAGCCAGTGATACGGCATCGCCCGGCCGGTAGCAAGTTTCATATTGCTGACCGGGTTATGGGCAACAGACACACCCCGCTCTCCAAGAAGACGGCAGTCATCCTCTGACAGCCAGCATCCATGGGCGGCCACCGTCCGCTCATTCAGGCACCCGGCGGTGTCAAGCAGGGCTGCCGGGGTCATACCACAGGACTTCATACAGTCATCAACCTCCTGTTTTGTCTCTGCAAGGTGGGTGTGAATGAGAATCTTCTCGGAGGTGCTGTACTCGGCACACACCTCAAGATGCTGGACCGGGACGGTATACGGAGCATGGGGGCCGATCGCCGGTCGTATAAGCGGAGTATTAAGGGATCGGACATGACTGACAAGGTCCTCTGTGGCTTTAAGTTCAGCTTCCATCTTCTCTTCATTTCCAAACGTGATGATCCCATGACTCAGTACAGCACGGATTTTCGATTCCATCACCGCCCGTGCTGCATCTTTCATGAAGAAATACATGTCATTAAAGGCGATTGTACCGGACCGGATCATCTCAAGACAGGCCAGTCTTGTTCCCCAGTATACGTTATCCCCGGTAAGATGTGCTTCAAGTGGCCAGATCTTTTCTGACAGCCACTGCTGCAGATGCATATCATCCGCATATCCCCGGAGCAGGGTCATTGCTGCATGAGTATGGGTATTGACAAGGCCGGGAATCACCAGAAATCCCGAGCCATCAAGGATGATATCCGCCTCACTCCGGTGACGGGATCCGGCATCCGGCCTGACTGCCCGTATGATTCCGGTTTCATCATACCAGATATCAACCCGTTTCTTATCTGCAAGAAGAACATTGGTAATCAGGGTGGAGCGGGTTTTTTCAAATAAATCCTGCTTTATACAGGACGGCATAACCTGTGAATCTTCCATGACGTACAGGTATAGTCACTGGTATTGACAATAAAACCAGATGATGTGGATCAGTCCGCAAAGAGTTTTGAGAGTTCCCGCTCATTGAGTAAGGGTATACTATGCGTGTTCCCATCAATACCATTACTCCTGATATGCCTGCCGCCGAGGTCGTCGGATGGGCACATGAGATCCGGGATCTTGGGGGTCTTGCTTTCCTCTTAATTCGGGACAGAACAGGAATTATCCAGGTTACCATACCAAAAAAGAAAGTTGCACCAGAGATTGCTGAAACTATCAGGGCAATATCCCGTGAATCCGTTGTCAGGGTGAGCGGGACGGTAAAGCCGGAAGGAAAGGCACCAGGCGGCAGAGAACTCATACCTGATGCGATCGAGATTGTAAGTCTGTCTGCAAGTCCTCTTCCTCTCGATGTTGCGGAGAAAGTGCCGGCCGAACTGGACACCAGGCTTGATAACCGGTTTCTGGATGCACGCAGGCCACGGGTCAGTGCGATATTTAAGATACGAAACGCCGTGCAGCATGCAGCCCGTAATTTTTTCTTTGATAACGGGTTTATTGAGATAAATACGTCAAAAATCGTTGCTGCGGCCACTGAAGGCGGGACTGAACTCTTCCCGATCGCATACTTTGAAAAAGAGGCATTTCTCAATCAGAGTCCCCAGCTCTATAAACAGATGATGATGGCTGCCGGGTTTGAGAAGGTCTATGAGATTGGTCCAATCTTCCGGGCTGAAGAACATAATACAACAAAGCACCTGAATGAAGCCACATCAATTGATATTGAGGTCTCGTTCACCGACCATCTCGGGGTCATGCAGATCCTTGAGGACCTGATCCGCACCATCTACCAGTTTGTTGACAATACCTGCAGTGATGCCATCGCTGATATGGGTCTTGACTCCTTCGCCGTACCGGAAAAAGGGTTCCCCCGTCTTCCCTACAGCGAGGCCATCGAGATAGCTGCTGCAAAATGCGAGGAGGATATTGTCTATGGTGATGATATCGGAACCGCAGCGGAACGGGCGATTGGTGAAGAGATGGGACGAATGTACTTTATTGTCGACTGGCCATCCTCAATCAGGCCGTATTATGCCATGCCGTATGAGAATGATCCCGAGATCTGCAAGGCCTTTGACATGATGCACCCGCGGATGGAACTCTCGTCCGGTGCACAGCGGGTTCACCAGCACGATCTCCTCGTCGAGCAGATAGCAAAGAAAGGATTAAATCCTGAGAACTTTGAGTTCTATCTAAACCCCTTCAGGTTTGGCATGCCACCCCATGCGGGCTGGGGACTTGGTGCCGAGCGGCTGGTGACAACCATGCTTGGTCTTTCCAATGTCCGTGAAGCAGTCCTCTTCCCCCGTGACAGACACCGGGTTGTTCCCTGATCATGCAGCCATTCATCCCAGACACCATCCTTCCGACAACGGTCGTCGGCAGCTATCCGGCCCAGCCAAAGCGGACGCTGAGAACCCTGTTTGATCCCCTCCATGCAGCAGTGGAGGAGGCGGTATCTCTCCAGAAAAAGGCAGGGATAACAATCATTTCAGACGGACAGGTGCGGGGTGATATGATTGGGGCATTTGCTTCAAAACTCCCCGGTATCAGGGGCAACGACGTCATTGGCAGGGTTATGCCTCCTGGCCAGCCGATTACCATACGGGATACGGCATATGCAGTGAGGCAGCACCCGTACGTAAAGGCTATTATCACCGGACCATCCACGCTTGCCTACGGATTGCATCTCGGAACGCACCAGTACAGAAACCGGGATGAACTTGTGCCGGATATTGCATCTGCCCTGGTTGTGGAGGCACAGGGCCTTGCAAAGACCGGGGCTGTTATGCTCCAGATCGATGAGCCAATCCTGTCCACCGGAACAGCCAGCCTTGATGTTGCGAAAAAGGCTGTTGCAACGATTGCAGAGGCGGTTTCCCTTCCGGTCTGCCTGCATGCCTGCGGCACCATTGAACATATCATCGATGACCTCCTTGCCATGCCTGTACAGATCCTTGATTTTGAAGGGAGTGTGAATGAGGGAAATCTGGCATCGTTCTCAGGAAAAGAGTTACAAAACCGGTACATCGGGTACGGGATTGTGGATTCGTCAACCCAGGTTCTGGAGCCGGCTGATGAAGTCAGACGAAGACTTCTGAAGGGAATAGATATCCTCGGCCCTGAACGAATCCTTCCTGATCCGGATTGCGGGCTTCGGATGCACACGCCGGAGAGTGCATTTGCAAAACTGACCAGACTGACCGGTGTGGTATCTGAGGTCAGGCGGGAACTTGGATATCAGTGAAAACTATGATTGTTCAGCACACACCAGATAGGTAACCTGATGGCACCTGGCATTCCTCCACTGAATGGTAAAGAGCTGTTTGCGGCAGTGCTGTTCATTGCATCGGTATTCATCCTGGGTCTGAAGCTGATGAATCCGACTCCGCTGGTTATCTGGTATACCGGTGAGGATTACATCATCCAGACCGAGCGGATTGGAGATATCTATTCGGCAACAGATGTCATTGTGCTCATCGTGTCATCCCTGGTAATCTGTGGAAGCGGCCTGTATCTCCTGCTCTATGAACAGATTCATCCGGTTCCTGCTGCCCAGGGGTCAGGACTGCCACCCCTCCCGGTTCAGGATGCGACAGTCCCGTTCTCACCGCTTGAAGAGAGGAAACGGAAGTGGGAGACGGTTCTTCCTACGTTAAAAGAGGATCAGCAGCTTATCTACCAGACCATTCTTGAGGCAGACGGGATCATCCCCCAGAGTGATATCGTGGAAAAAACCGGTCTTTCCAAATCAAATGTCAGCCGGTCTCTTGACATGCTTGAGAGCATGGGACTTATTGAGAAGCGACGGAGAGGGATGGGGAACCTCATTCTGCTGAAATGAGGTGTATATGGAAAAAAACCGGATCATATTTCTTGCTCTGCTCCTCATCTGTGGCATTCTCCTCTCAGTAGCCGGGAACGTTCTGATGGGTATCAGGGCTCCGGTCAGGGAACAGAGCTCGCTCCTGGAAAATTACCTGATCATGCAGTCAATGGCCGGGAAAAATGCATCCTATGCCAACCAGACATATATGATCGGTAATTCAGGAATCGTCGTCAGTTTTAATGATATTCTTAATATCCGTGACAGTCCGGTTCACGAGACAAAAGGGGTGGTAAATGCCACCGCTCCGCTTACCCTCTCCCGCGGGGGAGGATTTATGAACAGAACGACTCCCTGAGTTCTCTTCTCAGAAGCTTCCAGCCCCCGACCCGTGGCAACTGATCAACCACCTTCAGACGGCGTGGTATTTTGTATCCTGCAAGAAACTCGCGGGACCAGCCGGCAAGTTCCTCAAGGGTGAGCGTATCGTCATTATTTCTGAGCACCACAGCCGCTGCCGGGATCTCGCCTTTTTCTTCATCAGGGCAGCCGAATATGGCAACATCTGAAATCTTCGGATGATTGATGAGGACATTTTCTACCTCGGTCGGATAGATCTTCCATCCTGACATGATGATCATGTCCTTTTTCCGGTCGGTGATGACCAGCATGCCACGTGAGTCGATATATCCGATATCGCCGGTCAGAAACCACCCGTCCTTTAAAAAAACTGCCTCTGTCTCTTCAGGCTGGTTCCAGTACCCAAGGGCAACCCCTGGCCCGCGGAGTGCTATTTCTCCGGCATGCGGCGATGTCAGCTCGCGGTTGGGATCTGCACTATCAACGATCTTCACCTCTGAAAATCCGACCGGTTTTCCCACACTGTTGTACTCATCAGCGGTCGGGTAATCCTCCGGACGGATAACAGTCCCGCACCCCAGTACTATCGTCTCAGAGAGACCGTAGGCATTAATCACGGGAATCCTGAACCGTTCATTGAACTTTTTCCAGGTTGGCGAGTGCATCGGCCCGCCCCCACTGATGATCCGGCGGACGGTGATAAAATTGTCCTCGGTGCCGGGGGGCGTTTCGGTCAGGGCATGGATAACCGGGGGCATTCCTGAAAGAACCGTTACCTGAAACTCCCTGACCAGACGGATGTATTCATCAGGATGGTACCGTTCCATGATCACGTATGTACCGCCGGTCCGGAGAACTGACAGTCCCCATGAGATGCCCACATGTGCCATCGGGTATATTCCAAGATAGATATCATCGCTCGTCAGATCAAGGGCCTCAGCCTCGGCCTGAAGAGCTGCAAGCCATCCGCCATGAGTAAGCATGGCCCCTTTCGGCCTGCCGGTCGTTCCGGACGTGTACTGTATCTGACAGACCTGATCCGCAGAGCAGGGAGTGGGACGAAGCGGGGCATACGACGTGGTGAGGTTCTCCCATGAGTGAGCGCCATCGCCGCCAACTTCAATGATATGAGTCAGATCCGGGCAGATTTCCTGTATTGAACCGGTGATATCCCGGGAACTGAACGATGAGATCAACAGTTTTGCACCTGAATCACGGATCGCATAGGCCAGTTCCTCCCTCCGGTAGACGATATTTGCCGGGACAGCAACCAGACCTGCACGCCATATGGCAAAATAGCTGATCAGGTACTCAGGCGAGCTGTCCAGGTACAGGACAACACGGTCGCCCGGAGCACATCCAAGCTCACCGAACGCTGCCGCAAGGGAACCGCTCAACCGGTACAGATCAGTATAGGTATAGGACCGGTTTGATTTTGGGTGGATAAGTGCAGTTTTTTCTGGAAAACGAACCATTTGGTTGTCAAGAAAAGTTGATACATTAAACATGGCCAGGTACTCTCACACATGTACTATTCTGTACATATGTGTACCATGGAGCCATAACTGCTCACACCGCTGATAAAAAAAGGAAATGGGGTTACTGATACTCCGGTGGTTCGCTCTTCTTTGGAATACCACCCTTGAAATGGGTTTTTACCCGGTCATATGCCTCACGAAGGCGCTGGTTCATTGTCGGATGGACTTTTTCAAGGGCACGCTCAAAGTGCACCTTCGAAACCGCATGCAGCTGTTCCCGCATGGCAAATATGGCTGCTTCACGGCAAAGGCCTTCAAGATCAGCACCGACATATCCATCCGTCCGGGATGCAATATCACCGAATAATCTGTCAAGAACCGGGTCCTCGATGGTGATTCTGAGTTTTTCAAAGATCTCAACCAGCATCCTGCGACGCTGAGCCCTGCTGATGGTCCCCTGTGACGGGGTGACGGCACGTATCCGTTCCATCAGTTCCGGACCGGACGACCGGACCTCCCGCGGGAGGGATCCGGCAAGGATCTCAAAGTCCTCTTCAGTAAAGTTCTGGGTTGCATCCACCAGTGATTCAAGGGCAGACCCTTCAATCGGGATGAGCCGGGAGTGAATCCTGAGGATGTCAACCCGGTCAGCGGTGCCTGGTTCTCCGATGTAGATGAGCCGGTCAAACCGTCCTGATCTGAGGAGTGCCGGGTCCACGATATCCGGGCGGTTGGTTGCACCCATCACTACAACATCACGAAGATCCACAAGCCCGTCCATCTCGGTGAGGAACTGGTTCAGGACACTCTCCATGGTGTGACTGTCACCGGCTGTTCCCCTGGCCGGTGTGAGGGCATCAAGCTCATCAAAGAAGATGATAGCCGGTGCAACCTGTCGTGCTTTCTTAAATATCTCTCTGACCGCACGTTCAGACTCGCCAACCCACTTGGAGAGGAGCTGCGGGCCGCGGACGGCGATAAAGTTTGCCCCTGACTCATTTGCGACTGCCTTTGCAAGGAGGGTTTTTCCGGTTCCGGGCGGGCCGTAGAGAAGCACACCGCGTGGTGACTGAATGCCAAGGTCATCGTACTTCTCCCGTCTGGTCAGGGGGTACTCGACCGCCTCCCTGATCTCCTCGATGGCATCAGACAACCCGCCGACATCCCGCCACCTGAGATGGGAGACCTCCAGCATGACTTCGCGCATTCCTGACGGGGTGATCTCGCGAAGAGCCTGATGAAAGTCCTTTCCGGTCACCACCATCGTTTCCAGGACCTCGTCGGGGATGATATCCTCGTCAAGGTTGATATGGGGCAGATACCGGCGAAGCGCCCTGATTGCTGCTTCCCTGGAGAGTGCGGCGATATCTGCACCGGTATATCCGTGGGTCCGCTCTGCCAGCTCTTCAAGGCTGACATCCTCAGAGAGCGGCATCCCTCTGGTATGTATCTTTAATATCTCAACCCGGTCCGGATTTGAGGGAACACCGATCTCAATCTCACGGTCAAATCTGCCCGGACGCCGGAGGGCCGGGTCGATCGCATCAAGCCGGTTTGTCGCCCCGATGACAACAACCTGACCACGCTCCTCAAGACCGTCCATCATGGTCAGGAGCTGGGCAACGACACGCCGCTCTACCTCACCGGTTACTTCCTCACGCTTCGGGGTGATAGAATCAAGCTCATCGATAAAGATGATGGACGGGGCATTGTCCGCTGCCTCCTCAAATACCTCCCGAAGCCGCTGCTCACTCTCCCCGTAATATTTTGAGATAACCTCGGGACCTG
>CAZCSN010000064.1:0-11381 GCA_964501255.1 uncultured Methanospirillum sp. | reverse complement strand
TCCTGTCAATGTATTGCCAGGCATGTCTCACCCTCAGCCCCTGAAACGGGTAAATGTACTGAAGAAGTTGTCTGTCAAGATTTCTTCAGATTTAGGATTTTTATGGAAAAGAATCAGAAATCTCCTTAATTTATTTATGATACCGATAATACCTTGATACATATGGGACTATGTAACGGTTACAGGAGGGTTCTTTCATGAATGGCATAACATTTCTCTTCAGGATCTCCATGAATGAAATTATTTTCACTGACAGTCCGTGGTATGCAATAGGTGGGTGGTATGATGCTTGAATATTCTTTGATTCAGGCAGGTATTGCCTATTTTGTGTACAAAATTCATCAATAAGAATACATAGAGTCATTTATTGCAAATATTTTTGACACAATTAGGAAAATATAGTTTGCCTATTGATGACTTTTTAAATAATTGTTCTGCGAATATGGGACTACAGGAGTGTTCTGATGACACATAGTTTGTGCATGAAAATGTTTTTTATTCTGTCAGTTTTTGGTCTTTTTCTGACTTCTCTGACTTTTCCGGTGTTTGCTGAATCACAAGAAAAAAGTACAGTCTCCATTGGATACCAGCCGAGCACTCATCAGCTGGCTTTTATGACTGCGTACCAGAAAGGATGGTATAATGAAACTCTCTCTCCAATGGGGGTTTCAGAGATTAAAGTTTTTAATTTTCCGACTGGTGCACCTGAAATGCAGGCAATGCTTGCCGGGGATCTTGACTTTGCATATGTTGGTTCTGCTCCCTTTGTGACTGCAGTCTCGAATGGGCTTGATGCGAAGATTATTGCATCTGCAAATACCCAGGGGTCAGATCTGGTATTGAAAAAGGATCTACCCTATGAAAAGCCGGAGGATCTGAAAGGTAAAAAGATAGCGACATTCCCTGCAGGTACTATTCAGGATACGATTCTTCGGGAATGGCTGCAGGCCAACAATATTGATCCTGTCAATGATGTTGACATCAAAGCAATGGGGCCGGGAGATGCGACGACTGCAATTCTTACCGGACAGGTTGACGCGGTATTCCTCCCCCATCCGGCACCGGTGACTATTGAAAAAGAGGGAGCTGGCAGGGTTATTGTTCATTCAGGTGAGATGGAATCAGGACATTCCTGCTGTGTGCTGGTAGCAAGTGGGAAAATGATTCAGGAGCATCCGGACATTGTTCAGGAAGTACTCCGTCTGCATCTGAAGGCAACTGAGTATAATAATGAGCATCCGGATGAGGCTGCTGAACATATGCAGGCACTGACCAGTATCGACCCAAAAACAGTGATCCAGTCACTTGATGAGTGGGATGGTTCCTTTGAGATTGATCCGACAAAGATCACTTCATCTGTTGGTACGTTTGCAAAACAGCAGAGTGAACTCGGTTACCTGAAGAGTGAGGTCAGTGAGGAAGATCTCTTTGATTTGACCTTCTGGAATGCACTCAATTCCTAAATTCTTTTTTTATTGACCGATATCGATTCCTGTGACCCGTTCCGGATGTGTATACACGTTCATTTTTCTTCCCCGGACAAATCCAATAATGCAAAGTCCCTTGCCCTGTGCAAGATGGATGGCAAGGGTTGTCGTCGCTCCCCTGGATACGATAAGCGGGATATTCGCAACAAGGCATTTTCGTGCCATCTCTGAAGATATCCTCCCTGATATTACTGCATAACAGTGTGATAAGTCAATGTCATGCTGCAGGGCATAGCCTATAACCCGGTCAAGAGCATTATGTCTTCCAATATCTTCTGCAACGGTATGGACTCCCTCAATACCGGCAAGTCCGACCACATGAATACCCCCTGTCAACCGGTGAAGGTCTGAATCCAGAATTCCTTTTATTGTCTCATGAATTCTTCCACCGGCTATCTGAAAATCTGAAGTGATGTCCGGGAGCCTTGCAGGATCAAGGAATGAACTGTCTCCCCCACATCCTGATAGGACTGTTTTTGTTCCACTGCGGATGTGTGCCCGGTGAATGGTGAGTACTCTGATCTGGTTTTCTTCAATCTGCAGTGAGTCAATCTCCTGGCAGCGAGAGATGATTCCTTCCGTCACCAGATACCCAATGACAAATTCCTCAAGCCTGCTCGGACTGGTCATGGCATTCAGGATCTTCCTGCCATTGACCCAGATGGTATACTGCTCTTCAATAATTACTTCATGAGTCCGTACTGTGTAAATTCCATCCTCTTCTCCATAACAGGGAAGTATTTCATACATATTCAAATACCCTCCGAGATTTCTGTTACCGCTTCTACAAATTTTCTAACCTCTTCTCTTGTATTGTAGAGATACAGGCTTGCCCTGACCGTTCCATCCGGTATCTCAAAATGTTCGATCAAAGGCATACAGCAATGATGACCGGACCGAACCATGATGTCATATTGATCATCCAGCAGATGGGCTGATTCATGCGGATGCTGACCCTCGATAGTAAAAGAGACAACACCAAGACGTGAGTCTGTTCCTTTTGGTCCGTACAATGTAACTCCGGGTATCTGTAAGAGCCCGCATACCATATCACGGGTCAGGGTTAATTCATGTTCATGTATTGATCTCATTCCAACATGGCTTAGAACTCTTATAGCTTCCCGAAGGCCCACTGCTCCGGTTATGTTAGGAGTTCCTGCTTCATATTTCATATAACCATCTTCCAACCTGTAGTCGCTGGTCGTTACCGATTTGATGCTGCCGCCACCAAGTATGAATGGATCCAGGTCCGGCTCTTTCATCCAGAGGACACCGGTTCCGGTTGGCCCAAGCATTTTATGGCCGGAAAATGAGAGATAATCACACCCGATATCTGATACGTCAACCGGAATATGGGGTATGGATTGTGCACCGTCTAGCAAGGTTTTTATATCATGGTCATGAGAGATGGAACATATCTCTTTTGCTGGCTGGATGGTTCCTGTTACATTTGAAACGTGGGTGAAGGTAATAAGTCTGGTCTCCTTTTGAATGAGTTCTGTAAAGGACTCGGGGTGCAGATATCCCTCAGCATCAGGCCTGACAAAGTCCACGCTGATACCCTTTTTTCGCAGGTTCATCCATGGGAGTATGTTGGAATGATGCTCTAGGACTGATGTGATTACATGATCCCCTGGATTCAGTCGGAGGCCATATGCGACCTGGTTTATTCCTTCGGTGCAGTTTTTTCCAAAAATACAAACCCCGTCTGTTCCACCAATGAATGCTTTTACCTTCTCATGTGCATCCCAATAGAGTTGTGAACTCACCTGGGAGAGACGGTGAACCCCTCTTCCAACATTTGATCTGGATGAAGTCTCATATTCATTCATAACCTGCAGTACAGAGGATGGCATCAAGCTGGTAGATGCATTATCAAAATAGATGAGATCCTGAGTGAGAGATATGTCCTCCCGAATCGTCTGTATATTCATAATTTTCTCCAGATGTGTCCTAATTCATACTATTTTAGGACTCCTGTATGAGGATCTGTATTGGTCACGAATATTTATGGTATATGGCATCAAACATATTTCACAATTGTGAAAATACAAAAATGACATATATTCGACATACAGAGTCAGAAATCCAATTGCTCACAGAGGAAATAACCGCTTTAAAAACAGAAAAGGATGCAATAATTCTGGCCCACAATTATCAAAGGCCTGAAATATATGATATTGCGGATGAGATCGGAGATTCCCTTGAGTTATCACTTGCTGCCCATGAAGCCCGGGCCGAATGTATCATTTTTTGTGGTGTTGATTTTATGGCGGAGACGGCAAAAATTCTCTCTCCTGATTCCAGCGTGTACCTTCCTGCAGAAGAGGCTCAGTGTCCTATGGCACATATGGTATCAGAATCTGATATATTTTCTTTGAAAGAGCAGTACCCGGATGCCGAGGTTGTGTCGTATGTCAACACCTCCGCATCCACGAAAGCTCTGTCAGATATCTGCTGCACATCAGCGAATGCCATTGAGATAGTCCGTTCTTGTGCATCAGATCAGATTATTTTTCTTCCGGATCAAAATCTGGCCTCTTACGTCCAGCGCTTTTCAGATAAATTAATCATTCCCGGAAGAGGGAATTGTTATGTCCATGATCGGATTACACCGATAATGATAGATAATATGCGGGCATTTCATCGGAAAGCCCCATTTATTGCTCATCCGGAATGCAGACCCGAAGTAATTAATTTAGCCGACGCAGTCTGTTCAACAAGTGGTATGATTGCATACTGCCAGGATCATCCTGCAGAGGCATTTATCATCGGGACTGAAAATGGTATGATCGAACGTTTAAAACGTGAGATTCCTGAAAAGAGATTTTATGCTGTCGGGGGGATCTGTACCCCCATGAAACAGACAACCCTGGATGCTGTAAAAGATTCACTCCTGTCCGGTGCTGGAGAAATCACTCTGGAAAAATCTCTGATTGATAAGGCACGTAGAGCTCTTGAACGCATGCTCCAGATATCAGGAAGAAAGAAAAATATCCCGTGCCGACAGATGAAGAAGAGTGGGGCGGGTATAATTATTCGGAAATGAGGGGTAAAATGAATAATATCGCTGAATATCATTCCTGTTTTTTACTGTCGGGGATGACCTTTCAAGGAGATAGAATGGCATTATGATTCGGGGTTCAGTTGGAACGGTACGCACTCAGGTTTACACATTCTCTTCTCCATTATTGCTTGAAAGCGGAGCTGTTCTCCCTTCAGTTACGGTTGCGTATGAAACATATGGCTCGCTCAACTCGGATCGTTCAAATGCCATTCTTATATGCCATGCACTCACCGGTGATGCTCATGCTGCCGGGTATCATGAAGGAGATGACAAACCCGGGTGGTGGGAGATGGTTATTGGTCCTGGAAAAGCTTTTGATACAGATCGGTTTTTTATCATCTGTTCAAATGTCCTGGGTGGATGTAAAGGGACAACCGGTCCTTCATCGGTCAATCCTGATACTGGGAAGATATACGGGGCATCATTCCCGATTATTACCATTGCCGATATGGTGATGGTCCAGAAAAGACTGATAGATCATCTTGGAATAACGAATCTCTTTGCCGTTGCCGGAGGCTCCATGGGCGGAATGCAGGCATTGCAATGGAGCGTTTCGTATCCTGATATGGTAAGCCGGCTGGTTGTAATCGCAAGTACTGCGTATTCAACGCCACAGCAGATAGCCTTCAATGAAGTCGGTCGATATGCAATCCGTTCAGATCCAAATTGGAATAATGGCCAGTATTATGATCAGGAATGTCCAGCCGCTGGTCTTGCACTGGCACGGATGATTGGTCATATCACCTATCTCTCTGATGAATCAATGCATCAGAAATTTGGCCGAGATCTACAGGAAAAGAAGAGTTATAGTTATGATTTTACCACAGATTTTCAGGTGGAGAGTTATCTGCATCACCAAGGAGATCGGTTTGTAGAGCGGTTTGATGCGAATTCATATCTCTATCTCACCAAAGCTGTCGATTATTTTGACCTTACGGTGAATGGATCCCTGATTGATGCGTTTAAGGATATGAAAGCAAAATGCATGGTGATCGCCATCAGTTCAGACTGGTTATATCCACCATATCTCTCACGGGAGATTGTATCCGCCATGGCCCAGTTAGATAAAACTGTCGAATATTGTGAGATTCGATCCAATTACGGGCATGATGCATTTCTTCTGGAATCAGGACAGATGAACTACCTTCTGGGGCGGTTTCTCTCGCATCTGACCGTATCTGATTTGATGATCCGGAGTGTGCCAACGGTTCGTGAGACAGTGACCATTAAAGGTGCCGCGGCTCTGATGATTGCTGAAGCAGTGAATCACCTTCCGATCGTTTCGTCAGATGGCAGCCTTGTCGGCATCGTTACTTCCTGGGATATCTCCCGGTCAGTGGCGCAGGATGTGAAAACTCTTGAAGATATCATGACCCGGACCGTCCTTACTGCAACACCAGGAGAACATATTAGTAAAGCAGTAAACCGTATGCAAAAGAACCGGATCTCCGCCCTGCCTGTAGTTGATGAAGAAAACCGGGTTGTTGGTATAATTACTGCAGAACGGTTGTCACGTCTTATTATCAGGTGTGAATGATTCAGATCCATAATTTTTTTCAGCAGAACTTGAGTTGGTAAAATTAGATCAGATCAAACCGATTGATCGAAATAATTAAATAGCACATATAATTCGTTGTGTTGATTTTTTACACAAAAAGAACCCTTTGACTGCAAAGGAAATTGAAAATTGTAACGCCAATCCTCGCGATTATCTAGAAAATAATGGCTATGGTCCATTATTTACTAATCGCACAAAAAGTGTTTTACACCATGCGGCATGTTACATTTTTGGGTTGATTACCCTTCCACGAGGATCAAACATGAGCAAAATAGCAGAAAATGTTCCTGGATGTGGCACCTGTCGTGATTTAAGTCACTTTATCTCCTCCTCACCTTGGGATTCAACGGATGTAATGAGATTAACCCGATTCAATGTCATTAAACTTCTTGGACCAGGTGGTTCGATAATTTTTGATGAATCCGGCCAACAAAAGTATGGACCGCACTCGGTTGGTACATCTAATCAGTATCTTGGAACTCTCGGCCATACCTGCCTTTCACAGGTTGGAGTATTTGCTTCGTATTGTTTGGATTATGTCTCTGCTTTGATTGACTATCGGCTCTTTCTAACAGAATCATGGCTAAACAATCATGAGAAGAGTTTGAAAGCAGGAGTCCCACTTGAACGGATGGAACATAAAACAAAACCTGAATTAGCACTTGAAATGTTAGATTCATTCATTTCAGAAGAAATCCCATTTCAATTTATTCAAGCGGATGGATTGTATGGAAACGATTCCAAATTCATTTCCGGGTTATATGATCGCGGTGTTTCGTTTATCTGTGACATCCCGAGCGATACTTATGTTTACATAACCAAGCCAGAACTGGTAATCCCTGAACGACAAGGTAAGAGAGGCAGGTATCCTACAAAACCCAAAGTTCGCAACACATCCCCAGTTGAGGTCAGATGGCTGGCAGAAATTCAAAAAAACTGGGATTCAGTAGACATCCGGTTAACTGACCGAGGATTGAAAACTGTTCAATGTGCTGATTTGATAGTTTGGAGACGAGAAAATGGACTACCTGTAGATTTACCCATCAGGATGATTATGATTCGTGACCCTGATGAGGATATGATACGATTTGCATTTACAAATTTTTTAATGAAAATTTGGCAGATATCGTGAAAAATCAGGCAAAAAGATATTGGATTGAAAGAAATTTTGAAGATGCTAAGGGATTATGTGACCTTGACAGTTTTAGAGGAAGAAATTGGAAGGCATGGCATCATCACATTGCATTGTCAGCAATTGCTATGCTATTTATTTTGAAGATTCAGCAGTATTTCTCTAAAAATTCGATATTTGTGTCATTAAATCAGGTAATTTCAATCATTCGACATAAAAACCCATTAAGGAAACTCTCTACAGAAGAACTTGCTGATTCGATTAATTACGTCAATAAAATGAGAACTAGGTCATGGATAGGAAAGATGAGAAAGTGCTTAAAACGAAAGGCCGAAAAAACGGCTAATTGGATAACCAATTTGATTGAAACTCGTTCGGATTTGAGTATCTAGTTCATTACACTCACAATTTCTACATTGTGTACCGTAAGGTATCGATTAATTCCATATTTTTTGAAAAACTTTGAAAAATTTTTCACCATGGGAGAGGGCTTTAGTATCATTGGCTACTCAACCATTGTCGATCATTATATTTTTGGAAGGGAAATAGATCTTTTTCGAGTGAAAAATCGTGCGCCAGTTTTTTATTTTACCAACTCAAGAGAATACGTCCTGAAAATTCCTTTAGGGACCTGGATCACAAACATTATCTCTAATCTGGGAGTTAGATACATCCACGGGATCCGGTAGTCAATCGTTTTTATTGATCAACACGTTTGAATCGTATTCGTTCAGGGGTACTCTCAAAATTAGGGTGAGTGATACGATTGATACTCCTGAAAATGAGGATGGTTGCATTTATTCATAATCTGGCAAAGTGAGTGAGCACCGGGGTTATCATGGATGTTCTGATCTGTGGGTAGGGGACTTCGCTATGGTGATGAGTATTGCATGGGTAATAGCCGGTTCCAGGAACTGGAGGATCGGCGTATGCTACCGGGCTTAAGGGGAGGTCAGATAGTACAGGCTTTTCGTGGGAGAATGTTCATTAGGTATTCATATAGGGATACATTCTACCCTTATCCTGTTCTGAAATTACTCATCATTCACCTTTTTGTACCGATGCATAGGCTTCTAGAAATGCTGACAGAATCTTGAACCCTTTTTCGGTTATGATATAATCTCCACGTTCATGACGTTGTATGACCATTCCGGCCTCCTGCAATTTTCTCAGATGAAATAGCAGGTTTCCACCCCTGAGTTTTGTCAGTTGTGATAATTCAGAGAATGTTTTTGTCTCGCTGGATACTGCCTGGATGATTTGAAACCGGGTGGGACTCGCCAGTGGTTCTATCATCTGAGTTACAATCTCCTCTGTAGAGAACTGGGGAGGTAATGATTCTCCCTCTATCCGGTCTAAAATCCCTAAAGACCTCATGAGATCAATCTGCTTATCGAATAGCCGGAATACCTCGTTAAAACAGATGTCACAGGTTTCGAATGGCCCTTTCTTTTTAAAATCTTCCAGTTGGTTTTGATAGGACTGTACCATCTCTTCGGTTATATCACCATTTTTTATATGCTTCGAAGTACTTGAGAGGAAATCCAGAAAGATCTGAAAACAGGTGTCATGCATTTTGCAGTCATGAACCATTCCATGAGTAAGACAATCAGTTGCACGTTCAACCTGATGACTCGCAAGAATGCTTGAGTATTCATTTCGAATATCTGAGATGATGGAATTTACATGGATCTGATTTGTCCGTTCGATAAACCTGCGCAGTTCATCGCGTAGAGAGTGGAGCTCCTGTTTAATCGAATCGAAAGGATCATTACATTCAGATGGATTTTCCATACAATTACCACCTATATTGATCTGATGAGGTTATAACTTTTAGAGTTATCAAAATGTATCTGCAAGAACAAGAGTTATTTTTATGACGCATAAGTATATTCATCTAACTGGCGACCTAGTTTAGGTGAGACCAATGCCAACATGGAAATGTACCGGTACAGAAGTCTCGAAAGAGAAAGCACAGGACTCTCTTGATAATATCAAGTCAGCCTGTTTTGGATGTCAGACACACAGTAATGACTGTCCGATTGCCCATGCAGCCGGAGCAGTTGCAGATTTGATAAAGGACTGAAAAAATGGCAACCGTAAAAGAACAAATCCATGCACAGATTTCAGGAGCTCTTGTAAATGCGTCCTTTCCCATCAACACCCCGGAAGCATTACTTGCTTCATTTCCGGCAGGAGCAGACACGACCTGTCAGGTGGGCGACCTGAAGATGACAGCAGGAGAAGCTGTAAAACTCCTGACGGCAGCAGATTTTCCTTTCATCAGTCCAACTCATGTTGCTGATGTGATTGTAGACCGTGCCGGATTGTAAAATCATGCTTCCCACTTTTTTTATTTCTCTCTGCTTTGTCTGGACCGGAACTGTACCATAAGAAATCTACTGCAATATTCTTACTGTTGTTTTTGCCATGATTTTGTGAAAGAGATGATTTTTTCTGATGAAAGTAATATGGAATTAAAAACTGGTAATATTGTACCGTATTGATGTCATACGCACAAAAACGGTGACGATCATGCATACAATAAATCCATCAGAACTTGAAAACCCTGCCATGGACATCAGCACATATGCCGTTGCACCAGCAAAAGATGCTATGGCATAGAACTGGCTTGGTTTAAAGAGTTCAGGAATTTTTGCAAACAATATATCTCGTAGCACCCCTCCGAAAGAAGCAGTGATTACTCCCATGATTGGGGCAATAATTGGGGGTATTCCACTGGTAAGTGCATACATGGTGCCAAGGTATGCCCACATACCAAGAGCGAACGAATCAATAAAGGCAAAGGTCCCTGAAGTTCCAAAGATCAGTCTGACAATCGATTGTAAAAACCCAGTAGAATGTTTCTGATCCCCGGGAAGATCTGTTCTTGATATTGGAATGAGAATAATTCCAATTATCCCCACGATGAAGATGCTGATAAGATAAATTGGATCTGCCAGCCAGAAGAGAGGGTACCTGTCGAGCAACAGATCCCGGATCGTTCCACCACCGACTGCTACTATCACTGCTATGACAAGAGCACCAAAATAGTCCATCCCGTTTTTCCGAGCATCATACACACCGGTAGATGCAGACAACATTATAGCAATCCATTGTATGACAGTCTGAAAAAGAAGAACCATGTCGGTGATTTCAGGCTCCATGAAAGGTCTTTCAGCTCCTCAATTTGCGTATTCTTATCTCTTGTTTGTCTATTATGTCCGCACAGTGATAAACTATCGTGAAGAGTGACTTGGGGTTTGGAATAATTGTTTGGAATGCAGGGTATCCTGACAACGGCATCCCATCTGTTTCATCTTATGGAAAGCTGAAAAAACCTGATATAATGGTTTTTCTCCTTCGGATTACGAAAAATACTGGCATCTTTTGCCTGAAAATCAGATTATTTTTATTCGGTGACGAAACGGTATAAGGTTCACGTTATCGTGAACACTATTCGGAATGAAAAGATATGACATATATCAGGCATAAACCGGTCTCTCGGAATACGTATCTGTCAGAGGTACCGGCAGGACTATTCCGTTTAGGTATAATGCGTTCCTGTTGTTAAATTCACAAATCTCGAAAATTTTGCACAGTGGTGCATCGCATCATCTTTTGATTACCCTGATCCTGGTCAATGGATCCCTTACAACAGGAACGAATCATGAAAACAACTGTATATCATCAAAAAATCGGCACCATCATATCATCAATACCAGTACTTCTTTACGTGGTAAGCGCAGGCATTCTGGGAATCACCGCTGCATTTCTCCTTTATGAGGGGATATTAAGCACGATTCATGCTATTCAGACTGACACACTCTCAAGCTCTTCATCAGAGATTTATAGTGCATTTTTCCACGCCGCAACCGCTATTGCGCTTCTTGAGACTATTGAGGTCTTTTTCAGGACACATAAGGTCGTTGTTGAAGTACTATTCCTTGCAGGAATCGCAGAAGTAATCCGTCATATACTGGTGTATGACATTGCAGATATTGCTCATGGGGATATCTCCACCTCCCTTGTCCTCATTGCAGGACTTATCGGGGGAATCCTTGTATATCAGCATCTGTCACATTCAGGTTCGGTAAAAACAAGCCGAAAACAGAGAAAATTTGCGAAAAAATCAGG
>CAZCSN010000063.1:0-11411 GCA_964501255.1 uncultured Methanospirillum sp. | reverse complement strand
TCTTCGTGATAAAGTTATTCATGTTGAAGTGATCGTCATGGTAGCGATGACAGCTGTTGCACGAAAAGTAATCCTTCTTGATTCGGAAGTGAGCGATATGCACTTGATAGGTCTCGGATTCCTGATTTTATCCCTGGGTATTGCGTATTATCTTATCCGACAATCAAACCGTGAGAAGATGAAAGAAGAACTTGCAAAAAGAACTCACGAAGCGTAATGTTCGCCCGGTTATAAAAAAAGGATTTGGGATAGCGTGTATTTTTCACGCGCCCCTTTTAGAATTTCAGACTTTTTCTACCGTGATCTTTACCCGGTCACCTGGCTGAAGTCCATGTCCTTTCGGAACATCGATGTTAAACCAGAGAACTTTCGGATCTTGCTGGGTATTGTCCTGTGACATCAGACAATCTTTAAACTCATTAATGTCCCCGACAAATTCCAGTTCTGATTCAAATGAAATGATCTCCTTCATACTTATGCGTACGGGAAAAAAGGATTTAATTCTTTACCGGGGATACCATCCAGGTGGTGCTGTTGGAATAGCTCCACTTGACTATGGTAAGTTCCTGACAGATCTCTGCAAGAATTGCCATGTTGGTCCCCACTTCCTTGGAAGACAGTCCCAGGTCTTTTGCAATATACTTCGACTTGAAGTAATGTCTTCCGGATTCGAGCCCTTTTCTGAGATAAGTAATAAGTCGCGACTGCGTCTCGTTGTACTTCTCTCTAAATTTTATGTGTGATGGCATTATGAGACCTCCATCAGCGTACTTTACAGATTCGATTTCAGAGATTTAAAACTACCTTAATCATCATGATTTATCATGATCAATACTCATACTGTTGGAAACTCTCCAATTTTCTCTGATAAGCGTGCAATTACCTCTTCCCGCATTCCTTCGACGAATTTTATGCTCCCAACAACAAGGTGGCCGCCCCCGTTTACCCCCGCTCCGGGTATCTCTTCACGGAGTTCGCGGACCATCTGCGGGATATTCATAAGGACGCCCCGGGATCTGAGTACAACAAAATCAGGCCCGAATCCGAGCGTAACAACCGGTTCTCCCGCGTATTGCTGACATAACCGATCATGGACCTCACCGCAGGTCTTTCCAGGTGGGGGGAAAGTGAACTTATGGGCATGGATCTCCACATCAATCTGAAAGAGGTGCGCTCCATTGGGAAGTTCTGATGCGATGACATGCGGCATGCAGGTTCTGACCTGTTCAGCGATGGCAAACTCGGCTTCTGCAACCAGCAGGTCGACCATCTTCCGGTACCTGTCATGATCCCCGTTCAGGTCCAGAATGTCCTTAATAAGTTCTTTCCCGTCATTAAACCTGAGATAAAACTGGATATAGTCAAGGGCGAGTGCAATCTTCCTGCAATCCTCTTCAGAGTACCGATCGGCCACAAGATCAAGGTACTGCTGACGTTCCGGTGCTTCACTCCGGTCAGCAACACCAGCGACTGCCGCGATATGGCGCACCTGCTGATCCACCTTCGGGAATATGAGCCGGGCGATCTCAGTCCCCAGCATCCCTGCAGTAATCCCGTAATCCCCATCCACATGATAGGGGTTTACATGGGCGTTCAGGTACTGGTCCACAATCTCATCCGGGTGGTGGTGATCAAAGACAATCATCGGGATGCCATATACCTGTGCCATCTTCATCGCCGGCAGATCCTCCTCAGTTGACCCGTTGTCAGTGAGCATGATGAGCGGCATCTTCTGCCCGAATCTGATATTGTCACGGGTCGCATAATCAAGATCCCGGACGATGTCCTCTATCTCATAAAAGGGAGCTTTTGAGGGGGCCCTCTTAAAGAGGTAGTTTGCCGTATCATAGTCACCGCCTGAATCATTGATGAGAGCAACAACAGCCTGTTCGATGGCAACCGCTGAACAGATACCGTCAGCATCTGCATGGTGACGGAGCAGAATGGGCTGTGCGGTAAAGACGGCACGACGGATCTGTTTTGCAATCTTTCTCATCTCCGGTCTGAGTCGTTCCAGGACAGGGCTGTCGATAAGCAGGGGAATATCGTCAGGTTCGGCACGATCATCAATGGCCTGTTCAATGCGGTCCGACACCTCTTTTGCCTCAGCCCCGTGCAGTACCTCAAGCCGTGCCAGTTCTACCTGAACCTGCCCGCCCCGCATCATCACATCCCCGGTTGCCCGGACCATATCTCCCTGATTTACTTCCGGGAATGCCCGCTTGCCTGCTTCGATGAAACCGGCAGCATTTTCATTCCCGCTCTCGTCAACAAGAGTGAAAATGGTCGGCCCTGATGTCTGTTTAATCTGGGCCACCTGGCACTCAAGGGTCACAGTTCTTCCGACTTTTTTCCCAAGCTCCTCAAGTTTTGTCGTCCGTCGTTTGCAGACAACCGGCTGAATCTGATATGAGGAGATGACGATCTCTTCAAGGTCAATATTCCCGTTTTCCCGGATATTGCCGACCCTGACAATAACGGGATCACCCTCCCGGTGACTCATCAGCATATTGGATTTATGGATAAGTCCCTTGATTGAACTATTCAGATATACGAACGCTCCAAAATTTGCAAAACCCTGGATTGTCCCGGTATACGTCTTTCCTATGACGATGTCCGTAATACTGCACCCATCGCCAAGGCTGTAAACTATTGTCTCTGTTCCTGTTGGCATACGATTCACCAGAGCGAGATCCGGCCCGTCAGCCGGCAGCAGGAATTGAAAAATTCTGCTCCATTGAAGGCGGAATGTAACGTTTCGCGTCAGAAGAATACCGCTTCAGTATAAGAAGCGGATCATATGAGTAATGATAGTATCGTTCTTTATATTATTTCAGGAGATCTGTCTGAATTCATATACATGTGTAGTATCCCTTCGCATAATTACTTTGAATTCATGCGTTCTTTCATCTCTTCATATCTGATTTTTGCAATCTCCAGTGTTTCATATAATGATCCCAGACTGGACCATATCTCTGACGACTCAGAATTTTTTAATCCCATCGCATTCGATTCTTTCATGAAATCGTTTATAACAGGTTTTATGGTATTGATGAACCGGATGATATCATCAATATTTTCCATGCCTTGGGATATTTTAAAATTAAGGTTTCTAATCTCATTTTTTGCCTTAATCTCATCAGTAACATCTACAATAATTGAAGCAACCCTGCGTACCAGGGTATCTTCACGTATGGGAAACCGGAAAATTTTAAAATACAGCTCCAAATGGGGATTTATATATTTCTTCACTTCACTATGAGAATTTCCGGTTCTGAAAATTTCGGTGTATCGTGATATCTCACCAAAAAAATTTCCATGAAACGATTCAAAAATTGGTTTTTCTACCTGATATGGCTTAATTCCCAGTTTATTACATAAATTGTGGAATGCTTCGTTATATTCGGTAATAATTAATTTTTGATCAAGAATAAAAATTGGGAGTGGAAGATTCGCAATAATAGTTCGTATAAATTCTGATAATAGTGATGACGAGTGCGCCGAAGGAGGCGATGACAGACTTTTTGTCAGAGTTCCCACCAGGGAGTGCAGAATGCCCTCTTTATTTTGAATAAAACCAATAGACAGGGAATACGGGGTTTCATTTTGTGTATCTGAAAGCATTAACTGGTTAGGAAGAACGGAAATAATATCAGGACTGAGCTTTGAAAGAGATGATTTTTCTTCCAAAGGAGGAGATACACGGGAGAAAAGAGAATGAAGCGGCTTGTTTTTCAGTTGAATTGAAGGTTTATCCAATAATTTCTCTCCCGTCTCGTTTACATCTAGAATTGTACATGCGGTTGAGATAAGAAATGCCGGTTCTGGGATGCTGTTCAGGAATTCTTTTACTTTATTTTCATTTTTTGGCGGTTCTGATATCTTTTTACGCACTTTATTTTTATAAAGACTCATTTCAATATTTGTTAACAGTTCCCGTTCGTTAAAGGGCTTGAGCAGGTACCCTGATGGAGATATATCTATTGCGCGCTTTAATGTGGCTTCATCAGAATGTGCGGTAAGAAAAATAATCGGGATATCATATAAGGTGGATATTCGTTTGGCGGCTGTTATCCCATCCATCTCACCATCCAGTCTGATATCCATCATCACCAGATCCGGAGTGAGTTCTCCAGCCTTAGAAATCGCCTCTTCCCCGGAGGTTACTTTGCCGACAACAATATAACCCAGTTTTTTTAATGTTTCCTCAATCTCCAAAGCGACAATGAGTTCATCTTCAGTGATGAGGATTCTGGCCCCGGCCATGTCATAGTACTATTGATCACTGCCGTATAATGAAATGCCCGCGTGGAAATTGTATTGTCCAGTGTGTTCCATCCATTGTGGAAAACTGAATCGTCCCTTTCTTTTGTAAAACCAGGTTCTTTACAATAATAAGTCCAAGGCTGCTGACATTTTCAAAAGAAAAATCTTCGGGGAGTCCGATTCCATTATCTGATATACACAGACAGTCCCCTCCTTTAAAACCCGGCCTGATTACTATCGTAATACGACCTTTTGTCCCAGGAAGAAATGCATATTTCAGAGCATTCATCATGAGTTCGTTTATGATCAGACCTATTGGAACTCCCATATCAATATCCACAACAACCTTGTCTGAACATTCAATCTCAATCTCAGCATCCTGATGGAACGAAGCGAACTCAGAGAGCAGCTGATCTGATATCTGCCGGATATACGATTTTAAAGGAATTTCAGCCAAATTTTCTGTCCGGTATAATTTTTCATGTAAAAGTGCCATTGAATAGATACGCGACCTGCTTGCCTTCAGAATTTCGATAACCATGGGATTATCGGAACGATACTCCTGAAGCCGTATCATGCTCGTAATAAGCTGCAGGTTATTTTTCACCCGGTGATGAATCTCTTTGAGCAGTATCTCTTTTTCAGCAAGCGATCTCTCAATATTTTTGCGTATTTTCTCTTCAGCTTCCCGAATGAGTTCATCAGATCGTTTTTGTTCAGTAATATCTGAAATTGTAATAACCCTGCCAACATCATCCCCGTCTGATACGGTCAGAGGGAATATGTTCAGACGGAAATATTGTTTCACCCCGTTTTTCTCTAAAAAAAAATCTGAATATGAAATATTACTCTCCAAGGCGGTAATGACCGGGGTAATAATTGGATTATTGATATGCACGAGGTTTTTTCCTTCAATGTCTTTCTGACTGGTATGTAACAGGTCTAACAGTGGCTTATTTGCAAGAATGACTGAATGATGAGGATTTACTACCAGCACTCCGTCCTGTATGATATCAACGATGGCATTTTTCGATAAGGGAATGATCTCAAGAATCTGGAATCTGAATACCCCCAGGTAGTACATCGTACCCATCGGAAAGAAGAGCAGGGGCATGAGGATATATCCAAGACCAGGATCGTTGAAATTGAAAAATTGCATAAAAAGAGGGAACATATTCCCCATTATGATGTACAAAATCTGTTTGCGATAAACCGGTAATACCGTAATATAACTTTTGATCAGGTAAAAATTACCTAAAACAAAAATTATGTCTGCCAAAACCGGAAATAACAAAAGTGCTATCGAATGGGATGAAAACCAGTAATACGTCAGTTGTATGGATTCCTTTATCACGATATTTTTAAAAAGAATGTGATGAACAGGATTTGTCAGATATAAGATAACATTGAATACCGCCCATGCAACCACAACTCTGATATAATTTGACTGAAAAGGTTTTCTAAACCCGGTAAATGCAAGAAAGAGCAGTAACTGGAGGATAACCAGTATCTCTAAGAAAAGAAATGATATAAGAAACAATGGCTGCTTATAGGGTTCATCTGAAATGACTCCCAGCCCAATCCCGATGGCGGTAAGGACAACTCCGCAGGAACAAAAAATAAATTCCCTTGAACCATGCACACTGCGGTTTCTCGTGGCAAGATATGCCAAGGCAGAACAGCCGGTTATGTTTACGAGAAGAAGAACAGCATAAATATCCACACTTTCCATTTTGGTTATCGTTCCAGAGTCTTTTTATGCATACGTCCAGGTTCCTGCAGGCGATAGTGTGGTGGATTCCCGTATCAGTATATCCTCCCGGCAAATCCTGCAGTCAGTCACGAAACGGTATGGTTATCTGGTCCAGATCATTGGGAATTATAATCTCTCCTGTATAATGCTTTTTTGCATCTGCAAGGTGTTTCTCCACCGATACATACCGTGGACTGATGTGAAACAGAGCACGGGTGGCAGCTGATAAAACCGATGCTGTCTCTCCTGCTTCTCCTGCCGTGCTATGGAGGTATTCCTTTGCTTTATCCGATTCTGAATCGTCAAACGTCGCGTCATGAATGAGAAGATCTGCATTCTTCCCGATATCAGCAAGTTCTGAAAGAACCGGTCTTGTATCCCCGGTATAGATGATCTTTCTTCCCGGCCTTTGCGGCCCCATAACCATTTCAGGGGTGATAACCCGCTCCTGCCCGTCAGCCATGATGGTGACCGGTGATCCCCGCTGGAGTTTTCCGAACAGTGGTCCGGGACGTATGCCAAGCTCGATGGCACGTTCCCGGTTAAACCGCCCGGGTCTCATATTCTCTTCAAATATATAGCCGACCCCTGGAATTCCGTGGTCTGTGTCAAACACCCGGACAGAATACCCCTCATAGATGAGTATATCCCCGGCCCTCACTTTGTGGGATTCAACCGAAAACCCGATTCTGGTTCTGCATATCCGTTTGATATCGGCAACCATCTCATGCACACAGTCAGGACCGACGATCGTCAGCGGGTGTTCCCGTCCGTTAAAGGACATTGTCTGAAGAAGGCCGATAACCCCAAGAAAATGATCCGCATGCCAGTGCGTGATATAAATAACTTCAGGAGAGAACCCTGCCCGGGCTTTCATCATCTGCCGCTGGGCCCCCTCCCCACAGTCAAAGATCAGGTCATGAGATCCCCACTTCAGGAGAATACAGGGAAGGTTTCGGGAAATGCTGGGCAATGCCCCGGATGTTCCCAGAAAGAAGATCTGCAGGGTCTCACCGGCGATTATGTCCACCCCCGGACGGTCGTCAGCGATCGCTTTGCCTCAGGAATGGATCTCCCTTCGACAACCACAACTCCCGAATATTCCCTGATCAGCACCGGTGCGAGCCTCTTCCAGTCGACCGTGCCATCCCCGATTGCAAGATGCTCGTCTGATTGTCCATGGTTATCGTGAATATGGATATGCGATGCGGATCTGATCACCTTCAGGAAATCATTGACCTTTCCCATGGTATGTGCATGACCAAAATCGATCGTCATGGAGACCCCTTCGATCCCTTCTATGATCCCTGCTATCTCTTCAGGGTACCGGCACAGGAAATCATGGATATCAGGCATGTTCTCAAGGCAGGCAACCACTCCGTATTCAGTCGCTGTCTTTCCGACCTCCCGCATAGCCTCCTTTTGGAGCTGCCAGATCTTATCAGGGACCAGTTTTCCGGTGCAGGAGAGATACCCCGGATGAATAGTCACCCGGTCTGTAATCTCCGATGAGAGCCTGATGCACTCAGTCAGCTGCCTGACCGTCTCCCGCCAGATGGGATCATTGATTGCCGCAGGGTTCAGGTCACCAAACGGGGCATGAACCGTGGCTTTCAGCGTGGTTGACCGGAGCGTCTCGATGACCCGATCATACTGTTCTTTTTTGCCAAAATGGTAATTTCCGTCTGCACAGATCTCCCATCCGTCAAAACCGGCCTCTTCGATACCATAAATCCAGACAATATCCTCCCAGACCTTCGATGATGAACCAAAAAAATATCTGATGCTCATGCTGTAGTCCTCATCCTGTTCAGATACTCCCTGACCTTCTCATGAAACTCGTCCCGTGTTCCGGTATTGTCTATTCTGACCGATGCCAGGTCCATGGCGCGTCCAAGGCCAAACGAACACTCCCGCTCATCCCGTGCGATGAGTTCATTCATATCCTTCAGGTCATCCGGGCGACCCCGCTCTGATAATCTTGCAAACCTGACTGCAAGCGGTGCCTCGATAGAAACCAGGGAGAATTCAGGGTATGTTTTTGAGAACAGGGTCACCTCGGCATCCCCCCGTACGCCGTCAACCAGAACCACATCTGCCTGCTGCCGGTTGATGACCGGGATACACACCTGAGCGATCGCAGCCATCCCGTACTGCTCCCGAAGCGCCCGTGCCACAATCCCCATACTCTCGTCTGTCGGGGGAAGCCCGCGGTTTTGAACCTCTTCCCTGATGACATCACCCATGACCACAACCGGAATTCCCATCTCCTGTGCTATAGAGGAGAATTCACCTTTACCCGATCCCGGCATTCCCACGACTGCGATTACCTTCATATCGTATCTCTCCGTCACTCCGTGTCCGTATTCTGACCGTGCGGCCAAGCCGGTCTGCTATTTCTTTCAGATTATTCAGATCAAGAGGCCGAATACCCATGTATACTCCCTGCTGGAGGACCAGGTCAATATCAGGAGCAACATCATGGGAGATCGTCATTACCTCTTCGCCATATCCGGGAAACAATGTCACCACAACTTCAAAATGGGGAAGTGTTCCGGCATGACAGGCTGCAGTACACAGTGTCAGTGATTCCTTAACCTGTTTTCCAACTGCCCGCTCCTTTCCCCTGACGGTATACAGGTTCCACTCGGCCTTGATATCAAGGGCGATATGATCAATCAGCCGCTTTTCAATGAGGGTCCGTATCACATCGGGAAACACCCCGTTTGTATGGAGACCGGTAGAAAGCCCGATTGACTTGCTGTACTCGGCAAGGGCGAAAAGCGCATCTGGCTGCATGGTCGCCTCGCCTCCGGAGAAGATGACCCCGCTGATGAGTAACGACGAAGAGCGAATGAGTTCTTCAATCTCTTCAACAGGTCTTCTGTCTTCACCGGTGAGAATACTCTGGTTCTGACAGTACCAGCACTTGACCGGGCACCCCCTGAAAAAAACCACGCATACCGATTTTCCCCGCCAGTCAACGGTGCTGAGCGGGACAAATCCACCAAAGTTGATCTGTACTGATTCAGCCACTTCTCATGAAGGTTTGATCTCACTGTTATAGAATATTCAGGGTCAAACCATGACTATGCAATATTTCTTGTTTACAAATAAACAAAAATGATGTCTCTTTTGCAAAAAAGAGCCTTTATGTATCTTCTAACGGAACATATAGGCTATGTCAATAGTCGAGGATGCAAAAAAGGGCATCATCACCGAAGAAATGAAGGTCGTAGCTGCTCAGGAAGGCGTTACTGAAGATTTTATCCGACGGGGGATCGCAAGCGGCCAGATAGTCATACCGGTCTCACCGTACCGGAAGGTGAAACTGTGTGGTATTGGTGGTGGCCTGCGAACCAAGGTGAACTGTTCAGTCGGAACCTCGACCGATATTGTTGATGTTGATATGGAGGTTGAGAAGGTAAAGGCCGGAGAGCGTGCCGGTGCCGATACTATCATGGAACTCTCAACCGGCGGGGATTTTGTTGAAATCCGCAAACGATGCATCGAAGCAACCACCCTTTCCGTCGGTTCCGTCCCCTTGTATCAGGCTTTTATCGAGGCTGCACGAAAGGATGGTGCGGTTATTCATATGCGGGAGGATGACCTCTTCCGCATTACTGAGGAACAGGCAAAGCTGGGAACCAATTTCATGGCAATTCACACAGGGATCAACCGGATCACCCTTGAACGGCTCCAGCGTCAGGGACGGCACGGTGGTCTGTGCTCCCGTGGCGGTGCATTTCTGACCGCATGGATGCTGCACAATGATAAGGAAAACCCCCTCTATGCAGAATTTGATTACCTGTGTGAGATTTTAAAAGAGCATGAGGTCACTCTCTCCACCGGAAACGGTATGCGGGCCGGTGCAGTGCATGATGCAACCGACCGTGCACAGATTCAGGAACTGATCATTAATGCGGAACTTGGCGACCGGGCTCATGACATGGGAATCCAGGTTATTGTGGAAGGCCCCGGACATGTGCCGATTGATGAGATTGAAACAAATGTCAGGCTGATGAAGCGGATGTCCGGCAACAAGCCGTTTTATATGCTCGGCCCGATTGTCACCGATGTTGCTCCGGGGTACGATGACCGTGTCTCTGCGATCGGTGCAGCCATGTCTTCCATGTATGGTGCTGACTTTATCTGCTATGTGACCCCGGCAGAGCACCTTGCCCTTCCCAATCCGGAAGAGGTCTATGAAGGTGTCATCTCCAGCCGGATTGCAGCCCATGTGGGTGACATGATTAAACTGAACCGGCGGGAGCAGGATCTTGCCATGGGTCATGCACGTCGTGATCTGGACTGGGAAGCCCAGTTCAACCTTGCCATCAATCCCGCCCGTGCACGTCAGATCAGAACGGAACGTGCATCAGCCGATACCGACGCATGCACCATGTGCGGAGACTACTGTGCCCTCAAGATTGCAAATAAAGTCATCAAAAAACTTGACTGACACGTTTCCTCTTTTTTTCACTCCCGGTCGAAAATATCTTGCCTTACGCATACCATTGTCATGCTATGACAGCATCCGCTGAGATAACACTTGCAACCAGAGGTGAGGGGGATATCGTTGATATCACAGACAAAGTGCAGGAGATCGCCCGTTCGTCAGGGGTACAGACCGGTATCTGTCATGTCTTTGTCACCGGGTCCACGGCAGCGGTCACGACCATTGAGTACGAACCCGGAGTACTTAAAGACCTTAGCCGGGCATTGTCGGTGTGTGCTCCGTCAGACATCACATATGCCCATGACAGCCGGTGGGGGGACGGGAACGGGAGATCCCATGTGAAAGCAGCAATGGTCGGCCCGTCTCTCACCGTGCCGGTACGGAACGGCAGTGTGGTACTTGGGACCTGGCAGCAGATCGTTGTGCTCGAACTTGATACCAGGCCACGGCGGGACCGGCACCTTCTGGTCACTGTCCTTGGTGAGTAATAAGAGCCGGGTTTCACAGTCCAAAAAATGCCCTGGAGGAAGATACTCTCCTCCCAAAACAGTATATGAAATTAATCGAGCGGTACCGTCTCAAGCTGCGAGACCAGTTCCCAGACACGGGTGCGTGCATGGACCGGCATGTTCGGGTCGCTGCTGATCTCATCAATCTTTGAAATTGCTTCCGCTGCCCGAAGACCAAGCTGGCGATCCTGGTTTTGAAGAATAGTGCGGGTCTCGTCTGCTACACGGCGTATATTTCTGGGGATGGTGCCATCGTCAATAATGGCAGATAACATCTGAATACAGATATCGATGGTTTGTTCTGGAGTTGGCATATTATCACCTGCGTGAACCTTCGCTTATAAGTAGACCCCCACCCCATAAAACAGTACTGACCGATGACCGATACAAAAAGTCCTGATGAGATAATGGCTGAGTACCTCCT
>CAZCSN010000062.1:0-12302 GCA_964501255.1 uncultured Methanospirillum sp. | reverse complement strand
TTATTGTCATAATATTATTTCCCAACAAAAAATAATTGACCTTTTTAGCTAAGGGTGCGGAACATGAATTCCAGAACGCATAATCATCACAGATATGACGGGGTATCAGAGCTGTGCCAAGACTATATTCCTATAATACAGTCCTGTTTGTCTGTCTCCATGAATAAATCCAATACCTCCTAAAACCAAAAGAGGACACAAAACATAAAAAAGTAATCCCCTGATATTTTCTTCCGGAAAAGAATTATGAGTTTACCTCAACGCAATCATTGCATACTGCAGACCCGCTCGTTTCTTCATTAAATGCGCGAAGTGAGACCGTATATATACCCGGCCGGGTGTAAGTATGTGAAGGATTTTGTTCTGTTGAATTGCTTCCATCACCAAACTGCCAGTACCAGGAGGTTGGATCTCCTATTGTCCCGTCCTTGAACTGGACTACCAGGGGGTAAGTTCCCGTTTCAGGAGTTATGGTAAACATAACGTGAATCTGACCGGGTGCAGGTGTACCGATCGTCTCGATGATGTGGTCTTCAGTCACAAACTCAAATGTATAACTCGAATCGGGTTTTAATAAATCGCCATCAACACTGATATTTTGCAGAATTGCTCCCGGCTTTGCCTCAGCAAAATAGGTTGCATCAGAATACCGCGGTACGGTTATATTGCCCAGAGGATGAATGATAGTCCACTCATCATTTTTTGATGTTATAATTTCACCAGGACGCACCAGAGGAATGATGTCATATACCCCAGATCCTGGGACTATTTCATGGGGAATGGTTGTATAACCATCCTTTGAAGGCGGCTGAATGTCGGACCAACCAGTATGTGTAGGATTACTCCAGTAATTACCGGCGATATACGGGGCTCCCATAAGGTTTAAACCAGGCACAGGTCCAGCCGGATTTGACCAGACATATCGCGAGTAATTCCCGGTCCCACTGACAGAAACAAGACTTCCGAAATAATTATCAAAGATTGCTCCGTTTCCCTTACCATTCCCTGCTTCTACCAGGATATCAGAAATATCAGAGTTACTAATAAAATTTTGATGTAAAGAGATGTTAATTGCAGAATCTGACAGTTTTATTCCGATATTATTATATCCTATCCTATTTCCGGACAATGTTGTATTATGGCTCGCATAACTGAGAGACATCCCGATGTTATTCGTGGAATACACAAAATTATCTTTAATTATCGCATGAGGAAGGTAACTATAGACTCCTACCTCATTCGTAGCCAGAACGACATTATTTTCTACCCTCGCATAATACCCATGTCCCTGATCACCTGGTTCTGGTCCGACATAGACACCTCCTGCGCTGATACCACGCCTGTTATTGCAGATGACATTATTACCAAAAACATATCCAAAATTTCCCTGAGATAATATCCCACCATGATTATACTCGGCAATATTTTCAATAATTGATGAATTATCTCCAGATGAATGGAGACCATAATCACCATTATGAGTTACAGTATTTCCAATGAGAGTTGAATTATTCCCTAAGGACCGAATACCTACCCAGGTATTGTTACTGACGTGTGATCCAGATATTGTCACATTATCCGCAGAAGAATAAATTCCTCTGGAAAATTCTGAAATGGTACTTACATTCGTAATGGTACTATGAAACCCCTTTTCGGAGATGTAAACCCCGTAGCCATCACCGGGCCCTGTAATCTTCTGTCCGTTTCCATCAAAGATAACTTCAGGAGATTCTACACTTATTGCGTAATCAGAAGAAGATGTAGTCAGGGTTTCTGTCAGATAATATGTTCCGGGGCCGGTTATGGTAATCTGCCCATCAGTATAATTCCCAACGAATGTGTAATCACTCCCAGAGTGATATGGCTCCAAAGCAATCCCTGCACCTTCCACTACTATTCCTATAAACAAATTTATGCTCATCAATTGCAACAACAGAAATAATCGACGGTAATTCATGATATCACCTGAATACACTCATGGCATACTGCAGACCCTCTCGTTATTGGCATAAAATTCATCCTGAATCTCCCATCATGCCCTGCAGCACAGTTCATCACCCAAGCCAAAAACCACTGCAGATCTCCTATGATACTGTTACTATTCATCAGGTGATAATTATAGTTTTTGGATTATTTAATTCAAATTATTTTAAAATGATTTATAATTATAGGTCACAAAAAATCAGGTTACTTTTATATAATTATATCTGACTGCACTATTTTTTCCACCAGATATCTCTGCCGAAGCCTTTACCGTATAAGTCCCCGGTACTTGATATATATGAGTAGTATTTGGACCTGCTCCCGCTTCTCCATCTCCAAAATAATATTGCCAGTTCTTAGAGGGCACATTAGTTGTCCCATTGAAGGACACCATAAGGGGAGCATTACCGGATGTCAGATTTGACATAAACCAGAGAGTAACCTCCTTAGCCTCTATATATCCTGCTTTTACGGTAGAATTTGTGCCGCTCGTTCTGTTTACAGTTAAGGTGACATCATGAATACCAGGTGTCCAGAACGTATGAACTGGATTCCTGATCGTTGCATTCGGAGTACCATCTCCAAAACTCCAGTTAAATGCGACTGGTGAATCTGACGGAAGATATTGAAAAGAAACATTGAAAGGTATGATGCCTTTCGTAGGACTACCAATGAAATCTACCTCAGGTGGTGGTGGAGGAGTGACTATGAGGGAACCTGGATACCCTTCACCAATTGGATAATCATTCCCATCACAATCGAGGATACGATGAATCGTTACATTTACATTTGTAGAACCAGGAGAAACTCCAAGATATGTTATATGAAGAACCGGGATGTCACTTATTGTTCCGGGAATTGATGTGGTGGCATTGATCTCAATTTTATTTGCAGCAATATTTGGAGTTCCAATAAATCCATCAGGAAGAACTGCATTGGTAAAATGGCACACAGTATCATCCTCTATGGTTAGTGTAGCATTATACAGGGAAAGCCCCTTACTCAAATCAGATAATGTCATATTACCTATTTCTGTATCTCCACTCTGAACTGTAACATCATCAATTTCTCCGAAAGGAACGGAAATGTCCTGCATATAAGGAATATCTTTCTGCCAGATATCATCATTTATCCCTACCGACACATTCAGGATTCCCCGGGGGGGGTTGAATCCCGGCGGAAGTAATTCTATCACACCGGAAGTGGTTCCACTTTCTTTCACACCATCAATATAATATGATGACGTAACCTGTTCTCCGGGTGAAGTGACATTTTTTAGTAGATTAAAATATACAAAACCTTCCGAAAGTCCTGAAACATCAAAGGTTCCTGAAAAGAAATCCATAGGATCACCAGTCATATTTCCATCTCCTCCACCAAACAAGACATCTGACAAATTAAATGGAATTGATAGAAAAGCCTGCTCAAGTCCCATGAATCCGGACGTTTCTGAAACATAAGTCGGTTGGAAACCCAAAAAGAAATCATCACCATCATTCAAACCATCAAAGGAGATAATCACTGGCATCTGTCCATATAGGATATCCGGAGTAATTTCAACCGTTGCACCAGATACACTCCCAACACAAAATAGAAATAACCCAATTAGGGAAAACCAAATTTCAGACTTCATTATCCACCCATCCAAATATATATCGTATTTATTATTTAACAATAAAAATGTAACCCATAGAATAATTAAGAGATAATATCAGAGACATAAGCATTTTCAGAAAAAATTACAGTATTGTGTCTGGAATCAGGACATTAAGATATATGCGACAAAAAAAAGGGCATTTATCACTCCAAAACTTTCACCCACAGATGTAAATCCCGGTAACTCTGGTTCACCCGTTCCATACCAAACACCTCCGGTCCCGGAACTATCTCATTAAATAATAAAAACTCAACCCGGTTAAATTCAGCATCCTGTGCAGACAGATTATAATCGAGAATCACTGTCTCATTATGGGGGACGTCTGCAGTGAACCTGTCCACAAGATTCATTCCCGTGATATACGAGATATTTCCGGATGCATCGGTCTCCATATTCATATGATACACTTCAATCGTATAGGATATGTTACGGTACTCATGATTCCCGACACCAATATAGAGAGGATATTCTTCTCCGATAATTAGCCGATCAGGATAATCAGCAGCCATCTTCTTCGCACCAAGGATAAAAAATTCGGTAAACTTCTCTCCTTCTTTTGGAAACACAATCACAAAGATAGTCGTTCCAACCGCGGCAATAATTGAGATGAGTAAGATTATAGACAGAATCCGATCTGCCCGGTTTCCTTCAGGGGGGAAAAATTCCTCTTTGATTCCTGTATATATTTCATCATACGGGAAACAATATCGCTTTTCAGGAAGGAGAAGTGCCCGTCTCCATTGGGCAAGAATGATCATACCCCCTGTGAACAGTGCAAGAGAGGTCACAATCGGATCAAGACGTATACCAAAAGGGGTATAATTTAAGGCAAGGCCTATCAGGGGAACGACAGCTATGGACAAACCAAATGAGAGAGCAATTCGTTCAAGAAGATCAATATCCTCATCAGATGGAAAGAGGACTGCAATGAGAACATAACCGGGGATAAAGAGCACAAACGGGAGCGCAAATATAACCCTCAGAGGGGTTACCTGTATACCAGGAAGATAAATCGAAGAGACTGCAGCAATCAGCCAGAAGAAGATTACCTTCAGATCAGGGAAGAACTGAGTCTCAATAAAGACCTTTGATATGATGTGAATGAGTGGACTGTCTGGATCAGACGGATGCACTTTAAAGTATTGGAACCAGTATTGTTTATAGATGGATCATTGATATCCATGGAACACAGGAGCCGGACATATGAGCATGAATCATATCATACGAATCATTGGAACAATAGTCCTTGCAGTCATTGTCTGTTCTGGAAATGTTCAGGCTTTTTCATCAGACAGACTATCGGTTGATCTTCTCGATGATGGTGATGCGTATATTACCTTTGAATACACGTTAAACATGCTGGAACAGGCGGCCGTATATTTAAAGATCGCTGATCCAAATGCAGAACTGAAAAAAGCCCTTGAAGATATGTTTCACCATCCGGTGTCAGTTGATTCAGTTACCAACAACTCTGCCAGATTCAAAGTGCAGGCGTTTTCAAACATTACCCCTTCCGATGAGGGTCTGATAATAAAAACGCCTGAAATATCATTTTTAATGGCTGAAAAGGCCCTGCAGAAATATTGGTTTGCTCCTCTTGTACAGGCAGATTATTCAGCAGAAATAACTACCATAACCTACCCGGACGGATATGTGAAAGAACTATATAATACCAGCATGATTCCGTCTATGAGTCGGGTTATACCCCCTGATTAACTCTTTTACGAAAGGAGGGTACATATTGTCTCAACCGTATCTTCATTTTTCAAGGGAATACACCGGTCGATCCTGACCGGAATATCAAGACCTTCGGTAATACAGCTTGCAAGAAGACTGCAGGTTACACACGGACTCATGGTGCAACAGGCAGGTGATTCCTTACTCATAAGTCTGCATCCGTTTATGAGATCAAACCCCTCGATCCGAATCCTGACACTGTCATCTGACCATGATATATCAATATTATCCGCAATTTCCATGACATCGATGATAATCTCATGAATGAGGACTGATAATTCATCTCTTGAATCCGGGATGATCATGTGATACCTGTTCTTCAGATCCTGCAGGAGCGTGTTGCAGGCAGGAGGAAGAAGAAGTCCGGCACATCCCTCCCCTTCCCCGGTTACAAATACCTCCCCTTCCAAAAGTTCACCGGAATAAACCGAAGCAGGAATGAGATGCATGACACATGAGTGTCCTGTCCGATCCTTTGGGACCATGCATGATAATCCCTGAAGTCCCAGATCCGCAGCCACCCTGCAGAGATTGATCATTCCCTGGGCCTGCAGGTGTGAAACAAACTGATCATCAAGGGACTCCTTCCGATGAAACGTCATGAGAAGAATACCAGATAAAAAGAGGATCAGAGCCGAGACCAGAAGAGCTGCGGAAGTGATGTCCTGACGGTCGGTGATGATAACAATTCCTGCACAAAGCCCTGCTGTCAGAATGAGGAGAAGAGAGCTGGTAGCATATCGTCCGGGGAAAAAACGCCGCGCTGATTTCATGATTCACCTCCATCAGACCTTGTAATCCGGTATTCCATAAGAAGCACAATCAGGACGCCTCCCCCGGCCAGGAGAAGAACAGCAGGAACAAGCAGATACGTATGCTGGATGAGACCAGCTCCATATGCAATACCACATGTGCCACTGCACAAAAAGAGAAAAGTCAGGATATCACGCCTCGTATTGAGAGTATTCATTGATATAAAAAACCCTGAAAGAACGAGAATCTGAATAATGACTCCCATGATCGGGGCATGCAGCCAGAGTGCAACAGCTGCTGCTTCTCCCAGACAAAACCGGGTAAAGGGATGGACCACGCCTGCTTTTGGTATAAGTCGTGACAGGATATATACGGTAATCAGGAGTGAAGGAAGAAAAAAAGCCCATATTCCGGACTGGAAGAGAAACGAATACACTATGACTGCAAGAATAGATCCAATAAAAAAATCCGGAATCAACTTTACGATATTTGATATATTATGAACCATCAGACCACCTCAACCATCTCTCCCCGGAGAGAATCAGGTATATGGAAAGAATGATTTGATCGTTTTGGTGTCCTGACAGAGAACGGAATGTTCTGTTGATGAGCCAGGGATGCAATCTCCCTGATATGACTGACATCCCCGTCACAAAGCGAATACAGGATAATCTCATAGAGTCTGCAGGAAAAGAGAATCGCACTGACAGCGGACTGAAAACGCGACGACCTGATATATGGAAGATGGTTCATTCTGATATCCCTGATCCGGGTAAGAAACAATCTGTCCGGTTCATGAACGGACTCGCGTGTGAGAACTGAATCCAGCCTATGGATCTGTCTTCGCAGATCTGCCCGCATCATAAACCGGTACAAATAAAAAATACGTGGAAATGGATGTATTCGCTCCCTTATAATTGAAAGACAGGCTGACATGTCCCGGCCTTCATAGAAAATATCGGTCATATTCGGCCCTGATATAAGAAGAAGAGAGACTGGCTCCTTCTGAGCAATGATTGATTCCGCAAACCCTGATAGAGAGGCAACCATTCTGGTAAACGCCTCCATGTCAGTATCCTGTTCCATATCCGGAAGGTCCACAATGATCATCGGGCGCTCTTCAGCAGGTGTTGCATATTCCCTGACATACAGACTTCCCCGCTTCGCAGAGATCTTCCAGTCAACATGACGCAGATCATCTCCAGGGAGATATTCACGAAACTGTCTGATTGAATATCCCTTCACCGGGCCGATACGTTCAAGATCATGGCCTGCCTTTGGTTTTTTGGTCAAATCAAACAAAGGCCATGGTTGAACCAGAAAAGAGAGTGGTTTTTCCGTTTCCTGGACCGCACATGAAGACTCAAAGAACCGGTCCCTAATGCGCATTCTCCCGCCCGGATGAGAAATGTTCCCATGATAGGCAGGAATAAACCGGTACGAGAGAGAGATCTCATGAAAACCATCAGGACACCAGCCGGAGCAGTTCTCTCCTGATTCCTTTCTGCACCAGGAAGGAATATGGTCCTCATACAAAACCCGAAATCCATAAGGTACATGAAACCTCACCAAAACATTTACCTGATTCCATTTTCCCTGCCGGATGAATGTTTTTTCAAAGGTTCGTTCACACCTGACGGTCTGTTTTACCTCGGTAATACCCTTTAAAAATACTCCGGCACGAATGAAAAGAAACAGCCCGGGCACAATTCCTGCGGCCAGGAGAACCGGTTCATCCAGAATTCCGGATAAAATAATAAAGGATAGGGATATAGCAATGAATCCTTTTGAACATCTGGTAATTTTCACCGCTATGGCACCTCAACGCGGCTTAATATCTCCTGAATAATGTCAGCGGGTCTGATACCCTCTATCTCTGCTTCCCGTGTAAGATAGAGCCGGTGCATAAGAACCGGTAAAGCTACTTTTTTTACATCATCTGGGATGACATACGAACGACCATCCAGAGCTGCTGCTCCTTTTGATCCTTTTACAAAGGAGATTGAGGCACGACTTGATGCACCAAGACCGATATCAGGATGATTTCTGGTCGCAATAATAATATCGCGGATATACCGGTGTATGGGATCTTCCATCCTGACCTGTGAGACCATATCAATTAATTCCAGCAGCCGATCCGGGGATGTTACCGGAATTAGGGTGGACACAAAGGAGTTCCAGGTTAATGCCCCTGAATCTGCCCGTTTTATCACTTCAAGTTCCTCATCCGGATTTAATGGAGAAATATTGATACTAAACATGAACCTGTCCCGCTGTGCCTCAATCAGCGGAAATGTTCCTTCCAGTTCAAAAGAGTTCTGGGTAGCAATCACAATAAATGGACGGGGGACCTGAAGGGTGATTCCATCAATGGTTGCCTGTCGTTCACTCATTGCCTCAATAAATGCAGACTGGGCCTTTGGGTGAACCCGGTTCATCTCATCTGCCAAAAGCACATTTGTAAAGACCGGTCCTTTTCTCAGGGAAAACTCACGTTTTTCGGGATCATATATTCTGACGCCAATCATGTCAGCAGGCTGAAGATCCACAGCACCCTGAATCCGTGCAAATTCACACCCGGTAACAAGGGCTATTGCTTTCGCAATGGTCGTCTTTGCAGTTCCGGGAAGCCCTTCAATCAGAATATGCCCTTCAGAAAGAAGTGCAATGCAGATAAGTTCGATAAGATCGCGGTTTCCAACGATAAACCCGGATAATTGTTTAATTATTTTATGATGGAGATCTGCCAGCAGTGAGAATTGCTCATTATCTGAATGATGCATACCGTTCACATGATGTTCCTTTGTGTTCATGATAGTTGTTTTATTAATTTTTCTTCCTCGTCCCTTACATCTTGATCGGTTCAGAAGAGGATTTGTCATCTTTCAGAGATCTTCTTCTCACTAATACAGCGATCATAAGAAGGACAATCAATACAAGTCCGGCTTTTCCATGTGGATCTGACTGAACCATGCGGAATATCAATCCAAACCAGGTTGTTTTTGCGGTTCTGCTTCTTGCCTGTTCAACCAGAAGAGGGCGATAATGAAGGATATTCGTTATAAGCTGCTGGTTTCCCCATTCATTTCCTGTCATCTGTAGCGTATTGATACAGATACTGGTGTCAGAAAGAACAATAATCTCGCCATTTCCCATATCCTCACGGGAAAGGGCAGGGTATCTGCCAAAGGATTCACCAGAGGAGATTCGTAAATCACCGTTTGTGTCAGTCCAGCTCATAATTCCTGACATGAGCAGGGGAGTTCCTCCCGTTAGCGGTCTTGCCTTATCCAAAACCACCGATGTAACTCCTGATGTCAGCGGATGGAATCCTTCAGGAGATACAACGATGACCGTCGGATTATTATATGCACGATCGATACTTGCAAGAGGATAAGGCCCGACAGAGATCCGGCTTTCCAATGCCTTCAGCAGCTGATTTCCTGTATTAGATTCATCCACCAGAATGAGACTGTTTCCTGATCGGATATAATCCCGGAGATGTTGTATTTCCGAATTATCATAGGAACTATCCGGAGCAATAACTAAAAGCGCGGTACCCTGCCTCCCGCGAAGAAGAGAGAGATCAGATATCATTTCTGTTGTATGCCGGTCAAGTTTAGAGAAGAACTCTGAACTTCCATTCCACCCGATATTATCCCGTGATAACTCAAAATTATTTGTCGACAGATGAATACCGGCAATCAGAAGACTGATACCTGCGATACAGATGACAAAAAGAGTACACTTCATTCCTTGCCCCGGCAGATGTCTTTGACCTGCTCAGCAGCCAGTATCATCCGCTCCTGCCTTATGGTGTCATGTTCCCCACCGTACCGGATTTGTTCATACTGCTCTATGAACTCCCGGAACTTCTCCCGGCAACGAATCCCGGACATCTGACCCAGTATTTCACGGGGTGTTGCAGATAACGAAAACGGTTTTCCAAATCCGGATGTAAGCACAGAGAGAAGACGGAGATAAATCGTATGTGCCTGCTCACCAGGATCAGATAGGGTGTGCATCCGGATTTTCGTCATGAACTGATCTGATGCCAAAAAACTGCTGTCAGACACCCCGTCTGTTTGATTCGGAATCCCTTCTTTTTCATCCGGTGACGCACGCGGATTTGTATCATCATATCCTTGTGGCTGCGAGCCGGAGCCGGAAAGTATCCCTTTTCTCCGGAAGTAGAGGATTGGCAGGATACAAATACCCATAACAGGAATGACAAATAAAAACGGGGGAAACCGGGAGTCTGGACCGGTTGAGACAGACGTGATTGTCTTTCCGTCCGAAGTTACAAAATAGTGCCGGCTTTCTGATGCATTCAATGGATATGACAAGTTATCAAACCGGGTATATATTTCGGTCGTTCCTGCAGAAAGCGGAACGGTCAGACGATATAATCCGGTGGTATCAGTGAAACTCGTATTATACAGTTTCGAATTGACTATAATATCTACCGGTGTATCAGGGACCTTCTCCCGTGCGGAGAGAAAACCACTCAGATTTACCACAGAACGGCCTTTGACCGGCTGAATCTGCAGGGTGATGGTCGTATCAAGTGGATGGACCTGCAGGATGACCGGTTCAGATACAACCATACCCCACTGTGCACGAATCCAGTGCTCCCCTGCCGAAATATTATGAATTGGAAATGAACATGTATACTCACCGATCTCATCCGGAGTTATCTCCAGGAAAGGCTTATGATCCAGTACGATACTCACAGGCCACTGACCTTCCTGGTGCCCGGATATAAACCCGTATATCATTACCGAATCATGAAATGATACATTTTGGGGATCGGCAAGAAATGAGATATGAGGCGTATTTGAATCTGCAAACCGGGTTAGCCTGTCCCGCTCACCCTGCCGTTGTGCAACCATACCGGTATACTCCTCCAGTTCTCTTCTGCTCTGTATTACCGGATCAGTATTTACCCCAAAGGAACTCCCCCTGAATGCGATAGAGCCGGTGACATCTGCATACTGGTTTTGCAAATTCTGAATCCGGCTCTTTAATGCCTTACCCTGAAGCCGGACTCTGGCAACCGAATCAGGATCTTCATTCTGCTGATATTGTATCTCGAGTTTTTCCAAAGAACTGAGTGATTCTGATGTAGAGACAAACTGCGCGAGGAGGTTCTTTTGTTCTGCGGCATCCCGGGTAAACTGGGAAATTTCACTCTCATTCATATCAAGTCTGATTATCAGATTCTGCAGATCATGATACCTGCTGGTATACCGTGCAAGATCTGAACTTGCGGATTCGATATCTTTCCTCCGGAGTGTCACGGCAATGGTCCCACTAAAATCCACAAGTTCCTGCATAAGTGGCAGCAGATCTGTCGAACTGTTAAACGACTGTTTCTTCAGATCACCAATATGTACATGCAGCTCTGTCTGTGTTACATTTCCCGGCACCGGATACAGGACAGGTTGTGCAAAGCACATACTAAGCAAAGCTGCAACCAATAATACAACAGCCACATACAGATAATAAAACAGTCCGGGCCTCATCCGTACAATATCACCCAGACCTTTCTGATCACAATAACACCGAATAACAGTGTTCCCGCCCCTGCTATCATCATCAGCCAGGTCACGTACCGTGGTCTGATATATCTGGTGTCTATGAGTTCTGCAATGATTAAAATCCCAATAAGCCAGAGAACAAAGAGAACTTCAAGGTCAAACGAACCGGCGAAAAACATACAGACTACTATGATCACCAGCCATGATACGGTACTCACTATTATAAGAGGCTTTTTTGTACGTTGCATCATTCAAAGTATGATTATCGGATTTTTAACTGAATGGCAGGCTTTATTTCTGCCATCAGAATAAAATACTTCTGAATAATCTGATACTGGTCAGGATACGGGGCAAACTATTTATGGTATATTATACTATATTCAACCAATATATAAATACGTCCTGATGAATTGAAATCCGGGAGGGGGCATGATCTATCATAAGATTTCAGTACGATATCCAGAGAAATTTAGAAATCCTCAATAAGGATACAGTTTAATACTGGGTACAGGATTGGATGGGGAACAGTAGATGAGGAACCAAATACCCTCATTATTGTGATATCATGAATTCATTACAGGAATCATGGTGCTACCAGGGGGAACTGACGTCGGATTGGAATGAAATATGGT
>CAZCSN010000061.1:10925-12748 GCA_964501255.1 uncultured Methanospirillum sp. | reverse complement strand
ACGCTGCGGGTTCCCGCTGTTGGGGAAAATCTCTCCTATCAGATAATTCTTGATAAGGCAGGTGGAGAATACCTGTACCGTGAATTTGGAAGAGCAGACGGAACAGGGATCGTTCCAGTCCCAACGACACCGACTCCAACACCGTCTCCGAATCTAAACTGCACCCTTACAGAATCAGATGCTGTTTTTTCCGTTACTCAGATCGGTTCCAGTCCTCCGGTCTTCCGGTTTTCAAGTACAGGGAATGGAACCCATTCATACACGGTATTAGGACAGGGTTTTTCCAAAACAATCAACGGAAATGAAAGCACAATCACATTTCCAAATCTCACTTCTGATCGGACATACCTGGTTATTCATAATGTCATACAAAGAGACAATACGTATCCTGTATGCTCAAAATCATCATCACAATCACTGACTGTGTATGGCTGTTCTAAACGGTGCACTGCGAACTTCATCTATGAGAGTGATCCGCTAAACAGGCTCAATATCAGTTTTCGGGATCGGTCAGAAGGAGCTAATAAATGGTTATGGAATTTTGGTGATGGGTCCATAAGTGATAAACAAAACCCGAATCATATATATTCTTCCCCGCCTGCACAATCATACAAAGTAACCCTGACGACGGAGATAGACCAGTGCGGAAATCTGATTAATTGCAGTACTACAAAACTGGTTTCGATAAATTGCTCCGGAAATGCAGATTTTTCATGGATGTATGATAGTGCTTCGCGAAAGCCCTTCTGGAATACGACCTTTAGTTGGAATGCTGGCACCTATCTGTATGGTAAGCCATATGTCCTCATCTGGGATTTTGGTGATGGAAATCGAACTACTATATCTCACCTTGACTGGACTGGCTCTATACCCCATAGTTACAATCAATGTAAAGATTACAGTGCAACACTGACGGTAAATACAAAGGATTGTGGCAGTTATTCAGGGACGAAGACGGTTTCCTTACCCTGTATATGTTATGATAAGCCCATAGCAAACTTCACGGTAACCCGGAATCAGGTTGGTACTCCTTTTGTCATATCCATAACCGATAATTCCACTCATTCAAGGCCACCGACAGGTATCGTGCAATGGATCTGGGATATGGGTGATGGGGTTATTTTCAATAATACCAGCCCACCTGGAACGTTTACCTATTCGTATCCACGATGCGGGGACTATTCAATCCTCCTGACGGTCTTTGATGACCAGGGATGCTGGGATGATACGATTCGCAAGGTATCCTGTGGGGGGGACTCCTGTGTCCCAGGAACCCCGAATGCAAATTTTGATTATACGGTGAATGGAAGATCCGTGGAGTTTACCGATACCTCAGGCCCTGCAGGAACCATTCTGCGATGGCAGTGGGATATGGGTGACGGAACCCGGTATACTACACAAAATGTGAGCCATACATATGCCATATATGGTAATTATACCGTAAAGTTCCGGGTGTGGGATAAGGACGGGTGTTTTGGAGATACGTTTAGGGATGTCTCACTCGTCTGTCCTCTCCCAACGGCGAATTTCACGATTACCAACCCGGATGATAACCCTCAGACGTTTCGTTTTACAGACAGCAGTACTATCCCGTCAGGGGTCACTGCAACCTATCTCTGGGACTTTGGTGACGGGACATTCTATTCAGGTAAGAACCCGCCTGATAAGACCTATGCAGCCTGCTCACAACATCCCGTCCGCCTGAAGATAATGACCGATTGCGGCTCATCGGATGAGATGGTAAAACCGACGGTATGTACCTGTCCGACACCCGATGCACGATTCAGGATTGAAACAACTTCCGATCCCCTGGAATTCAGGTT
>CAZCSN010000061.1:0-10825 GCA_964501255.1 uncultured Methanospirillum sp. | reverse complement strand
GTTCACCGGTATGCATCCTGTGGTCAGTATACGGTCCGCCTGAAGGTGACAACCTCCTGTGGTTCATCAGACGACGTAATTCAGGACGCTATCTGTGGCTGTCCGCCTCCAAAGCCGGATTTTGACTTTGCCTGCACTGGTCCCACAACGGTTTCATTCACCGACCTCTCCCGTGCAGTCAGCGGAGGAATCCGCACCTGGTACTGGGAGTTTGGAGATATAAGACCGGATAACAGATCAGGATTGCAAAACCCGGTTCATCAGTATGATGCTCCCGGAACCTATCCCGTCAATCTTACCGTCTTTACAACCTGTAACTCATCGGCCAGATGGACCCGGCAGATTACCGTTCCCTGTTGCGAAATGCCGGTTCCCGGATTTACCTATACCTGTAATCCTAATGGATTGACCGTAAACTTCTCTGACACGACAAAGACATCCGGAGATGAAATAGAGAACTGGCTGTGGGAATTTGGAGATGGGGCTATATCAAATCTTCAAAACCCGCGTCATACATACACTGGAAATGGCACATGGCCGGTAAACCTCTCTGTTACGACCTCATGTGGTGCCAGGAATACGTATCGGGATACCATCACCACTCCGTGCTTCTGTTCCCCGCCGTCTGCAAACTTCTCAACTGAGATAGTATCCGGTGATCCCTTTACCATCAGAATCCGTGATACATCCCAAAACCCGGAGGCGATCACCCATTGGAACTGGAGTTTTGGTGATGGAACCTATTATACCGGACAACATCCGCCTGATCACACATATGCGTCTGGATGTGGAGAATATCTGGTATCCCTCACCGTAACAAATGACTGCGGTGCCAGGGATACCTTTGACAAACTTGTATGTTGTCCGGTATATGCAAACTTCACCTACCGGATGGAACCCCAAAACGGAACTGCTCCCCTGACGGTATACTTTACCGACAGAACTATCGGAACTCCCCAGTCCTGGGGATGGACCTTTGGTGATGGTGGTGTTTCATCAATGAGAAATCCTGTCTATACCTACAAAAAAGGTGGGAATTATTCAGCAACACTCCATGCGACCAGCCCCTGTGGGGGAAATGAAACCCATAGCGAACAGATAAACGTTTATTGTCCGCCTGTTGAAGCATTATTCAATTATACGATTGTCAATAAGGATCCCCTGACGGTTCAGTTTACCGATCTCTCCACGGGTTATGACATCACTGAGTGGAACTGGTACTTTGGAGACGGCTCATCATCAACTGAGCGAAACCCGGTCCACACATATTACATTCGCGATGATTACCAGGTTATTCTTACCATTAAGAACTCTTGTGGCAGTGAATCAACAAACTCCATGTATCTCCCGATTGGGTGTCTGCCGCTAACCATTGTAGCAACTGCTCATGAGGGAGGATCTATTACTCCATCAGGGAATGTCTCTGTGCCGTGTGGCTGGAATCAGCAGTTTACCATCATGCCTGATCACTGTCATACCATCAAAGATGTGGTGATTGATGAGAATCAACCGAATGCACAGCATCTGGGTCCGGTGTCAAATTATACCTTTATCGATGTACAATATGATCAGACAATTGATGCGTATTTTGACCTTAAGCAGTTTCAGATAACCTCATCTGCAGATGCAGGGGGAACAATAGATCCCCTGGGTATAACTGTGGTCGATTGCGGTTCAGATAAGAGCTATACTATTACCGCAGGATTCTGCTTTAATATCACTGATGTTATCATTAACGGGACTGTGCACCTTGGGCCGCAGGTCAGTCCCTTTACCTATACATTTACGAATGTAACTTCAGATCAGTCGATCCATGCAGTATTTGCACGAAAGACGTTCCCGATTCATGCAACCGCTGGCTTTGGCGGGAATATAACACCAAATGGCACGATTATGGTTCCCTGTGGAAGTGATCAGTCCTTTAGTATTACCAATCTTACATGCTGGAATATTTCGAATGTTTTGGTTGACGGGACATCAATGGGTCCGATACGGAGTTATACGTTTACCAATGTGACCGAGCCGCATAATATAAGTGCATCGTTTGTCCAAAGAGGGCCGTTTACTATTACCTCATCATCAGCAATCCTGAATTATGATGGTACGTTATTACCCAATCCTGGAAGAATAACCCCTGAAGGGACAGTTATAGTGCCTTGTGGCGGCTCTCAGACATACACTATGACACCTCGGTACAGTCAGGGTAATACAGAGTATAGGTTATCTGAGGTAAGAATTGATGGATTGCCGGTTGGTGTTATCAATCCCTACACATTTACCAATGTTCAAAGTAATCGAACTATCATTGCAATTTATACCACAACGTGCCAGGTGGTGACTGGTGTAATAACCAATTCGACCGGGCAACCTGTTGGGGGATTACGCGTTGAGCTGTACAACCGTCAGGGGACAATATTAATCCGGTATACCATTTCACTTCCTGACGGAACATATACTCTTCCAGCGCCAGTAGATAACTCAGATAGATTCAGAGTGAAACTTCCCAATGTCGCATCTAGTCCAACCTGGTCGACAAGTGGATGGATTTTACGATATGCCGGTAGTGGAACTTCTACGAGTGGTACTGGAGAGATGACGGATGAATTTAATATCAATCAGGCAGCCCAGTGTAATGCGATAATTAATTGGACCGGAACCGGAGTAAGCAGGTGAGTTTTTAACTCCAAATATTACTTTTATGGCTGGGAAAAGAAGAACATAAAATCTCTCGACAGGGATTTATTGGTAATGGATATCTGTCGCATGGTCAATCCAGACCATCAGAAAGATTGGAAACGGGAAATAAGTGAATTTGTACAATAAATCTACAAAAGAACCTCATGTAGCAGTTGTAACAGGTGTAGCAGCTCTATGGAAAAGAGAGCCTCCACATTTTTCCAATGCGAAGCGTACCCCCCAACCCCTGTAAATGCTCATTCTTTATTGACCGAGGGTATAGTAAGTTGTGTCTATTTTTTATTGGATAGCAAAAAACCCCTCTTAGGTGTTCGAATGTTTACAAGTATTATTTAATTATATTTTTTGGAAGGGGTTTGTTACTTATTCTCTTTTTATTGCCCTATGTGTTACGAGCATCACAATTCTGTGAATCATTATAACTCCATCCATCTCCTCGAAATGAATGAAAACTTGTTAAAATCAAGATCTTCAGTAATGATCTCCTCACATCCGGCAAGTGAGGCTGTTGCTGCATGCAATGCATCCCTTGGATTTATCTGATACTCCTTAAGCAGTCGTTGTGCAGTGAATATCACTTGTCTATCGACGGGGATAAATTTCAGGTTAGCGATATTCAGAAAAACCTCTGACAAAATTACGGCATCAGCATGTGAAAATTCTTTTTTAATCTTATAGAAGTATTCATCATACGTCAGATAGGAAGTACATGCGGAGATCGCTTTACTTTCTATCATTGAAATTACAGATCTGCACCATTCTCCTTTTTGTCCGAAATCTCCCGAAGCGTAGATTACCATATTGGAGTCGAGGTAATACATTGTCATCCAACTCTTTCATGGAGCATTTCATTATAATCACTATCTGAATCAATTACTAATAATCGATTATGTTGCCTGGCAAACTGGGAAAAAAAATTTGATGCTTTTTTATCTGATGGAATAACATGAAGAGAATCATCCTGTTCATAGAGGATAATTTTTTTTCCTGGAAAAAGATCCAGATTTTTTCGAATCTCATCAGGAATGACTATCTCTCCATTCTCACCAATAATTAACTCTATCATATTCATTTTTTTGGAATCTTTATTTTTTAATAGTAGTATTGTTTTCTCTTGGCTAAATGAGTTCCCTCATCACCTGACAGATCCCCTATGGAATTTTTTATATGATAATCAATCGTATGAAATCCCGATTTTGACTCCTAAAGAAAGCACATTACAGAGCAATAAATAATCATTTTGCTATTCACATAATGATACATAATTAGGGACTGGTCCCAAAAATGTTGAAAAAGGGAATACGATCCCGCCTTTTAATCAGGGCAATTCTGATGAATACAACTATGATTGATGAACCGTGTTGGAAACCCAATTCTCCATACCAAAGCAGGACCATAATACCATGGACATGACGGATGCTTTTATCCCGTTCCTCATGCACGTCAGGGAACCACTCCCCCAACGGGCCGGGATTGATTAGTACTGCAACCAGAGACGAAAGGATGTATCTTTAGAAAGAAGACTTTATACGGTATGAGCCTTCACCGCAACATTCCTATGACAGAATCATCCCGGGTTACCTTGTACCATCAGGAAGAATACCCGTATCTTCACATTATTAATATCAGTGGATATCAGTCGCATGACCCATCTATGCCATCTGTTCCTCTCAAATCCTGAAAATTCAGTGTATTACATATAAAATCACAAAAGAACCTCATGTAGCAGTTGTAACAGGTGTAGCAGCTCTATGGAAAACAGAGCCTCCACCTTTTACTTAATACGAAGCGTAACCCCTCCCCAACTCCTTCACCGGACAGGATCACCCCGATAAATGAAAGAATTACCCGTTCACCGAACTGAAAGACCTATCCGGCAGCATCTTTTCCATAATCGAGAGAGCGATCGAAGAAATGCGTGGCCCCTCTCCCAGATATGCCGTGTTGATAAACACAAGAACTCCCTTCTTGTAAGGCCGTGAAAAAATCATCTGTGTCTGGAATGCGTTTGTCTCTCCGGTTTTCATGATTAGTGCAGTCCCATCTGGCAGTGGCATGATCTCCCATAACAGACCCTGCAGCAGGAGCTGTGGTCTCTCCTCCCTCAGGGCAAATGGCAACTCTGACACGGTACAGGCATCGGAGAGGGCCGAGGGGCACAGTCCCATGGCAGCAGCAGTGTACCTGATCATATCATGAGGAGTCGAATAGATACCGCCGTTCGGGTCCCAGAAATCGTTAAACTGAATAAGCCGTGCTTTTCCGAATTCACCCCCATATGCACGGTATCCAGTCGCAAACCGGGCAGCGAGATCCGGGGTGAGGATCGTATCCGTGCTGTCCATGCCAAGCGGTTTGGAAATACGCTCCTGTACCAGGTCCCGAAAGGTCATGCCATGAGTATGAGCGATGATCTGTCCGAGTATTGCCGCCCCGACATTGCAGTAACTCCAGTTTTTCCCAACCGGTGAAGTGAGCGTGTAATTTCCAAGCCAGCGATACACCTCATCTGCATCCATCGTCTCATACAGGGAAACAATGTCTTCATACGATTCAGCAGGGCTCTTATTCGAAGAATTATTGGCAACGATGAAAAATTTGTCAGGCACCGGGGGAAGACCGGAGGTATGCGTTGCAAGATCCCGGATGGTGATTGTTCTTCCCTCAAAATCAGGAACCTTCTGATCCTGTGGGAGGTACCGGGACAGGGGGTCTGTAAGGGTCATCGTGCCCTGTAAGAGTGCGTCTGCCAGGAGGACACCGGAAAATGTCTTCGAAACTGAACCTATCTCAAATACCGTATTCTCATCAGGGACGTGTGTGGAGTTTGAATCAGTGGTTCCATACCCCCATACGTCATACCCATGTTCATCAATAACAGCGACCGCAACTCCCACAAAGGTCCCGTTTTTTATATAGGGTTCAATGATCCCGTCAACTTCAGCCTTTGATAATGATGAAAATCCCCCTGGTGAGTCATACTGGTGGCAGGAAGAGTCCTTTGAAAATCCGGTTCCCGGTTTCTCATCAGGAGATGATACATGGACGTTCACGGATGATGCCCATCCTCCTGCACAGATGCACAGCAGTATACTGATAGCCCAGATGAGAGATGTGACAGGTTTCATTCATGCCCCCCGGTGATAGCTCCTCTGACGATGTCAGGTATCAGGTGATCCAGTACTCTCCGGGAGAAGTATAAATATTCTCCCTCCTGCCCCGAAATCCTCTCTCTCACCTTGGTTTCGAAAAAATGCACATATGAAGGGAACAGAATATGATCATATGGATCATGGTCTCCTGACACCCTCATACCGGAAAAAAAGTGGAGGCTCTGTTTTCCATAGAGCTGCTACACCTGTTACAACTGCTACAAAGCGATAAAATCGAAAAATAACCCCATATATGGATAAACGAAATTTGGGGTTTATCTGCGTCTATCGAATGTATATGTGCGGACGCATTCAGAGAATACAGGCCCTGCATGCCGTACTGTAATCACGGTATGATAATCTGACCTCTTTCAATGGTTTTGCTGATATGAAAGGGATAAAACGGAAAAGGAAAGGATACGAAAAAGCTACCCTGTATGTTTCTTTAATGATGAGCTTTTTACTGCGGGACCCGTTCAGTGTAAGAAACACTTCCCTCTCTCCCGGGATGAGAGTATCAAAAGGGCATGAATATTAGGGCTGAATGTTAATTCCTTCCGAATAATCATACCGTTCAATTTTTATTCTCCGTACATCACACTACTCAGACGAAAGAGGAGCCGATCGTATCGTTCAGGAGAATTTTATACAATGGTACGACCTGGATCATCCTTTTTATACCATACCATTCAGCTTCGATAATTCGCTCCTCTGATTCTGTTATCAGGACCAGCGTATCACATCCAAGTTCCTTTGAAGCCTTAAGAAGGGCCCTGATCTCTCTTTGAAATGCCTTTGGATTTGATATATCATAGGAAACCTGAATCAGGGACTTTATTTCCGGACCTGACTGAATGATAAAATCAACCTCCTCACCCTGCTGACTTTTCCAGTATGAGAGCCTGCACATACCGGATAATTCCTGCCGATAGAAATGAATTGCTGTGAGATTTTCATACAATTTTCCGATTTGTGATGAATGCCTGACAGATCTGGCAGAATAAAAGCCGGTATCTATGAGATAGATCTTTTTATTGGCACTGATCTGCTCTCTGGCCTTCCATGAGAATCGTGGGATATTAAAAAAGAGGAAACTCTGGTGAAGATATTGAAGATATTTTTTTACCGTATTGATACTCATCTTTGTCAGACTGCCCAGGTTTGCATACGAGTATTCTGATGCAGGGTTTGAAATGAGATAGAGCGTTAAATCCTCAATAGACTGGGGAGCCCTGATATTATATCTTCGTACAATATCCTTAAAGAGCACTGCCTGGATGAGTGTATTCAGATATGAATCTCTGTCTGCTTTTCCAAGGACTATCTCAGGATATCCGCCGGTGTCAATATAATGATTGATAAATTCAGGGTATTCAGATGAGATCAGGTTTGCATCAGTCCTTGTAGCGAGGAATTCACGAAATGAGAATGGGAGAATCCATAGAGGAATATACCTCCCCGTGAGATGAGTTGCAAGCTCACTACTTAAGAGATGTGCATTACTTCCGGTAATCACAAGCTGTATGCCCTGCCTTTGCAGCCGGTTTACGATCAATTCCCAATTTGGAAGGTTTTGAATCTCATCCAGCAACAGGATTTTGTAATTCCCATATACCTGGCGCAATGCTGATTCAAGCGTGAGGAAGTCTGTGACAGATGCGAGTTCTTCATCATCAAAGTTCACATAAGCCGCAGGGATGCCTTTGATAATCTGGCAGATGGCGGTAGTCGATTTACCAGCTCTTTGCGGACCAGTAATAACCGTTATCAGGTTTCCCAAATCTTCACGGTATGAGATTGTGCGGGAAATGTAAGGGATTTGAACCTTTTGCTGCATCTCCCTCTGTTGAAGATACAGCCGGTCAATACAGGACATTGATATTATATAATGAATAAAAGTTTAAAAAATCATTCATTATATTGATCAAAATGCTCAGAATCATGGAGGGGTACATATGAGGTTTCTCTCTGGATATGCGTTAAAAAAAGTATTTCTTATCCCCTGTATGAAATATCGAAGTAAAAAGGATATTCCCATTCCGGTTGAAGATCCCTGGAATATTCCGGTTGCAGGTGAAAAACTCAAGCTGGTCGGGTTTTTGAAAACCGGAGATGTATGCAGATCTTTCGGAAAGGGGAAGATGAAGATGCCCCTGCCGGTGGACACCAGCGGATGGGGAGGTATCAGTTTTCAGGACTCCCGGCTGTATGTCTGCCCTGGTGACTCGGGCGGGGCGGTTATCAGCCGGTTACGTAGCTGGCGTTGCATGTGGGGGGACAATCAGATTAGTGTCTACCGGCCGGCTTCATGTGCCTACAATTGATCACGGGTACCGACACTTTGGGGTGGAGATCCTGTGCATGGGTTCCAATCGAAACAGCCGGGAAGAACAGCCATAAAAAGCTCCAGATCTCATCCGGCTCTTAAAAAACCTGCAATCTGTCAGGGGAGAATCCGCTGACAGGCTGAGAGGAGGAAGGATCCTGTATGGTGTAGCGGAAACACTCGTTTGTGATAGTCTGACCTCTTTGCAGGATTTTCGTATTATGGAAGGGATAACCTGGAAAAGGAAAAATTAAGGATATGCACTTCCTTTTCCTTATGTACCATTATGAGGTTTTTTAATACTGCGGGACCTGTTGATTGTGCTAAACATTACTGCCTCTCTCCTCTCTCGAGATTTGATCTACAGGAAATCCTCACCCTGATACAGCAGGAAAAATATTTTGTCCTGCATGCTCCCAGACAGACTGGAAAAACCTCATGTATGCTTGCTCTGATGCACTATCTGAACTCAACCGGATCATACATATCGGTATATGCCAACATTGAAAATGCACAGGCGGCCCGCGATGATGTAGAAAAAGGAATACGTTCGGTAATCAGTTTGATTGGAATAAATGCCCGGGATTATCTTGGGAACCAGTTTGTACTGAGCCATGATAACGCAATACTTCAGGAACGGGGAGCCTACAACGCTCTTGAAGAAGTATTAAGCCGGTGGTCGGCTCACGAATCACGTCCTATTGTCCTGATTCTCGATGAGATAGATGCTCTGGTAGGTGATACCCTCATCTCTGTTCTCCGGCAGATTCGTTCCGGGTACTCACGAAGACCTGCACAATTTCCCCAATCTGTAATCCTGTGCGGTGTCAGGGATGTACGGGATTACCGGATTTATTCAGGTCGGGAAAAATCCATCATTACCGGTGGCAGTGCATGTAATATCAAGGCGAAATCTCTTCGTCTTGGTAATTTTTCCAGGCAGGAGACACGTGATCTCTGTCTGCAACATACCGAAGAAACCGGTCAGCAGTTTGAAGAGCATGCTCTTGCGCTCATATGGGAAAATTCACAGGGTCAGCCATGGCTGGTAAATGCTCTTGCCTATGAGGTGTGTTTTGAACTCCCTGCCACGAAGGACCGTTCGGTTCTCATTACCGGCGAGATGGTTGAAGAAGCAAAAAATCGTCTTATTTTACGTAATGAGACACATCTTGACCAATTGGCTGATAAGCTCCGTGAAGAACGCGTCAGAAAGATTATAGAACCAATCCTTGAAGGAACTGCCTTTGATTCGACAATACATGATGATGACCTCTCATATGTGATTGATCTTGGCCTGGTTACCAGAGGCCCGGACGGTCTTCAGATTGCAAATCCCATCTATCGTGAAGTCATACCCCGTCAGCTGACGACTATCACGAGTTATAACCTTGAGGCGATCATCCCCCGTGCTCCATTCATTCAGGAGGATGGGACATTAAAAACACGGTATCTCTTCGAGCAGTTTCAACAGTTTTATCGTGAAAACTCCGGGAGCTGGCTTGAGATAGCCCAGTATCGTGAGGCAGGGCCGCATCTTTTGCTCATGGCCTTTCTGCAACGTGTTGTTCATGGCGGTGGGCGTATAGAACGTGAATACGGGCTTGGCAGAGGACGGCTTGACCTTTTGATCATATGGCCGGTACATGATGGAAGGTTTCAGCGAATCGTCATAGAAGTAAAGGTACTTCATAAGTCACTGGAAAAAACCATCAAAGAAGGATTGACACAGGCATACCGGTACGCTGATATGTGTCATGCAACTGAAACCCATCTTGTGATTGTGAACCGGTCACCTGATGCATCATGGGAGGAGAAGATCTTTTGCCGAAGAGAAGAATTCCGGGTTCCTGAATCTGGAATCGTCTATCCAGTTCTTGTATGGGGTATATAGTGGCTTTTACCGGCTTTTGGGGAACAGAATCATATTCCCGCTTTCCCTAATCTCCGATCACCATCCATCATCTTTTGTAGTCAGGGCACGATAGGACATCTGGTGGAGGTTTGTGTGCACGACCAGGTATGATGGATATGATCGCAAAAGAATACATCTGCAAAATACTCCTTTTCCTTCTGACGGTTCTCCTGATTCTTTGTGTATGCACATCTGCTGAGTATCTTCCCGTCGGGGTACACCAGTCAGCCCTTTCACAGGGGGTAGCGGTTCCAGATGGAGAACTGGAAGCAGTTGGTGAGGTTGTTGGATCCAGCGGATGCACGGGAACCCTCATTTCGGACAACCGGGTTCTCTCAGCAGCTCATTGTTTCTGCAACGGAAAGGACAATTGTGTCAATCAGGGACAGTTTATCCTTCGGAATGTCCGGACTCCTGCTGATCCGGATCGCCGCAGCAATGTCACATTCACCGGAACAGTCAGAATATTTCCCGAATATGAGGATCGGGGATGGCAGCGGGAGGATTATGCTGTGCTTGAACTGGACACGCCTGTATCATCGCAGGCTCTTGTCACTCCCATTCCGGTTGAGGATCCCTGGAATATTCCGGCTGCAGGGGAAAAACTCACGCTGGTCGGGTTTGGGAAAACCGGAGATGCATGCAGTTCCCCGGGAAAGGGGAAGATGAAGATGACCCTCCCGGTGGACACCAGCGGATGGGGAGGTATCAGTTTTCAGGACTCCCGGCTGTATG
>CAZCSN010000060.1:0-13368 GCA_964501255.1 uncultured Methanospirillum sp. | reverse complement strand
AAATTCACAAATTTAAAAATTTTTAGACTTATAATAAATCATATCAAACATTTTATTCCTGAAGTAAGATTTTATGTCCCTCTAATGTACGACAAATCGTTTCATACCATCCTTACTATCGGAATATGATCTTTAAATCGAGATAATATTGATGAATTAGAAAAATCAGCCATTATGAATGAAATGTTCATATGGAACCGGTTCATACCTGTTGATCCGAATAAGAATACTATGCAGAATATTGTCCTCACAGGCCTGCCTGGTGCCGGAAAAAGCACATTGGGAGTGATTCTTGCAAAAGCCCTTGGCATGCATTTTATTGATACCGATATCATCATCCAGGACTATACCGGACAACTTCTTCAGCAGATAATCGATACGCAGGGCGTGGAATCTTTTCTAAAGATCGAAGAAGATTGTATTCTTTCACTCACCTGTTCTGATACCGTTATTGCTACAGGTGGAAGTGTTGTCCTTCGTGAAAAGGCAATGAAGTACCTCTCATCACACGGCATGATCATATACCTTGCGATCTCATTTGATGAGATGGTGAAAAGACTCCAGAATATTACCACCCGGGGAGTTGTTCTCGTACAGGGACAGAGTCTTCGTGAGATGTATGAACAGAGAATTCCACTCTATGAGAAGTATGCAGATATCCGAATCAGTTGTTCCGGGGTACCCTTTGAGAGTATTGTGGAGAACATTATCCTGGAGATCAGACAGCATAAGTATAATTATCAGGAATTTTCGAGAAAAACAATATAATCACCTGATATTATCAGGGATCCACCCCATACCCACACATGTATCTCTCCTGAGATGAAACTGGTGATGAGAGATACGGATAGTTACGCTATGGGGTATGAACAGGAGTATCAGAATCATAGAGCCGAACCTCTACGGGAAGGGGAAAAAACCGTCATTCTGCACGCTCTCATATCACCTCCCTTTAAAGGTATCGCAATTTTTGGATTATTCGGATTAGAACGTCCTGAACACAATATTCCCCTTGGACATCGTGACCTCTTTCCCCAGGCTATCCCTCATTATCTGCTGAGTGAGAGTGTACAAACGATAACAAGTCTTTCCTCACGCTTCTTTCGCAGAGAATTCTGGACAATTCATGCTCCGGATTCTTTCGAGTACAACATCACTTCCAAACAAAATGAATCCGAATCCCGGCCTGTGCCACTTGTACGGTATACTGTCCCTGTCATTACTCTCTCCTATGAGACATGCTTCGATGTTCTTGCTTCCCTTCATGGATCACACGAAATTTTATTGGGTGACACACTCCTCTATCTGCTCACCCTCTTTAGATCTGCGTGTATACTGGCCAGAGATGGAAGATATAAACCTGCTTTTGTAAAGACTCAGGAGGGAACACAGGCTGTATGGACTTTAGCCCTCTGTCCTGAGGATACCGCCTGGCTGACCGGATTTGCAGCCGCTATGCCACCGATCATGCGGTTTGCAACTGATCAGAAAAATATGACTACGGTACTTCCCTCACATAAGGAACGACTCTCATCAGCCCTTTCAGGATTCATTGAGACCATTATCCGGCAGGCACTCACAAAACACTCTTCTTTCATCCGGCCTGGGAAGCGAATGCGGGAACAGGAGAAAGATGCACTGGTATTCATGGCATCACTGACCGGACATGACCTTCAGGTACCGAATCATTCTATGGACACAGGATTTGTACAGAATATGAGCGATTGGCTTTCCTTCCGGAAAGAAGGCTTTTTACCATTTCGTACCTGTATCCGGGTTCGCGAACCGGCCGGAGAGGATCTTGAGCCGTGGTGCATCGAACTTACTCTGAGGGCACCATCAGATCCAGACCTTTTCATCCCTGCCACAATGATCTGGAACCTCCCCGAAGAATCGGGCGGAATGCTTCCCGCCGGTTCAATTCTCCGTCAGGAACTTCTTTCCGGGCTCGCCCGGTCTGTCGCGGTATCAAAAATCCTCAAAGACTGCCTCTCTGGTTCAAATCCGTCAACAGGTGAGATCTCACTTGCACAGGCGGCAACCTTCCTTACTACCGAGGCGTTGGCCGTAAAAGATGCCGGCGTTGATGTAATCCTTCCGTCATGGTGGACTGATGAGAAGTACAGACCCAGGATCGAAGTGAGCGCTCAGAAAAAAGGGCAGGCTCACCGTGACGGGATGCTCGGGATATCTGAACTTATCGCATTTGATTACCGGATCGCCATTGGTGATGAATCGGTAAGTCCTGAGGAGTTCTGGCATGCTGTCAGACAGAACACTCCCATCATAAGAATGAAGGGGAGATGGATTGTTGGAAACGCCGGCTCCCTTGCTGCTGCACTCACGCAATTTGAGAGACGGTACATAAAAGGGAGGCCAAAAGCCGGAGATCTCATCAGGCTCTCGGCGATCGGGCAGACCGATTCAGATCTGAAAGTTACCATACGGGGGAATGATGCATGGGCAACTGATATTCTCTCAATGATCAGGTCAGGAGCAGATGTAAACGAATATCCAGTCCCAAAAACCCTGAACGGAACACTCAGACCATATCAGGAGATCGGTCATGCATTCCTCCTTCGCTGCTCTGAACGAGGATTTGGAGCCTGTCTTGCAGACGATATGGGACTAGGAAAGACCATCCAGACGATTGCATGGTTTTTAACCCTTAAGGAACAGAATCCGGATCTGTCATCTGCCCTCATCATCTGTCCGATGTCGGTCGTTGGAAACTGGGAGCGGGAGATACACCGGTTTGCACCCTCACTTTCCGTCTGGATTCATCATGGTACATCACGGTGCAGAGGGGATGATTTTTCCCTGCTTATTCATCAATATGACATCATTCTGACCACATATAACCTGGCAGCCCGGGATATGAACCATCTGATACCAGTCCGGTGGTCAGCGGTTATCCTTGATGAGGCGCAGAATATTAAAAATCCACACACGCTTGTATCACAGGCGGTTCGGCAGCTGACGGCTGACCGGAGGATTGCCCTGACCGGAACACCGGTTGAGAACCGTCTCCTTGAGCTCTGGTCAATCATGGACTTTTTAAATCCCGGATATCTGGGATCTCAGCATGCATTCCAGTCGCGGTATGGGCACCTGTCAGGAGCGGATAAAGATTCGGTGGGAATGACTGAACTTCGCCTGCTCATCCGGCCGTTTCTTCTGCGACGGATGAAGACCGATAAAACCGTGATTGCCGATCTCCCGGACAAGATGGAGGCAAAGGTGTATTGTACCCTGACCAGGGAACAGGCCTCCCTCTATCAGGCAGTGGTATCTGATATGGCACAGAGTCTTGAGATGGTAACCGGGTTTGCCCGGAGAGGAGTGATCTTCCGGGCCATTACAAGACTGAAACAGATCTGCAACCATCCAGGCCTGATTATTCATGATAACAAAATGAGACCTGAACGATCGGGAAAAATGAGTCGTCTTCTTGAAATGCTTGAAGAGGTCAGCCAGGAGGGTGATTCAGCCCTCATTTTTACCCAGTATGCAACGTTTGCAGAATATATTGCAGCAATACTAAGGGAGCAGTTCTCCATTCCGGTCCTGCTCCTCACCGGCAGGACGCCCCGTGGGGAACGTGAACGGCTGGTCCGACAGTTTCAGTCCTCAAATATGCCGTCATTTTTTGTAATATCCCTGAAAGCCGGAGGGACCGGGCTGAACCTGACTGCAGCAACCCATGTGTTCCATGTTGACCGGTGGTGGAACCCTGCGGTTGAAGATCAGGCAACTGATCGGACGTTTCGTATTGGGCAGAAACAGAATGTGCAGGTTCACCTGATGATTGCTTCCGGGACACTTGAGGAACAGATTGACCGTATTAATTGTGAAAAGAGGGTGCTTGGACAGGAGGTTCTCGGGCAGGGAGAGGATCTCCTCACCAGCCTGTCAACAGAAGAATTACTGGATCTTGTCTCACTACGCGATGCGGTGCTTTCAGAAGAGGATGAAGAATGAAGAGAAAAATCTGGTGGTCAGTCCCTGGCACACCCCCGATCCATACCAGAATCACGCTGCACAGTCAGCACGGACCGGTAGGCAGAACCTGGCTGGCGAACAAATTTGTATCAATTCTTGAGGAGTATGGAGAGAACGGACGGCTAATCAGGGCAAAGCATTGTGGGCGACATGGCGGAGGGAATTCCATCCAGATACGAGCCGGTGAGATGAGTATGGGGGTACTATGCAGTGGAGCATCTGCACGGGCAGTAGGGCTTTTATTCCCCCGGTTTTCTGATGAGATGTGGGACGTTGTTATAAATACCATATCAGGAAATGCGGCTCTGACCGGGTCGCTCCTCACCGAATCATTCTCCCCTGATATCGTGGATGAATTACAGCTGAAAGGGATACACCTGATTCCTGACCATTACCGGAGTGTCCGGGCATTTTGTCACTGCACCGATGAACAGAATCCCTGCATTCATATTGCTGCTGCATGGTATTTCCTTGCGGAGATTCTGGATGAAGACCCCTGGGTGCTCTTTCTCCTCCACGGAATGACACGGGAAGAGGTTTTACGGAGAATAGAGGAGCATAGAGGTGAAATTTCCCACCAGATTCCCAGTAGTAACGAAGAACAGCTTTTGATCAGTCAGGAGACCGGGATTCCTGATTCATATGATGCATCCGGATTTTTCTCCTGCATGGGGAATGCTGATGATGTACGGACACCAGTCCCGGAACGGATAATGAACCCGGTCATGCTCCTGGGACCTGCTCCTTTCAGGCTCGGAGGGAAGAATCTTGCAAAGCGGATAGAACACCTGTATCCGGTTATCAGTTCCTATGCAGCATCGCTGCTCTCCAGGGAGAAGTAAAAAAGGCAATGTATATCAGATATCTCCCATCGCAAGGGAGATACCTTTCTTAATACTTGCAAGGCCTTCTTCATGTCTGCCGGTCTTCCGCAGGGTTATTCCCCTGTTGTACCATGCCTCAGCATTGTGTGGATCACATGAAAGCGCCGCATCATAACATTCAAGAGCTTCAGAGTAATTCCCCATAAGATCGAGAACATTCGCTTTTGAGTGCAATGCACGTGCATTTGCCGGATCCTCCGCAATGATCCGGTTATACAGGTTCAGAGCCAGTTGATAATCTCCTGCCATCTTACAATTATGTGCATCACGAAGAGCACACTCGATATGTGGATCCATTTTTGTAATCGTCCGTTCCTGTGAAACAAGCACATCGGTTCCCATGTCTGATTCCTCCATTTTTAACTCCAGGATCACTGTATTCAAGTATCTGCCAGTTATCAGCAATCCGATCCAGGCGATCCCTACGCTTCCTTGTGCAGGACAGTCTCACCCTCCCGGAACCTCCAGGAAGGCAGGATGATATGGGGTATCCCTCGGATGAATGTCCTTGGAACTCCTGAAAAATTAAGAATTTGCCAACCAGTATCGCAATTCAGTGCTGCATATCGCATCTGCATACAGATATGCCATGCACGAGTATGGGATGAAACCAAAGGACAATATATATTTCAGAACGATGTATAGGATAATCTATCAGATATGTCAGAAAAAACACTCCGGGTGCTCCATGTTGATGATCAGCACCTCTGGAGATCGACAGTTTCTGATTATCTCGGACTATTTGGCAGGTATGAGATTACATCTGCCGAATCTGGAGAAGAGGCCCTTAATCTGCTCCGAAACACCTCCTTTGATATCATCATATCCGATTATCAGATGCCTGAGATGAATGGTATAGAGCTGCTTCTTCAGATCAGAAGACGTGGTGAATCAATCCCCTTTATTCTTCTTACCGGAATAAAACAGGAAGAGCTCGAGCAAAAGGCGAGAGATTCAGGTGCCGATTTTTATGTGGTCAAGACAGGTGATCCGTCTTTGGTCTTCTCCGATCTCAGTCAGAAGATACAACTGGCGGTTGCACGCTCTGATACCGTGCAGGAACTCAAAAATTATCAGAAGCAGCATATATCCTCCCCATCATCTCCCTCGTAGAAAACCCCGAATAGTCAGAAGCCTTTGATTATGCTTTATCGTACAGTCCCCCGGACACAAGAGAAACTCCCGATCCTGGGATTCGGGTGTATGCGGTTTGTGGAGCGAAACGGCGCCATAGACGAGGAAAACTCGAAAGCGCTCCTCAGGTATGCAATTGATAAAGGTATCACCCATCTGGATACCGGCTGGATGTACCATCATGGTCAGTCAGAATCGTTTCTTGGAAGGGCTCTTTCAGGTGGCTATCGCGAGAAGGTGACTCTGTCAACAAAACTGCCCCACTGGCTTGTCTCATCCAGGGAGGATATGGACTTCTTCCTCAATACCCAGCTCAGCAATCTCAATACCAGGTATATTGACTATTACCTCATCCACTCAATCGGAAAGGAGAGCTGGAACCGGATGAAAGCACTTGGTGTGACGGACTTTCTTGACCAGGCAAAGGCAGACGGGCGGATCAAATACACCGGTTTTTCTTTTCATGAAGACACCAGGACATTTAAAGAGATCGTGGATGCATATCCGTGGGAGTGCTGTCTCATTCAGTATAACATCATCGATGAGTTCAGCCAGGCTGGTCGTGAAGGACTAACATATGCGGCAGAAAAAGGTCTTGCAGTCTTTATCATGGAACCTCTTCTTGGTGGAAAACTGGCGAAAGCCCCACCTGATGAGATTGCACAGATATGGAGCAAGGCCCCTGTTCAGCGGACCCCTGCAGAATGGGCACTTCGATGGCTCTGGGATCAGCCGGAAGTGACTATGGTCCTTTCAGGAATGAATGATGTATCACAGGTTGATGAGAACTGTGCCGTTGCAGAAACGGCATATCCGGGGAGTCTGTCAAAAGAGGAGCGTACCCTTATACAGACCGTTACAGACACCTGGCATTCACTTATGAAAGTTCCCTGCACGGGATGTCAGTATTGCATGCCATGTCCGTTTGGAGTGAACATCCCCTCCTGTTTTGAATTGTACAATAATCTCTTCATGTTCGGGGATACCTGGCGTACCAAGGCTGTGTATGCTGCCCGACTGGGCGGAATCCTGGGGGGGTATTCGGCTGCATCTGCCTGTATGGAATGTGGATCCTGCCGTGCAGCCTGCCCGCAGGGGATAGATATTCCAGAGAGACTCAAAGAGGTAGCATCACGGCTTGAAGGCCCTTTTTTCCATATACTTGTCCTTGGAGCAAAGATAGCCCTGCCCATCCTACGGCGTTCATCCATCGGGAAGAAAAGAATTTTATCGCGGTTTCAATGAGGAATTATGTAAATATTCCTCGGTCTGGTCAAATACAGGGATCAGTCAGTGAATATGAATTCCCGCTCACGACGCAGGTTGGTATACAAATATAAAGGATCATACCCAAGTAGATACTCATTAAAATCACATATTCAGGAGGGTGTCAGGCAGTCTCTGCTGAACCATATCAGAGAATTTCATGTGATGCTATGGATCAGCAAGTTTTTTCAGTGGAGTTGCTTTGCATGAAGGATGCCCTCATGAGAGAGAGGCAGACAGGTGGTTGAGATGGTACTGGCAGCATCGCAGACGGCAGGAGTAACAACAAATGAGCATGGAAATGAAGAGGTTCAGGTTGTCGAATTCATTATTGGTGATGATAAATTTGCTGTCAACCTCTTTGATGTAAAAGAGATTGTGGAAGCCTCAAAAATCACACCACTTCCTCATGCACCGGCGTACATTCGTGGGATTATCGACCTTCGGGGTGAGATAACTACTATCGTCGATCTCAGGCAACTTCTCAGGATTACCAAAGGGAAGTCCGCAGATACCGAGGATCTCAGGTTTATTGTTCTTGACGAGTCGGTTACCGATGGGAAGACCGGTGTCGTGGTCGATGAAGTCACCTCAGTCCTGACGGTCAATGTTGCCGATATTGATCAGCATTCTCATGGTGCCGGAGAGGACTCTCATATCCTTGGAGTTATCAAAAAGGATGTTGGGGAGAGGGGTGAGAGTAAGAAAGAACTTGTCATCTGGATCGATATGAGCGGACTTATCAGGGAGGCGGGTGGAGTCACCCAGTCCTGATACTATCTTCCACCGGTGAGTTTTTTTACAATACTTTCTGCAGCAAGTGCCCCGGTTGAGAATGCTGCCTGAAGATTGTATCCTCCACAGTCCCCGTCAATATCAAGCAGCTCTCCGATAATATATAGACCAGGAATGATGCGGGATTCCATACTCTCTTTTCGTACTTCATCAAGTGATACACCGCCCTGTGTAACCATGGCCTCTTTTTGTCCTCCAGGTCTCCAATCAGAAACCGGATACTCAAGTATCAGGGTTAAAAGTCTGCTTCGGAGCTCTTTTGACAATTGAGCACAGGTACTATCAGGAAGAATTCCTGCAAGCTCCATGACCCTTTTCACAACCCGTTCAGGAATGAGAAGCCAGGTAAGGATAGTCTTTACCTGTTTTCCAGCACCCGATGAGAAACGGGCGATGAGATCCTCACGTGCGGTATTGATATTCTGATAGGGAAGAAAGGAGATTCTGATCTCATCGCCGGTCCTGAAATACCTGGACATATCAAGAATGCCGGGACCGGAAAAACCGGTGTGGGTAATCAATAGATCACCTGATGCCTCACGAACTTTCTTCTTCTCCCTGTACAGGGTAATTGGAACGTGCGAAAAGGATATTCCGGCAAGATCGCGAAAAGGAAAATTCTCACAATGGATTGGAGTCAGGGCAGGACCTGGCTGAATGATAGTATGCCCAAGTTCCCGTGCAAATGTATATCCGTCACCGGTTGATCCGGTTGCAGGATAGGTATACCCACCGGTTGCAAGCACGACGATCTGTGTATGATATGCATCCAGCCGGGTCATAACGGTAAAACCTGATGCATCGTGAGATATTTGTAAAACCTGCTCATTGGCATGAATACTGACACCCGTCTCGTCTGCCTCCTTTATGAGGATACGCAGAATATCCTGTGCTTTTCCAGACTCCGGAAAAATTTTCCCACTGCCATCATCACAAAACTGTACACCCCGTTCCAGAAAAAACCTGATCAGATCATCATTGGAAAAATGCATCAGGGCAGTTCTGATAAACTTCCCATGATCCCCATAATGAGATATAAATCCGGATACCGGACCGGTATGGGTCAGGTTACACCGGCCTGATCCTGAAATCAGCAGTTTTCTCCCGCAGGCGGGCATTTTTTCCAGAAGAAGGGTCAAACAACCGCCTTTTGAAGCCTGAACCGAACTGAATAGTCCAGCTGGACCTCCGCCAATACATATTACATCATACTCTCTCATCTGCACCAAAATACGGATTACCGGTCAGGTTTCGAAAATGTTCAAAATATCAGGAGAAATGAGGAATTAAGGATTATAACTCCCCGAATTTAAAGTTGTCAAAGGCGACATGGACCGGCTGTTCCTTGACAAAACCCTGCTCTGATAGGCGGGATACAAAGAATCCGACATCTCCATGCGTAAGTGATGTATCGGCGATTGCCCTGACCATCTTCCCATTGATATACAGGCTGATTACATTTCCTTCTGTTTTCACACCAAGCCGGTTTTTGGCATACCCTTTGTTCAGAATATAGGTTTCGGTTAAGGGAATCAGTTCATAAACCTTACCATCCATGTGTTTTCGGACCGTAAACCATCCACGGCCATTAATACCAAATGAGTAGTAATTGCCATTGTCAAAGCGGAATATGATCCCGTACTGACCGGTAAGCGGGCCGGAGTCAAGTCGTGCTTCAGCTTCAACCATGAAATCGGTCACATCTTTTCCAAGGAGAGCCCTATCAGAAAGGTCTTCCCCCTTCTGAATCATATGATATTCGCCCTGGGAATAGTACTTCAGAAAAGTATCGCTCTCATATGAACCCCAACCGCTCTCTTTGTCAGAAAAGTTATCAAACTGCGTATATCCTGTTCCTGACTGAACATCCGGGGCCTCTGTGGGAGTACTCTCAATGACTTCCTTCGTGACTTCCAAAGTCACCTCCGGAACCTGGACAGCCTCTTTTTCCTGAACCGGAGGTGAAGGCAGAAAGAACAAGGCCAGAACCAGAAAGATTCCAACACCGATTATTCCAATGAGAAATGCCACATCCCTGTCTCTGGGCAGTGACAATTTCATCCGATGGGGCCGTACCGGTTCCGGGGAGTCAGTATCAGGTTCAAGCACCGGCCCTTTGAGTGGTTTTGGTTTATCCTTTGGCTTTTCAGGTATCACATCGTCTGAAAAAAGGTCATCATAGGGGGATATCGGTTCTACATGGGGTGCAGAGTCATCATCTATCGCCATGGTACAATACTCACATATCCGTGCATCTGGTTTGTTCTCTTCTCCACATGATGGGCAAACCTTCTTCATTCTCTCACTCCAGGGATGCCGGGGATACTGGCATGGTGTATGAATGGCAGGTCAATAGCCCTGCCTTTCCCGACTGCAAGGTGTGCAGCCGCAAGGTCGGTGATGGAAAGCCCGGTTGAATCAAAGATCGTAAGAGCACCTGGTGATGGTTTTTGTACAGCACCGGTAAGCACCCTGCCAAGTGTGCCTGCAATCTGTTCCGGCCTGAATATTCCTTCACGAATCGGGACATTTACCTCACCAGAATGGATCGCCTGCTCCATATCATCAACACAGACATACGCCCTGGAGAGAATATCCGGATCCAGCTCCTGCTTTCCCGGGGCATCAGCACCCATGGCATTAATGTGGGCACCATCAGAGATCCATGCATCCCGGATGAGAGGGGTTCGTGAGGGAGTAACCGTCAGAAGGACATCGGCCCCTGCCGCGGTCTCAATATCAGTCACCTTCACCGGCAGATCTGCATATCGCTCTGCAAAGACCTCGGCATGAGATCTGGTGCGTGACCATACCAGCACTTCTTCGGGCTGAAAAACACGGGAGATAGCAATAAGTCCGGAATCGGCCTGTCTTCCAGACCCGATTATCCCAAGGGTTCCGGTTTTTCTCTGTGCAAGGGCTTTCGTTGCCACCGCTGCTGAGGCACCGGTACGAAGGTCAGTCAGGGTCGTCGCATTCAGAACGGCAACCGGTTCTCCGGTCGGGGGATCGAGGAGGATGGTTACCGCCATCACAGTGGGCAGTCCGGCCTTCCTGTTCTCAGGGTGAACATTCACAATCTTTACCCCTGCAGTCTGAAGTGAGGGGATATATGATGGCATTGTTCGAAAATCGCCCCCCGGAAGTGAGAGATAGACCTTTGGTGGCATAACACTTCTTCCTGCCCCATGATCGATAAATGCAGATTCAACTGCAGATATCAGGGAGTCCATCTCTACCACCTCCTCAGGTGCCGGATAATACTGCATTAGCCTTTTTCTCCTCTCTTTGCCTTTTATTTATTCAGACAGCCGGTTACCCCAAAATTAAGGCTTTTATACCTTCCGGCATGTTTTTCCTCTTAGTATTCATCCTGACATTGGTTATCTTTTCTCCAGCATGAGTTTGATCAGGGGGATGGCAACATCTGACTCTACATGGGTGTCTGATAAGTGTGCAATATTCGAAAGGACCACCACACCAATCCCTTTATCCCTGACAAATGCGATGTCTGCCATAAACCGGTTTGTCTCGCCGGCTTTCAGGTGTGTTCGTGGTATATCTTCTGTCTCAAAGGTATCCCAGAAGAGAGATTCCCACAGTTCGATCCCTTCAGACGATCTGAGTGCCCGTGGCTCATGAGAACGGTTCACCGCTGCGAGCAGACCTTCCGGAGTATCAATAAATCCCAGCTGCAGGGCAAGATAGACTGCCATATCATCAGCATCAGAAATGATACCTGCTGCCGGCGCCCAGAAACCGTTATACCTGATAACCATTCCTTCATCGTAATCAGGAGCATATCCCCGGTATCCGGTCGCAGATCGGTTCAGAAGATCCTCCCTCCATCCTGCTGCGGTACTCTCCATACCAAGAGGGGTCAGGATTCTCTCCTGTACCAGCTCTGGAAAGGTTTTGTTTTGTACCCGTGCGACGATATCCCCTGCGATAGCTGTCCCTCCATTCGAGTATTCCCAAGCCTCACCAGGACGTCCGGATAAGGTCACATTTGAAAGCCATTCATATACCATCTCTGCAGAGATCTCTTCATAACCCCGGAATGAGGACTCTGCCTGGGTCTCAACAGGATCACGGACATCCTGATACCGATAGAACTCCGAAGGGACATTTGGAAGTCCTGACGTGTGGGTTGCAAGATCAGTAAGAGTTATTTCCCTGCCCTGCCATGAAGGAACAATGACCCCCTCCGGAACATAGGACTGTATCGGTGCGGACAGGTTCACCACCCCCCGCAGCTCTGCATCGGCCAGCAGGAGGCCGGTAAAGGTTTTTGAAACTGACCCGACCTCAAAGGTGGTTTTATTATCCGGAACTGCCCCTGACGTCCGGTTTGATACCCCATAGGTATAAATGGCCGAGCCGTTCCGGTCTTCAAGGATGATGACCAGACAGGGGTATGTTCCATTCTGAATCAGTGGCTCTGCAACCTGACCGACCTCTTCGGCAGTGAGCGTGGAAAAGTTCCCCGGAGCAGTACTCCGCCACTCCTCCGGACTCATCACCCCTGCTACCGGAGAGCAGAAGAGAATGGTTATCAGAACGACAAGGTATTGAATTCTTTGTGTCCATCGTAGGTGTATCATTGTGCCTGCTCCTTTTTCCAGACAATATACGAATAGACGACAAGATATATGGTTCCTATGATGACCGGAAGAAGGATGAACAGGTATGCATACTCCGGTACCAGGGCACCGACCAGGCACAAGAGGGCGATAATGAGAAAGATCCGAAAACCCCTGTCATGCGTCTCCTTCCATACCGTCTCACTCTCCAGTGTCCAGGGAGTCCGGATCCCTGCAAACCAGTTCGGTTTGACCCTCCGGATAAAGAATGCAATGCCTCCCATAAGGATAGCAAAGAGGGCAGCAATTACCTGGTTCATCGGGACCTGTATTCCAAGTGCCCAGAGGAGCGTGATGAGAAAGAGCAGAAAGAAAAAGATATTCAGAAGGAGGATAAGACCATTATAAGCCCCTTCAAACTCCTTATATCGCTCCCATCCTGGATCATACCCTGGCAGCACTATCATGAGCACGGTTATCCCGGCCATAAGTGCCGGAATGAAAATAATCCCAGGAAAAACCGGTGTTGTGCCATCCACCTCACCATGAATATTCCAATGAGTAGGAATAACATCAGGAAGCTGCGGGTATACAAGGATCACAATTCCAACGGTCAGAAGAATGATGAAAACTGAGAGGATTCGAAGGAGATGCATAATAATATTTGGATCGATAAGAATAGGTTCTTTTCGACCATCATTCCG
>CAZCSN010000059.1:0-13671 GCA_964501255.1 uncultured Methanospirillum sp. | reverse complement strand
TCAACGCAGAACTGCCCCTACTGCCGGCTTGCAAAGGCGTTCCTTGACAGAAACAATATCCCATACCGGTCGGTTGACGTGGGTATTGACCGGAAAGCAGCCAAAGAGATGGTCGAGCTCTCCGGCCAATACGGGGTCCCGGTTATTGTTGCTGGTGATGAGGTGATTGTCGGATTTGATACTGACCGGCTCCGTGCACTGTTTACATCAGGCAAAAAACCGGATATGTTTGATGTCATTATCGTCGGCGCAGGCCCTGCCGGACTGACTGCGGCCCTCTACTGTGTCAGAAAAAATCTCAAGACACTGATCATCTCACCTGACATTGGAGGGCAGGCTCTTGAGAGCTGGAATATTGAAAATTACATGGGATACCGGATGATCACCGGTGATGACCTGATGGCAAAGTTTGAAGAGCAGATCCGGGAGCTTGAGATTAGGATAGAACTTGATCAGGTCACCTCCCTTCTCCCGACAAGCGGGGGATTTTCGATCAAAACAGTTTCAGACCAGGAGTATAAAGGAAAGACAGTTATCCTTGCCCAGGGGAAAAAACCCAGGAAACTTGGAGTGCCAAGAGAGGATCAGTTCATCGGGAGAGGGCTTTCCGTTTGTGCAACCTGTGACGGTCCGTTATTTAAAGAGAAGATTGTGGGCATCGTCGGGGGAGGGAACTCGGCACTTACGACAGCCCTTGAGATGAGTTCCATTGCAAAGGAGGTCCATCTTATCGTACGGAGCAGTATTCGTGCGGATGCCGTATACAAAACCCAGTATGAGCAGAAGGAGAATATCATCACGCATACCGGATATGAGGTCACCGAACTGCTCGGCGACGACCGGCTTTCGGGTATTGTCATCACACACCGGGAGACCGGGGAGAAGAAGACCCTGAACCTTGACGGCCTGTTCACCGAGATTGGCTGGATTCCAAATACCTCATTTGTTGAAGGGCTGCTCAGGCTTAATGATCAGAAAGAGATTGAGATTGATATTGACTGCCGGACCAGTGCCCCGGGGATTTTCGCTGCCGGAGATGTGACATCAGTAGCCGGAAAACAGATCATCATCGCCTGTGGAGAAGGGGCAAAAGCCGCATTATCAGCGTTTCATTATCTGATGACCAGATAATTCAGGATTTAAAAACCACTCCCAGGCAGGAATTACCTGAAAATTTTTTTCCATGGTTCCCCCGGAATCGGGAATTGTCCGCTGGTTCATCGTGAGAAGAATTCCCAAATCTGCTCCGGTTTTTTCGAGTGCTTCGATAAGGCCGTTCATTTCACGGGAAAAATTCTCCGGCGTGACTTCATAACAGACCTGGATGGCAAGCATTCCGTCATGGTTCCTGGCGATAAAATCACATTCACCCTTATCCCGGAAATACCAGACCTCATATCCCCTCCGGATGAGCTCGATATACACCTGATTTTCAAATGATCTCCCGATATCATGCGAAAATTTCAAAGAGACGGCATTTCTCATCCCGGAATCTATGGCGTAGATCTTCTTTGCCTGGGTAGACTGCCGTTTCAACGAGTAATCGAACTTTCCACATTCAAACAGGAGATAGGCATCCTGAAAGAACCGGATATAGTTTCTGACCGATGTATCACTTTTCAGTCCGGACACCTGAACAAGGGAGTTATACGAATATTCACGGGTGAAATTTGTCATCAGATACTGGGCAAGAATTTTCACCGCACTCACATCACGGATTTTATACCGTGCCACAATGTCCCGATAGAGGATATCCTCATAGGTACGGATTACAAATTCCTGTTCTTCGTAGGTGATATACTCCGGAAATCCCCCGTCACATAAAAATGTTTCAAACTCTTTCAGAACCAGAGCAAGGTTTTGCGTTGTTTTATTTGTGGGATCAATATGTTTCCCTTTGAGAATCTCCCTGAATGAAAAGGGAAATAATTCAATCTTGACATACCGGCCGGTCAGGTGCGTGCCCAGTTCTGCACTGAGCAGATGAGCGTTTGATCCGGTGATGAATATCTTGTATCCCTCATCGTACAGTCGTCTGACAAACCGTTCCCAGCCATTCACATTCTGGATCTCATCAAAGAAGAAAACGTCAGTATGAGGATCCAACTTCAGTAACAGGGTAAGAAGGATCTGAAAATCATCATGAGTAAACCTGATGAACCGGTCATCATCAAAATTGACATACTGCACATGTTCATACAAATCCCGGAACTGTGTGAGCAGGGTGGATTTTCCACATCGCCTGATTCCGGAGATAATAACAATGGCCTGATGGGCAGTATACCGCTCACGATCAATGTCCCTTTTTATGCCAGGTTTTTTTCTCATAAACCAGGCATGGTGATCCTGAATGACCTGGTCAAGAGAGAAGAGATCAATCATCCCATTACAAATGGGAATTTAATTATGAAAGTTCTTTCTTACAATCCGGATTATGACTGATTAGACCGGTTTGTGAAATAATACGATCCGGTTTGTGTTTGTCCCTATCGCCATGTTATTCACTCCCCAGATATTCGCAGTCTTGGTAAAATCCTGCTGATTGATAATAACCGCTATGCAGACAAACCCTGCCCTGATCCCGAGAGGAATGACATGTTCATCAAGCCGGATCGATCCATTTCTGACTTCGCCCACTTCAAAGGCCACATACCCGCCGGGTCTCGTAATCCGGAATAACTCAATGAACACCTCTCCCATGACCGCCTCCCAGTCAGCAAGTTTCCGGGTGATGGTTATGCTTCGTCCAATCTCCTCTGCATCCAGACCATTAAACCAGCAGCGAAGCCAGTTATCGGTGGCATACTGAACAATGTCCAGGAACGGGGGAGAGGTTACCGTTAAGGAGACAGTATTATCCGGAATTTCAGGAGTGAGTCGTGCATCTCTGGTCAGGAAGAGGGATGATTCTTTTGCCCGTGAAAGGTTCTCTCTCTGTTTCTGCTCAAGTCCCTGGAGTAATGATCGTGATTTCTTCAGAATGATCGCTCTGACATCACGATAGGGAGGAGTCTGATTGCGTTCCCGATTGATGATGACCTGCCGCTCCGGTGTCACCGCCTGATTAGGAGGAAGTGTATATACAGAAAAAAAGCCGGGAGAGTGGCCTGACAGCCGGTTTGTTGCAACCATCCTGATCCATGCATCTGTCTCATCAGTCATGCCTCGTTTCTCCCGGTCAAGCAGATAGGCACGGATACTGCACAACGATCGGAGGGTGTCAGGATGATAAAACATCGAGAGGTCGATCTCACCTGCTGTCTCCGGGTTGTCAGGGATCGCATACAGGCGTGCCCTGATATCGTCATACTGAGGTATACAAAGCCGGGGTTCAGTCAGGATGCGGGAGAGGGGATTAATGTCATTGGAGATAACCTGCCGGCCTAGGAGTGCTGCCTCGATGGGTGTTGTCCCCCGTCCGGTAAAGGGGTCATACACGATATCCCCCGGCATGGTAAGAAGACTGATGAAAAACCGGGGGAGCTGAGGCTTAAAGCATGCCCGGTAGGAGATCTCATGGAGCCGTGATGCCTGGCGCTGCCGTGCAGTCCAGAACTCATTGATATACCGGCAATATTCATCCTCACCAATACGGAGGAGGTCACACCGGGTTTTCTGTTCCGGCTGCAGGGTGGTCTGTCCGTTCTGGTCAGGAAGCGAGAACATCCTGAGATACTCATGGACAACGCCGGGGTCCCGCATCATCACAATGTAGCCGGCTTCTGACCCAGTGCCTGCACCAGAACAGTCATGAGGTTGACGACCGGCCGGTCACTATGCTCCTGGATATGATACTCACAGAACGGACAGATGGTCACAACGATGTCTGCACCGGTTGCATTGATCGCTGCCCGTCTCAGTTCCCCAAGTGCTGCCGCCTCATCAGGAAGGCCTGACCTGACACCACCGCCAGACCCGCAGCACTGTGCCGGCATCTCAACAAACCGCTCCACTGCCATCGTCAGGATCTTTCGTGGCTGCTCGGTTATCTGCTGCCCGTTCATGAGATGACAGGGATCATGGTAGGTCGCCGTGACAGGCACTTTTGTCAGAGGAGGCAGGCCGATCTCTGTCAGAACCTCTGATACATCCTTCACTTCAAACGGGGTATCATAGTCATGTTTGAGTGTTGCACCACACCCTGCACACATCGTCATGACAGTTTTTATCCCCCGATCCTGAAATGCCCTGATATTCCGCTCTTTTATCTCATCAAGAAATGTGGTCTGCCCGGTTCTGATAAGGGGAGAACCACAGCAGATCTGCTCTTTTGGAATGATCACACGGATACCGGCATGGCGCATCACCTCAAGCATGTCCATCGCACGCTCCGGGAGCCGGGCATTGAACATGCATCCGGAGAAGAACCCGACTTCACCCCTGACATCGCCATATGGTTCAATGACCTCATCCACGAGATCAAGGAAGATGTGTTTTCCGGGTTCAACACTTCTGCCGGTGGTTTTGATCAGTGATGCAACCTCCTGATGCCGGGGGAGGGTGAGTCCCTCACGGTTTGCAATCTCCCGAAGTTTCTCAATTGCCTTTCCCGGGATCTCAATCTCCTTCGGGCATACACGCCAGCATCGGTTACAACTTGTACAGGTAAAAAGACCCTGGGAGATGGCCTCACGGATTCTGTTGCCTGGTTCACGGGGATCGAGTGCTATCCGCATCTGTGAACGCATTGAGGTCGGCCCCAGGAATTCGGTCACCTTCATCGCCGGGCAGATCGACACACAGGAGAGGCATTCGATGCAGTCCCGGAGGGGTTTTATCTGAGCAATCTCCTCCTGTTTTGGGATGATATCCCCCCCACCGGTATGGATGCGTGGAATGTGCGAGATGCCCGTAACCAGATCTACGAGCAGGTCCCTGATAACCGGCAGGTCCAGCGGCTCGATGATCATCCCGTCCTGTGCCTCTTCTGTGCAGGCGAGGACCGGCTCCCCATTTACCCTGACCGCACAACTGCCGCATTGTCCTGCACGGCAACTGGATCGGTATGCGAGGGTTGGATCCCGTGCATGGATCGCATCCAGAACATTAAGAACCCGCGCACCTTCTTCGACCTCAACCGTCCATGGTTCAAGACGGGGCTCTGCATCGGTTTCCGGGTTGAACCGCGATACGCGCACTGATATCTGCATCAGGATCCCCTCCGTTCAATGCCTGCTTTCGTTCTCGTCTGGATCGTATGACCAAAGGGTGAGCTTTGATTATCCCAGTCCTGGGTAACATCGGTCCTGAGATGTGCTCCCCGTGACTCTTCCCGAAGAAGTGCAGCGGTTACAATCAGTCGCGCGGTATCAATCATGTTCCTGGTGGTACAACAGTCGATGAATCCTGACGGATCGATTGCTTTGAGTCGTTTTCGTGAAAGTGCATCAAGTGCATCCTTCGTCTCCTGAAGAGCAGTTCTGTTTCTGAAAATGCCTGCACCCTTCCACATGATACGCTGGACTTCACTCTTTACCTGATCAGGCAGAACATCTCCGGAGAGGAATTCTTCAAGCATTGTGATTGCAGAAGCAATCTGATCATCAGTAATTGTAGTATCCCGCTCCGGACTTTTTCCGGCTGACGCTCCTGCACGCCTGCCAAAGACCTGGGTTTCGGCAAGAGCATTACCGCCCAGACGGTTGGCACCATGCACCCCGCCGGCAACCTCGCCACACGCAAAGAGACCAGGCAGGGTGGTCTGACAGGTGGGATCGATACGGAGCCCGCCCATGATGTGATGCGCAGTCGGGGCCACCTCCATCGGTTCTGTCCTGATATCCACTCCGTACTTCAGGAACTGTTCCAGCATGACCGGAAGCCGCTCTTCGATTGTCCGGGCAGGAAGATGGGTAACATCAAGCCATACTCCCCCATGAGGAGTTCCGCGTCCCTCCATAATCTCAGTTGCACATGCGCGTGCCACCACATCCCTTGTTGAGAGTTCCATACGGACCGGATCATACCGGGACATGAACCGTTCACCCAGGGCGTTTTTGAGAATCCCACCTTCTCCCCTCACAGCTTCAGTCACGAGCCTTCCCCGAGCATCCCAGGGATAAACAGCACCTGTCGGATGAAACTGCACCTGCTCCATATCGATAAGTTCTGCCCCTGCACGCCACCCCATTGCATAACCGTCACCTGTCCCGCTCATCGAGTTTGTTGAGATGTCATAGACCCGGGTGCCCCCACCGGTTGCAAGAACCGTTGCATCTGCGAGAAATACATAGAGTCTGCCGTTCCGGTCAAGCCCGAGGGCACCAATAACCCGGCCGTCAGAGAGGAGGAGATCAAAGGCGGCGATCTCATGACAGATCCGGACCGGGGTGTGTGCCAGCCGTTCCATGAGGGTGACCATCATCTCATGCCCGGTCCGGTCTCCTGCATAACAGGTCCGGGGAAAACACTGGCCTCCAAACGGCCGCTGACAGATAGTACATGATTCGGTGACATCAAACACGGCGCCCCAGGTGATGAGATCCCTCATCCGGTCAGGGGCTTCTTCTGTCAGGACACGGACCAGGTCCTGATCATTAAGATAAGCTCCCCCTTTCATGGTGTCGGCGAAGTGATCGGCGATCGTATCAGCCTCATTCATCACCGCATTATACCCTCCTTCAGCCATGATTGTGCACCCGCCCTTTCCGGCTATGGTACGGGAGATAAGGACACAGGTTCCGCGGAACGAGGCCTCGATCGCGGCACGGACTCCTGCACCCCCACTTCCGATGACCAGAACATGGGACCGGATGATCTCCTGAATCTGCATTATATACACGTCACAGCCGGAATGACTTTGATGTTTTGGTAGGATCGTCTCACCTCAGGCCATGTCCGGAGCATCCATTTTGAGAAAAAACGATCCATAGGTTAGGGAGAGTTGCTACCTGCATGAAGCTTATCATGAAGTTTGGGGGCACTTCTGTCCAGAACGCGGAGTCAGTCAGAAGGGCTGTGGATATTGTTTACGATCGATATAACAGACAAGATCGTCTGGCAATTGTGGTCTCTGCACAAAGAGGGGTCACTGATCGGCTGATCACCTGCGCAGAAGCGATGGTCTCCTCACGGGATGCAGCTGAGGTTGCTGATCTTGTTGAATATCTGACTGAAGGTCACCTGACCACCTTACAGGAGATCGCCCCGGACTTTTACCCGGAGACCAGTGAGATCATCAGACGGCGCATCGGGAACCTTCGTGATTTTCTCTATGCCGTCTACCATCTCAGGGAACTGACAGTAAGATCCCGTGATTATATCATATCATTTGGTGAGCGACTGAATGCCCCTCTCATCAGTGCGGCACTCCGCCAGCGGGGGATTCCATCCATGGTTCTTGACGGGTGCGAGGCAGGTATCCTGACAACTGAAAATCATGGGGATGCGATCGCCCTTCCGGCAGGAGAGACACGTATCAAGGCCCGCCTGGAGCCGGTTATGGACCATTCCGTCCCGGTGATCACCGGTTTTATGGGATGCACCGAGAAGGGCGTTGTTACCACTCTGGGCAGATCAGGATCGGACTACTCTGCAACCATCATCGGTGCTGCCATTGATGCTGATGAGATATGGATATGGACCGATGTTGACGGAATTATGACAACCGACCCCCGGCTTGTCCCAGAGGCACGGGTCATCCCCCGGATCTCCTATATCGAGGTCATGGAACTCTCCTACTTTGGGGCAAAGGTCATGCACTCACGGTCCATTGAACCTGCCATGCAGAAGGGGATCCCGGTCCGGGTCAAGAATACATTTAATCCGGAGTTTCCGGGAACAGTTATCGAAGGGGGAGAGCAGAAGGACTCCCGGGTGGTAAAAGCAATTACCTATATCGACAAGGTGGCAGCAATCACCATTGCCGGTGCCCAGATGGTGGGAAGACCGGGTGTCGCACGCCATATCTTCACGCTTCTTGCCGAGCACCAGATCAATGTCATGATGATATCCCAAGGATCATCTGAAGCAAATATCACGCTGATTATCGAGGCAAACCAGGTCAGGACCGCAATGGAGGCATTACAGCCACTCAAGGAGCGGTGTGTGTTTCGGGATATCACCGCAAATGAGGATGTGTGTGCCGTTGCCGTCGTCGGGTCAGGGATGGCAGGCATGGCAGGAACAGCAGGACGGACGTTCTCGGCTCTTGGAAAAGCAGGCATCAATGTGATGATGATCTCACAGGGGTCATCAGAGGTGAACATCTCTTTTGTTGTACGGCAGGAGGACGGTCCGCGAGCGGTCAGGGTCCTTCATGATGAATTTAATCTCATGAATGAAGAGGTATGAGCATGGAGCAGGATGCATACCGGGATGCAGGTGTGGATATAGACCTCGAAGCCGCCGCAGTAAAAAGCCTCATTTCAGAGCTTACCTACCGGCGAACCGATCAGTTTGGTATGGCTTCAGAAATAGGTCATTTTGCAGGATTTATCTCTTTTGGAAAATATGTCCTCGCTATGGCAGTTGACGGCGTCGGGACAAAGATGCTGGTTGCAGATGTCATGCAGGACTGGTCCACGGTCGGAATTGACTGCATTGCAATGAATGTAAATGACCTGTATGTCATGAACCTTGAGCCGGTGGCCTTTGTCGATTACATTGCCACATCCAAGCTCTCAACGGAACAGATGCGTCAGATTGGAAAAGGCCTGAATGAAGGGGCCAGACAGTCAAATCTCTCAATTCTCGGTGGCGAGACGGCAACCCTTAAGGGACTTGTGACCGGGCTTGACCTTGCCGGCGCATGCCTTGGGATTCAGGAGCGGGAGAAGGTTATCACAGGATCTGCCATCATTCCCGGTGATGTGATGGTGGGCATCCCCTCATCAGGAATACACAGCAACGGCCTGACCCTTGCCCGCCGGATGGTTGAAGAGCATGGATCCTATGCAGAGCGGCTGCCATCAGGAACCACCCTTGGTGACGAGCTTCTGAGGCCGACACGAATCTATGCGGATGTTCTCCGGATCTGCGCGGAGACTGAGGTTCATGGCATGTGTCATATCACTGGTGGCGGCCTTACAAACCTGAACCGGCTTGGTGCATATGGGTATGTTTTTGACACACCCCTCATGCCCCAGGAGATATTTGAATGGATTGCAGCAGTGGGAGGTATATCAGAGCCTGAAATGTACCGGACCTTTAATATGGGGATGGGATATGTGATCATCCTGCCAGAAGAGGGAGTACAGACTGTTCAGAAGTATTATCCTGATGCCCGTATTGTCGGAACAATAACGGCCGAACCGGGTATTATTCTGAAAGGAAAAAGATTATTCTGATTCTGGAATATATGTCTCTTTTTTTGCTTTTTCTGAGTGGATGAGCGAGTTTCCGTGCGGGTCTTCGATGATCAGGGTAACGCTCTCTTTTCCGTTCTGAATATTATAAATTTTCTCTTTCAGGGTAAGGGTTCTTCTCCGCTGCTCATCATCACCATCGATCAGGATGCCATCAAGGACCTTGTCAACCCGGAGAAGCACCCCCTCTACATTTGACACAAACCCCTCACAGGCAGGACCGGGATCTATCTCCACTCCAAGTTCGGGAATGGTGATCTTTGCAGCACTGCTTCTCACCACCCGGGTCGAGAGATCTTCTTCAGAGCACGCACAATAGATATACCTGACCGGTTCATTGGTGGTGATATTCTGTACATCTGAAAACCGGTATCCACACTGCGGACAGGAGCAGTTTATTATCAGAATATCTGAAAAAAAGGGTATATTCTCTGTTTTATACGTCCAGTCAACCTCCTCTCCGCAGGCAGGACAGATCCCCCTGACCTCCTGTTCCAAGGTCAGGCACCGCCACCGATGCGGTCACGGGAGATTTTAACGTTTTTCGGTGTGATGATCACGTATTGCTGGTCACCAAGACCGACAATATCACCGTCAACATCCCGAGCCACCTGGTAGAAGTCTTTCATGACCCGTTCGTAATTGATCTTATCCATTTTCAGGCGGTTTATATCGACAATGACAATATTCCCGTCATAGACCTGATCTTTTACGATCTGACTTTCCCGCAGACCAGTTACCGTAGCGACCTTGACAAGAAGGGCCGGGTTTTCACTCAGTTCATAATCCTTCAGCGTGAGATCCTTATATTCGTCCGGGGAAGAGGTATCCTTGCTTCCGAAGAGAAGGTCGCGAAGTCCCATATAAGAACCTTTTCTGTCAGTTGTAATAAAGATACTGGTTTTTCAGGCTCAAGAGGCGTCCTTTCCCCGTTCAGAACTCAAGATTCCAGATATCATCACCGACATGATGCCAGGTACGGGCAACCTTTCCTTTCTCCTGCGCAAGAAGGTCTGCGGCGTCAAATAACGCAATGCCAAGTGCCAGTGGTTTTCCATGACGCTCATCCACAATCTGAACCGGTTTTCCGGCAGTAACATCAGGCGTCACATCAACCACGCCGGGCCGCATGATATCCGCACCATTGACCACATAGGACACTGCCCCCATATCCACGACGATCCGTTTCTGGGGAAAGGGGCGGGATACAGCTCCCCGCAGACTTGGGAACAGAATCCCGTCCTTTTCAAGAATAAGAGGTTCCTTGTCAACCAGGTAGAGATGAACATCCTGGTTTGTCTCAATTATCTCGATCATCTTTCCCTGGAACTGATCAGCTCCCTCCCCGATCTCGTCCCTGAGCCGTTCCAGTATACCGCTTACCTGAGATTTTCGTATTGAATGCCTTCTTTTTGAGGTCAGCTTACCCATATCTCTATAGTACGGCTACCTGTATTCCCATAAACGATACGGACAGAGCAGGGACCATGCATGACAGGTATGTTTATGAGACATCCCGGCGCAATTTATTCACTCATTTCGAGTAGTGCAGGGTATAGATATGACTAAAAGACCTATGGATATTTTAGATCAGGTCCTGAATCGCCAGCCAGTACTGATATCCCTGAAAGGGGGCAGGGAAATCAAAGGAGTTCTCCAGGGATACGACGTCCACATGAACCTTGTTCTCGATAAAGCAGAGGAGATTGTGGATGGACAGGCACAGAGTATCGGTACCCTGATTATTCGCGGCGATAATGTAATCTACATCTCCCCGAATCCCCAATAAGGAGGCAGAAAAATGTCAAAAGGAACACCATCACGAGGAAAAAGACAGACTCAGACCCACCTGACCTGCAGACGATGCGGGCGGATGTCCTATCACAAGCGTCATAAAATCTGCTCATCATGTGGATTTGGCCGCTCTGCCCGCATGCGCTCTTACGGCTGGATTACCAAGCGGCCAAAAGTTGCAACTCATTAATCATGTGCGGGATCGTTGGCATCAGGAGTTCTGCCGACGTCTCTTTTTCTCTTTATTATGCGTTATACGCTCTCCAGCACCGTGGGCAGGAGAGTGCCGGTATTGCCACGTTTCACGGCTCGGGACTATGCAAACACAAAGGAAACGGACTGGTCTCCGAGGTTTTCAGTGAGCAGATTCTCAAATCACTTGTCGGTTCCGTCGGTATCGGGCATGTGAGATATCCAACGACCGGTGAGAATCGTCCGGAGAATATCCAGCCTTTTTTATTCACATTTCGCGGGCATGTTATCGCGATAGCGCATAATGGGAACCTCGTGAATTATCGGGATCTCAGGGCACAGTTCGAGGATCGCGGGCAGATCTTCTGGTCCACCTCTGACACCGAGATCATCTCCAAGATAATAACCGAGTCAATCAGAAAAGGGGGCACCATAGAGGATGCGGTGAAGCAGTGCATGGCATGTCTGAAGGGATCCTACTCGGTTGTTTTGCTCTACGACGGGGATCTGTATGCATTTCGTGATCCGCACGGGATACGGCCACTCTGTTTTGGCAGAACAGAATCAGGCTTCATGGTTGCATCGGAGAGTGTGGCTATCGATGCACTGAACGGGAAGTACGAACGGGATGTGTATCCTGGTGAGATGATCCACATATCAGGCGACGATATCCGGTTTAAACAGATAGCGGTTGCCTCGCGGAAAGGGCACTGTGTATTTGAGTATATCTACTTTGCACGGGCTGATTCCCGCATTGACGGGTCCCTTGTGTATGATGTACGCCGGAAGATTGGTGCGATGATATATGAAGAGAATCCGGTCAAAGCCGATGCGGTCTGCACTGTGCCGGACTCAGGGACTGCATATGCAGTCGGGTTTTCAGAGCGATCCACCATTCCCTTCATGGAATGCCTCATTAAAAACCGGTACATGGGCCGGACATTTATTATGCCAACTCAGGAGAAGCGCGAGCGGGCAGTCAGGATAAAACTCAACCCGATCCCGGATCATCTCCGGGACCGTTCAATCATTCTGGTTGATGACTCCATCGTGCGGGGGACGACATCACGGCGGATCATTGAGACAATGCGGGATGCCGGAGCACGGGAGATCCATATGAGAATCGGCTCGCCGATCATCAAGGCCCCCTGCTATCTGGGAGTTGATATGCCAACACGGGCGGAACTGATCGGGAGTGACAAGGATGTCGATGAGGTCAGAAAGAGTATCACTGCAACCAGTCTTCATTACATATCCATCGAATCGCTCGTGAGTGCGATTGGTCTTCCCCGTCATGATCTCTGTCTGGGGTGTCTGACCGGATGCTACCCGGTTGAGATCAGGGATGAACAGTCAGATGACCGGTGTATAACCATGATAGACCGGGATGTCCAGACGTCGTTATTTGAACGATAATATGTATGCCAGAGAGAAGTCAGGACTGGATAGAGCAGGCAGGATATGATCTGAAAGCAGCGGTCGATAACTGCAAGGCTGGCAATTATGAGTGGGCCTGCTTTATCTCTCAACAGGCTGCAGAAAAATCCATAAAAGCACTCTATCAGTATTTTGGAGGTGATGCCTGGGGGCATTCAGCAGAGAAGCTTTTACTCGGGCTGGCAGATTCTGTTGAGATCTCCCGTGAGTTACTCTCTGATGCAAAACGATTGGACCGGTTCTACATCATCAGCCGGTACCCGGACGGGCTGACGTATGGAACACCGCATGACCATTTTACCAGTGAAGATGCCCATGCAGCAATCAGGAGTGCAGGAGATATCATTCGGTTCTGTCAGGATATTCTGGCTTGATTATCCTCTGATTATCGAACAATTGAGCAGAATTTGTGAGGATTTTCAGAATTATCCTGAGATCCTTGAAGTGTGGTTGTTTGGTTCTTTTGCACAGTTAAGGGCAGTACCAGGGAGCGATATTGATCTGCTCCTGGTGATTGAAGAGAGCAAACAAAGATTCATTGACCGGATAGAGCAGTACCAGGGTATCTTCTCTGATATTGGGATGAGCGTAGATATCTTCCCTTATACGCGGGCGGAGGCAGATACCCCTGTTGTACGGAATGCTAAGAAAACAGGTGTGTGCATCTATAATGCATCCGATGAACATGCTGGCAGGAAAGCTCTCCTGGATCTTGCAACTGCTGCAAAGCTGAAACGTCCGCGAAAGGTCTGATTAATGCAGTGCACTGCAGAAAGAAGACGGCTCTTTTATCTGCGAACTATCAAGAGGTCTCACTGTGATTTCTAAGAGAGTACTGTGACATATACTATCCTTGTCAGTGACGAACTCGCGGAAGAAGGCATAGAGATTCTTCGCGAACATGCCATGGTGGATGTAAACACCGGGCTTTCTGAAGATGAAC
>CAZCSN010000058.1:0-13698 GCA_964501255.1 uncultured Methanospirillum sp. | reverse complement strand
GTCTCTGAAATTTCGGGTTATTTTTTTCATTCCTACCATATATTTGTGGCGACCGCACACCGGTCAGGATAAGAAGGGTCCGAATCGTGTTCTGCATCGTCGGATCTATCTGTGCTCCCCAGATTATCCGTGCATCAGGATCTATCAGATTGTATACCTCTTCGACAACACCCTCTGCTTCGGCCATAGTCATGTCCGGACCGCCGGTCACATTGACAAGAGCGGATGTGGCACAGGAGATATCAATATCAAGCAGGGGTGACCGGATGGCTTTTCGCACCGAATCAGCAGACTTGTCCTGTGCATCACTCTCGCCCATCCCGATCATGGCAACCCCTCCTTTCTCCATGATGGCACGCACATCGGCAAAGTCAAGGTTCACAAGACCGGGAACGGTGATAAGCTCGGTAATGCCTTTCACTGCCCGCATGAGCACCTCATCGGCCACCTTGAATGCTGCATAGAGGGGCAGTTTTGGAACAATCTCAATAAGCCGGTCGTTGGGAACAACAATAACCGTATCAGCAACATCCCGCAGACGTTCAAGTCCTGCCTCGGCATTCTGCATCCTGATTGATCCTTCAGATGAGAACGGCAGGGTTACAATGGCAATAGTCAGAGCCCCTTCCTCGTGAGCTGCCCGTGCAACAACCGGAGCACACCCGGTCCCGGTTCCTCCGCCAAGACCGGCGGTGATAAATACCATGTCCGAATCTTCAACAGCCCGCCGGATGTCATGCTCACTCTCCAGTGCGGCCTCTTCGCCGACCTGAGGGTAGGATCCTGCACCAAGCCCCCTGGTCCGTTGCCTTCCGATGAGAATCCGGTGATCTGCCTTGACCGTTGCAAGGTGCATGGCATCGGTATTGATGGCATACAGCGTGGTCCCGGCAATTCCTTCATCCTTCATGCGGGTGATGGTGTTTGACCCGGCCCCCCCGCATCCGACAACCGAGATCCGGGTCGTCATCGTCCGGAGAACTGCATCAAGGTCACTATTATTCTGTGGAATCTGTTGCTCTGCTTTTGCCCTGGTAAGCGCTTCTTCAACGATTGATTTCATCTGGCCTGCCCCTGCGGAATATGAATCCGCGTTAACGTCTCTGTCATCACCATGTCCGGATAGATCACCATATCGTCAGTCTGTACTGGTTTTCCTTCCATCAGCTCACGATAGAGCGGGCCGGCAGGAATCCCAAATTCTCTGGCTTTCGTTGGATCAAACCGTAATTTTTTGATGATTAGAAAATCCCCCTCAAAAGAACAGGTATATCTGTCCTGTAACAATGTTACGCAGAGATGTATTAATTCATCCGCTAATCTGGCGCTGAAGGCAGCATCAGTGATAAACACCGGGTGACACGCTTTTCCTCTTCCGGTCAGATGAGCAACAGGAAGCATCTCAAGCGCAGAAAGAAACGGCTCTGCTGCACATTTCATGACTTCATCAATCAGCTCCCCCGGAATTACGACAACCACCGGGTATTCACAATCCAATAGTCCATGCAGGACGACGGAGGATCCTGGCACAGCTGCTTCTGCACATGTTCTGATCCTGATATAGTCAGCAAAGGGGAGTGTTTCCATACGCATGAGATCCCCCTGACCCAGAACCGGGATGGTATACCGCTCAGCCAGTCCTGTTATCAGTCGCTCCTCTTTTCCTGACATGGATTTGCCATCAATATACAGAGCAACCGCACCTGACGATCGGATAATGTCCTGAAACAGATCGTCCGTCAGGTATGGAATATCACGGGTTGGCATGATATGACCAAATCCGCCCCTCGTGAGTTTGGTTATCTCGGTCTGGCGCTGGGCATAATGCGTCCCTCCAAATCCTGCAAGGGGAATGACTGATGAGGTATCCATGACCACCGCATCAAGGACTGCCTGTGCAACCGCCCTGGCCGCATTCCGGTCATTCCATTCCTTCTCGGAGCTTCCCAGTTCCACAAAACATGACGGACAGGGAAGGGAGGTCGGGCCGTGATGCGTTGCCTCGTACATCACCTCATACCCCTCCGGTGCATGAACGACAAGCCGGTTGATGAGGGCATGCATCAGATCTGGTGCAGCCGGAGTCAGGGTGCCCGGATCTCCGCCATAGTCCGCAGGGCCGTAGTTGCCGGTCACATGGACGGTGAGAACCGGCCGTGGCCGCTCACTTGCATGACGGGAGAGGAACAGGATGCGGTCAGCAGTATGAGGGATCGCCGGGCCATGCAGGTAGATGAGTCGTTCATCCGCATACCAGTGCCTGATATACGGGAGGGCCCGTGGATCCTGCTGAAGAAGATTACAGAGTTCCTCATGAATCAGAGAACCTGCAGGGTCTTTGCGTGAACTGATAAGAAGAGTCGTTGGAATGATACTATCTGACGTCATTATGGAAAACTTCGAGCTATATCCTTTATCCTTTCATTGACAATTAATATTTATGGATTCTGAAAAGATAAAATCAGTTTTTGAAACCGAAGGGATCACTACGGAGATCGCCTGCCCGCAGGCGTTTCTCATATCTGAGAAATACGGGATACCAAAGATGGATATCGCAACATACTGCAATATCAATAATGTAAAAATCCGTGCATGTCAGCTTGGCTGCTTTAAATGACGCGTTTTTTGTCAGTCGTACCGGTTGACACCGCACGGCAGATTCTCGCAGGACTTGCAGGGAGAATGCCGGAGAAGAAAGTTTCCCTTATGGAATCACCGGGGTATGTTCTTCGATCCGATATCTTTCCAGATGTTGATATTCCCGGATTTGACCGGTCAATAGTGGACGGGTATGCTGTCTGTGCAGCAGATACCATCGGAGCAGGAGAGAGTATCCCGGCCATGCTACGCCTGATCGGTCATGTGGAGATGGGGAATGCACCAACCGGAACGGTTAATCCCGGAACCTGCATGTATATTCCGACCGGGGCATTTCTCCCACCCGGAGCTGATGCCGTCGTCATGGTGGAGTATTCTGAACGGATGGGGGATGATGTCTTCATCTCCAGACCGGTTGCAGTCGGGGAGAATATTGTACGCAAAGGTGAGGATTTCTCCCGGGATAGTCCGGCTCTTTATGCAGGAACCCGTATCACGTCACGTGAGACGGGGGTTCTGGCTGCCTGCGGAATTCATGCGGTCCCCGTCTCTTTAAAACCCAGGGTTGCAGTCATCGCAACCGGCAATGAGATAGTCCCTGTACAGGATGTGCCAAAACCAGGGCAGATCCGTGATGTAAATACATACATGTGTGCCGGTTTTATTCAGGAATCAGGGGGCATTCCCATCATCATGGGTATTGTCCGCGATGATCGGGACTCACTTGAGCAGGCCCTTCACCGGGCGGTAAATGAGTCTGATGTTGTGCTCATTTCAGGTGGCAGCTCGAAAGGAGAGCGGGATATGTGTGCGGATATTATCGCCGGATCCGGGGAGATGCTGGTTCATGGAATAGCCCTTTCCCCGGGAAAACCTACCATCATTGGAAAAATACAAGAAAAACCCGTTATAGGTCTGCCCGGACATCCTGCATCAGCCTATGTGGTTTTGTATGCACTGGTCAGGGATCTTATTCATGCAATGACCGGAGAAAAGACTACAAAAGTCAGCGTATCGGGGGTGCTGACTGCTCCGGTCCCCTCAGCGAAAGGACGGGAGGATTATATCCGGGTTGTGTATCAGGATGATACCATCACACCGGTTTTTGGAAAATCAGGCCTTACCAATACTCTTGTATCAAGTGACGGACTGTTATGCATACCGGCAGCATGTGAAGGGTATGAGAAAGGAACACGGGTATCCTTTGAGCCCTGGGGTATTGCATGACTGAACGGTTTTTACATCTCCAGTCCTTATCAGAGGGTCTGCAGCTTCTCAAAGATCGGTTTTCATATGAGGCAGGGATAATCCGGATACCTGTTCAGGATTCATACGGACGGGTCACTGCCCATGCAGTGTACTCCCCCCTCTCCTTTCCGGCAGGTCCTCTCTCTGCAATGGATGGCATTGCTGTCAGAGCAGCAGCTACTCATGGAGCCACGGATCAGAATCCTGTACTGATTTCAGATTATGCACGGGTAAATACCGGAAATCTCATTCCGCCTGGATATGATGCGGTCATTATGATTGAACATACGGAGGAGACAGACAGAGGATTTTTTATCCGCTCTCCTGCGTATCCCTGGCAGCATATCCGGCCGGCAGGGGAAGATATCGCGAAAGGTGAGATGGTCCTTCCCGGCGGTCATACCATCCGGTCAGGAGATATCGGAGCGATGGCATCATATGGTATCCGGGAGGTTGATGTCCTCTCCCTCCGGGTCGCCCTGATCCCGACCGGAAGCGAAATTGTGCCCCTTGGTTCAGATCCAAAGCCAGGTCAGGTCATTGAGAGTAATATGCTCATGGCCGCCGCTGAGATCAGATCGACCGGGGCGGCTGTGACACTGTTCCCGATTACTCCGGATGATCCGGATCAGATCAGATCAGCGATATCAGAAGCTGTCAGGTCTCATGATCTTGTACTGGTATCAGCCGGTTCTTCAAAAGGGACGAAAGATTACACCAGCCGGGTTATCAGTGAACTGGGAACGGTCTTTGTCCACGGTCTTGCGATAAAGCCTGCAAAACCGGTCATATTTGGGGATATATCCGGAAAGCCGGTTATCGGAATGCCAGGGTACCCGATAGCCTGTCATACCATCCTTCGGGAAGTCGTCAGACCGGTCCTTTCATGGTATGGTCTCTCCGTGCAGGAAGAGCCTGTCATTTTGGCACGGCTTTCTGCTCCTCTTTTTTCTGATATCGGCACAGATGAGTTTGTTCTTGTCACTGCCGGCCGGGTATCTGATACCTGGGTTGCGGTTCCCCAGTCACGGGGATCAGGAATCCAGATGAGTCTGGTCAGATCAAACGGGATTGTGTCCATACCTGCTTCAAGTGAAGGATATGAGGCAGGATCTTCAGTTTCAGTCAGGCTTACGACATCGGTACATGAAGCTGAGCAGACCATTCTTATTACCGGCTCTCATGATCCGGTTATCGATCATCTCTCAGATCTGGTCAGAGGCTTTGGCATAATCCCTGCATCAGTCCATGTCGGGAGTATGGGAGGTCTTATGGCATTAAAACGCGGAGATTGTCATCTTGCTCCCATGCATCTCCTGTCAGATGATGGAGAGTATAATCTCTCATTTCTCCGGCGATACATTCCTGATGAGGATCTTGTTCTCATCTGTGTTGCAGAGCGTGAACAGGGGATAGTATCACGTGAGGGGCTGGGGTTTGAAGCGATTACAACACACCGGTTTGTAAACCGGCAGAAAGGATCAGGAACCCGTATCCTTCTTGACCATATGCTGAAAGAGAAGGGAATACCTCCGGATTCCATAGAGGGATATGCCCGTGAAGTGACGACCCACCTTGCCGTCTGTCTTGCGGTGATGGCTGGTGATGCAGATCTGGGGATGGCAGTCCGTTCTGCAGCAAAAGCGTATGACCTCCCGTTTGTTCCGGTCGCCACAGAGCGGTATGAACTGGTCATGAAGGCTGTAACGTTTGCAACCGATACCAGGGTGCAGACCCTCATCTCCTGTATTCAGTCAGATGCATTTAAATCCCTGTTATCCCGTCTCGGGGGGTACAGAACCGGTGAAACCGGCGTGATCAGGAGACTTTCTCCTGCCTGATTTTATCGTCAAAGGTGCCGGGTACACATGTATTCACATAGGAATACAAAAGCCGTATCGCCCGTTTCTCCGGTTCACCTCCACACCGCAGAACAAGGTTGCCATGATGGCGGATGAGGGCTGCAAGCTCAGGATCGGCAGTGAGGACAAATCTGGTTGCATGGACGGTCGCCTCGATTATGTTATTCAGACCACGATGCACCGGGATTGGAAGTGCCGGGACGATATGTGCATGGATCGGTTCAAGATGAACAAAGATCTTTTCTGTCGTACTATACTCCACCGATGCCGCAAAGACGATCCAGTTCTGGACACCCCGGAGACGGTGTATGGTAAAATCGCCGGTTTTTTCTCTGATAAAAGAGTCCCCGGCAGGATCCTCAAAGGCGGTTTTTACAAAAAGAACCGGATCATGAGAGATGTGAGCAACAACCCATCCATCACGAATAATATTATTCGCTGTATGACTGGATCGATATACAATCATCGAGAGGTGATCATTTTTTCTGATAATCCCCATTGGTGCTGCATTGTCACAGGTAGAAACGATAACCTCATTGATTCCTTCGGTGAATACCTGATCCACAGGGTCTGTTAATGGTCCCACTCCCATCCTTCTCCAAGTGCAATATAGAGGCCTGATATCATAATATCTGCGAGTGACCCCGGGTTGTACCCGTTCTCAAGACAGAAGTCGTCAAGAAAAGCCGCAGTGATCTCACCGGCGACAACACGGGCTGCCTGCTTCCTGACAAGTTCTGATGCGGCATCCCCGAACTTTTTTGCGATAAATGTATCCGGATATTGTGAGAGAAGCGTTAAAAAGACCTTTGATATTGGATTCTGCTCATCCTGATTCCTGATGAGAAGATCAGCAGTATACCGTGTCAGGGGAAACCCGTCGGTAATCTCCCGTGCGACAAGGTCATGCGGAGCTGAATACTCCATGACATCGAAGAATGTCATCTGTCTCTTTACGAGTTCCTCTTTCGCCTGCGGGTCATTGATATCAAGTTCATCCTCCTCCCGTACCCTGACTGCCGTATGTGCAAAGGCATCATAAAAATCCAGGGCATCCTGCACTGTTGTCTGTCTGACAATCTCTGATGCGTCCCGGATCGTCCCACCCATGATCAGGGGGATGAGGAGGATGAAGGCACCGAAATGCGTATTTCCGCCTTTGTGTCGTCCGGTAAGGATGGTCGCCTCCCTGATAAGGGCTCCGACAGATCCCTGACGATGCTCGGCCTTTTCAAATGCGGGCCTGCAGAAGATAACGGATGCCAGAAAATGCTCTAATTTTGTGTCAGGAAAATCATGACAGCGGTCAACATTTCCCGGCTTGCCCCAGGCACAGACTTCAAATGCCATAGCCATCTGGGCCCGCTCGGTCCGGCTGATATGGTGCATCATGGAAAGATCTTTTTCAGGATTTTCTTTGATATATCCCGTTTCAAATCCATGTAGACAGATCGCTTTATGCCTGCCTGACGGAGCGTTGCATCCCTGAACATGCATGGAGTCGTGTCCTTACAGCAGTATGCAAGACTCCCAAAGCAGGTATTGGCACCCTGCTCCAGAGGGGTGCCGGCGACGGCCTCCATCTTCATGGACACAAATTCCTGCGGACTAATATTATATTTCTGAAGGGTTGGAAGGAGGGGGCATGGTTTGACCGGCATACAGCAGAATGCAAGTGACCTGACATCCCCGCCGCGACAGAGCTGTTTGGGGGCATTATACCAGCCGTGTTCACGGGTAAACTGCCGAATCTGATTATCGAGAAGAGAGAGGGTCTCCTGATCTGACTGTCGTGCAAGCGAGACCATGTCTGCTCCGTGTGAGAACATCTCCTTGGCCTTTTCAAATGTGGTAATTCCGTTATTTGCAATGATAAACACCGGGGATGCGTCACGGATTTTTTTCAGATAGGTGTGATCATAATCCATCAGGTCTATGTGCAGAATATCTGCTCCAGATTTCCAGAGCAATCTGGACAACTCCACATCATCTGCAGCAACTCCTGCGCGAATCTTGACTGATACAGTCACACCTGCTATCTTTAATGCCTGGACATATGCGATGAGGATATTCGGGTTATGAAGGAGAAATTCACCGCTCCGTGCATCAATCATGGCTTTTTGCCGGCAATGGGCATCAATCTCATAGATAACCGATGTGCCAAGTTCCCTGGCAACAGCAACAAGTGATCCCGCTTCGGATGCCCGGAGGTTGATGACCGGGACAACTCCACCGGCCTGAACCAGCGCTACCTGTCCTTTCAGATCCTCAATCAGATTTCTCGGTAAAAATTCCTCTCTTCCCTGATCAGAGAGTATTCGTGCGGCCCTTATTGTTGGTTCATCTATTGCATATCCGCCAATCACTCCAAGGCCGATGTATTCGGCAACATTACGGATATATGCACCATCGGTAATACCTGCCATACAGGCGACCGCTATTGGTGTCTTTACCGGCATATCACCGATAAAAAGATCGAAATTTGTATCCATTGTAATCCTTGTCCATAACCATCGATCGTTCTTATGTATAATGCTCTCTGCGTTTTTCCGGCAGGTACAATGAGAGCTGGAACGAATGTCATTATGGTATGATGAATGTGATACTTATTTTGACAGAATATAACATTTGATAACTATTTTATGAGGTGCAGTACTACCTACTGAGAATGACAAAAACTGGCATTCTTCTTGTTGGACATGGAAGTAAGAAAGAATATAATAAAGATCTGATCACGAAAACTGCCGAGATCATCGCCCAGAAACATCCTGAATTTATCGTCAGGTGCGGGTTTATGGAGTTTAATGAACCGACCATCCGCGAATCACTTGATTCATTCAGACAGGAAGATGTCGACAGTATTGCTGTGGTCCCCCTCTTCCTTGCCCGCGGTGTCCATATTGATGAAGATATTCCGGGGATTTTAGGTCTTGCACCCGGACAGAAGAGAGGTCTTTTTGCTCTTGCCGGAAAGGAAGTGCCGCTGGTATATGCAGATCCGATTGGACCAAACCCGCTCCTGGCAGACCTGATGATGGAGAATGCCCGGGCGGCTCTTGACCTGATCTGATGCGGATTCTTGTTCTTGATTCGATTCATGGGGGAAAGGTGATAGCAGATCACCTCTCTGCCCATGGTCACTCCTGTGATCTGGTTGATGTGTATCGTCAGGCTGACGGGATATCCCCGGACCGTGCACGAACCAGATCGTATGATCTGATTTCTGCTCCCCTGCACCTTGATCCTGACTACCCGCTCTTCCGGGACCTCTGTACTCCGGTCATATCACACCATGCGACCGTCAGATGGCTCCTTGGATCGGTGCACGCCGAACCGGTTATCGAGATTACCGGAAAACAGGGAAAATCAACAACCGCAGCAGCCCTGGCATCGATCATGCCGGGTCCCGGACTTCTTCATACATCTGCCGGTCTTGTACGATATCCATCCGGGGAGGTTCTGGGGCGATATTCGATAACTCCTGCATCTCTTCTTCCGGTGAGTAACGAGTGTATGAAAAATGAATGGCTGATAGCAGAGGTCTCTTTAGGCTTTTGCGGGATTGGATCCCTTGGAATACTGACCTCTTTTCTTGATTATCCGGTTGCAGGCGGGAAACGGAGTGCTCTTGCAATCAAAACCGAACAGGCACATCTGATGAATCAGGTTCTGATTCCGGACGGCGGGTCTCTCCGGCATGACGGGTGCGTTCAAATCTCTGATCTCGTCACGGTATCCGGGACCCGGGCTTCCTACCGGTATGGCGGGATATCCGGTTCGTTTATCAATCCGCTTCTCCATCTCCCCGGATATAAGACCCCGCTCATGCTTGCTGCCGGTGCAGCCCTGCTTCTTGGCATTGATCCGGTCGGACTCGCTGAATTTTCCGCCCTTCCCGGCCGGATGGAGGTACACTTTGAAGACGGCTCTGTCATTGTCGACAATGCGAACAGCGGGACGTGCTATCAGACGACCTGTGATGCATACCGATATGGCAGAGAGATTGCCGGAGAGGGACCGGTCACGCTCATCATCGGACAGGAATGTGCATCGGTGTGTGAGAATTTTCCAACTGAAGAGATTATTTCGGCAATTTCAGAGATCTCCCCCGCACATGTGATTCTGATTCCAGGTGATGGACGGATTATGACGGACGAAATCATACGGTACTGTGCACAAAACGGGATATCCTGCATGCTCTGCGATTCATGTGAAAATGGACAAAGTCTGGCAAAGACTCTTCATACCCCTCTCATTTTAGTATCAGTAAAACGGTGGAAATGATGAAATATGTACAACCACGCCCCAGTTCTATAGTTGCTGCCCTCTATACTGCCCGTGATCTTGAAGTTGATGTGGCTATTCTGCACGGACCCTCCGGATGTTCCTTTAAACATGCCCGGCTTCTGGAAGAGGACGGGATGCGGGTTCTGACAACCTCCCTTGCTGAGAATGAGTTTGTTTTCGGGGGCCAGCCCCGTCTTGAGGAGGTAATTCTCTATGCAGAAGAGAAGTTTGCCCCAAAACGGATGGCGGTCATGGGGACCTGTGTCTCGATGATCATCGGTGAGGATCTTCAGGCAGCCATTGACAACTCTGGTGTATGCACCGAGACGATTGCCGTTGACATTCATGCCGGGTTTACTGAGAATATTGACGGGGTGCTTGCAACCCTCCGGCCTGCTGCTGAGATTGGATGGATCTCATCTGACGAACTTGCCCGTCAGCAGGAGCTCCTGAAAGCCGCAAATCAGGTAGAGCGGCTGAGGGGAGCAGCGGTAAGAGAGTATATCGAGCCATCACGGGGTGATCTCAAACATAAAGTTGCAGAGCGTCTGATAACCCTCATGAAAGAAGGAAAAACGGGTGTTGCCATTATGAATGCAAAGAAAGAGACTGCATACATGTTTGCCGACGGTCTGCTTGCCCTGCATGACGTCGCTCCTGATTCACCTGTCACCTATTCCGCAAACCTTGAGATGCGGGGGCTTCCAAAGGTCAGACGGGATGCTGAGCGGATTATTGCCGGTCTTGATGCAGCCGGTCTCTCCTATGAGAAACACGGGGCACTTGATGAGTATGGTGCAACCGGGGATATGCTCGGGCGGTGGATACAGGAGCAGAACCCGGATTTTGCATTCATTACCGGTGTTCCTCATGCAATTCCCCGTGAATATACCGATGGGATTGAGTGTTTTTCGGTGACCAACGGCCCCCGGCAGGTTGCACCACTCAAGGATCTCGGCCATGCACATGTTGTTGTCGAGATTGATCTGCATCCCCGGACCCTTGGTGTACGGAGTATTGTGGAGTCAGAATTTGGGGCTGTTCTCAGGAGTTGTGCATGAAAGGGTTCCTGATCTCCGGTGACCGGTCAGGATCAGGAAAAACCAGTATTACACTTGCCATAGCGGCAGCCCTTGCAAAACGATGGACCGTACAGACGTTTAAGGTCGGGATGGATTATATCGATCCTTCCTATCTGACCGGTGTGACCGGGCGTGTTTGCAGGAATCTGGACTCATTTGTGATGAATCCGGATGAGCTCTCAGCGGTTTTTGATCATGCCTGCATCGGGGCCGATATTGCAATAGTCGAAGGTGTCAGGGGCCTGTATGAGGGGGCGGAGAGTATCGGGGATACCGGAAGCACGGCCTCGATAGCAAAACATTTTCAACTGCCAATTATTCTGGTTATTGATGCCCGGAGTATTACACGGAGTGCTGCAGCTCTGCTCATGGGTTTTATGCATTTTGACCCTGCCGTCCGGATCGCCGGGGTCATTCTCAATAATGTCAGGGGAGAGAAGCATATCCGCAAAGCAACCGAAGCGATTCATCATTTCTGTCATGTGCCGGTGATTGGTGCAATTCCCCGGGTGGAGAATCTGGATCTGACGATGCGGCATCTGGGTCTTGTCCCGTTTGAGGAAGGGCTCAAAGATCAGCCGTTTCTTGACCGGGTATCATCCATCGTTGAGATGATCTGCAGTCATCTGGACCTTGATGCTCTGCTCTCTCTTTCACGGGATATGAAGGCTCCTGACCGGATACCTGACCTCTTTGCCCCATCCAATCTCTCCCGTCAGGGAACTATCGGGATTGCCCGTGATGAGGCGTTTAATTTTTACTATGCTGACTTATTCTCCCTGATTGAATCACAGGGGTTTGAGATCGAATATTTCTCACCGGTTCATGGGGTGCTTCCGGATGCAGACGGGTACTGGTTCGGAGGAGGGTACCCGGAATACTTCGGGCGTGATCTTGAAGAGAATCAGTCAATGACTGAGGATATCAGGAACGCTGCCCGGGATCACCGGCCGGTTATGGCGGAGTGCGGAGGGCTTATGTACCTGTGCAGGGAGATCCGGGTTATGCAGGATTTTTCAGGGCTTTCTGCAGGGAGTGTATTTCAGATGGCTGATGTTCTTCCTGCCCGGTGCACTATTCCCAAAAAACGGATTGTCACGTATGTGTCCGGAGCGACCACTCCCCACTTTCCATTTCAAAGAAATAAGGCAGTTCCGGTTAAAGGCCATGCCTTTCATTACTCCACCGTTCATCCTGATGAGGGGGTGTCTTATGGATATGAGCTTAAACGTGGGTTTGGCATTGATGCAACCCATGACGGGATCGTTCGTCACAACGTAGTCGGGTCATATACCCATATCCATCCGGTTCCGTCATCTGCCCTTTTGTATTCATTTTTGTCCGCTTGCAGGTCTGATCCTCTTTCATAATCAGGCATAATTTTCTTTTTTTCATTCTGCACCAGATTCATGAGGCTGATCCTTTAAGAGAACACGAGTCAGATACTTTGGTATGCAGATATACATCGATGGGAAGTTCTATCCCAAAGAGGAGGCTAAGATTTCGGTCTTTGATCATGGTTTTCTCTATGGGGATGGTGTTTTTGAAGGTATCAGAGCCTATTCCGGGCGGGTGTTCAGACTTGAGGAGCACCTTGACCGGCTGTATGACTCTGCAAAAACCATCGATCTTGCTGTTCCGATTACAAAGGAAGAGATGACCGCTGCAATCATCGAGACCTGTAAGCGGAATAATTTGAAGGATGCTTATATCAGACCGATTGTGAGTCGTGGTGTGGGTGATCTCGGGCTTGATCCCCGGAAATGTGAAAAGGCAACCGTTGTGATTATGGCAGTGGAATGGGGAGCCATGTATGGTGATCTGTACGAGAAGGGCCTGAAAGCCATTACGGTGTCAGTGCGGAGAAATCCTGCTGAAGCACTCCCGCCAAATGTGAAGAGTCTGAACTATTTAAATAACATTTTAGCCAAGATTGAGGCAAACTGTAAGGGCGGGGATGAGGCTATCTTCTTTGATACCAACGGGTATGTATCCGAAGGATCAGGGGATAATATCTTTGTTATCAAGAATGGGGTGATCATCACTCCGCCGACCCTGAATAATCTCCGGGGGATAACCCGTATGGTTGCAATTGAGATTGCAACGTCTCTTGGCATACCGGTGCAGGAGCGCAATATGGGATACTATGATCTCTACTGTGCGGATGAGGTCTTTGTGACCGGTACTGCAGCAGAGGTTGCACCAATTACCTGGATTGACGGCCGGAGTATCGGAACCGGAAAGCCAGGACCTATCACGCGTCAGTGCATGGAGCAGTTCAAAATCGTCGTACAGAAGGAAGGAACTCCGATTGTATAGGTGAAACCATCAATACTTTTTTAAGTACATACGTTGACATCTAATGGCACAGCTGATATAGTGTAGTCCGGCCAATCATGTCGGCCTTTCACGCCGACGACTGGGGTTCGAATCCCCATATCAGCATTCTGGCTTGTAGCATAGTTCCCCAAGAAAAAGGGGACTCATTTTTAAATTATTTACCTTTTAAGATAAATTAAATTCGAAGCATTCAATTTATTTAATTTTAAAAATAAATGTAAATTAGAGTTACTTTCATTGAACTCATAGCGCGATGAAAAAAACTCAATTTACTAATAATT
>CAZCSN010000057.1:0-13773 GCA_964501255.1 uncultured Methanospirillum sp. | reverse complement strand
CATCAGTAATCTTCGGTGGGATATCTCCCTTACTAATCCTGTCAATATATTCGGCAGAAACATTAATCGGACTGATATATGCATCAAGAATTTTATTCATTCCTGCAAGCATATTCCCGTGATAGCCGGGATATTTTGTGGGATCAGCCCGTGCATCGAGAATCCCCTCCTCTGCTGACCGGATGAGATTATTTATATCTTCTCCTCGCATCCTTGAAACATACACAATCTGGTTTAAGTTCTGAATCAACCTCTTAAATTCTCCCTTAAACTGGGTTTCATCATTGGTATCCGGAATCTTTCCTTCAGCAAAATCAGCAATTCCGGCTGATGCCAGACGGACCGGAATAGTGATTGCTTCAATACCCTGATCAAGATGCTCAATGATGTCAGCAAAACCTCCCCGGTATTTTGCAGTATCAATGCGGAAAGTAAGGTCACCCTGATCAAAGGCATTTGAAAATCGGGAAATATCTTTTTCAAGCATAAACAGGCTGGAACGTAAAGATTCAATGGTATCAGTAATATCAGCAAATTTTCCTGGAAGTTTCATCACTTCTGTCTGAAAATCTCCTTTTTGAATTGAATCAAGTGATGAACGGATAGTATTGAGATTATTCTGATATACATCCAGTATATCATTGAAAAGTGATGCAATCTCACGATCATTATCAGTCATCCTGCTCAAATCAACCCTGGTGTCTGTTAATCCGGTTTTATGAAATTCTATAACCTTCTTAAATTCAGACTGGAGATGGCCATAACCGGCTGTGCTCATGGAATCATCTGTTCCCTGCCTTTCCATTATTTTCACCCGATCAAATGTGTAATTAGTGCAAGATTTATGTTATCATTATATTTATAGTGCAATGGTGATAATCGGTAAACTGCAAATTAAAAACTGATACATAATCCTGGTAAATTAAGCTCATACAAAAACAATACAATGTTCATGCATTTGAGCAAATGAACGATGCGAAAAAAAGGATAAAATTTAATAAAAATTAAACAGTTTTTTCCTCGCCAGGTTGCATCACCGGGTTTTCTTCCGGCGGGTTGCTGACCAGGTACTCTTTCTGTTCATCGTAATTCAGGGTCCAGTTCACTTCTGGCATATCAATAAGCATTGCCTCAGTCTCTTCGGTGAGGTTGCCACTGATCTTCTTTCCGGTGAATGGGCCCCATGTCCCGTCAGAGTATGAGAAGATTCCTTCAAGGGCTGTGGAGTTCAGGAATGTAATCGTCATGACACCGGCTGAGTACGGGGGCTGGTATGTTGGCTCCTCCCACCAGATACCATCCATAACCGGTAAGGTTTCATTTGAGTAACTGAAATTACCCTGGATGTATCCCTGATTATCACCATTCTTGTATGAACCACGGATGATGTCATCACCAGTCAGTTTCAGATTCATCTCACCAAGAAGATCTGTATCCCATACACCGGTGACATCTTCTATCTGTGTTCCATTTGCCCAGAATCCCCAGCTTCCATAGTCCCAGGACGAGAAGGAATTGTAATAACTCCCTCCCCATCCTCCTCCCCATGGATAAAACCCTCCATATGAAGTACTGGACTGTTGGCTGTAACTCTGAGAATACCCACACTGTGTTCCAAACCACGGATCCCATGCACAACCTGAAGATGACTGGTATTGTGAAGAAAAGCTGGATGAGTACCAGGCTGATCCAGTCGCCACCAGAGAGAGAACCATGATGAATACACTAACCATGAAAACGGTAATCCGCTTCATATATTGAAATCTGTACATCTAGTAAAAAAGGATTGTGGAATGCTGATCAATCATCTAGCATTGGCGTATGCCTTTTCTGATTCAGCAAATCTCCCCATTGCTTTGAGTACGTCACCCAGGTTTTTCCAGGCTGATTTATATTTCGGATCAAGAATAACTGCTTTCTCAAGAGATTCTGCCGCTTCAGGATATTTCCCTGCTAAAAACAGGGTATATCCTTTATTATTAAGGATAAACGCATTTCCAGGGTCAATCGAGAGACCTTTGTCGTACATTCTCACAGCCTCCTCGTATTGTCCTGCGCGAGTAAGAATATTCGCAGCCTTATTCCATGCATCAGTCAGTGATGGATTAATCTCCAGAGCCTGCCGGTAGAGTTCAAGAGCCCGCTCTGATTGTCCAGTCTTATCATACGCATATGCCAGATTGACCAGTGAATGAGTATCACGGCTGTCAAGCGATATTGCTTTTTCAAAGAATGGAATGGATTCAGCGTATTTTTGCATATCAACCAAAAGAATGTCCCCTGCAGTAGACCAGAGTTCAGGTTTTTCTTTGTAAATTGGCAGAATGGTATTCAGGGCCTGCATCGCCTCATCAAATCGTTTTAATTCTTTCAGACAAAGTGCCTTATCACGCCATGCCTGATAGTTGGTTGGAGACAGTGCTATTGCATTCTCATATGCTTCAATAGCTCCCATGTAGTCACTGCTCCCCATGAGAATTTTTCCTCTCGTTACAAAATCATCAGCAGTTTTGGGTTCAGGAAGAGGTCCAAGTTCTGCCAGGACCTGAGGGGATAAAGATTCACCTGTATACCGTAAAGGTAATTCATCAGTATTCCCCGTATAAATCACATAAGGTAGATCACAGATACCATCAGCATTTTTATCCTGGCATGTTTGGGAGTATCCTTTCCCATCCGGGAGCGACCAGACATTACCGCCTTTCATCGACCCCCCGATTATATTTGTAGTTGTTGCCAATGGTTCATTCCACTGGTAATTCGGATTTCCTCCTTCCTGAATACGAACATTCTGGAAATTTTCCAGATAATTGTTCGTTATCCGGTTTATCTGATCTGAACCGACAGCATTCGTGATTAAAATACCCTCTGCAAAATTTGCAATAATACGATTATCTGATATGGTATTATGGCCGGAAGGCTGAAGCATGATGCCGGTTGCATCATTTCCAATAATTTCATTAAAGGATATGATGTTATTATCTGAATAATAATTATTTAATCCCCGTATATTCCGAATCAGCCGGTTTCCTGAGATGGTATTCTCTGAACTTTCTGAGAGCAGAATACCTGATGGATTGTTCTTTTCACAGGTATTATTGGTGATTACGTTTTTATGACCAGATAATACGGTAATACCACCATTTCTGTTTCCTGAACAAAAGTTATTATCAATTTGGGTAATACTGACTCCGTGATCCAGTTTAATACCATCGTAATAATTATCCGTGACAAGATTTTTCCGAATCAATCCAGATGTTGATCCATCAAGTACAATGCCATACAGGTTCTTCATGATCTGATTTTCTTCAACGATCAGTTCTGTTGAATCAGCATCAGCGTGAACACCTGCATATCCATTTCCCATGAAAACTGATTTTTGAATACGGGCATTTTGAGAGTTGGAGATATCAACTCCTCTCGTATTATATAATAGTCCGCATGAATCTATCATCAGATTCTGAACTCCTTTTGCGGATATGCCGGTATATGTTCCAGTCACATTGAGATTGGTTATGGAGATATTATTAAGAGGCCTGTTTTCAGGTGACCAGATAAGGATTCCAGTCTGTAATACCGGCCCTTCAGTTCCAAACCGGATGGAAATCCCCGAAATAGTGTGTCCTTTTCCATCAATACTGATGTCTGAACCGGTAATGGTCAGGATAGATTCTGAATAATCAATGATATCGCTTTCAAGAGAATAGGAACCGGATCTATTCAGTACTGCAGGTTCGGTAATAATATATTCATTCGTCTGCACCGGTTCGGGAGTGCCTATAATATCCGGTAGCACTGTTGTCTGATTCAATCCGGAAATATCCTGTTTTTTCCCGGAATTTTTCAGATAATTATCCATTGAAAGAGCATCTGCAAGACCATATCCATACACGGCATCCCATCCGGGGCTTCCCAGATCGGTTGCACTGTTGAACAGGGCATCCCGCAGTTCTTCATTTGATACAGATGGATACAGACTTTTTATTAATGCAAGTAATCCCCCGATGTGTGGGGCTGCAGCACTTGTTCCGATGAATTTTTTCGGAAACCCGCCGGATCCTGATACATCAACACCGTCCACACCCGTAATTTCAGGTTTATTTCTGATGTCCGGGATCGGGTGTACTATGGTGACTTTCCCCTGTGATGAAAATTCCTGTATTTTTTGATCATCTGCAGACACAGCAGCAACTGAGATTACATTTGGAAGGGCCGCCCATCCAATTATCGAGTCATTATGAGTCAAATATTCTTTTCCTACCGAGACACGTGTTGGGTCCGTCTCCAGGAGGAGTTCAATGTTTGATCCCTGGCCTTTTCCTTCTTTTGCCCTGACTCGGATTTCAGCTTTCTGAGTCTCATCTCCAACATTCTGATAGTCTATCTTTTCATATGGTCTTTCTTCACCTGTCTGAACTTTATTTGAAATATCAAGAACCGAATCTTTCTGAAGATCATGGAGAAAAAGATCAAAATCATTTGAGGCTGCATTATATGGATCATCCCATTGTAAGTGAACCTTGACTCTTCCACCGGGTTGAATTTCCAGAGGGATTCCTGTTGAACCATTAAATGAGTGATAGCCGTCGCCCCCGTCGGTAAAGGGACCCTGATAATGAGAATTGGCTGTATTACCTGCAGAACTTATAATCAGGACATTTGGATTCTCATTAAGAATTCTGGAAATTTCCTGGGCGATATATCCATCTTCAAAGTACGGTGCCTCATAATTGAAAACATCCTCTACAATAATTGTGGCGCCTGCTTTGATAAGATTATTAAAAGCTTCAACTAATTTCTCTTCTCTGCCTCCCCCAAAATCATGATACATCAGGGTTGCGCCGGGAGCGATATCATGAATTATTTCCATCATGGCGGTACCTTCAGCTTTCCTTCCATCCTTTAGTATGATGACATTTTCCGGGAGGTCGCCCAGTGCCTTTGCATCATCAAGGCCTTTTACTCCATTTGAAATTATTCCAACGATTACACCGGTTCCGTCTGCATTTGTGGCATTTCTCAGTTGATCAGTCTTTAGTATGGTATCTCCTGCTGTCTGGACTGAACCTGCACCTGAAACAGGGTACCAGAGAGATATGATAATGGCGAAAAAAAGGAGATATTTTCCATAGCTGTTCTGCGTTGAATTTTTATTTTTCATTGTCATGGTTTATCTTTTCCAAGAGTTAGTGGTCTTTTTTTCATTGTGAGGATACATTCGTATGCTCTGAATTCATTGTGATGTTATTCCTCCCAGATGATTGATGACCAATCTGAAAACAATGGATCATAGGAGGACACATCTTCCATATCTTCTGTGTTCTCTTCGGAATCACATCTGAAATTCTGGTTGTAATCGTCACAGTAATCAACCTCATTGCACGACTCATCCGGATCACAGCTCAGAATAAGGAATTTATCCAAATCACAGGATAAATCCCTGTTACAATCGATACAATAATTACATGAATCCGAGTCATTACATCGGATAAGGTAACATTCAGAGGTATCACAGATGTGGTTATCGTTTTCATCAATACAGAAGACACACCTCCCCCCGGAAGGGCATTCGATGACTTTAAACGGTCCCTTGCCGGTTAAAATTTTATAATGATAAATTGTGCTCTGAGGGGCTTCACTTATTTCATCATGTTCATCCTGTATACCTGTCTTATCCGTATGAAAGATGTCTGGAATCAGTTTAATCTGAACTTGAGCCTGGTTTTGTTCACTTATAGAGGGCTGTGTGGGATTAGGGATAAGTGAACGAGTAAAGGTTGGTACAGGTGTTTGTGTTATGGTATTAGTACTTCCAGGGTGAGGATAGGGAATTTGAGTCTGTTCCGGACTGATTTGTGGACTATATGATGGCTTTAGAGTACTGACCGGTGTAATGACAGGTGTTGTCGTTTCAATATGAGGATTCAGGGAGGGTGAAGGTATAGCAGATGAGGTACTTGTACCAGTTTCCTCTTCATCACACACGCCATTTTTATTGCAATCATGACAATACCCGGAAGGGCATATAGAGCAGGCTGTAATACATTTGTCAGATAATTGACCCTGCTGACCGGATGTACTCTCATCTGCAGATTCGATCTGTTTTGGTGTATGTAATGGAGAAATTGTTGTTTCCATCTGGTTATTACTTCCTATACTCTGTCCCATGACAGATTTTCCTGTGTATCTGTCAAATAATGTCCCTTTTTCTATGTCATAATAAAATTGCGCGAGAGGAATGTTATCAGATGAGTATTCTGTCACCAAAACCCACCCTTTTTCAGGAGAGAAACATGTTTGCAGGGTTCTGTCATATATCCAGGTAATGCCCAGTACAGGATCGAAGAATGTTCCAACACGAAATCCCTTCCTCCAATGATTTGGGACTATGGTCTCAATCCGGTTAATTCCATATGGCCCAAATGAAACGGGGACTGGAATAATCGTCGCATTCATAGTATTAAGTATCCCCTGAAGAGGATACGGATGGGAAAAAACCTCGGGAGGGGCAGAATTTGATAGTGTAAAAACCGTTCTGGTACCTTCAGCAGAGGTTCCCGCACTGCTTGCAGATTTCTCGATTGAATTATTTTCCAAAGCCGAGACAAAACAGCACAATCCTATGATACTGATGAGGATAAGGAGAATATACAGCCACATTTTTTTCATGGACATCACAATCTTTTCTTGTATCCTTGAATCGTGTGGTTATGAAAGTATGGGGAGATATTGGATGATATATAAAAAGGAAAAATTAAAACTGATTAATACCCGCAACAACCGGTTGGATACGGAGTGGGGGAATACGTCGGATGATATGTCGGATAATACGTCGGGTATGTATAAATGGTTGTCATCGATATCTCTTCAGAATATGAAAATGGCACAGAAGACGTTGCTGGAGCCTTGGTTGGTTCAGGTGTTCCGTTTGGATCATCACATATCCCGTCATAATTCAGGTCTGGGCAGGGGACGACTCCTGTGGGAAGAACAGTAGGAAGTACCGTGGGTTCTGTATCCTTTGGAGTATATATATCCTCCCGTCTGTTATCGCGGATGATATTATCTTCCAGTATTGTGTTTACACTCCCAATGGTATCGATTCCATAGAGGTTTTTCTCAATGGTATTTCCTTTGACTAAGTTATTGGTTGAACCATCTTTAATGGCCAGTCCTTTATACGAATTTCCTGACAGGAGACAGTTTTCTATCACTCCGTTATCAGATCCATACAGACTAATTCCGATTGCATTATGAGAGAGCGTACATCCGTCTATATGGAGTTGATCCAGTTGTTTCCCGATGATTGCGTTTGTCGCGCCTTCGATAACCATATCTTTAATGACGATATTCTTTAGTTTTCCCGAATCAGGAGGCTGGATTAGTATTGCATTTTGATCAATTGGTGCATTGTCAATAAACTGAACACTCAGACCTTCAATTTTTTTACCTGCACCAAGAATCGTAACATCCGAAGACATGATTGTAATTATGGATCCGGCTGAGTGAGAGATATCCTTTCCAAGTGTATATGTCCCGGGTGTGGTGATTATTACCGGACCGGTAATCTCACCTGAACCAGATACCATCACTGGTGGTTCCATTACTGATTGTATCTGTCGGATCGGTTTTTGGGCCAATGATGGATCCAACGGATTATCCGGAGATAATCCTTTTAATTTTTCATACATCTTAATTGCGTCCGGCAATCCATATCCAAAAGCAGGATCCCATCCCGGTTCTCCTAATTCTAGGGTTGTGGAAAGCAGGGCATCTCTCATATCATCAGCAGGAATGGCAGGAAAAAGACTCCATTCAAGTGCCAGCAACCCTGCAATATGTGGAGCAGCTGCGCTTGTCCCGGGGAAAATTTTTGGAAATCCTCCGGCCCCTGAAACCGTAACCGTACTTATCCCCGTTATATCCGGTTTTTGTCTGACGATGTTCTCAGGATATGATACCGTTACAAAACCACGTGAAGAATAGCGTTCTATTGTATTGACTTTTTCAGGAGAAATTGCAGCCACGGATAGTACTTTTGGAACAGTTGCCTGTCCGATAATGGAATCCTCGATGACCAGATTATCTCTGCTTATGTATACTTTATCTTTTTGTGCATTGATGAAAATCTCGATATTTTTATCTTCAGCTGAAGGATTTTCTTTTTTAACCCTGAGTTCTCCCTGAACCAGATGCTTTCCATCATTGATGTAGGTGAATTTTTCTTCAGGGATGGTTGTACCATCCTGAACCCGCTCACTCAGTGCAATGAGCTCTCCATTTTCTTCAAGATACAAATTGTAATCATTTCCCGAGCTGCCATACATATCATCCCATTGTAAGAATGCTGAAAACATACCCCCTGGCTGAATTGCAATAGGAATTCCTTTCATACCGTCAAATGAATGATAACCGGTCCCGTCATCGGAGAATTTGTGCTGATAATGTATTTCAGCATTATTTCCCGCAGAACTGACAATGATTACTTCAGGATGTTCTTTCAGGATGCGATTAATATTTTGGGCGATATATCCATCTTCAAAGAAGGGGACCTGTAAAAATCCGACATCATCAACGATTATTCTGGCTCCGGCATCGATGAGGGATTCTATTGCATAGATAAAATCATTCTGTGCACCACCCCCAAAATCATGATATATCAGAGATGCACCGGGAGCAATATCATGAATTATCTCCATCATCGCTGTTCCTTCGCTCCCTTTTCCGTTCATAAGAATAAGAACATCCTGTGGAAGATCTCCAGATTGCTGGGCCTGCATAAGCCCTCCTGCTCCATTGGAGATGACTCCCACGCCTATTCCGGACCCGTCTGCACCGGTCAGGTTGCGTAATTGATCGGTTTTAATAAGTGCATCCCCGATAGTGTAGGCCTGACCCGCCCCCATTCCTGGTGATATGCAAAAAAGAATGAAAATAATGATGATAAGGATTTTAAAAAAATGAATTACCATATCATGCGAATGAATTTTTCTCATTTTCGGAATTGCCGGAGGGCTGCCAGATGGGTTATCCATGTATTCTTCATGTATGTATGCCCTCTTAAAAATTCGTAAAAGAACTCACTTCAAAAAAGGTGATAAAAAGTTAGTATAATTCCTTTGTCCCAGATTCTTCATCACATAGGCCGTTACCATCCAAATCCTTGCAGAATTCAGCAATGGTACATCCAGATGGTTCAGTGCAGTTCATGATTAAGAGAATATCAGGTTCGCAGATGTTATCCCGGTTTTCCATATAATCCAGACCCCATTTTTCATTACAGAGGATTATTGCATAGTCCAGAAGAGTACACGCGCCATCTTGATCCATATCAAGACAATATTCACAATCCTGATACGGATCACAGGCTGCTATTGGACGGATACCACTTTGTGGAATGTTCAAGTCTGCCGTAATATAATTTATCGTTGATTGCGGGGTTTCACTTAAACCTCCCTCTGCAGATACGCCGGATGGGGTGACCGGAAGGTTAATTTGTATGGGAGTCTGCGCCTCTTCGCTTATCCCTCCCGACTGGGGTTCTGGTTTTGATCCGGTGACTGATGTTCCTGACGATTCTGAATCATCACAGACTCCATTCTGGTTACAGTCATCACAAAAACCTGAGGTACAGGATGTGCAGATAATTCTGCATGGATTAGCCGGAGTCGGTGAAGGTCCTGTCGGTGGCTGACCTGCCGCAACTATTGGTGATGTTCCGGTAGAAGGAGAGGCGGTCTGGACCGGAGGCGGCGTTGTTCCGGTTTGTTGTCCGGATGGCCCGTTTGTTGTGGGAGGCCCGGCAGGACTCATCATCGCTGCCCCGGTCTTCATATCCCTGAATACACCGGATTTTGGATCATAATAAAATTGTGCGTATATCTTTCCTTCTTTCGTAAACTGAGTTACCAAAAACCATCCATATGTCGGGGTATAAAATTTTTGAAGAACATTGTCAAAGAACCAGCTTGTCTGGGTAAGTGGATCAAAATATGTTCCTGATCGTGTTCCGGGTGTCCATTGTTGAGGAATGATTTCATTTGGGGGTATACTCCCGGGACCTCCCGCCGGTGTCTGAGAGGTTCCGGGTTTTGATGGTGTTCCTCCGGTCATTACCAGGGTGGAAGTGCTAAAGCCAAGGTTACTGGATGAACTGCTGGAGGATGAAAACCCTCCTGATGAACTGGTCGATGAAATACCGGAAGACATTGAGAATGCAGATCCGCACCAGATCGTCAGGAGAAGTATGCACACAACCACCACACTCAGTTGAATAATTCGTTTTAATTTCATTGAAAGTCACCTGCCTGGTATAATGTATCACAATTCATAAAATTATACATGTAAATGTATTGATTAGAGGATTGTAACCTGCACACTGCTCACGCAGGTCTCTTCTCTCTCTGACTCTCCAGAAACTGCATTCATAATATATATCCCCGGTGTAGCTTTACTGGTATCAATGGTCACCGTATGTTCACCTTTTTTATCAAGTGCCATCAGGCCATACAACTGTGTTCCATATGATACCTGATCGCTCCCGGTCAGTTCTGAAAGAGATGTGCCGGACTTTGTGTCAGGTATAAAAGAACCAACAGTATACGGTCCTACCACCTGGTCAAATATCATCTCTTCATCACTGATGAGTGGGTACGTGAACGTTTCAGAAGGTGTCGCATTTGATGTAATCCAGAAGTATACTTTTTCAAGAGGTTCTCCCGTAATCGTGATCAGGATATTCTCACCTGATTGAACAGATTCAGATTCTGATGTCACTGTTAATCCTGAATCACAGGTATTATTAGTATCTGAAGCAGTGTTCATCATGAAGGATGTTTCCGGTTCTGATGTATCTGACATCGGGACGTTCTGAACAGGAGTGCTTTCAGTCGGTGAAGGAACCGGTGCTGATGAAATCCCTTGTTGATCAGGGATGGCGGAACCTGCTGTAACAGTAATATAATTTTTCCGTTCTTTCATACCGGTACTGGAATCCTTTGTAATTTTTAACGTGACTGTATATGTTCCCGGTGATGAATAGATATGGACCGGGTTTTGATCAATGGATGTCGTTCCATCACCAAAATCCCATACCCATGTCTTTGGATTCCCTTTTGACATATCTCTAAATGATACTGCTAATGGTGCAGGTCCTGTCTGCGGGCCTCCGGTGAAATCTGCAGAAAAGGATGGAACAGTCATGGGAATTACCGGCATGAACGGATTGGCAGAAACTGAAATCAGGTTTTTGAATACAGCAGTGTCGGCTGCTCCCTGACTGTCAATGACCAGAAGAGAGACCGTGTATGTTCCTGGTGCCATATAGGTATGCATCGTTTTTGGTCCGTCCCCGGTGTATCCATCTCCAAAATCCCAATGCCATTCAATCGGTTTTCCCACTGATGTATCAGTAAACATGACATTGAGCGGTGCTGTTCCCTGAACAGGCCCGATTCGTGCATCCGCTTTCAGTGCAGAACACTGCACGCTTAAAAATCCAGTAATTATAATAAAGAGGATAAGGTATTTCCAACAATTCATTCGATTCCCCATTGTCAGCCCTCCGTGAGATCTGATATGGTCAAGAGCGACGGATGAGGATTTATAGCTGTCTCTTCCCTCAAAAATAATAAAATTCAGGAGATAATAATCAAAGAAAGGTAATTGGCTCTTCCTTCTTCTGTGCCCATACTGAAATAAAATGCTGCAGGATGATACCGACAAATGCACAGACCAGACCGCCAATTGCACCCTGGATAATATAGGTGATACCAAGGTCCTGCGTTATCGGGAATTGGGAGAGGTTCAGGTTTGACAGGGTGTAACTCATCCCGCCAAAGGCAAGCACACCAATTGCACTGATAAAGTATGAAAAGATTACTGCGCGGGAGAGACTTTCCCGTTCATAGAGAAAACTGTCATTAATGGATCCAAGTGAGGTCGTTATCGCTGCAAGGGTGAACCATGCAACCGCCCCCCAGAGGAAGATGATTGCCATGGGAAAAATTCCGCTCCCGTCCCAGTAACTGGTTAGGGCTGATGTCCCTTCCATAACCCCGATGATTGCAAAAATCAATCCCCCGATATAGGTTACAAAGGAGAATCTTCCCCGGTAAAGGGTTGATTTCAGGTCAATCAGTTCACTTCTGACGACTTCATCAAGTGAAAAGCCCTTGTATAACAGATAACCTCCGACACAACCGGCGATCACCATGGTAGCAATTTCTGGTCTGTTCACCGCATAACTGATTGCATAGAGCATGAGGGTAAGACCGGGAAGGACAAGGACTATTTTAGATATTTTTGGATCACTGATCAGTTTTTTCAGGATGTAATACGTCCCCTCAAGGTTTGGCATCTGGGATACGATAACACGCTGAATAGAGCTGACAGTTATTTTTCCCTGGATAATCGGGAGAATATATTCATCTTCGCCACCGTCGGTTACAAGAATGCACTGGTTACATCCGGTCTGTGTCAGAACTTCATCCAGCAGTCGTGCAATTTTCCGGTCTCCCTCAATGAACCTGAAATGATTCCCCCCGATTACTGCAACCTCTGCCTCTTCGCCATCAGCAATCAGTTTATCATATGTTGATATTGCCTGAAAAATTGCATTTACATCTGAATCTTCCGGATCAGCAAGGGCAAGGCGTACAGCAGCATCAAGACAGGCTGATCTGCCAATAAGCGGACTGTCAATAGAGGCTTTAAATCCAATATCATCATCGCGGTCGATATTGAGGACTAATGTCCTGATGAAACCCATTACAATGATATTGGTTGCTTCCCTATAAATGACTTCTTTGAAAAAAGGAAAATTTGTTTATAAAAGTCGTGAACGCTGAAGAAGAAGGAGGTCTTCGGTAGTGAGTTTTTCTCCGGCCTTAAACTGTGAGAAGATCTGTTCTGCCTCTTTTCTGACTTCCTTCTGTTCTTTTGTTGTCTTGACTTTTTTATTCTTCTTGCGAAGTCCGCCAATTACCTTATCATAATCGCGGAGTTCCTTCTGGCAGGCGATGAAGAGTTTGTGTTCGTTGTCCGCAGCTTCCTGAGCTTCCACGAATTTTTTATGTGCTTCATCAGCCTTTTCCCGTGAGGCATCGGCCTTGCGGTAACATTCCACCATGAGATCATGGTGTTTTTGAGCATCTTCCGCAAGCTGGGTTACATGGTCATGGATCTCGGAGGCCTGCCTGCGAAGTTCCTTTGCGAGCGTTATCTTCTCTCTTATCTCTTTGTTCTGTTCGATTTCAGCTTCCTGCTCACGAAGCTGTTCCTTTAAGGCCTTGATCTTTTCAATGAGTTCACGTTCTTTTTCAGTCGTGAAGACTTCAGTCTGTTGTCTGAACTCAAGGTGTTCAATCTGCTTGTGAAGTTCCTTGATACTCCGGCTTTTTATACCGCCATGTTCCTTCTTGAAAGCATCGATCTCTCCAAAAAGGACATTTGCCTGTTCATTCAGCTCGTTTCTCTTATCCTTTAATTCCTGAACTTCCTTATTGAACTGATCTCGTAGTTCCTTGTGCTTTTGTGCTTCTTCAACGAACTCACGGGTCTGGTTGTTCAGAGTATTCCGCTCCCGTGCGTACTGACTGGCAAGAGCATTATACTCATTCCGTTTATTCTTGTGTTCTTCAGATCCCGAGATCGTAACTTTTCTTTTATCAATCAGTTCATTCAACATCGTTTACCAATCCTCGCATTAAAAGGCACGTCTGGTATCCCCTACCGGTGCGAGAGATGGGACATACGTAAGAGCAATACGTAGTA
>CAZCSN010000056.1:0-13888 GCA_964501255.1 uncultured Methanospirillum sp. | reverse complement strand
ATAAATACATAATATTAATATATAGATAGAATACATTTTCCTTCCAACAACTATAAATATTATAATGATGTAGTATGTAGTATACCAAAAGGAGGAGATGATGAAGAAGTCTTTTTCACGATGTATTCACGCCCCACAGTAAGATCCCTTTCAGGCGGAAAGACATGGACACCAGGATAAGATTGTACCATTGAAACGTTCACTCCCATCCCTGCATGGATTATGCAGATTCCTGGAATGAATCCGTTTGTCCCGAACCGAAAGAGATCTTTTTGGACATGAATGCCAGGTCGGGGATACATGAGCTGATTGTTCCTGATTCTGGAAAAATTTCACATTTGAACATTTGAGCCTTTGAACAAATGAAAAAAATAATCAGACCGAGGATAACCAATGAGACAAGTTGCAATTTATGGAAAGGGTGGTATTGGAAAATCCACCACCACACAGAATACCGTTGCAGCACTTGCAAGTGCCGGGAAAAAAGTAATGGTTGTCGGATGTGATCCGAAAGCCGACTCAACCAGATTACTCCTTCATGGGTTATGTCAGAAAACAGTCCTGGATACCCTTCGTGATGAAGGAGACGATATCGAACTTGATGATATTTTAAAACCAGGGTTTGGTGACACACTGTGTGTTGAATCCGGAGGTCCTGAACCCGGAGTCGGGTGTGCAGGTCGTGGCATTATCACATCAATCAACCTGCTTGAATCACTTGGTGCATATACTGCAGATCTTGATTATGTCTTTTATGATGTACTTGGAGATGTAGTCTGTGGCGGGTTTGCAATGCCGATTCGTGAAGGAAAAGCCGAGGAGATCTACATTGTCGCATCCGGCGAACTCATGGCACTGTATGCAGCAAACAACATCGCAAAAGGTATCCAGAAGTACGCTGATAATGGAAAAGTCCGTCTTGGCGGTATTATCTGTAACAGCAGAAAAGTTGACAATGAATATGCATTACTGAAAGCCTTTGCTGAAGAGATCGGGTCCCAGCTGATCCATTTTGTACCCCGTGACAATCTTGTCCAGAGGGCTGAGATCAACAAAAAGACCGTCATAGACTTTGATCCAGAATCAAACCAGGCTCAGGAGTATAAGAAACTGGCGAATGCCATCGACACTAATACCATGTTCGTTAAACCAAAACCGATGACACAGGACCGGCTTGAAGAACTGATGATGCAGCACGGGTTCCTTGATGCTCTGTGAGCGTGAACAGGAGGAACATATATGTTACTTATGCGGGCTATTATCAGACCGGAAAAGAAGGATGAAGTGCTGTCAGAACTTTCAACCGCCGGATTTCCTGCTGCAACAGTCATCGATGTTGTAGGTCGGGGAAAACAGAAGGGGATTAAAATCGGGAACACGATCTATGATGAAATCCCAAAATCCCTTATCATGGTTGTAATTCATGATGAAGAGAAGGAAACTTTCGTCAATGTGGTATTAAAGACTGCAAAAACTGGTGAAAATGGAAATTTTGGTGACGGTAAGATCTTCATCACACCGGTTGAGGAAGTGTATACCATATCCAGAGGCGGCCGGGGTCTTTAGGAGAAGCCTATGAAAGAGATAATGGCTGTTATCCGGATGAATAAGACCAATGCAACAAAAAAAGCCCTGATAGATGCAGGTGTTGCAGGATTTACGGCAACAAAGGTCATGGGAAGAGGAAAAAGGGTAGAGGATGCGAGTATCATTCAGGAGAGGAAAGAGCAGCTTCTTGCACTTGCTTCTGATGATATTGTGGATCAGGAAGAGACCGAGAGACAGGTTACCAGTTTCCTTGATGGATCACGGCTCTTTCCCCGCCGGTTATTCACCATTCTTGCCCATGATGAGGACGTCCCCCGGATTATTGATGCAATAATCAGAGTTAACAAAACAGAAAACCAGGTTGGAGATGGCACAATCTTCGTTATGCCGATAGCTGATGCTGTCCGGGTACGGACCGGCGAGACCGGTGAAGCTGCAATCTGGTAAGGAGGAAGCACATGGCAATAGAACAGAAGGTACTGGATGAGATGATCCTCCCGTACCCGGATAAAGTGAAAAAGAACCGATGGAAACACATTCTTCGGAAAAATCCTGATCAGGGATGCCAGCAGATAGAGGCAAATACCCGGACAGTCCCTGGAATCATGTCCCAGAGAGGATGTGCGTATGCCGGATGCAAAGGAGTGGTAATTGGCCCGATAAAGGATATGATTACCATTACCCACGGGCCGGTTGGCTGCGGATATTATACCTGGGGATCCCGTCGGAATAAAGCACGGGCTGACGATATCACACCTCCTGAAAAGGTATATTCAACGCTCTGTTTCACCACTGACATGCAGGAGCCTGATATTGTCTTTGGCGGTGAGAAGAAACTGGCAAAGATGATTGATGAGGTTGTCGAGATGTTTCACCCGAGAGGGATAAATATCTGCGCAACCTGTCCGATTGGATTAATTGGTGATGATCTGAATGCTGTAGCAAAGACAGCAGCAGAAAAACATGGAATTCCCGTCCTCGCATACAACTGTGAAGGATATAAGGGAGTAAGTCAGTCTGCCGGTCATCACATCGCAAACAACATCCTGATGGATCGGGTAATCGGAACCGGAGAGAAAGCTGTGGACCCTGATCAATTTGTAGTCAATATTCTTGGAGAATTTAATATCGGAGGGGACTCATGGGAAATTCTGCGGGTCCTCAAAGAGATCGGGTACACCATTCAGGGAGTTATGACCGGAGATTCCAGTTATGAAGAGATAAAAAATCTTCATATTGCGAATCTGAATCTGGTATTATGCCACCGATCCCTCAATTACATCGCGGATATGATGGAGACCAGATATGGAATTCCATGGCTGAAGGTTTTTTTTATCGGAATTGAACCCTTCAAAAAGACCTTACGGGAGATTGCAAAGGTTACCGGAAGCGATCATTTCATTGCGAAAACTGAAGAGGTTATCATCCGGGAGGAAAGCAGAATAATGCCTGTTATTGAGCATTATCGCAAAATATGCACTGGAAAAACTGCATTTGCATTTAATGGGGGCTCGAGAAGTCATCATTACCAGTTATTACTCAGGGACCTTGGTATGGAGGTGATTGCTGCCGGGTATGAATTTGCTCATCGTGATGATTATGAAGGCAGACAGGTGATTCCAACTATCAAAGCAGACGCAGATTCCAAAAATATTCCGGATCTTGATGTAAAGGCGGATCCTGAACGGTATCAGGAACCACATATCCATCTCAGACTTTCAAAAGAAAAGTATGATGAATTGTGTGATTCAATCCAGTTCGGTCATTATGCAGGAATCTATCCTGATATGAAAACCGGAACTGTCCTCATTGATGACATCAATCATCATGAGATGGAACAATTACTCAAAGACGTACAACCGGACATCTTCTTCGCCGGAATCAAGGACAAGTATTTTGTGCAAAAAATGGGGATACCAGCAAAACAACTCCATTCATATGACTATAGCGGGCCGTATGCAGGATTTAACGGAGCAGTGAACTTTGCCAGGGACATCGCGAATGCACTGACAACACCTGCGTGGAGTCTTATTGCCCCGCCATGGGAGAGTTCCAACAGTACAGGAGGTGGCACCAATGCTTGAGTGTATGCCTGAAGGAACGGTCAGTCATACGGCCGGGAAGATTAACCCGGCAAAGACCTGTCAGCCGATAGGGGCACTGTATGCAGCGCTTGGAATTCACCGGTGCATGCCTCACAGTCATGGCTCCCAGGGGTGTAGTGCATATCACCGTATGCATTTATCACGTCATTTCAGAGAACCTGCACCTGCAACATCAAGTTCCTTTACTGAAGGAGCCTCGGTATTTGGCGGAGCTGCAAACCTGAAAACGTCCATCCGGAATATCTTTACCATTTATGACCCGGATATTATCGCTATACATACGACATGTCTGTCTGAAACAATCGGGGATGATCTGCCGACCATCATTAAACAGTCAGAAATTCCAGAAGGAAAGCGGGTAATTCATGCAAATACTCCCAGTTATACCGGATCGCATATCACCGGATTTTCAAACATGGTCAAAGCCATGGTTTCGTACCTTGCGGAATCTACTGAGCCGGTAAAAAAAGAACAGGTCAATATACTCCCGGGTTTCGTAAATCCGGGAGATATGCGGGAGATCAGAAGGATCATACACGAAATGGGCATTCCCATGATCATGCTCCCTGATACGGCCAATGTGCTTGATTCCCCACTGACGACAAGGTATGAAATGTATCCTGAGGGAGGGACGAAAATTGAGGAGATTATCGACTCAGGAAATTCAAAGCTGACATTATCTCTTGGTTCCTGGGCTTCTGATGCAGCAGGAGCTGTACTGTATGATACATGCAGTGTTCCCTGTATTCCACTCAAAACTCCAATAGGCATCAGGGCTACTGATGATCTCATCATGGCTCTCAAGGAACAGTTCAATGTGGATGTTCCAAAATCCCTGGAGATTGAACGTGGTCAGGTTATTGACACCCTGATTGACACGCATTTTCATTACCAGGGGAAAAAAGTAGCAATTTTTGGAGATCCGGATATCGTTATCGCACTTACGGAATTCATCCTGACCATGGGGATGATCCCGAAATATGTTCTTACGGGAACTCCGGGGTCTAAATTTGAGACTGAAATTACCAGAATGCTGAAAGGGAACCAGATCCAGGGAAGCATTGTCAAAGCTGAGGGTGATCTTTTTGAACTCCATCAGTGGATTAAGGAAGAACCTGTTGATCTGCTCATAGGAACAACCTATGGCAAATACATCGCACGTGCTGAGGATATTCCTCTGGTACGGGTTGGTTTTCCGATTCTGGATCGTGCAGTCCATCCCCTTATGCCGGTTACCGGATACCGCGGATGTCTTCGTCTTATTGAAATGATCAGTAATGCTCTCCTGGAACGCCGTGACCGGGATGCAGCAGATGAGGATTATGAGCTGGTTCTCTAGGAAGGAACTCATAATGGAGGCCAATAATGCAAACCATATCATCAGTGACAGACGGGGCCTCCCCCCTCTGTCTGAAAGAACGGGAACAATCTATCATTACGACCGGAAAAAGTAAACCCAGAATCAATTGTGTCGATGACAGTCTGGCCGGAGCGGTCAGTCAGAGAGCATGTGTCTACTGTGGTGCGAGAGTTGTGCTCAATCCGATAACCGACGCAGTGCATCTCGTTCACGGACCGATCGGCTGTGCATCCTATACCTGGGATATCAGGGGAAGTCTCTCCAGCGGTTCAGAGATGTACAGAAACAGTTTCTCAACCGACCTGAAGGAACGTGATGTTATCTTTGGCGGGGAGAAAAAACTTGCTCTGTGCATCGACGAGATTGTAGAGAAATACCATCCGCCGGCAATATTTGTGTATGCAACCTGTGTTGCGGGTATCATCGGAGATGACATCATTGCGGTTTGTAAATCCGCATCATCCAGACATGGCATTGATGTCATTCCGGTAGAATCGAGCGGCTTTATTTCAGGGAATAAAATCATCGGGTATCGCGTTGCAGGAAATGCCCTGATGAAATTACTGACTCCCAAAGAAGGTGAAGTGATTGAAAAGACTAAAAAGGTCAATTTTCTTGGAGAATATAATCTCGGGGGAGAAAAATGGCTCATTGAGAGATATCTCCGTGAACTGGGTATAGAGATCAACGTAGCCTGTACCGGAGATTCAACAGTTGCATCAATAAAGCAGATTCCGGGCGGATTTTTAAATCTTGTCCAGTGCACCGGATCGATGCATTTTATTGCCAGAATGCTTGAGGAGAATTATCATACTCCCTATATTCATGTGAACTTTTTTGGTGCGTATAACACAGCAGACAGTCTGCGACGAATTGCACGGTTTTACAATGAACCACGGATGATCGAACGGGCTGAACAACTCATTTACCGGGAAAATGAGCGTATTAAACCGGTTATTCAGTACTACCGGCAAAAACTGACCGGCAAACGGGCAGCCATCTATGTTGGCGGAGCGTACAAGGCTCTTGCAATTATCAGACAGCTCAGGGAACTTGGGATGGAGATCGTCTTTTGCGGGACACAGACCGGCAGACCGGATGATTATGAGCAGATACATGGGATGTTACAACCCGGTTCAGTCATTGCTGATGATGCAAATCCTGCCGAGATTGAGCGGTTTCTCATTGAGAAGAAGGTCGATCTTATGGCTGGTGGAATTAAGGAGCGGGTTTTGGCATACAAACTTGGTATCGGGTTTGTTGACCACAACCATGACCGGAAAGACTGCCTTGCCGGGTTTGACGGGGCGGTGAATTTTGCTCATGAAGTCTTTGTTACTGCCTGTTCCCCGGTATGGAAATCAATCAGGAACCGGCCGTCCTGGGAGGTTGCACATGTCTGATCAAAAAGAGAATCACCGTCAGGTGAATGAAAATCAATGTCAGGCCTGTATGCCCCTGGGCTCAGTCATTGCACTTAAGGGAATTGAAGGGTCAATGGCAGTTGTACATGGCTCTCAGGGCTGCAGTACGTACATGCGTCTGTCGATGGTTGAACATTTCAATGAACCGGTTGATATCGCATCCTCATCGCTGAATGAAAAACAGGCCGTATATGGAGGAGAACAAAACCTTCGAAAGGCACTTGATAATGTAACCCGGGTATATCACCCGCGTATTATCGGCGTTATGACCACCTGCCTTACTGAAACGATGGGTGAAGATATCGATCAGATGATTCATATCTACCGGAAAGAGCGAAAAGGCACCGGTATTGAAATTATTCCTATCTCCACTCCAAGTTACAGCGGGTCTGCTACCGAAGGATATTGGACTGCCACCCGTGATATCATCCGGTATTATGCGAAGGATTCTCTGCCTCATGACGGGATAAATGTCATACTCCCACTGGTAAGTCCGGCAGATATCAGGGAGATAAAGCGAATTCTGGATCTCATGAAAATCTCTTACACACTCATTCCGGATATCTCCAGTACCCTTGATCGGCCCTACGGAATTTCCTATGAAAAAATTCCACCCGGAGGGACAAAACCTGAGGATATTCAAAAAATGAGCGGGGCACGGGCAACCATACAGTTTGGTATTCAATGCCCTGACAGTATATCTCCAGGATTATTCCTGAAAGAGAAATTCGGGGTTCCTTTGTATAATCTGCCTCTGCCTGTCAGTCTGCATCATATGGATCAGTTTATTGATACATTACACACCCTCTCTGGCAATCCAGTTCCCTCGTCCATTATGCTTGAACGGGGGTGGCTGTGTGATGCGATGGCAGATGCTCACAAATACATGGCTGAAGTGCGACCGGTCCTCTATGGCGAACCGGAACTTATCTCTGCCATTCATACGCTCTGTATGGAAAATGGCTCAGAGCCGCGGGTTATTGCAACCGGATCCCCTCATTATTCTCTCATGGATGATGATGGAACGAATACTAATAGCGGTGTGGACCGGATAGTCCTCAAAGATGCTGACTTTGCATCCATTGAGTATGAATCGGTTCAAAGAGGAGTAAATCTTGCAATCGGCCACTCGGGTGGGAAAATACTTACCGAACGTCATGGCATCCCGCTCGTCAGGGTTGGATATCCGGTTCATGACCGGTTAGGGGGGCAGAGAATTGTATCGGTTGGTTATACCGGAACACTCTCGCTTCTCGAACGAATTGCAAATGCATACATCGAAGAAAAATACCGGACATACCGGCAGAACCGGAAGGCGGAATATTATGATACCGGAGGAATGATGCATGCAGAATCATAAGCCCCGCATACCTGTATGCCCCATTCACAGGGTGATGGTCATACATTTCCGCACTTAATATTCAGATTCAGGTGAGAAGAATGCACTGTGAAATAGCGACGATTATCGGAGATGATGGCAGAACTGCTGCACTTACCATCCCGGGGACTGTTGTTGTATACCGACGTTGTAAGGGTATGTGGAATATTGAACGGACGATGAGATATTCTCCTGATGAGAGCGATACGCTGTCAGATCTTCGAAATAAAATCAGAGAATTAATCTCATTTTTAGACGAGTGCAGAATTTTTGTTGCTCAGTCAGCTACCGGGGCATTATATTTTGAACTAATGAAAGCCGGATGCAGTGTGTATGAAAGTTCAGAACGACCTGAAGATTTTCTCGAAGATGTTCTCGATCAGGAGGAAACGGAACACACAAACAAACTTTCTGAAAGACCAGACGCTATCCCCGGCCCGTATGAGCGTGCTCCCGGTGAATTTGTCGTTTCGATACAAGAGATCCAGGGAGTAATGCCGGGAATTACCAGTAAACAGATATTGCAGGGATTTATCCGGGAGGGGAACTTTCATTCACTTGAGATTATCTGCGATCATATTCCTCCCTGGCTTGAGATGGAGTCTGAACAGAAAGGGTTTCATATAGAATCAGAAGTCAGAACCGATCATGAGATCAGACTGCTTATACAGAGATGAAACTCTCATAATAATCTCTGATTTTTCTTTTTTTATAAAATTCATGTGATACATTCGGGCAAATGTTTATATCATCTTATTCTCACTACTGCATTATTCAGGGGATATGGATGATCAATCTGTCCGGATCCCTTTGGAGGTGTATCATGAGAAAATATTTGCAAAAGGCGCTGTCACAGCACAGATCTGGCATAATTACCAGTCTTCTGCTCCTCATCCTTCTCGTCGGATATGTATCAGCAATCCCCTGTACACCACAGGGTCCGATTGAACCGACCGGTACAGAGCAGGCCGGGACATTTTACCCGCCTGGATCATATGTTCTCTATTATGCCCAAAGCCCGCCAAAACCGCTTGGACCTGAAGAGTCCAGACCACTCAACTGGAACTGGCAACAGAGCAGCCCAATCCAGATGAATGCCGGAACAACCTATCATGTTACGTTTAAGAGCGGGGGTGCATCCATATCTTCTTCATCATCCGTTCCACCCGGTCTTCCGGCAGGTTATGCCTACACGACCTTTACCAATGCTGATGGCGAACGGGCATATGCATATTGTATCAGTACATCCACATCCGGCCCAACTGATAGTTCTTCAAAAGCGAAGCCCTGTGTTGATTACTGGGGTCCGGTTGAACCAAGTCAGGTGGCAATGGCAGGATCGCATTACCCGCCGGGAAGTTATATGATCACCTATGCCCAGGTTGAGCGGTACTTCACGACTCCTGAGTCCAGGCAGCCGGCAAACTGGAACTGGCAGCAGTATGGACCGGTAACATTTGAAGCAGGAAAAGGGTATGATATTGAGTTTCGTGACGGCGGAACAATAACGATTCGAAGCGATCGATCCTTTGCTCCCCCTGACCTGCCGGATAATCACGCATATACGCTCTACTCCAATTATGACAAGCAGCACCGGTATGTTTTCTGCATTCAGACAAAAGGAGGGACGGATTCCAAACCAACTCCGCCTGACTCAACAGACTGTACTGAAAAGTTTGATAACGGAAATATGGGTGCAGTGGATAATAACGCACAATGCCGGCCGCAGGTGACGTTCAATACCGACGTATACATCTGTAAAATCATTACCTATCACTGGAACTATGGTCAGGGAACCGGTTATACCGGAGAGATTATGCTTCGGAATATGAATGACGGCATGACCTATGGTCCCTGGAAGACGACAGGGTCACCTGGTATGGGAGGGGTGCCAAATGCATACTGGGTCGCCCATGCAGATGCGGTTGTGAGGAAAGGTACCTATGTCGTTGAAGATTCAGAAGAAAGTACCTGGTCAAACAATGCAGGTTCGAATTATTGCGGGCATGTGCAGATCCTCTACCGTCCCTATTATGGCGGAACAGAGGCATGTGACTGCGACACCTATGACAAATATATTGACGAATCGGACGATTGTCTCTATTATGGGACCGGGTGCTCGAAATGCTACTATGAATGCGGCGAAGGAACAGGAAATTGTGATTGTGAATCGTATGATATGAGTGAAGAAACAGACGATTGTATATTATTTGGGGAGGGGTGTTCAGACTGCTACTATGAGTGCGTATTTGGTCTGGCTAAAAAATGATACCCCTGATTATGCCCTTCATATTAATTTTTAATTCCTGAACAGGAATTCTTTCTTCTTTTTCTTACTACAAATATACCCCACAGAATGGTTACCCCAACTGGGAAGAGAATTGCCCATGATACAAAGATCAGAACACACGATGTTAAAAGAAGGGAGATCACACTCATGAGGACTGCATACCAGGTATCCCTCAGTAATACAATCCCTGCTGCACATCCTCCCATATATGTCAGGATAAATGTGGCATTTGGAAGCTGAATCAGAAATGCAAGAGAGAAAAGACCGGTATAATACAGGAAGAATACTCCTGCAAAACATGCTGCCAGAAAGAAAAGGCCGCCAACATGCGTATAGTATCTCTCAGATAACCGTGTAAGAAATGATGGTGCATACCCGGTTACGGCCAGCGAGTATGAAAGCCTGGAGGCAGCACTGATATATGATAAAGACGGAGCAAGACAGACACATAACCCGGCCAGTCCGGTCAGAATCTTTCCGTAGGGTCCAAATGACTGCCCGATAAGATACACCAGTGACACATCAGATATCCCTGGCCCGTACATCCTGGTTCCTACCACCACATAGGTAGTCAGGAGATACAAAATTCCAATGATGACTGATGCAATAATAGTCCCCCTGATTACATCCCGGTTTGGATCCTCAAATTCTTCTGCAATATGTGTCACGGCTTCCCATCCGATATAACTCCAGAAGAGTAACGTTGCTGCATAGCCGATACTCATCCATCCTTCCGGGACAAACGGAGTAAAATGCGAGAGACTGACTGCCCTGTAACTTCCGAAAAATGCACCAAGCAGTATACAGACGGTACCAAGGACGACAAGGATCTGTACCTGACTGGTCACCCGGATACCGGTATAATTGAGAATCAGACCACAGAGGATGATGAGAATAGCGATAAGAATCCGGAATGATTCTGAAAGGCCATATGCTGCACTGATATAGCCGGCACCCGTTAATGCAAGAATTGGAACACCAATAATCCCTGAAACAAGAAAAAACCATCCGATAAGGGCTCCCAGCTGCTCATTGAATGCACGGGTTACAAAATACGATACCCCTCCGTCATTTGGAAACCGGGCGGAGAGCATCCCCATGGTAAGCGCCATCGGGAATGCCAAAATGATGATACACACCCACGATATCAGGGATGCCGGTCCTGCTATCTCCGCAGCAAGCCCGGGCAGAAGAAGAACCCCGCATCCCAGGACTGACCCGACATAGAGCGCTACGATATGATGAAGACGAAGACACGAACGCTCAGTAGGGTGAACCATATCTTTATAGGAGAATGAATAGTTACTATTTACAAAACCATGAGATGATAACAATGTTTCTTGATAACATTCCGATGAAAAAGAAACTGATCGGGGGGTTTTTATGTATCATCTTTTTTGCCATTATTATTGCCCTGGTCGGGTATAATGCCATGGGTCAGATGACTGAAAAAGCAACCCTGATGTATGATGATAACCTTGTGTCATTGGACGAGTTATTAAATGCCGACAACAGTTTTCTTAATATCCGGATTAACATCTACAAAACAGTATTTGCCAAAGATGAGCGGAAAGACAAGTTCGCAGAGATTGATGACGAGATAAAAAATATCAAAAGTAAACTTAAGGCCTATCAAAGTAAATCCCTTACTCCTGAAGAGACTGCATATATCGAGGAATTCAACAAAAACTGGCCGGTTTTTGAAGAGAATTTACGTGCAATAATCGATCACATGACAAACGGCAGAGAGGAGGCGGCACTCGAAGGGATATATAGTGATAATTTTGCAGTTCCCCGGGATGCAGCACAGGATGCTCTGGATAAACTGGAAGAGTATAACCAGGTGAAGTCAAAAACACTGAGGGATGAGATTGTACAGCAGTATCAGGTCTCATCACTTCTGTTCTTTATCATAGTTCTTCTTACCCTGATATGTGGAATAGGGCTTGCTCTCCTTCTGACAAAGAGTATCACCGGACCCCTGTCCCGGGTCGTGACCATGATTCATGAGATGAAGACCGGTCATCTTGGAATGCGGCTCCGTATGAATCGTGCAGATGAGATTGGAAAGATGGCAGATATTATGGACTCATTTGCAGATAATCTGCAACAGTTTGTCATCGGATCCATGCAAAAGATTGCACGGGGCGAGAGAGTCTCAGACATCCCGGTAATGGATGATCAGGATGAGATAGGCCCTGCACTTCGTGATACCGCGTATACGATTAGCAGTCTCATCGATGAGACTGAAAAACTGGTATCAGCAGCAAAAGAGGGGAATCTTTCCGTCCGGGGGGATGAGTCTGCATTTCAGGGTGGATATCGGGATATTATTCATGGTTTTAACGTAACCCTTGAGAATCTGCTTATTCCAATTAATGAAGCCATGTATCTTTCAAAACAATACGCAAACGGTAACTTCTCCTCACGGTTTTCTGATACAATAGAGGTGAAAGGAGATTTTATTCCGTTTAAAAATGCACTGAATACGATTGGGACCGACATGGGATCAGCAATTCTGAAGGTTCGGCATGAGGTTGAATCCCTTCTTGGAATCATGGAAGAGACGAATGCAAGATCTGAAGAGATTGCTGCAGGTTCACGGACAGTGGCGGTGAATGCCAACCGGGTCAGTGAGCTCTCTGAAAAATCCTCTCACGGGATAGAACAGATATTACAGGCCATGAATGATCTTGCAGCAGCGGTCTCTTCTGTCGCAACCGAGACAACAGATGTTGCAGGGCTTACCCAGAAAACAAACACTCTCTCAATAGAAGGGACAAAACTGGTCCATAAAACCGATCAGGGGATGAAGAACATAAAACAGTCATTTGAAGAGACAAACGTGGTCGTACAGGAGATTGATGACCAGATGGGGGAGATTGGTTCTATTGTTGAACTTATCAGCGGGATAGCTGATCAGACCAATCTCCTTGCATTAAATGCGGCGATAGAGGCTGCACGGGCAGGTGATGCAGGCCTTGGATTTGCCGTTGTTGCAAATGAGGTAAAGGCCCTTGCAGAAGAGTCACGGGTGTCAGCAGAACGGATAGCGGAACTTATCACGATTCTGCAGAAAAAATCCAAAAATGTCACTTCTTCAATGAACCAGTCCCTTGAAGATGTCACGACCGGTGATGCCGCGGTCAAGGAGATGATGAGTATTTTTGAACAGATTGCAGATTCGATTGATATTGCTTCAAAGAGAATCAGCGATGTTGCAGCCCATACTGAGGAACAGGCTGCAAGTGTGGAAGAGATCACGGCCAGTGTCCATGAACTTGAAGTACTTGCCAGGGATACGGCCCAGGAGGCTATCTCATCCTCTGCTGCAACTGAGGAGATGAGTTCATCGATCGATCAGGTAACACGAACAATATCAGATGCATCTGTATCACTTCAGAAGATCTCCCAGGAAATGAATAAATTTGTGATATAACCTGCAAAATACCCTGAGGAGGAGGGATGATTTTAATTCATCCTACCATTTTATTCTTCTGGCCTTATTCTTCTCCCGGATAAGAATTTCAATAATATGGCGTAATGATTTTTCATCCCCTATCCCTTTGTCAAGATGATGAGCGAGCATATGGATTACTCCTGCTCGTGCAATTGTATCAGCCAGATATTTACTCACGAATGATATATTGTGGGATGTGTCCTTTTTTTCAGATAAGAGAAATGAAGACGCTTTTTCATGTATTTTTGAATACGTTTCGATTATCTCCTGAATTTCTGATACATCCAGGCATACCCACCCTGATAAACGTATCAGGAATTCAA
>CAZCSN010000055.1:0-14544 GCA_964501255.1 uncultured Methanospirillum sp. | reverse complement strand
GCGATCACTGCTCCAACAATCGGTCCGATAACATAAATTGGAAAATACATCCAGAGGTTTGATCCTCCAAGGACCAGATCTGCAAGATATGGTCCGAATGTTCGTGCGGGATTGAGTGAGGAACCAGATATATTCCCAATGGTTGTGATGATCCCACCCACGGTCAGACCAATGATAAGGCCGGCAAATCCGGGAGGCGCCCTGCTATCTACTGCAACACCCATTATGGTGAGCATGAGAACAAAGGTCCCGATCGCCTCAGCAAGGATTGCCTGACCATACGAGATACCAGGAAACGGAGCTGTCGCTCCAAGCCCGCCAATAAGAACTGCATCCATCCCGACCGAGCCGGCAAAGAGAAAACTGGCAACTGCTGCACCGATACACTGAGCGAGGATGTAGGGGATAACCTCATTTCCTGGGAATTTTTTTGAGATCCAGAGTGCTATCGTCACGGCAGGATTGATGTGACATCCGGATACCCGTCCAAGGGCATAGATGGATGCAGCAATAGCCATGGCAAAAGCCATACCAATGGCAAACCAGTCCCCGAGGCCTCCAAGAACTCCAATGCCAATATTAAAGGGGGTGGAAGGATTAGATCCCTGAGCAATCATCAGGGTAATTGCTGCAGCTCCGGCACCAAAATAAACAAGAATAAAGGTTCCAATGAGCTCGGCAACACATCGTCTTATCAGGGTCATGCTCTCTCACTTCCTGTATGCTGCTGCACAATCCGGGCAGAGAATCCGTGGAAGCTTCTTTCCTGTCTTCTGGGCAGGGAATGGATATCCTCCTTCCCATACATCTATCTCTTCCCTGACCAGATGGTCCATGCATAGTCCCATGCCGCATACAATGCAGACTGCAGCGGCATCAGTATCCTTTCCCTGAGTCGCACACACATAACACTTCATCATGGTCACCACAGTCAGACTGCATCTTTCCACTGACAATAGGAATGGCGGAAGTCCATGAGTGCTGCAGAAGCACAGTCTTTACAGATTCTTGCCGGGGCTGCAGCAGTCTCCTTGTGAAGAGCGATAATATTTGTCATCAGTGTTGCTGTAACCGGTTCACTGGTCAGGAGACATGGATAATCTGCAAGCCGCATCATGGCTGACATACGCACCGTCATGGCACAGGCCGGGTATGCATACCGCTGGGGATTCATAAGCACATCGTTCTCATGAATGGGGGAGAGATCAACGGTAAAGCCTGATACTTTTGGCTGAATGATTCCTGCATCACCACAATGCATCCGCCGTGCCTTGTCCAGATATTTCCATCCCCGGTAGATCATATCCATAAAGTCACAGTTGTGGAGTTCGACTGCCGCACTTCTTTCCGGGTACAGCTGTACATAATTGTGATACCGCTTGGTGAGCAGGTCTACGATCATGATCGCATTAAATCCGTCCAGTTCCAGAATGTATTCTGCAGAACAGGCTGATGCTCCGGTTGCAAGAGACAGGATATCATATTCACTACTAAGCTGGGGTTCAGCTTTTTTCAGGGTGGTCTCCATCACTTCGGTAGTTGCATCTATGGCAGCCATGACCACGTCATCCTTGCACATATTGTATGTGGACTGGGCGATATGGTGAGCAATATCTCCAACACAATAGGCCGGAATCGTAAGGATATTTCCATAATGAACCCCTTCATCAATCGCTTTTTTCACAACAGAGGCCATCTTCTGACGATATGACTCCATGTATTTGCGGTGATCAAACGAAGACTGGCCAACGCTATCCATCAGTTCAGCCTGCGCCTGTACAGGATGTTCATATATGGCCTTCAGCATTGCAATTTCTTTTTTTACGGCATCAGCAAGTGAGACTCCTTTCTCAACCTCATGGGCAAATACATCTCCCACGCCATAGGACGTGTTCATGCCCCATGATTTTGCTGCAAGGATTGCCTTCTTATGTTCGTCAGGAATTGGTGTCTCTTTTAGTATCCGGTTCACAATGTTACTCGTCGAACCGGGAATGAGGGCAAAATCCACTACACAGGTCGGACCATAAAACCCCCCATATCGTCGTGCAGACTCACGCCCTATCAGTGATTCAGATTTTCCGATCGTCTGAATGAATGTCTTCACACTCTTTGCAAATCCTGTATCTTCCTTACAGAGAATTTCAAGGATGACCGGAGTCTGATAATGCTCAACAAAGGGATCATCTTCCGGACGGATGGTTTTCGTAAGTCCTTTCAGGATATCAAAATGCGCTTTTACAGATTCGGTGTGGAGAGCGAAAACGGCTGCAGACTGCTCTTCTACAGGTTTCATCTGCTGTACTGCATCAAGATATGGCTGGGCATCGGCGATCACAAAATTATGACCCCTCTTTTTTCTGACTGTTTCTACATCTGCCCGCTGTGCTGCCATGGCCTCAGCAATCATTTTTGCATACAATTTTGTCATTTTCATTCACCTCACAGTCCTCTGATATCCTTATGGGCACGCCATTTCGGGTTCAGATATGTGAGAATCAACTACAAATAAATTAAAAGTATTCATAAGCCGTGCCTCAAATACAAAACTATTAATGAAGAGTTCGATTCTTCACATCTCAAGGATTATATCTTTTTACGATAAAACGTGCCTCCATGTCTGTGCATTGCCCTACTACGGCGATATCCCGACTAAAACTCTCCGTCTTTATCACAGCACTCTTTTTCATCGTCGAATTAACAGGCGGCTTTCTTTCAGGCTCCCTTGCACTCATAAGCGATGCAGGGCATATGCTGAGTGATCTCCTTTCCCTGCTTCTCTCTCTCGTGGCAATGATTCTTGCAACAAGCATTGCAACTCCAAAGAGGACATACGGACTGCACCGGACAGAGATATTGGCTGCGTGTATCAATGGCATACTCCTCGTCATAGTCAGTCTGATTATTATCCGGGAAGCATACCAGCGGTTCCTCTCTCCTGCTCCTATTCAGAGCGGGATTATGATTGGGGTCGCGGTGATCGGTCTTATTGCAAACCTTGCGATAATCCGTCTGCTCCACGGGAGCCATGATCTCAATATGCGAAGCGCATTTCTTCATGTGCTTGGAGATACGCTCTCTTCAATAGCGGTGATCGGTGCAGCGGTCTGGATTTATTTCACCGGTCAATTCATTATTGATCCAATACTTTCCCTGATAATCGCGACAATCATCATCGGGACTGCCCTGGGCCTAATCAGAGAGACGATCTCTATTCTCCTTCAGTTCGCTCCCCGGTCGGTTCGGTTTGACGAAGTAATTGCAGAGCTCAGATCAGTTCCCGGGGGGGAGGATGTACACCATCTGCACCTCTGGAGCCTCTGTTCGAACATCCATGTGCTTGATACCCATGTATATTCCTGTGTCCGGGATGTGGATCAGATAGAACGAATGAAACAGGAGATCAAGGAACGACTCAAAAAGTATCAGATTCTCTACTCGACGCTTGAGTTTGAATGCAACGAATGTGTTAATTGTTCATTAATTGAACCTGTTCATAATCATCCGGTCTGATATGTCTGCCGGTTTTCATTAGCAAACCAAAATAATAAATAAATCAAACCCATATTTCAATAATCGTTGAACCTTAAACTGATGGTGTTCATCTCAGTCAGAAGCCTGAAGAAGAAATATTCACGAGATAATATGGTAAAGATATGATTTCCATAACAAAAAATAAAAACGCATCTTTATGGGTGCTGGTTGCAATAATTTGCGCCTTCCTCCTGCTGATGGCCGGAGTATGTGCTGCAGAACCTGAAAACTCATCTGCGAGTTCCTCCGCAAAGGCAGCAGTAGATTTCTTTTACAGCCCCTTGTGTTCCTCCTGTCACAAGGTTATGCCATATATCGAAGAGTACGAAAAAGCACATCCGGACGTTCGTATCCAATACCACAATATCGCCGATAACCAGGATGACATTCTCCTGTTTGAGACATTCAGAAAGATGCATCCGGAAGAGGAATTGTTTGTACCGGTTATATTTATTGGAGATGAGGTACTCACCGGTGAGGATGCCATTTTTACACATTTTGAACGGAAGATGGGTGAACTTCAGACTCGTGGCTCCCCAGAGATCATCGCTGATCGCCCCGCTCCTGCAGAACCCATAACGATTAATCCTGTAATTCTTGTTCTTGCTGCATTAGGTGAGGGATTTAATCCATGCGGCCTGCTCGTTCTTGCTCTTCTGCTGGTATCACTTATGGCATCAGACTCCAGAAAAACTATATTTTTCGTGGGTTCTGCGTATATAATTGCATTTTTCCTGATCAGGGTCTTATCAGGATTTGCAATCTTTTCAGTCATCCAGATTCCGGGTGTCGCACGGATATTCCTCATCGCTGCAGGGATCATCGCAATTATCGCCGGCCTTGTCCAGATAAAAGACGGGCTTTTAAAAAATCCAAAAGCACTCTTCTCCATACCCCAGTCGAAGAAAAGTTCCATTTCCAAATACCTGAAGATTGCAAGTGTTCCGGCAGGATTTATTGTTGGTGCCCTGACTGGTCTGTATGGAATGGCCTGTACGGTGGGGATATACATCTCAATCCTTGGGATGATATACCAGGATTTCCAGTCCGGGTTGTTTTATCTCCTTGCTTATAATATCATTGTTATACTTCCCCTCATAGCAATTCTTCTCCTGGTCATCTTCGGCCTTTCCCCTGAAAAAGTGAATTCGTGGAGAGATGAGAGAAAAAGTCTGCTCAGAATTATCATCGGAGTCATTATGCTGATAATGGGAATCATTATCCTGGTTCCGATTTTTATTTAGTTTTTTTCAAGGATTTCCTTTAGTATCTCGGCAGCACCCCTCACAAGACCAGGGCAGATATCTTTTACTACTCCTTTTCTCCCGGCTTCTTCCCGTTCGGCAGGGATTCCCAGGTGATAACCAAGAAGGGTGGGGCATGACACAGATCCATACCGGTCGGTAAATGTCTTCATGAACTCCTGGGTTAATTGGTAACTTTTTTCCCTTGCTTCTGTATCATCCGGCCTGTTCATCCCATGGATAAGCCCGATGGCTAATATCGCACCGGATACTGCACCACAGATATTTCCGGTTCTGCTAATACCTGCTCCAAGAGATGTAGCAATTTTCCTGGCTAAATCGGGATCTAAACCATTTTCTTCTGCATATACTGAGAATACTGCCTGCGAACAATTATACCCCTGATTGAAAAGATATAATGACTCATGTATGCGGTCAGATGCCATGTTATTTTTTTCTTTTGCGATGTAATAATTGATGAAGGTAATTATCATGAATGAAATTAAACACTATAGGATGAAGCAATTCACTAACCGGTCACAGTTTTTGATTTTTATATTTTCCATAATCTGTCTCTCATCTATTCCTGCATGCTCCGGATTGATTTTTCTCAATGATGGAACGGTAATTGAAGACGGATCTCTTTTTGATATGATCAATACTATTTCACCGGCACAATCGGGTGATTTTTCTGGAATTCAGTTCTTTTACAGTTCTTCCTGTGGATCATGCAAGGATGCTCACAGATTTCTTCAGTCATATGAAAGAAAACACCCTGAAGTCCATATAGAATATCGAAATCTTGTATACAACAGAGAAAATCAAGAATTGTTTAATGAGTATAAGAATTACTTCCACAATTCGAAGATCTCTTATCCAGTTTTATTTATTGGAAATATCGGAGTTTCAGGGAGTAGTGATATTATTCACCATATGGATGAAATTGTAAACGCATATCAGAACCGGTTTTGATTAGTAAGTTATCCCGGATCACCAATGCCAGTTCCTTTCCAAAATCCTCTTTATCCCCAGGCATATACCACAGGCGGATCTGGTTTTCAGCATGGAATTCCTCATCATTCCAATATCCAGTCATTTCAGAAGATGATGCCGGCCAAAACCAGGAAACAAGCTCTGCGTTCTTCAAAAGGTCAACATTCACGATTCTGAAGATGATTTTCCCTTCATACATCTCCTGTCTGAATTCTATATATCATTGCTTCTTCCACCCGTTCCTCAAGCACCTGGCAGAAGGAACAATGCCCGTTTTCGTGAAAATGCTACATTTCCAGTGCTTTCACGGGGAGTACGGTAATATATTGTGCCTTTTTTTGGAGAGAGAGTTTTTCTACGGTAAAAATCTGTTACACCCGCATCCGCCGGAGAGGATCATAATGATAGTAATTACTGCCAAAAGTAATAGGGGTATCAGGATATCTGTTCTCGGAGTTTTTATTGACATTGATACAATAAGGAGAGTATGTTACCTGAGAAACGATTCACCGGATTTTCTCCCGAATAACAGAGGTCAGAAGTTCAATCTCGTCAAAACGTGGATCTTCCATACCCTTTTTCACAATCCCGCATTCGGTGGCGATAATGTGAATATCCGGTTCATATCCATGTTCCCTGAGTTTTTTCCTCGCGCAACAGTCAGTACATCCGTCAACGACCAGTATCTGTTCAGCATGAGAGAGAGCCTCTTTCATCTTGTCTGGTTCCGCCCTGGCAGGAAGGCACACTTCAATCTGGCCCGGATACTGCCGGATAAGTATCCCGCCAACCGTCGCGGTTAGTTTACCGGTGTTTGAGATCCCGGAACAGGTGATTATGGTAATTTCTGAATTATCAGGGTTCATGAAAATATGAGGGATTTAGCGGCATTTTCCGCCACAACCACAGCCACCTGAGCCATTGGATTTCTTCCCTCCGGAACGAGACTCCTGCAATATTCCTTCCCCTTTCCAGGCAGCAGATACAATGGATTCAACCTCATCAGGTGCAAAAGAACGATCTCCACTCTTCTTTTCTATGCCCAGATCCGTGATCACCAGATGCTGATGAACCGGGACTCCGGCTTTTTCCACAATCTTTTTTGCACAATGCATCCCGCACCCATCGATTGCCACTACTTCATCGACCTCGTTTGCACGCTTTGCAAGCGATTCAGAAGAAACAAGCAGAGCTGTACATGCATATCCACCATATCCTTCGTTGTCAAGTTGAATCGCAGCCTGGTTAGAGAGCTGCCCGGTATTCGCCTGACCACAGCAAGGAAAAATAATTCGTGATTTGTCTCCACCTGCACAAGAGCACGGGGTCTGTTCTGCCATTATGCACTCTCCTGTATGATCTCCATGATCTCATTAACGGTAGGTACCCGGCCGGCAACGATCTCTTCACCATCCAGAAAGAGTGACGGAGTCATCATTACCCCGCGGCCTACAATCTCTTCCAGCGCTTCAACTTTTACTACCTCAGCCTGAATCCCAGTTTTTTTCACGGCTTCAATTACGTTATCATACATTCGTTTGCATTTTGTACATCCGGTTCCTAAAATTTCAAGTTTCATATTTCACCTTTAATTGAAATAGCTTTGTCATACACACATATCATCTTTTGTTGAGAGCACCCTGATTTGTATACTCTTTTATAAGGGCATTCGCATACATCTCTTCAGCTCCTTTGGAGACGTAATTGTACACTTTCACCTTCTTTAGAAGTATTTCTTTGATTTGCTGTTCGGAGGATAGATTCATCTCCTTTACCTCGGAGATAATCTCATCCAGCATGGTGATACCAGTTGGGATCCCATTTACCGGGATCATCTTCACTCTTCGGAGAGCATCTGCCGGACAACAGGGTTTATCTGTAGCCATTTTGATCAGAGCCCGCTGTTTCCGAATACAAATCCGGCAAGCGTGGAGAAGATTACAACAAGTACAGCATACACACCGGTCTTTTTTGGTCCCATTACCCGGGTCAGCACCAATAAACTTGGCAGACTGATTGAAGGTCCGGTCAGCAGGAGCGTAAGAGCTGGTCCTTTTGCCATGTTTCCGGAAAGATAGCCAAGAGTCGTTCCTATAACCGGTACTTCAAGCAGGGTTGGCATGTAGAGGATTGCGCCGATAACTGCAGCGGTGAAGTTTGCCAGGAGAGAGTTGTCTCCGATATATGGCTTAAAGGTCTCCGGAGGGATAAAGAACGAGAGGACTCCGAGAGCAAAGGTTCCAATCACCAGAATTGGGAAAATTTTCTTTGTCAGATCCCAGATCTCGTATCCCCATTCGGTTACTTCGTCACGATTAAAGTAATAAATGAGCAGGAATGCAACCGCCATAGAGAGGAAGTAGACGATCAGGAGCCTGATAAAGATGTCAAGTTTTGATGTTGCAATAAGCAGAATACCAATCAGGAAGATAAAGAATGCCAGTACAACCCATTTCGGCCGTTCTTCTCCTCCGGAAGAAATCCGTGGATTCTTTTTTGCCTGAGATCGGATTTCATCATCATGCTCTTTAAAGATTAGTGCCATGACAAGACCAATAACAATTGACAGAAGAATTGCCGAGACAGCACGGGCAATCCCGATATCAAGGCCAAGAACTTTTGCAGAATAGACGATTGCAAGAATGTTAATCGCCGGGCCGGCATAGAGGAACGTAATAGCCGGACCAATTCCGCTCCCCTTTTTAAGAATCCCGGCAAACATTGGCAAAATAGTACAACTACAGACTGCAAGGACCGTTCCTGATACAGAGGCAATTCCATAACTTACTGACTTTCTGGCATCCGGGCTGAAGTATTTTAAAATCGCATCCTTTTTAACAAATGCCGCAATTCCTCCGGCGATAAAAAATGCAGGGATAAGACAGGTTACAACATGTTCCGTAAGGTATGCAACGAGGGTTGACCATCCCAGTAAGATTGCTCCGGTAATTATGTCCACCATAGGGCTCACTGGTGCTCCATTATTTCCTGTTCATTCTGTTTTCTTTGAAGACTACGGCAGCAAAGGCAGCATCCTCCCCGAATAATCATTCTTCGCATGACAAACATCATCAGGAGCATCATGATTGCACAGACAATTATTATGCCGATGATGAAATAAAAAGGCAATCCAAAGAATGGCATTATTAATGGCATGGTTTGTCATCTCAAATTTTTCTGACAGTTTATCAGAATATTTCAACATTTATTGAATTAGCATTCAATACTATATAAGAGTGCCCCCCACACCGTATTTTGGTTTATCACGTAAAATGAAAAACACGGATTTTTTATTCACTCAGGATTTTTATATGGCTGGATCGGTAACTGAGCATTTCTGGTATCCTCAAACCATATCGAACTCTCCCCAAAATTAGAATAATCAGGAAATCTCGCCCGATCTTCCCTGTTATTTCCGGTTTTTCCTGAAGTCTTATCCAGCCGCCCGATTAATGCATTCCTGATCCTCTCTCCGGTTACTTCGCAGTTAACGTAAGAAAAAACAGCAACATCTTCTCTTATTTTTTGTTCCATCCGGAGGTTCTATTGGTCTGTGCATGTTTATTATACTCCTCGAACTGATTCCCCGTTGATACTTTTACAACAGATTTCTCAATTCTTTTCTTGTTCTTATTACTATTTGATCTGTTTGCAACCAACACCTGTTTCCGTTTGTTCCAGAGGAAAGCCAACGATATAGTAAAAATGATATTCGCGAACTCTTCGTTTTCATAATTTTATCGCGATTACCGCCTGTATTCGAATGGTGATAACGAATGCGTTCCTGCTGGTTTTCGCCTCTTATATAAGAAATGGAACGAATCAAAGGTAAAAAAGGGATTATTCTGTATCTTCTTTCTTTTCTTCAGCAAAACAGCAGGTCCCTTCTTTAGGAACAATCTTCGGACCACAGCAACAACATGATCCTTCTTTTTTGCCGAAAATTCGTTCTATAAAACCTTTCTTTTCAGTCATGAGTAGTATTTGTCTCATTTCATTAAAAATATTATTGAATCATCCGATCCCAATAAAATTTTTATGAGCCTGGTGATTCTCAATTCGGAAAGGAAAGAATGCATGATAAAGTTATTGGTATCTCTTTTTTTGCGCATGAACCATACACCGGATGGTTCAAACCAATATGAAACAGGTATGTATAAATAATAAACACGTCAATAGGTGTTTCAGTCTAATTTGAACTACTTGTGGTAATTATCATGGCTCTCTGTCAGTGGTGTATGGGCTGGGGTGCTGATCCACCTTTATTTTTCTAAACTAATCTCCGGGAATCATTCCGGTTTGCAGAGCGTAGCAGATCATAACAGATTATAATAGAGTACCTGAAGGGAACACATGATTATTTATACACAGAGCCTTTGGCCACTAACCATTACTTTCAACCTAATGAATGAACAAAAGAATTCCATTTCCTTCCATGGTGGTGAAATTTTTCTATGACTGTCATCAATGATCTCTTCACCGCCAGTCAGTTTTTTGTCATCATCACCGTAGAACTGGTAGTCCTCTTTATTGGAATCAGTTTTATCGTAGGTCTCATCCGTGAATATGTACCGGAAGAAAAAATCAGAACTGTTCTCTCGAGTAAACACAGGGGAATAGGAAATATATTTGGAGCTTTTTTTGGGGCACTTACCCCTTTCTGTTCCTGTTCAACCATCCCGATTCTGGTCGGACTCCTTGATGTCGGCGTTCCGTTCGGCATTGCGTATTCATTCCTTATCGCGTCACCGCTCTTAAATCCGGTCATCTTTTTCCTGATTCTCGCACTCTTTGGAGTAGTGCCCACACTTATTTATACTGTTATAACCTTTTCTATCGCTGTCATCTCAGGAATTCTGCTTGAGCGTTTCGGATTTGGCAGGTATGTGAAAGCGGTAACACTGGAGAAGGGCTGTTGCTGTGACGGTAAAGAAGCCGGGAATTCAGTGCATAAAACCCGGTTTTCCCGGGCACTCACCTTTGCCTTAAGTTTGTTCAGACAAGTCATACCCTATCTCATCCTTGGTGCTGCTATTGGGGCCTTTATTTATGGTTTTATTCCAGAGGAACTCATTGTAGCCGTCGCGGGACCAGATAACCCGCTCGCTATTCCTGTCGCAGCGATTATTGGGGTACCGATGTATATCAGAGCTGAAACGATCATTCCGATAAGTGCCGTTCTCCTTGAAAAAGAAATGGGAATTGGTGCGGTTATGGCTCTTATTATTGGAGGTGCAGGGGCAAGTATACCAGAAGTAACATTAATGGCTTCTATTTTTGAAAAAAGACTGGTAATAGCATTTGTAGGAACGGTACTTGGGGTTGCAGTCCTGGCCGGATTGTTGTTTCAGATCCTTGCAAATGTGGGTATAATCACTTGAAATGAAAAAGAACCCCTGCTTCTTACTTTTTCCATAATAGAACGGGTATCACCAAACCCCCATTTCCGCTCATCCGTCGTACACCTCCCCCTGACGGGAGGATTTTTACTGGATCATAATTACTAAATCAGGACTGAACTCATTGAGAAAAAGATTATTCGGAAAAGTCACCTGAAAGACGTTTTTTAATAAGTTCTTTCAGATAGGTCATGGATTCATCTTTTTTCCCTGCCAGATACCATACTTTCATATTTTCTTCTTTATGGAATCCATTTTGATCATAGACACCAATCATGAGTGATGATCCGGTAACTTCATATTTTTTTACCAGTTCGGTATTTGCAGGATCCTGAAAATTGATATGGTTAAACACGATTTTTCCGCTTTCCAGTTCATCTTGGAAGTATGTCTGTACAGTATCTTCAGCATTTTTGCCCATTGTTGTGCACGTATAACATCCATGTGTCGGATGGAAATGATAGACTTCAACTTTTTCAACTGAAGATCCCTTTATATTCGTATCAGATGCAGAGCAAACCGTAATTACGGTCATGAGAATGACTACTGCAAGAAAGAACGATTTTATAATAAAATTTTGGTTTTTTATTAATAATTTCATACGATAACTCCGAAAGAAATTGTTGGATAACCTGTCAGATGAATATCCCCAAGAGGCATGACGAAGAGAAAAGATCCTGGAAATGATTTTGTAAAAAAACCCGGAAATATTTTCATCTGCCTTAGATTCAATATTATTTGAATCTTATATATATTTTTCGGAAAAAAATGATAAATTTTCCGAATTCATCCATTATCCGAGAAGATAAACATTGAGTGCATAATATGCACCGATGATAATGAAGAGCATAGCAACGACTCGCCTGAATACCTTTTCTGCCGTCTGGACCTTGTTCATCACCGCTCCACATCTCCCAACTCCTGATGAGAGGAGGGCTGCAAAGATGATAACCGGAAGCCCGGTCGCTATACCAAAGACAAGAGGAACACCAACCGGGTCCTGGAGACTCAATGCAAGAGGGACCAGCATACCAAAAAAGAGAACAGCGCTAAAAGGACAAAAACTGAGTGCAAATAATACTCCCAGAAGAAAACTTCCAAAAAAACCTTTGTCAAGAAATTTTTTTGAAAGTTTTTCTTTCAGATTTGAAAGACCTTCATGTTCAAATTTCATACTGATGGGAATGATCTCAAGCATCACAATTCCACATATCAAAAGAATCGGTCCTAACAGGAGATCGCCATACTGCTGAAGAAAAAGTGATATTGACTGGACTTTTAAGCCGCCCAGAACGATGAGAGCAGCTATCACCACATAAACGAGTGATCTCCCCAGTGTGTACAAAGATCCGACAAGAAATGTATGTTTTCCGGATGAGAGGGTTCGGGAGATATATGCAATAGCAGTAATATTGGTCGCCAGCGGACACGGGCTTATCGCCATCATCAGTCCGATGAAAAATGCAGCAACAAGAGGAATATCGCTGCTTCCCATGGCTTCCATAAATGACATAAGGTCTGTCATGCTTTCTCTCCTTTCAGGAAAGGTTCAAGAACCTCTTTTAAATATGAGTTATAGTCACTCTCATTTCCAATCCTGTACCAGGCCCCCATAAGATTTTGTTTTGTAAACGAATCTTTTGTATATACTCCGATCATCAGTGACGAGGAGACTACTTCATATTTTTCTGCAAGCTCACGGTTTTTTGGATCTTCAGCATTAATGTGGTCAAATACAAGTTTTCCTGATGCAAGTTCGTTCGGATAATGGGTTTTTACAAATTTCTCTGCCATATCTCCAAGAAGTATGCAGGAATAACATTGCTGATTCCCATGAAAATGGTAGAGTTCCACTTTGGTGATATCAGGCAATGGAGAAGGTAAAAATTCCCCATTTTTTTCCTGTGATTCATTACCTGGACCAGTTCCTGTACATCCGGCGAAGAGAATAAGAAAAAGAGCACACAATACGAGTGCTCCAGGTATCTTATGAATATTTTTTTTCATTGAGAAAGCTCCATATAGGGGATAATCACAACCATGACAAAACTTCCTATAGATTTTCACGCAAGGTATTACAAACTTTCTTGAATCATCATGTGTTCAAAAAAAGAAGGTTTATGCCGATCTATGCACTTTTACGGGAAACCACCCTCTGGTCCGAAGACAGATCTGCACAAGGGTTAGCATGGTCGGAACTTCAATCAATACTCCGACAACAGTTGCAAGAGCTGCTCCGGATGAGAGCCCGAAAAGGATCGTTGCAGTGGCAATTGCGACCTCAAAGTGGTTTGATGCTCCAATCATGGCAGTCGGAGCAGCATCTTCATACGAAAAATTCCATGCTTTTGAGAGGATATATCCAAGTGAGAAGATGAGAATGGTCTGAATAAACAGAGGGATTGCAATCCATACGATAGTAAGCGGCTCCTGGAGAATTACTTCTCCCTTAAAACTGAAGAGAAGTATCAGGGTGACCAGCAAGGCAATAATGGTGACCGGTGTAAGGAGATGCATAAATTGAGTCGTAAACCATTCTTCTCCTTTATATCTGATAAGAAGAATCCGTGAAACATATCCGCAGACAAGAGGAAGAGCAACATAAATAGCGATAGATAACGCCAATGCTTCCCATGGGACCGGGAGTTGCCCGACACCAAGGAGAAATCCCCCGAGTGGTCCATACAGAACGAGCATTGACAGAGAGTTTATTGCTACCATAACCAGGGTATGACCGTCATTTCCTCGTGCAAGGTATCCCCAGACCAGAACCATTGCCGTGCAGGGAGCAATACCAAGCAGGATACAGCCGGCTAAGTAACTCCTCCAGAGAGGAATCTCAAGCATCTTTACCCCGTTTTCCAGTATCACAGTCCCGTCTCCATATGACGAACCAACCGGAAGATCCACACCAAATGGCATTTTGACAAGATCAACAGCATCAGGGCCGATAAACTGAAGGAATAGATATCCAAGAAAGACCGTAGCAATGATATACATCGAGAATGGTTTGATCGCCCAATTCACGAACAGGGTCAGACTGACGGGTTTCAGATTCTTTCCTGCCTTTAATACTTCGGAAAAGTCTATCTTGACCATAATAGGATACATCATAAAAAACAGACAGAGCGCTATGGGAATTGAGATGATTGGGGTCTCTCCGCTATAAACAGACAGGCTGTCCAAATATTTTGCCACATGTGGAGCGTATCTCCCAACCAGTATTCCAAGAACAATACAGACGAATACCCATATGGTCAGATATTTTTCAAAAAACCCAAGACTTTTTGGCTTGTGTGTGGAGGTTTTGTGATCCTGCTGTGCTGTGTTCATTATTATCACGATTGTGATTCAAATTTATTTGAATTTTTTCA
>CAZCSN010000054.1:0-14930 GCA_964501255.1 uncultured Methanospirillum sp. | reverse complement strand
TGGCCAGGTATCACACCTTCGGAGGAAGGAACGACCTGTTGTCGCGGGGACCGGTTCAGGCCCGGAAGGGAGCAGACTTACCGTGAACATTCGGCGCCCACGGGGGTGCGGGGCGGAGAAGGAAACCCCTGGAAAGGGCTGCAATGACCGATCGACTGAAAACATGTCCCCAATACTCTGATTCTTATGGCAAAAGTTGCGATTGTTGGTGCAACCGGAAAGGTAGGCCAGTATGCAGCGCTGTCTATCTCACGCATTCCGTACGTGGGTGAGGTTCAACTCTACGGACGGCCGGGATCGGAATCGGTCCTTGAGGGGGTGGCACGGGATCTTATTGATTCATTTGCTGCAACCGGAACAGACAGTCATGTCAGCTGGAGCTGTGCAATTGAGGATCTGAAGGGATCTGATATCATTGTCTTTGCCGCCGGGATTGCAAGAAAGCCGGAACAGACCAGGCTGGATCTCGCACTTGAGAACGCCAGAATTGTCAGGGATTTTGCACAAAAGATCGGAACTGTCGCCCCTGGATCATTTATCATGATGGTCACAAACCCTGTGGATATCATGACTCATGTTGCATTAAAGTACTCAGGGAAAAAACCGAACGAAGTCTTCGGACTTGGGACACATCTCGATTCAATGCGGCTCAAATCAGCAATTGCGTCATTCTTTCAGGTACATGTCAGCGAGGTACATACCCGTATCATCGGTGAGCATGGCGACAGCATGGTACCCCTCTGGTCTGCAACGACCATCGGAGGAATTCAGATATCCAATCTGCCCAGTTTTGCACAGGTACCGATAGAGGATATCATGCATCAGGTGAGATCTTCTGGTCAGAAGATCATCGCATCAAAAGGTGCCACGGTCTGGGGACCCGGCGAAGCGATAGCCACACTGATTCGGACCATCCTTGGAAATGAAAACCGTATCCTTACCGTATCAGCATACATCAAAGCCGAGGTGCATAACATCGGGGATGTGTGTATCGGCGTACCTGCAAGAATTAACCGGAGCGGAGTACACCCGGTTCCCATTCGGATAGAGCCTCTCGAGGTCAGAAACTTTCAAAACTCGGTCGAAAAGATCCGCGGAATCACCAGGGAAATTTTCACTGTTCTTGAGAAAGGGGAGTAGGAATCCCCGGTATCGTACCTGTTTACAAAAGCCCTGTGCACATTACACAAGGGTTGATTCAACGATTTCTGCCCGCTCAACGCCTTCAATCGCGTTCAGGGTAGCTTCAATAGTCTCGGTCTGTCCCTCTGCATCAGGAACAACGAGTGCAATCTTTAATGCAACAAGTCCAAAGCCGATGGGCTCTTCCCTGATATCCTGAACACGGGGAAATTTTTCCTTAATGGTTGCGACAATACGATCCCGGTTGACCTCGGGAGATTCCGGCATTACCTTAATAATAAGCGCTACGTCTCCCATGGTCTCATGGTCCCCGGAGGCCGCAGGTCGGGCAGATGTACTCGACGCTCTGTTCTCTGCACCGGTAGCACCGGCGGATGGTGGCCCCGCATGCCGGGCAGCCGAACTCTACAGAGCCCTGTTCTGCCATCGGGCCATTACATGACGTGCAGTTTGTTCTACTCATATTCAGACTTCCAAAAAGCTGCTTATCTGGTTTCTCCATCAACACCTTAAATGGTACCGCCAAAGACTGTCCCCATCACCGCCTCACCCTTCAGAAACCCGGCAAGTCTCGCATAGTCAGACCCCCGGATGATATATCCCCTGATATGGTGCTCAAAGATATAGGGGATGAATACCGGATCAAGATCATCTGTTTCCATTCCCGGTTCCAGCATCAGCACTGCTCCTTCGGATGTCCGGATATAATCGACTGACTTCAGGAGAAGAAGGGGGAGACGGAGCAGACGGGCATAGTAGGCACTGATGGTATCGGATGTGATATCCCAGGAGTGCGGAAGGGGATCTGTATGGACCAGGTGATGGTAGGGAAGGAAGATATGGGGGACCCCTTTCATCACCGGTTCATGGGTAACTGGCATCCCATATGAAGAGAGAAGCCATCCGTACTGATCCATTGCAGCGATTGCCATAAAATGTGCTGCGGTATCTGAAATCTCCTTTTGACGGACGGCATCGGCAAAAATACCACCGCCGGGAATGATCAGGATGTTCCTTTCACTCTCCCGGATCGTCCTGATAATTCCGGCAGCATGATCCATCAGACTGCCCCCGATCTTGATGATCAACGGTCTATCCTGGTCAGACACAATGCAGTACGTTCATGTACCAATGACCAATAAACCCTGATCCCCATGTACCGCACTCTTGCCCTCCTGCTCATGGTCATACTCCTTGTCCCTGTATCAGCCGGCCCGTATTTCCTTGAAGTATATCCGGATACCTGGATGAAGGGAGACGAGGATGAATATATTACCATAGGCTGGGATGTTCTCCCTGGCCCTTGCACACTATCAGACGGGGAAGGAACCATCACGATACAGCCCGGATATTCCGCGTCCCGGTCCTGTACCATAGCGCGCAATGGGGAACGGTACAAACAGGTGTGGGGCCAGTATCCCTCCTGTGAGATCACGGACAGTACTCCTGCAGTCCCACAGGTGGCGGTTCAGGGCCGGTTTCAGCTCTCAAATAAGAAGGATGACCTGACATTGAGCTGTCAGGGTATTATCTACGATACCGTCACCTGGCCGGGAACATTTCAGCCCAGAAAAGGTCAGATCCATATCAGATCACCGGAAGGTCGGTGGGACACCCGTATCCTTATGGCCGGCGGGACACGGCTTGTCCCGAAGACCGTTGAGAATGTAACCGGAACCGGCTTTGTGTCACCTGACTGCTCCAGACAGGTTCTGGAAGAGACCATCAGATCTGCAGGGCGATCCATACTCCTGAACGTGTACGAGTTTACCGATGCCGGCCTTTCAGATCTCCTGTGTGATACAATGAAACGGGGAGTGAAGGTGTCTGTCCTGCTTGAAGGCGGACCAGTAGGGGGCATTCCGGCCGAAGAGTTCCCAATCATTCAGAAACTGGCTGATGCAGGTGCAAAGATCATGGTCATGGAAGGAGCCGGTGAAGACCATGCCCCGTACCGGTATGATCATGCCAAATATCTCGTCGCAGATAGCATGCGGGTGCTTATTACGACCGAAAACTTCAAGGAACACTCCTTCCCTCCTCTCGGGTACTCAGGGAACCGTGGATGGGGAGTGGTCCTTGATTCGGTGGAACTGGCTGCATATTTCACAGCAGTGTTTAATGCTGATTCTGACGGCCCGGGGGTGAGGACCGCACAGGGACGACCAGGAAGCACGGAGGAACCGGTTACGGACTCCTACAGGCCGGTTTTCGTTCCGGTATCCTTTACCGGAGCCTCGGTAACCCCGGTCTTCTCACCTGATACGAGCAGCCTGGTTGCTGATATGATCAATGCAAGCAGGAGCAGGGTATGGATACAGCAGGCATACATCAGGGAATATCCGAAGAACGGAACCAACCCGTTCCTGAAAGCAGCGATAGATGCAGCCAGACGGGGTGTTGATGTCAGGATCCTTCTTGACGGCTACTATTACAACATCGAAGGTGAGCAGGATAACGATGAAATGGTTACCAGCCTGAAGACTATGGCAGTACGTGAGAATATCCCCCTGCAGGCAGAGATAATGTATCCGGAGAAGGCAGATCTCCTCAAGATCCACACCAAAGGGGTCATTGCTGATGATCAGGTTCTGATATCAAGTATGAACTGGAACGAAAACTCAGCCTGCTTTAACCGGGAGGCCGGAGTCATCATCCGGAGCAGGGATGCTGCCGCATACTTTGCATCAGTCTTTCTCACGGATTGGGCAGGGAAAAGAGAGGTCAGAACGGCAAGGGGACTGCCGGGAACCGATACCGGATATATCCGGATGATGACCCTTGCAGGAGTGCTCATCGTTCTGATACTCCTCTACCGCCGGTATCACCGGTACTGATCAGAGGTGTTCTGCAAGGAACACAAAGATCAGGTAATACAGGGCAACCATCAGCATCAGAACCCCGGCAATCCGGTTTATCAGCAGATGATGAGTGGTAAAGAACCGGATACAGGTTCTGCTTTTTTCCATGGAGAGTGCTGAAAGAACCAGGAGCGGACTTGCCATTCCAACCCCGAACAGGACAAAATTGATAAAATTTGCAATAAAATCCGCCGTTGTGGTTGAGATTGCAAAGAGCAGGATGATTGAGCCCGGATTACACGGGAGAGCAACCAGACCAAAGAAGGCTCCAAAGAGGATCGCGGTAATTACAGGCGTTTTGCCGACCGGTGTTGAGATCATGGGGAAAAACCTGCTGATATCAAACCCGGCGATCATGGCGATACTCATGACAGCAAGAATGCCATAAATAGCCGGCCCGAGAATTTCCAGAACATCACCGGTTGACATCCTGAGAATGGAGACAAAAAGCAGGCCAAAGGTGAACATCGCCAGGAGAACGCCGCCGGTCACGGCACAACCCAGGGAGAGGGTTGAACCCCCTCCGCTTCTCGTCCGGCCTGCAAGAAATGCGAGGTAGCCCGGATAGAGCGGGAGGACACACATCGCTCCGAGCGGGGTATACAGGCCGGCCAGGAATGATATTGCCCAGATTTCAGGAGTGATGTCCATAGGATTATGAGCAGAGTTCGTCAGTTGCCCGTTTCAGGGTATCCGCACCAAATACCCCGTCCTCAAGGTAGGTCGCTGATTTTCCGCAGATGATGATGGTCTGGGGGATTGACTGGATAAATCCCGGCCCATAGGCCTGAATCAGACTCCTGGTCACATCGGTGGGTGCAGTGGTAAATATTCCCTTAAAGTTGTTGGACTCCTGATGGCGTTTCACCTTTGCGGCATTGTCATTTGGATCAACATCCAGTGCCACAACGATATACTTAACCGGATAGGCGGTCTGCAGCTTGGTCGACTCCAGCAGCTGCATGGAGCAGCCGGGGCAGCAGACGGCAAAACTATGAATGATGACCGGCTTTCCCTGCTCTGCAAGATCCTGTATGGTAAATCGTTCCCCGGTTGCGACATTTGTCATGGATGTGGTAATCCATGCAAGTTCGGGGGATGCAGTTTCAGCGTGTGCAATACCGGGTTGTTCCTCACTCGCCAGACACCCTGTGCAGAGCAGGGAAACAAGAAGAATGCTATACAGTACCGGGAGTATTGTCCGGTGGTAATACATACAGAAACATCTGATGTTCCTTGTTCATATACTTCAAGGAAAAAAGGTGGATTATCTGATCGGCATCAGATACTGGATAAGCAGGGCAACCAGATATGTTGCGATTCCAAAGCATATTTGAGGGACAGTATATCGCTTAAATACCGTTTTTACGTCATCCCCGGTTGTCCGGTGTAAGAGCCAGAAATAGGGATCGGTAACAAAACAGATGAGGCCTGCACCACCGATGATCATCAGGAAGAGGGCCAGCGGATTGAGCATGGATGGAATAACCGTCGTCGCCAGAACCTGGGCGGTCAGGTATGAGGTTACAATCCTGGAGCCCTGGGCGGTCTGAATGAGGGCGGCAAGGACGAACGGGAAGAGGAATATTGGCAGCGATGATGCAAGCAGAATGGATGCATCTGCCGGGAAACTGCTCTGCTGGATGATGTATCCAAGAGCTCCTGCACCGCTGATGTCAAAGATGACCACCCCACCGTGCTTTGCTCCAAGAACCCAGCCGGTCCATCTGATCTCCTGTTTTGCGGTCGCGACCGCGGTTGCCATGCCTGCCAGCATGATAAACTGCAACAGGCCGGCATGAGTCAGACCAAGCAGAAGGTATCCGATCGGAATTGCAAGGAAGATTACCAGGAATGGTGCCCATGCACGGAGATGAAAAGCCCCTTCCGGTCTCTTGTACCCGATCTGTTCATGAGTGATATCGGCAAAATCGCACTCCCTCCTGACATACCAGATCATCGCCCCCACAAAAATAAGGGAAAGGGGAATTGCAACGAGATTATAAAGAAGCGGTGAGTAATCAGGGGCAAATGCGTCAAAGAGCGTATAGGTGACCGGTGTCGGGTATACATATGCAACCCCAAGAACCGAACCGATGGCCACAAGATAAATCAGGAGTGACCGTTTCCGTTCATCCGAGGTAAAGAACTCGATGACAGGGGTGAGGATGATAAATGCCGTTATCGGGCAGGTTGACGGGACAGCAATCAGGTACCCGGCAATACCGGAGAGGGTCGGCGGGCGTTTGAGCAGGACCCGCAGGTCAGAGACGATCTGCTGGATAAGCCCCTGCTCAGCCAGGTATTTTGCGATGACCGAACCGGCGAGGATGGGAATTCCAAGGCTGTTAAAGATACTGGCACAACCGAGTGCTACCTGCTGGAATACAGTATCAGGAGCGGTTCCGATCATCAGACCAAAGGCGATTGCTCCACCGACGAGGGTGAAAAATGGTGGCAGTTTAAACCTGAATCCGATGACAGATATCGCCACCATCACGATAAGGAAGATCAGGATGGTACTCATTCCTTATTCTATCTGCAGGTGATCATATCAAAGGCTCTTGGTCTCTTCTGCTCCCTATCCCTCATAAGGAAAGAGGGGATACCTGTAGGGAATGGTATTGCTTCACAGCCAGGAGAAGACCGCAATCGGGGTTCTCATTCTTGTGACCATCATCTGCTCTGCCGGGACCGTCATGCTGGACAGCATCGGGAAAGATCAGTTCTCACAAGAGTATCATACCGGTCTTGCGGACGGGACCCTGGTGAACTGGGAAGGGGTTGTCAGCTCTGTGTATCATGCCACGGGAGGGAGTGTTATCATGAACGTTTCAGGAGTCAGTATCTTCATCCCGGCATCAGCACCGGATATTCCGGATATAAGGGCCGGATCTGCCGTCCGGATAATTGGGACCGTTCAGCACTGGAAAGGAAAAGAGGAGATATCCGTTGGGGATGGCAAAGACATCAGCCTTGTATGATATCCAAGGAGACGTCGGCATTGATGACCGAGTGAGTGAGCATCCCAAGACTTATCCGGTCAATGGGAAGGGCAGCATACATCGCAAGAGTATCTTCGGTAATCCCTCCTGACACTTCGATCAGTACCTTCTCCCGCAGTCCGTTCTGAACGAGCTGCGAGATGACCTGTGAGATCTGATCCGGGGTCATGTTATCCAGAAGGAGGATGTCAGCTCCTGCACGGGCAATCATGAGGGCCTCGTCGATGGTATCTGCTTCTGCCTCGATCCGGTGATAGGCCCCGAAGGCTTTTGCACGCCGGATCGCCTCATCCACATTGACCAGAACCCGGTGATTGTCCTTTATCAGAATCGCATCAGACAGGGAGAACCGGTGAGGATCAGCACCCCCGATCATGGCCGCTTTCTTATCCATAAGGCGAAGACCTGGTGCTGTCTTCCTGGTCGCAGCGATACGGCAACGGGGGTTTATTGCAGATACCAGATCCTGCAGTCTCCGTGTCCGGGTTGCAATGCCACTCATACGCCCGAGAATATTAAGCAGGGTCCGTTCGAGCAGAAGAATGGTATGTGCCTGACCGGTGAGGGTCACAATCACGTCCCCTGCCTGCAGGTTTATACCGTCTGAACTGACAGATGAGACCGACAGCCCGTACCACGCGGCAAGACGGACCACTTCAGAGAGCCCGGCAAGGATGAGGGGTTCACGGGCCGAGATCTCAGCAGTGCATACCTGAGGATCAATAACCGCTTCAGAGGTGATATCCCCGAACGGACTGTCCTCTTCCACAAATGCAATCAGATGGGTGAGGGGTATTTCAGGGAGTTTCATGGAACCGTGAGCATGTATTCAAGGGACCGTCTGGCACCGTCCATGACGTCGGGAGGTACGGTTACTTCCCCGCTGAGATCCCGCAGACAGGCGATCAGGTTCTGAAGGGTCGTCTTCTTCATATCAGCACAGATGGCATCCTCCCTGCCGATAAAGGACTGCTCAGGACAGAGTTCGCAGAGCCGGTCAAGCATCCCGGCTTCGGTGCAGATGTACCATGACTGACCGGTCTGTGCAATTTCTGCCATCTTTCCGGTTGATGATATGTAATCAGCAAGATTCCGGATTTTTTCAGGACATTCAGGATGGGCGATGATCCGGATCCCGGCTCCCTTTACCTCCTGCAGATCGTCAGGGTCAAACCGCGTATGCACATAGCAGTGACCATCTTCAGGGACAGCAATGATCTCCTTTTCCGGGAGAACTGACTGGACATATGAGGCAAGGTTGGCATCCGGTCCGAATATGATCTGTCTCTGGGGGAGGGATCTGACGATCCTGACTGCATTTCCTGACGTGCAGACCGAATCTGAGACTGCCTTGCATGCCGCGGTGCTGTTGATGTACACAACCACTGCTGCCTTTGGATACTGCTCCTTTGCTCTCTGAATCATCGCGGGCGTTAAAAAATCTGCAAGCGGACATCCGGCATCAGGGTCAGGCATCAGAACTATCTTGTCAGGATTCAGAATACGGGCGGTTTCGGCCATAAATCTGACCCCGCAGAGGACAAGCACCGGCTCAGTTGCTTTCCGGGCTGCAAGAGCCAGCTCAAGACTGTCTCCAATCACATCCGCAACGGCAAAAATCTCCGGGAGCTGATAGTTATGTGCCAGGATAAGAGCCCTTTTTTCGGCCTTTAAGCGAAGAACATCTGCAATAAGATTCCGTTTGGTCACGATCCAATCACCAGGGGACTGTCTAGGTTCTTGAGAAGTGAGAGTACCGAGAGAGCTGCAAGATAACTGGTTGCCGGGTTCTCAGGGCTTGGATGATTAACAACACGGATACTTGCCTCACCAAACTCACCGGTAACATAAATATCATGGATATTTTGATCAACCGCAGGATCTGCCCAGAGTTCCACATCCACATCATGCTCAGCAGCAAGAGCAAGCGCAACAGATACATTGATGTTTTTTGGAAACTGTTTGATACACTCATTTGCCTTGCCGCGAAATGCAAGTGTTCGTGTGGTGACCTGCATCCCAAGACTCTCCGGGCTTTTGGTGGTTTTAAGCAGGATTGAATCGATCCTGCTTATCTGCCCGACTTTCAGATTATCAAGGCCCATGATTGCTCCGCTTGGGATATGGATCTTCTTTTTGTATTCCCGTGCCTTCTCAATGAGGGCTTTTCTGAAGTAGGAGTCTGACAGGGCACCAACAGAAAGGATGAGGATGTTTTTCCCGTTTTCAAGGACCTTCGGAGCATATTCCCTGACCGCAAGGACCGATGCAGCCTCCACGCAGATATCAAAATCCTGTGAGATGAACTCCTGAAAATCTGCATATGCAGGAGCCCCACAGATGCGGGCAAGTTCCTCTGCATGGTCCGGGAGGCGGTCAAAGAGTGCCTCAACCGTAAATCCATCCTGGTGGGCTGCAATAATCCTGCCTACATTACCGCACCCGAGGAGCCCGATTCTGACCATTGCCTACATATATGCAGAATATGTTTTAAGGCGTTTGGTTCCTGAATGGTGAGAGCAACTGATCATGAGCAGCCCTGCACATCCCTTCAATAAAAGCCAATCAGTCAGATTTGAGCCTGATGGTCAGTGGGAACAGGCACTTTCCGGACGGCCGGTATACATCCGGACCTTTGGGTGTGCGTACAATGCCGGGGACTCAGATCTGCTGGCATCGGTTCTGAAAAACAGGGGATCCATTCTGGTATCAGATCCGGCAATGGCTGATGCGGTCATTCTCAACACCTGCATCGTCATCGGTTCAACCGAGCGGAAGATGTGCAGGGAGATCAATGCGTATCCTGGCCGGGAGGTCTATGTGACCGGGTGCCTCCCGCTCGGACGACCAGCCCTCCTTGAGAACGTGGCTCATGTCAGGGCGATACATCCTGACTCAATTCACCGGGCAGCAGCTGCTATTCCCTACTCGCATGAAGGGACGGTCTCGGTCGTGCAGATCGGGCCCGGATGTGTCGGGTCCTGCCGGTATTGTATCACCCGGTGTGCCAGGGGCACCATACGCAGTATCCCCCCGGAGATAATTTATAAACGGATTGCCGGATCTGCCGCTGGCGGGGCGGTGGAGATTCGCCTGGCAGGTCAGGATCTCTCCGCATACGGGCGTGACACCGGAGACAAAACCCTTGCCACCCTCCTTGAGGGGGTTCCTCCTCTCGCTGAACCGGCACGGATACGGCTTGGAATGATGAACCCTGCAACGCTCCTTCCCATCGCACGATCCGTTGCTCATGCAATGAAACAAGGCCCCTTCTTCTCTTTCCTTCACCTCCCGGTTCAGTCCGGGTCTGACCATGTACTGGATATGATGGGACGCGGGTATCGTGTGGCCGATATTCTGAAGATTCTTGAGATATTCAGATTCGAGATACCCGATATACGCATCGCGACTGATATCATCACCGGTTACCCGGGTGAGACAAAAGATGATCATCTGCAGACCCGGGAACTCATACGACAAATCGCACCCGCAATGGTGAATGTAACCAGGTATTCATGGCGGCCGGGAACCGGGATGACCCGTGAGAATGAGCTGCCTGACCGGATCAGGAAGGATCGGTCCCGTGAGATTATCCGGGAGGCATATGCGATGCTCCACCAGAGAAATGAGCAGAAGATTGGGACCGTGATGACAGGCGTGGTGACTGAGCGGATACGACCTGGCTCCGTGATGGCACGGTCCCGATCCTATGAAGGGATTGTGATACAGGATAACATTCCACCAGGCATTTCCTGCACGGTGCGGATTTGCGGCTGCACCCCGCATTACCTGATCGGCCAGCCGGTCAGGGACTGATCAGACGATTCTTTGCCTGTCCGGATGACCTGTAATACCGGATCACCATGGAAGAGATCATTGAGCAGGGATTTAACCGGCTGATTGAGGTCATAAACCTGCATGATTCATCAATAGATGCCTATGCTGAAGAGATACGAAATCTTGATGCAGACCTGCTCGGCAGGATGGGGGCACAGATATCGCCGGTTATTGCCAAGATAGGAATAGAACTTCTTGAAAAAGGAAAGAAAGATAACCAGGGTGAGATTTATGACCCGCGACATTATCCCACAAAGATGATCATCCTGGGCAAAAGTGCAGAGCCTGTTTCCTTCCGGCCGGATAACATGTCACGGGCTGTTCAGGATCAGTTCTGTCTGCTTGGAGAGGACGGGAAATTTTACGAGATTATGTATAGTGCAGATGAGCTTGTCATTGACTCATATCTTGCCGAGATCACTCCACGCCAGGTCATTGACCTGTACGGATATGAAGCCATGTTCATGCTGTACAAGGCAATGCTGCAGTATATGGAGAATCAGGAAGAACTCCTGGCAGCACTTGAAAAAACGATACAGTTTATCCGATCATAACAGGATCGGCTTATTTTCCTTTCCAGCTGAATAAGGGGAACATGGGTCTGAACGGATCCTGTTCAGGCTCCGGCATCCCAAGGCGGAAGGCCTTGCTTTTCCTGGGACTGTCATGCACCTGATAGGTCACCTCGACAATCAGTGACTCAACCATCTTCGGAAGGTTCAGCCTGGCGGTTGTATCAGGTTCAAGGCGGTCAACATGCCAGGGTTCATCAATACCCGCAGCAGTTACTATAAGCCGTTCCGCGGCTTTTGTCCCGGTATTTTCCAGAATAATCTCCCGGTGACTGGGAGACAGATCTGCAAGGATGATCGGTCGGGCATTCTTTTTTGCATCAGCCGATATCAGTGCACCAAGCAGCAGGGTGCCGGTAATAATGATGACAATACCGGCCAGAATCTGCTGTTGTATGAGATAGAACAGGATCGTCAGGACAATACCGGCAGATGCGATCAGAAGAACAGGATATTGCTTTGAAATAAAGGCTGAAGATGACATAAAACAGAAATGGGCCCGATGCGATTCGAACGCATGACCTCCCGGTTATCAGCCGGGTGCACCACCTGGCTATGCTACGGGCCCGAGGCTCTTATCAGGTGGAACCCCCTCGTTAATAAAACTTGTGAAGAACCACAGGGTGATTGAGAGTACTGAACAGAACATGACACATACCAGGACAGGCAACATACATAGAGAATTTGATCCGGGTTTCTCTATGGTTGTACATTATCTTCTGGGAAATGAGGCGATTGCACACGGATGCCTTGAAGCAGCCGTCGATGTCGTCTGTGGATATCCGGGTACCCCCTCTTCAGAGGTGATTGATACCCTACGAACAGACCCTGACCGCGCCTGTAAGGTTGAATGGTCAGTGAATGAGAAGGTTGCGTTCGAAGAGGCACTTGCAGCGTCATGGTGCGGCCTTCGGGCGTTATGTACAATGAAACACGTCGGGCTGAATGTGGCGGCAGACCCCCTTATGACATCAGCATATACCGGAACAAAAGGCGGGTTTGTCGTCCTGAGTGCGGATGACCCCTTTGCCCATTCGTCTCAGAATGAGCAGGACAGCAGATGTTATGCCATGTTTGCGAAAATCCCCTGTCTTGATCCCTCCACCCTGCAGGAGGCTCATGACATGGTACGGGATGCATTTGCCCTCTCCGAAGAGTTCCGTCTGCCGGTCCTGTTTCGTCCGACCACCCGTATCTGTCACTCTAAAAGTGACGTGAATCTCGGCGATATTGTCGTTTCAGACAGGACTGCATTGTTTGAAAAGGATGCCCGGCAGTATGTTGTCATTCCCGCGCATACCCGAATTCTTCACCAGAAGCTGAATCAGAAACAGCCGGCACTTCGAAAACGGCTGGTTGAGCTCGGGTACAACCGGTACGAGATAAAAGGCAAAACGGCAGTCATCTGTGGCGGAGTCGGGGCCTCATATGTCCGGGAAGTAATTGGTCCTGATGTGTCTGTCGCAATCATTGGTGCATACCCGGTTGACCATGAGTGGCTTGCTGCATTCATCAGCCGGCATGAGAAGGTGATGGTAATAGAAGAACTGGCACCCGTGATCGAGGAGGTCGCACGACAGGTCAGCGGGACAATTCCGGTCTTTGGGAAGATGACCGGTCATGTCCCGTACGAAGGAGAACTGGCTCCTGACCGGGTTGCCTCGTATCTTCAGGCCGCAGGGTTTGAAACCGCAATCAGCTATCAGCCGGCACAGACCCCTGCTGCTCTCCCGGTCCGTCCTCCCATCCTCTGTGCAGGGTGTATGCACCGGACTGCCATGTATGCGATGAAGAAAGTGTTCCGTGACGCAATATTCCCAAGCGACATCGGATGCTACACTCTCGGAATTCAGCTGGGAACGGTTGACACCACGATATGCATGGGTGCTTCGATCACAATCGCATCAGGGATGTCCCTTGCCGGGGAGAAGCGGGATATTGTCTGTACGATCGGTGACTCAACATTCCTGCACACCGGGATTCAGGGGCTCATCAATGCCGTATACAATGGTGCAACCATCACGGTGGTCATTCTTGATAACCGGATCACCGCGATGACCGGTCATCAGCCAAACCCGACCACCGGGCTGACCGCATGTGGTGTGGAAACACCGGCGGTCTCAATTGAGGCAATCTGTCGCGCCTGCGGGGTATCCTTTGTCGAGACGGTCAGTCCGAATGATCTGGTAACCTTCATTGATGTCCTGAAGGCAGCAAAGGCCCGGCCTGGCGTGAAAGTCGTCATCGCCCGGCAACCCTGCGTAATATCTGAGAAGCGTGCAAAAATTGTGCGGGGCAGGTATACCGTTCATCAGGATCTCTGCATCGGATGTAAAGCATGCATCAAATTCGGATGCCCGGCGATAGAGCTCAGGGGAGGTCTTGCATCAATTACCGATCTCTGTTCCGGGTGCGGCGTGTGTGTGCAGATCTGCCCGGTCGGGGCCATCGGAAGAGAGGTGAAGGAATGAGTTTTGATGTGATGATTGTTGGAATCGGGGGACAGGGAACGATTCTAACGTCCAACATTCTTGGAAGGGCCTGTGTCATCGAGGGCATTCCGGTCAGGGGGGCAGAGACCCACGGGATGGCACAGCGGGGAGGGTCGGTGGAGAGCCAGATCCGGATCGGTCAGGAGTTTGGTCCGCTAATTGCACCGGGAACTGCCGATCTCCTTCTTTCGTTTGATCTTATGGAGGCGGTCAGGGCAGCCCACTGGTTAAAACCGGAGGGGGCTCTTTACTCAAGTAAGGAGTTTGTCATACCCACATCCGTCTTTATGCAGGACTTCCCGGCACCGACCGGGGAGATGCTCATTGAGATGCTGGGCAGCCGGCCTGCACACATCATCGACTCCCGTGCAATTGCGGAGCAGGCAGGAAATATTCTGACGCAGAATATTGTGATGCTTGGTGCTGCATCCTCCGTGCTCCCGCTCCAAAAGGCATCCCTGCAGGAGGCGATCCGAAAGACCGTTCCGCCAAGGACCATTGATCTGAACCTGAAGGCATTTGATATGGGAATTGAAGCGGGAAAAAGTCAATAATACATTTTTATCGGAAAAGAGATTTTCCGTGGACGTATCATGCGTTCACGTATACTATCCGGACAGAGGAATAGGTGCATCCGGTGGAATTTCATGATGAGAGCCCGATAAACCAAAGAAGATCCGCTTCAATCAGGACAAGAACTCATCATCATATTCTGGTGCACTTTTGAGGATCTTATTGACACCACAATCTTCTCCATCATACGAGTCTCACTTTTTCTGGTGCAGATCAACGCCCCTTAATTGCACCAGCAACCCAAACATTAATACCCGGTTACATACCATCTGTATGATCATGTCTCACAGCAGTAACGGGACAGGGAACGTCGTATCATCCGGTACGGCAGGTCGCTTTCTCCAGCGATAAGCAGAGCAGACGAAGAATTACTGTTTTCGACACGACACTCCGTGATGGGGAACAGACGCCGGGTGTGTCATTTACGCCTTCAGATAAGATCGAGAT
>CAZCSN010000053.1:14842-15069 GCA_964501255.1 uncultured Methanospirillum sp. | reverse complement strand
AGATGACATTCTTCAGGTATTGTTCAAACTCGAAAAACCTAAGTGGCCGGTTATCAAATGCAGATGGGAGCCTGAATCCATACTCTACAAGAGGAGTCTTTCTTGACCGATCACCGTGAAACATGGCCCTGACCTGGGGAAGTGTCTGGTGACTCTCATAAAAGAATATTAAAAACCTTTCCGGGAAATAATCCAAATCACAATATGGTTTCTCTCAGCGTTTTCTT
>CAZCSN010000053.1:0-14832 GCA_964501255.1 uncultured Methanospirillum sp. | reverse complement strand
GGGTGTCTCACCGGTGTTTCTCCCGTCAAAGAAACGATAATAATTTTCAATTCCTTTGCACGATCCCGTCTCACGGATCATCTCGATATCATACATGGTCCGCTGACGGAGCCGGTGTGATTCAAGCATCCCCAGATGGGGAAGTCTCTCATTCAATTCCTTTTCTATCTCAAGAAGTGCCTTCTCCTTTTGCGATTCATCAATGACATAGTGACTGGCAGGATAGACATAGACATGTCTCAATCGCTCGACCGGGTTTCCGGTGGTTCTGTTTATTTCGGTGATTCGTTCTACTTCGTCTCCAAAGAGTTCAATCCTGATGATGTTATTGTAATAACTGGGGACAAGGTCGATAATGTCCCCTTTTACTCTGAACCTTCCCGGGATGATCTCTATCTCATTTCGTTCGTACAGATTGTCAACGAGGCGGCTGATAATCTCCCGCATGCTCATCTTCTGGCCTACACCAAGATCAAAACCCATTCGTTTGTACGTATCAGGCCGGCCAAGACCGTAGATACAGGATACTGATGCGATAACGATAACATCATTCCGGCTTAAGAGTGAGGCAGTTGCCGAGAGCCGCATCATCTCAATTTTTGGATTTATCTGTGCATCTTTCTCGATATACTGGTCCTTTTGCGGAATGTAGGACTCGGGCTGATAATAATCATAGTAAGAAACAAAGTATTCAACCCGGTTCTTTGGAAAGAAGTCACGGAATTCATGATATAACTGTGCTGCCAGTGTTTTATTATGGGCAATAACGAGGGTTGGTATCTGGAGTTGTTCGATGACATTTGCCATCGTAAAGGTCTTCCCTGATCCGGTCACTCCAAGTAACGTCTGAAATGATGTCTCTTTTCTGGCACCTTCGACGAGTTTTCTGATTGCTTCAGGTTGTGATCCGGTGGGTTTAAAAGTTGAAACCAGTTCAAATTGTGTCATTCTTTCATGCTCTTTTGTCTCAGTTTCTTTTGGTATGTGATGGCAAACCGATGGGCTTCATCCCGTATCTCCTGAATAAGGAGTGATGCCGGGCTCTTTTTGGGAATTGAAAGTGGAGTATGCCTGCCAGGAATATAGATCACTTCTTCCCGTTTTGCTATGGATATAATGGGTATCTGAAGATCAAGCTCCTGAAGGACAGTATGGGCACTTTTTAACTGTCCCGGTCCTCCATCGATCACGATCAGATCAGGCATCGGGCTGTTTTCCAAAAGGAGTCTTAAATACCGTCGTCGCACCACTTCAGCAATTGCTGCATAATCATCGGACGGTCCTGCACTTTTTATTTTGTATCTTCTATAATTCTTTTTATCAGGTTTTCCATCCCGGAATGTGACCATGGATGCAACCGTTCCCGTTCCTCCAAGATGCGATATATCAAAACATTCAATCACATCCGGCGGGGTATCCAGGTGTAACGCTTCACCTAGTTCTGCAAGTCGTATCCTTCCGGTAAAAAAGGAGACCTCCAGGTTTTTATAGGCCAGATCAAGCAGGTGCTTTTTCTCTCCCTGTTTTGGGATCGTCAGTGTCACATGCGTTCCCCTGATATGAGTCAGGTATTCAGATATCCCTGATCCGGGCAGAGACGGGAGTATAAGTTCATTGGGCGGCTTGTTAGTTGAATAATACTGAAGGATAAATTCATCAAGGAAGTCCTCAGTCTCCGGAAAAACATATTCTTCCTTACTGGTGAGCGATCCACGTTCGACATGAAAGAGGATGAGATACACGGTTTCTCCTGACACAAGGTAGTTGATGACATGTTCATCTGAACGCTTCTGACGCTGCACATACTGTCGCTGGGAAAGATTTTCTATCGCGGCTATCCGGTCCCTGATGATAAGTGCCTTTTCATACTCCTCGTGTTCAGCAAGCGTTGCCATCTCCTTTTTAAGATCTGCAATGAGATCCTGGTTTTTTCCTTTGAGCAGGTAATCTGCACTTTTTACAAGGTACTGATACTCAGGCTCTGATATCTTTCCTGTACATGGAGCGGCACAGGTTCCAAGATGGGATCGAAGACAGGCCCGTTTCGTCATCTTTTTACAGGTTCTCAGGTGAAATGTCTGTTTCACAAACCTGAGTATCTGGTCACGCTCTGCTGCTGAAACGAAAGGGCCATAGAGTGTCCCGTTTTTTTTATCTTTCCGCTCACGGGCGATTCCTATCCGGGGAAACGGGTCATTGGAGATATGAATGAATGCATAACTCTTTGCATCCCTGAGATTGATGTTGAATCTGGGCTGGTGTTTTTTAATCAGGTTGTTTTCCAGAATGAGTGCTTCTACTTCGGATGAAGTAACGATTATATCAATGTCCCTGATACGAGAGACCAGTATATCCAGACGAGGGTTGTTGCTTTTTTTCTGAAAATAACTTGATACCCGTTTCTTAAGATTCCTGGCTTTCCCGACGTACAGAATTGTGCCTGTTTCATCCTTAAACTGGTAACATCCTGGATCTTCAGGGATGCTTGTCAGATCGATTGTCACGGATCCTGTTTATCCATTCCTTACGTGAGAAATCATTGTTTGAATATCTATCCCCGCTTTTTATGCTTCTGTTTTTGGGGAAGCATTTTGGCAAGGAACATTCCTGTATAACTGGCAGGGTTTGCTGCTACCTCTTCGGGTGTTCCGGTAGCAATGATCTCTCCCCCTGCATCTCCTCCTTCCGGACCAAGGTCAATGATGTAATCTGCAGATTTTATCACATCGAGATTATGTTCAATGACAATGACTGTGTTTCCCTTTGCAACAAGTTCTGAGAATACCTGAATCAGTTTTCGGACATCATGAAAATGAAGGCCGGTTGTCGGTTCATCAAGAAGATAAACGGTCTGTCCGGTCGCCCGTTTCGACAGTTCCCTGGTCAGTTTGATACGCTGTGCCTCACCTCCGGAGAGTGTCGTGGCGCTCTGCCCGAGTTTGATGTATCCAAGTCCCACATCCACAAGGGTCTGCAACTTGTTTCTGATTTTGGGTATGGCTGCAAAAAGCTCGATTGCCTCATCAACACTCATCGCGAGAACATCAGCAATTGATTTGTCCTTATACCTGACTTCAAGTGTCTCCCGGTTATATCTGGTGCCTTTACATTCTTCACATTCGATATAAACATCTGGAAGAAAGTTCATCTCGATTTTTATCAGGCCGTCTCCCTGGCATGCTTCGCACCGGCCACCCTTCACGTTAAACGAGAACCGGCCGGATTTGTACCCCCGAATCTTTGCTTCCTTTGTTTCAGCAAAAATGTTTCGGATCTCATCAAACACCTTGGTATAGGTTGCGGGATTTGAACGCGGGGTTCTGCCGATGGGTGACTGATCGATGACAATTACTTTATCAATTGGCTCATCACTGGTTACGGACGAATGCTTTCCTGCCTCTACCCTGGAGTGATATACCATCTTTTGCAATGCAGGATAGAGGGTATCATAAATAAGAGATGATTTGCCGGATCCGGAAACCCCGGTGATGAGCGTCAGCGTTCCTATCGGAATTCTCGCAGTAATATTTTTCAGATTATTTTCCTGACACCCGCTTATGGTGATATACCGGTTATTTGTCCTTCGCTTCTTCGGGACTTCTATCTGCATCCGTCCGGAAAGGTATGCACCGGTCAGTGAACGTTCATTCTGTTCGATATCCTGAGGTGTTCCTTCGGCAATTATCTCCCCGCCGTTCAGTCCTGCACCAGGGCCCATATCAATCACCCAGTCAGCGGCCCGTATGGTATCCTCATCATGTTCGACAACAATCAGGGTGTTTCCCAGATCCCGAAGTTGTCTGAGGGTGTCAATGAGCCGGTTGTTATCCCGCTGATGCAGTCCGATTGACGGCTCATCAAGCACATAGAGCACGCCCATGAGATTGGCGCCAATCTGGGTGGCAAGACGAATCCGTTGTGCTTCACCACCGGAAAGAGTCCCGGCACTCCGGGACAGGGTCAGGTATCCAAGACCGACCCGTTCAAGAAACGTGAGTCGTGCGAGAATCTCCTTTAGAATCTGCCGTGCAATCTCCTCTTCTTTCTCTGTCAGCTGTAGCGAGGTAAAGAATGCAATGCTTGCAGTAATCGAGAGGTCTGTCAGATCGATAATGTTTTTATCGGCGATCCGAACCGCGAGAATCTTGTCTTTGAGCCGTTTCCCGTTACAGGCCTGACATGGAGAGATTCGCATGAATTTTTCCAGCTCACGTTTCCGGTATTCAGAATTCGTCTGCGAATACAGACGCTCAGCCTGGGGGAGCAGCCCCTCCCAGGTTCCCTTATGTGACCATTCTCCCTCCCCCTGCCGGTAGCTCATATGGAATGATATTTTCTCATGTGATCCGTACATCAGGGCGTTGAACTGCTTCTCACTGAGGTCTTTTATAGGAGTATTGACAGAAAACCCAAAGTGTTTTGCGACCGCTCCGACAAACTGTGACCGGTATCCGTCCAGAAAATTCCGATAGGTTGCAATGGCTCCCTCTGCAATTGATTTCTCCTTATCCGGGATGATAAGGTCAGGATCGAAGTCCATCCGGAACCCCAGACCTTTACAATCCGGACAGGCACCAAATGGACTGTTAAAGGAGAACATCCGTGGCTGTAATTCTTCAAAGGTTATCCCACAGATCGGACAGGCCATTTTGGCTGAATACAATCGATCAGAACTATCTTCACAGGTGACGATAATAAGCCCGTCAGATCGTGCAGCAGCCTGTTCACACGCTTCGACCAGCCGGGAGTGATCAGAAACACTGAGCCGGTCGATCACGAGATCAATGTCATGCATCTTATACCGCTCAAGCGTGATCTCATCATCTGTCCGGTATATTTCCCCGTTTACCCTGACCCTTGCAAATCCCTCCTTATTCAGATCCTTAAAGAGTTGCTGGTATGTCCCTTTCTTTTTCCGGATAAGAGGAGCAAGGATGGTTATCTGCCCGGCACATTCTTCCTCTATCCGTTCGGCAATCCTCTCCGGGGACTGGCCCATAATGGGAAGGTCGTGTTCCGGGCAGTAGGGAATCCCTATTCGTGCATACAAAAGCCGGAGATAATCGTAGATCTCTGTCACCGTACCGACTGTTGAACGGGGGTTTTTTGAGGTTGATTTCTGCTCAATCGATATGGCAGGGGATAATCCCTCAATTGCATCCACGTCCGGTTTATTCATGAGGCCAAGGAACTGTCGGGCATATGAGGAGAGTGATTCAACATACCGCCGCTGCCCTTCTGCGTAGAGGGTGTCAAATGCGAGGGTTGATTTGCCTGAACCGGAGAGACCGGTGATGACAACAAACTGATCACGGGGGATGGTGACAGAGATATTTTTCAGGTTATGCTCTCGTGCACCCTTGATAGTAATATTCTTCATGGCAGGGAATGAGCTCGATTTCAAAACACCGTTCTATGAGAGTGAATTCGATCTGATCAGAACTTTCTGTACCATATGTGGTATGCCCCGATTCCTCAAATGACTTATCAGTCTCTTAAATAAGAAAGACCATATCATGAAAAAAGATATTCATTCCGGTTTCCGGCAGATGAGCGTTATAATTTTTACTTTTTCTCCTGAGTGGCACCCAGGATCTCTTCTTTTAAACGACTGAACTCCTGCTTTGAGATATCACCATCTTTATACATCTGAATAATCGTATCAAGTTCCCGTATTCGTTCCTGAAGACGAGCCTCACGTGGATCTGATGGCGCCTTATTATCCTCTTTTGTTTCAATCCGGGGGGCCAGAATCAGTAACAAAGCTCCAAGTCCAATAACAATCCCCGCAACAGGAATTGACAGTTCAGCATTCTGCATCATCTGTGCCATAACCGGATCCATCTGCCCCCCTGTGGACGGTGTTAAACCACCGGAAAGAAGCATCCGGACCGCATACCCGATTGTGGTTGCAGAGTATGCATCATAGGCGAGGAGAAGAAATGCAAACCCTCCGGTCAGATAGAGAAATTTAATTTTTTGAGTATATACGAGGAATCCTGCTGCAAGTGCAAGAATGATATACAGGTATCCTGATGCAGTCGGGCAGTACAGGCACGTAACTCTCCCGATGACGGGAAGTTCAACATACATCGCAATCCCACCAATGAGGAGGGCAACTGCGCCGATATATCCAATTAATTTCTGAATGACTCCGGTTGCCCGGGTAATATCAATCTCTTCATTCAGGTTCATGATGCCGCCTTGTAAGGAATATTCCTCCATGGCAATTTAAAGGATCGGTAATTGATATCTCACGTCAGCACGCATTTCTCTGTATACATCCTATGCAGCCAGTTTATATTATCGGTCACCGGCAACCTGATACTGACAGCATTGCAAGTGCTGTTGCCTATGCCTCGCTGTTATGCCAGATACATGCAGGGAAGTACATACCTGCCAGATGCGGCGATCTGAATGCTGAAACCCAGTATGCACTGGAAGTTGCAGGGCTTGATGCTCCGGTGCTCATCGAAAATGTTGAACCATCAGTTGGTGATATTCCGTTTCTGTACACGCAGACGGCCCCCATGAATATTCCGGCCATTGACGTTGCGTTGCTGATGGACGAATACGACATCAGAAATATTCCTATTGTCGATAATGAGAACCGGTTTTTGGGACTGGTCAGTGAACACGGTCTTGCACGGGCGTATGTGAGCCCCCACGCAAGTCTTCCTCTCAAAGTCGGACCAATCAGCCTGAACGCACTTGCACGAATCCTCCAGGCGGAAATAATCAATGCTGCACATGAGGAGATTCATGGAAGTGCCTCTATCGTTATTGATGCGCTCCATATCTCACTCGCCCGGCTCGGTCCCCAGGATGTTGCAATCATCGGTGACAATGAACCATCCCAGATTGCTCTGGTTGCAGAGGGTATATGCGCCTTAATTATTGCTGAAGGTGCTCATCTTGGTGAGCGGGTCAGGGAGAGTGCAAAAAAAATGGGGGTTACGCTTCTGACCACTCCTCTGGATGCATTCAGCGTCGGGCGGCTCCTTCATTTATCAGGACCGGTTGAGACGATTATGGCAACCGATGCAGAGACATTGCATCGGGATGATCTGCTCACTACTGCGGCCCAGATTGTATCAAACTCACCATACCGGACGGCCTGTGTAACGGATGAAGACGGTCATTTTATCGGAATGCTCTCCAGAAACTCGTTCCTTGAAGATGTTCACAAATCAGTAATCCTGGTTGATCACAATGAATATGCCCAGGCTGTAGAAGGAATTGAGACTGCGGAAATACTGGAGATCATCGATCATCACCGGCTCGGAACAATTGCAACCCTTCAGCCAATACGGTTCAGGAATGAACCGGTAGGCTCCACCTCAACAATCATCACGATGCGGTACAGGGAAGAACAGGTGATACCGGATAAAGCCATCGCAACCATCCTGCTTGCCGGCATCCTGTCTGATACTCTTGTGCTCAAGATGTCGACAACAACTGACCGTGATCGGGAAGCAGTTGCATATCTTGCAGAGATAGCCGGGATAAAACCGGAAGAGTTTGGGAGTGAACTTATCAATAAAGGCATGAATCTTGACGGCGTCCCTATAGAGGAACTCATTGTGCGGGATATCAAAGATTTCACACTTCATGACCGGTCGGTTTCTATTGCCCAGATCATGACCGGATCACGGGATTTTGCTGAGTCGAATGCACGGGAGATCCAGGAGGCCCTCACCGGGTATCAGACCAGTCATGGGTATGATATAAGTATTGTTCTGGTGACTGATGTCATCGGACAGAGAAGTTTCCTGTTTGCCTCAGGTGACCACGGTCTGATATCAAAACTTGGATACCTTCATCAGCCCGTGATTCTTGAAGGAGTTATGTCACGGAAAAAGGATTTCTTCCCTTTGTTCGGGCAGCGATTCAGATCGGTAATTCAAATCTGATATGCCTATCTCCGTTTCCACGAATGTGCTGCCCTGATCATGGTATCTGTAAAGCGCTGTGAAAACCATCCATGGGTATAACAGCCGACGGTATCATGAACATATATCCCGTCATATCCATTTATTATCCCTTTTCCTCTTGTGAGACGGATGGCATAGGGAGCGTCCCGGTCAGGTATGACAGATGAGTAATGAAACTCATGCCCTCTCACATCAATGCCTTGTGGGGTAAGCGATGTCCCGCCCGTGGTTTTTCCCTTACTATACCCCAAAGCCTGAAACCTGTTTTTCATCTCGCATATTCCCGGTAGAACCCCGGTCCAGTGGTAGGTTCTCTCTCCTGAAAGGCCTTTGGTGAGATATAAAAGTCCTCCGCATTCTCCATATATCGGAAGTCCGTCATCACAAGCGGCCCGTATCTCATCACGTGCAGGTCCTTGTTCAAGCATATCTGCATGAAGTTCCGGATATCCCCCGCCAAGATAGAGGGCATCCACATCAGGGAGATGATCCTGCATGGGGCTGAAATATATCAATGCAGCCCCTGATCTTTCGAGCATCTCCAGATTATGCTGGTAATAAAAGCAGAATGCCGGATCTCTGGCAACCCCGATTTTCACCGTGCATGAAGGATGTTCTTTAGGGTGTATCCGGATAGTAAGTGGGGGAGCAGAGGATGCAAGGCTCAGGATTGCAGGAATGTCACAGGATTCTTCAATAATATCGACCGGCTCATCAGTCATTGTTTCATCGCCCATTACCAGTCCGAGGTGTCGGCTTTCTGTGTGAAATCTGGAATCCTTTGGTATAAATCCGAGTTGTGGTATCTTTGCACCGGCTTTGAGAATTTCTGCATGCCGGGGACTTCCAACCTTGTTAAGGATCACTCCTGCGAGCGTGGAATCTGGATCATAATTTTGAAAGCCTGATGCAATGGCATGAACACTTGTTGCCATTCCATGAACCGGGATTACCAGGAGAAGAGGGGCTTTCAGGAGTTTTGCGATATGTGCAGTGCTGCCAAATACTGAGTCCATACCATCATACATTCCCATTACGCCTTCGATGACAGCAATATCTGCACCTGTACATCCTGCATAAAAGGATTCCAGAACTCCCTTTTCACCAGCCATGACCACATCCAGGTTCCGGGAGACTCTGCCGCAAATACGGGTATGATGACTGGGATCGATAAAATCAGGACCGATTTTATATGGCTGCACAACAAGACCACGTTTTTTTAACGCAGCCATCAGACCGCGGGTAATGGTAGTCTTTCCGCACCCGCTCTGAATGCCGGCAATGACGATTCGGGGTATGGAAAACCGGATATTCTCCCCCTCCTGATTCTCCTTCATGCTCCTCCTAAAAGAAATCCGACAGGGTTGTACGGGTCGGATCCACGTCAGACCAGCTCCATCCGATGGGTTCAAGGATACGGGAAATTGGCGACTTGATCGTCTTTTCAAGCATGAGCTCCAGGTCAGGAACAAATGCTGCCGGCACCTGGTCACCATATTCAAAACAGAGCACATCCGTTTTGGGATAGTTCCCGTTTACGGATTTAATGTAGATTCTCTTTGGTTTGCTTCCCTTTCCAAAATTCGTACCAAGGTATCTGTTAGAGTAGGTCGCTCCCCTCACATGGGCATCATCGGTACCATAGTCCTTCAGTTCCTTGCCAATCCCTCCCGGAATGCCGATCTCATCCAGAGAGTACCCTCCGGCCCGGTATGTTTTGATGATCTCACCAAGGTATTTTTTTATCTCCGGAAGATCCGCACCCTTCAGTATCCTGTTCATCACCTCTTTCATGACTTTGCGTGTCAGGAGGGGGGAGTCAGATCGTTTTGCCTCAAACCCGACCATATCAATCTCATCGACAGATTTCCCTTCTTTCCAGATGAGATTCCCTGCATACCGCTTCTTTTTCCCTCCCTGGAAGAACCGGCGGTAGACCTTTTCAAATTTTATTGAGAAATAATGTTTTTCAGCATGGAGAACTTCCCGGGCAAAGGTGTCGTAACTCTCATTAAGGACTGCTTCTATCTCCCTAGCCTTGGTAATGGTCTCTTCAAGGGACGAAGCCGGTATCTGAATCATGCATGAGTCTGTGTCTCCATAGATGACACTATATCCCATCTGTTCAATCGTATTTCTGGTATGTTCGATGATAGCCCTGCCAACTGATGTGACCGCGGATCCAATCTCACGGTCATATAATCTGAACCGTGAATACCCACTGACCCCATAATAGGTATTCATGATGACCTTGATGACATTCTGCTGCATGTCATAGAGCTGATATTCCTGGGAACCGAAGGGGTACTCATTTCGTTTGTTCTTTTTCAGATCCCGTTCCTGTAATAGCTCACTGATGATACTCCGCGTAAGACCGTCCGGTTTTGATCTGAACCTGATTCCATTTGGTGCGATAAGATCCCCATCCGGATCCTTTGTCTCCGGAGATGCATTGATAGTCATCATCGCCATCGGATAGAGGGATTTCAGATCAAGGACAACCACATTCTCGCGGATGCCGGAACTGGGTTCAAAAACGGTAGCCCCTTCGAACTCATCCCCCGGACTGTATCCCTTTGAAGGCAGGACAAATCTTCCATGCGCCTTGCGGAGGATATAGATATCAATGACATTGGATGAGTTTAATGTCCGGTCAAGGGGACATCCGACATATCGTGCAATCTCCTGGTAAAATTCGATAATGTTGTTCTTCTGGTTAATTTTTACACAAAGTTCCACGTCTTTAAAGTTATATTCAACCAGCTCATGTGGTGATTCGTTCCACATCCGTGCAGTCATTCCCGGCTGGTAATGGAATGCCTTTACGTCACCAACCTCCCGTTCACCCACCGCATCAAGACGATACGAGTCAAGCTTGGATGATTGCATCTTTTTATACCCTGATAAGAGATCAAAATCAACTCTTCCCCTGACACCAGTTCGTTCACTCATCCCTGGTAACCGGGCAAGACTGTCAGGTGGGAGACTGAGCGCCCGCATTCTGCCGAAAATAAATGGCAAATCAAAGTCGGTAAAGTTCCATCCTGATAGGATATCCGGGTTATTCTGTCTGATATACGCAGAAAATTCCATCAGAAGCGTCTTTTCATCTTCAAATATCCTGATGGTATGAGTCTCCTTCCGAAAACATCCGTTTGGGAGGATATTTTTGCACAGGTCTTTCTCATGGATTGATTTGAGATCATTCTGGAGAAGAAATGTGGTATAGTGATCATCAAAGGAGTCCCATGCGGTAATACAGATGATGCGATCACGGTCGGCATTTGGCAGACCTCCTTTATCATCCTCACACTCAATATCCAGAAGGCAGTACCGTGAGGGAGCATGGACATCAGCCGGCTGAATATCAGTATACGGGACGATGGTACAGCCGGAGGGGACAGAGACTCCGCCGGTTATTCCTGCATCAATAAGATACCTGGTAGCAAAGGGGATGTCAGCTTCGAAATGCGTATAATTTCCTCTGATATCCCTGACATCCGTAGGTCGCCGGGTATATAATCTGCACAGTTCCTCGCCATGTATGGATCTGTATCTGGTTGTATCCACTCTGATGACCTGCTCCGGATGATTTTTGGATGCCTGTGAGGCGGGCACATAAAAATAGGGAAAAAAACCGGTAACCATTATCTCTTTCAGGTCCCCTGTTTCAGTCCGGCCAAATATGTGAATAATGGGCCCGTCTGCAGCAGTTGAATACTCCACCTGAGTGATGCCAAGACGGATTCTCTCATCAGGAGAGACATGCTGTATGGTATCAGGATTCATGGGTGATTCTCCGACAGAGATCAGACACAAATGATGCTGCCTGGTGGAAATGATCCCATTCCCAGGGGTCAAGATCCCATTCATGAATGGAAAGGATACCTTCTCTTCCGATTGTTACAGGAACACCAAGTGAACACCCGAAAATGCCGTATTCCCCATCAAGAACTGCTGAACAGATCAGTTCTTTTTGTGCATCAGATATAATTGATTCAATCAGATTCCAGATATGATAAACTGGTGCATATTCTGTGGCACCTTTCCCTTTAATGATCTCCATGCTGGCATTGCGCAGTTTTGAGAGAATCTCTTCCCGTGTATCGAAATCAATATCTAATCCGGTCTTACTAAAGAGAGGGACCTGATGTTCACCATGTTCACCGAGGATGAATCCGTCACCCCGGATGGATCTGTTTGCCAGTTCATATTGAAAGCGTGCACTGTCGAGTTGACCACCAAACCCGATGATCCGGTTTTTTGCTATCCCTGTAATTTTCCAGAGATAATAGGTCAGGATATCGGCAGGGTTTGTAACAACAACAATAATTCCTTTATAGTGCGGAATCAGCGCAGCAAGTTCTGATGCAACAGGCACATTACAGTCAAGGAGTGCTGCTCTTGTTTTGATATTCTGGTTTCGTGGCAGGCCTGCAGTATAGAGGATGATATCACATGCTCCTATGTCATGTGGATTGACTGAAACCGTTACGGGACATCGCATGTGTTCGATGTCAAGTCGCTGCGCCTCAAGGAGTGCCTCATTGCAATCATACAATACCAGATGATGTACAAGACCACTGGATACGGCACGGGCCGCAACACCGCCTCCAATGCGCCCGGTACCGAATACTGCAAGGCTGGTCATCCCATACTCGTAGGAACGAAGAATAGATAATTACCATCATCACCATCTCTCTCATCATGATTCAGCTCAGTCAGGAACCTGTTCAGATCGCAGGTGTACCTGTCAGAAATCACCTGATTCTTGCAGCGGGTGTCCTAGGAACCTGTGCCTCTTCGTTATTGCGTATGCTCCGACAGGGTGCGGGTGCGGTTGTGACCAAATCGATTGGTCCGGAGCCACGGTATGGGCATGCAGGACCATGCGTTGTTGTGCTGGAAGACGGGGTAATGAATGCGATGGGTCTTCCCAATCCCTCCAGAGAGTTTGTCCATGAATTGGCTTTACTTAATGGTGAACCGGTCATCGTAAGTATATTTGGCGGAAATCCAGACGAATTTCACGAGGTTGCCGGGTGGTTTGCAGATAAAGCGCAGGCATTTGAACTTAATGTCAGTTGCCCGCATGCAGCAGGTTTCGGCGCCCAGATCGGAACCAATCCTGATGTGGTGATGGCATGTACTGAAGCAGTAAAAGAATGGAAAAAACCGGTCTGGGTAAAACTGACTCCGAATGTCACCGACATAACGGCGATTGGAAGAGCTGCGGAAGCGGGCGGGGCTGATGCGATTGTGGCTATCAATACTGTTCGTGCCATGCGAATATCCACCGGCCTGAAAAGACCGGTTCTTGGGAATACCTATGGGGGTCTGTCTGGACGGGCAATATTTCCAATAGCTGTCCGGTGCGTCTATGAACTCTATGAGGCATGTTCCATTCCGATCATCGGGTGTGGCGGGGTTTCATGTGCGGAGGATGTCATTGAAATGATGATGGCCGGGGCGCAGGGCGTAGAGATTGGCAGTGCAGTTGTTCATGAACCGGATATATTCCGGCGTATCAGTGCCGAATTATATGCTTCTGACGGGATTATGGCAGATGAGATTGTGGGGTGTGCCCATGTCAGATAGTCTTCCGGTCCCGGTGACCATCACCCGCGTGGTACAGGAAAGTCCGACCGTGACGACCATATTTTTTGATACCGTTTTTTCATCCTGTCCAGGGCAGTTTGTGATGGTCTGGGTTCCGGGCATCGATGAGATACCTATGGCTTTGTCATATCCGAATGCGATCACCGTTCAGCGCGTAGGGGAGGCAACCACTGCTCTGGTTACGAAAAAGAAAGGGGATATAATCGGGATCAGAGGCCCGTTTGGAAATGGATTCTCTGTTACAGGGAGAGCTCTGGCCGTCGCCGGAGGAGTTGGCATTGCCCCCCTTGCCCGTATTGGACTTGAATTTCCGGATGTCACGTTTCTTCTTGGTGCGAGAACGAGTGAGGAACTGATCTTTTATGAAGTCCTTTCTTCGGCATGTGATGTCCGTGTTGCGACCGATGACGGTTCTGCCGGGTTTCATGGCTATGTTGCCGGGTTGCTTGCGACAATCAATCTTGATGAGTATGAGACGATTGTTGTCTGCGGACCTGATCCGATGATGCGTTCGATCCTATCTGTTCTTGAAAGCCGAAAGGCATTGGAAAAATCCCAGTTCAGTATGCACCGGTATATGAAATGCGGGGTAGGGTTGTGCGGATCCTGTTGTATCGATCCGGATGGAGTATGCGTCTGTAAAGATGGTCCGGTTTTTTCCGGTCAGATGCTTATAAAGAGTGAACTTGGAAAATATCACAGGAATGCAGCCGGTTTAAAAGAGATATGAAGATTTTTTCTCTTTTCTTTTCGTAAGGTTCTTCATAGGCATGAAAAGAAGGTTTTCGCCAGACTAAAAATGTATAAATACAACTCCGATGCTTTATATCTCCAAAATCTGTTAGTTAATGAGTAATTACGAATAAGAAACCTTATACGTTCACTAATACAAAAGGAGTATGTAATACCACAAAGAGAGGTATGGTGTAATCTACACCAAGCTGATATGTTAGTATTCATGTCTGCTACTCCTCGCATCAACACACCGCCATACCTTCTTTGTTGGTCTTTTTTGAAGAATTTCGTTACCAATATGTGGTTAATTCTGTGATCTATAATTTTGCAGATCACATTCACGCTCCAGATACATTTCGACAGGTATAATTACTCCTGACTACAACTTTGTTATCCCACACGCTTCCTGAACCATCAGGAGCCGGCGGCCGGGGAATGAATGCCCGGGGGGTGCAATACAAAAGTATATAACCTTCCGCGAGCAACGTTAGAGGCCGTTTTCATGGAGAGCCGACGAATGCACTGGGGTGCAGTATCGGTTCTG
>CAZCSN010000052.1:0-15118 GCA_964501255.1 uncultured Methanospirillum sp. | reverse complement strand
ATTATTATTCTGGAACAGAAAATGGAAGGAGAGCAGGAGAGTTTACATAAGGCAGCCTCACGAAAACAGAGCTTAAACAACCCGAATTTATATTTTAACCGGGAACTCTCCTGGATTCAGTTTAATCGCCATGTTCTGGATGAAGCAAAAGATCATACCCATCCGCTCCTTGAACGGGTAAAATTTCTTTCGATATTTGCAAATAACCTGGATGAATTCTTTATGATCCGGGTTTCCGGTCTTCACCAGCAGCTTTTGGAAGGAGTTGTCAAGGCATCCCCGGACGGGCTCTCTCCCGGTGAACAACTGGATGCAATTTATCATACGCTTGTTCCTTTGCTGGAGGAGGCAGTCAGAATATGGAATGATGATATTATACCTGCCCTCAAAGAAGAAGGCATCATCATTCATACATACGAGACACTGAGTGAGGAGCAGAAATATAATATTAGAAATTATTTTATCAAAGAAATATTTCCAGTCCTTACCCCTCTTGCATTTGATAAATCGCATCCGTTCCCGTTCATCTCAAATCTTGCACTGAATCTTGCAGTCATACTCCGGGACCGGGGACATCAGGAGGAACTTTTTGCACGAATAAAGGTCCCGAACAAATTATTCCCCCGGCTTATCCCGGTTCAGCCCGAAGGTGAGGGATTGAATGGGCGGGTAAGATATGAATTTATCTTTCTTGAGGAAGTTATTGCAGAAAACCTGGATCTGCTCTTTCCAGGGATGGATGTGCGGGCTGCATACCCCTTCCGGGTGACACGGGACGCGGATATTGAGATCGAGGAGGATGAGGCAGATGATCTGCTTGTAGCCGTCCAGGAGTCAATCGGACGCCGCTGGGTAGGAAAACCGGTCAGGATTGAAGTATCGTCGTGGATGGATCAGTCGGTCTGTTCCATGATGGCCGAGAAGATGGCCGGATTTCCTCACATGTTCTACCGGCTGTCGGGCCCTGTCGGGATGGCAGACCTGATGTGTCTGATGGACATTAACCGGCCGGATCTTAAGGATCCCCCGTTTATTCCATCGGTACCGAAAAAAATTGAGCATGAAAAAAATCTGTTTGGAGTTATCAAGGCCAGGGATTTTATCCTCTTCCACCCGTATGAGAGTTTTCAGCCGGTCGTCCAGCTGGTTCAGCAGGCAGCCCATGATCCTGATGTGCTCGCCATAAAGATGACCCTGTACCGGTCAGGAGCAAAATCACCCGTCATCCAGGCGCTCCTTGATGCCAGGGAGAACGGAAAGGCGGTCTCTGTTGTTGTCGAGCTGAAGGCCAGATTTGATGAGGAGAACAATATCGGGTGGGCAAAAGCACTGGAACATGCCGGCGTTCATGTCGTGTATGGCATCATGGGTCTGAAAGTCCATGCCAAGCTATGCCTGATCGTCCGAAGGGAACGGGAAGGGATAGTCCGGTATGTCCATATGAGCTCAGGCAATTACAATGCAACGACAGCACGAATATATACCGATATCGGACTCTTTACCGCCGATCCGGAGATCGCATCAGATGTCTCCAACCTTTTTAATGCCCTGACCGGTTACTCCAATTACATGGCCTATAATCACCTGATGGTCTCTCCAAAATACATCAGACGAGGGGTATTGTCTCTTATAGAGCGTGAGATCCAACGGCAGAAAGAACATCAGGATGGCCATATCATCCTGAAGCTGAATGCTCTTCAGGATGCAGAGATGATACAGGCTCTTTACCGTGCCTCACAGGCCGGAGTCCGGGTGGATCTTCAGATCAGGGGGATCTGCTGTCTGCGTCCGGGTATACCGGGTGTATCAGAAAATATCTCGGTATCTACAATTGTCGGACGATTCCTGGAACATTCACGGATCTATTACTTCCATAATGGCGGAGATGAGATCGTCCTGATGGGAAGTGCTGATCTTATGCCACGAAACCTGAACCGCCGGATAGAGGTACTGTTCCCCATCCTTGATTCAGGAATCCGAAAAGAGATCATATCCACTATCCTTCCGGTGCACCTGAAAGATAATGTAAAAAGGAGGATTCTGACATCTGACGGGACATACATCCGGGCACCGGTTGAGGGTGATATCCTCAATGCTCAGGAGTGGCTTATTGCGCACAGGGGTATCTGGAATGAGCACCTCTCTGAAAATTCCGCCCCGGTCCAGAAAACCATTGATATCTAGACCGGGTATCATGAGGTACGTGATGTGAACACTGAAAACCAGACCATCCTTGGAATTGATCCCGGATTTGCCAGATGTGGATATGGAGTGATTGGAAAAGAACAGCATCTGCCAGTTGCATATATATGGGGATGCATAGAGACCACACCACAGACGGGAGATACATCACAACGGCTTCTTGCGATATTTGAATCAATCGAGAATCTTATCATCACCTACCGGCCGGTCGGACTTGCATGTGAGAAACTTTTCTTCTCCCGCAATACCACAACCGCAATGCAGGTGAGTGAGGCAAAAGGGGTTATCATCCTTGCTGCGGCAAAATATAATATTCCTGTCTTTGAATATACCCCAAAGCAGGTCAAACTGGCGGTTACCGGATCAGGAATGGCAGACAAGCAGCAGATACAGATGATGATTACACGATTACTTCGTCTTTCGGATATTCCAAAGCCTGATGATGCCGCTGACGGACTTGCACTTGCATTATGCCATCTGAACTGGATGAGAACCTGATATGATAGCACGAATCCGGGGAAAGGTAATTCAGTATGGAGACGGGTGGGTTATCGTTGAGACCGGGGGGATTGGGTATAAAATCCGTGTTCCCGATTCGGTTCTTTCATCGATACAGAAAGAGACAGAGATAATATTATATACCGAACTTATCGTCAGACAGGACCTTTTGCAGCTTTATGGGTTTTTTGACCCGGATGAAGCAGAAATGTTCCGTCTCCTCATCTCTGTCTCACATATCGGGCCACAGACCGGCCTTGCAATTATCAGCAGACTCTCTCTCTCCGAGATATGTGATGCAATTATGTTCAAAAAGCCGGATGTGTTGTCGCAGGTTCAGGGATTAGGGAAGAAAGGGGCTGAACGAATAATTCTTGAGCTTTACAAAAAGGTATCAGACCTCAGAATACAGTACGGAGAGCAGAAGGTAACTTCATCACCTGTACAGGATACTGTGCTTGCGCTCATATCACTCGGGTACAGCCGTGAAGAAGCCATGGCGGCTATTGAGAAGACAGAAGCAGCAAAGGGACCCGTCTCATCTTCAGATCTCATCAGAGAAGCACTGGTATTCCTTCGGAAAAAGTGAAATTTTATGCAGACCAGGTTTATTAGTCCGGTAAAACACGAGGATGACCAGGACGAGCCGTCAGTCAGACCCGGGTCACTTGCTGACTTTATCGGACAGAACTCCATTAAGGATGCTCTGACGGTTGCAATTACATCTGCCAGAAAGCGGAATAAACCACTTGATCATATCCTTTTATCAGGACCTCCCGGTCTTGGGAAGACGACACTGGCACATATTATCGCTGAGGAGATGGGGTCACATATCGAGACAACAAGCGGGCCGGTGCTTGACAGACCGGGTGATCTTGCAGCCCTCCTGACACCGTTAAAGGACCGTGATATATTATTTATTGATGAGATTCATCGCCTTTCCCCGGTCATTGAGGAGATACTCTATCCGGCCATGGAGGATTATACCATCGATCTCCTCATCGGTGAAGGTCCCTCGGCACGAACAATTCAGCTCCCTCTTGAACGGTTCACCCTCATCGGTGCCACGACGCGACTTGGTCTGCTTGGTTCTCCGTTCAGGGACCGGTTTGGTATTATCCTCCGGCTTGATCTGTATGAACCTGCAGAACTCATGACCATCATTACCCGGTCAGCAGGCATCCTTGGCATTCCGATCACACCGGAAGGTGCTGAGGAGATAGCACACCGGTCCAGAGGTACTCCGCGGATTGCAAACCGACTCCTTAAGCGGGCATATGATTACGCAGTTGTCCGGGGCACCGGATCTGTTGACCGGGAGATTGCAGATACAGCACTTTCCGCCCTTGGAGTTGATACAAAAGGGCTCGATATTCTGGACAGGAGAATCTTACAGGTCATTGCACATGATTTTGGTGGCGGACCGGTCGGGCTGAAGACAATCTCAATATCAGTTGGTGAAGAACCGCGAACCATTGAGGATGTGTATGAGCCGTTTCTGATCCGGATTGGATTTCTCAAGCGGACACCTCAGGGCAGAATGATCACACGTCCGGCACAGGAACATCTGGGGACCGGGAACAGCCGGGATCTGAGCTCGTTCTCCTGACCCGTTCCTGCAAGCTTGTATGAGATCATGATCAATAGATCTGCATGATCCCGCTGAAAGGTTCAGTTTTTTTTATTCTGTTTCTCATCCCACTCATCTTCATCCAGGCTGCATATGCAGAGCAGATATCGTCAGAAGAGAATATATCCCCAGTACAGCCTGTACTCACTCCCGACCTTTCACTCTCTGATCTGGTAATCCCGCAGATTGTACAGGGAAACGAAAAGATAACCGGTTCTGTGATTGTAACCAACCGGGGTCCTGTACCGGCCTCACATATTGCAATGGATGTGCTGCTTGTGCAGGAGAATCCGGATGGCCGGATATCAGTATGGCTTGGCAGCAAAGGTACTGATGTGATGGCACCCGGGACCAGGGGGAAAATTCCCTTTTCATTTGACATCCCATCCGGGATGAGAGACGGAGAGTATCACATGCTTGTCAGTATTTCAGGGTATGAGTCAGAACTGTTTCCATCAGATAATACCATAATCTCCTCTCATCCGGTAACAATACAAAAAAATACCCCGTGGAAAGGAGGGAATCCAAATCTTCAGATCATCATTGATGCTGTCAGGAACAATAGTACATCTCCAGGCACGCCCCTGACAATACCATACACTATCCTCAACACGAATAATGAGTCAGCAGGATCATTTAAAACACTCTTTCTTCTCCTTCCTGACAGAACAAATGAACATGCCGGATATCATCTGCGGGAGGAACGATCCTTTTCCGTATCAGGAAGGATGCATGAGCAGATGATCTCAGAAGACCTGGTACCTGAGGGCATCCCTCCCGGCACCTATTTCCTTGCCGCATATATTGATTATACCGGAATGATTCAGGAGACGAACGAGGCCGATAATTTATTTATATACCCTGAACCGGTTCAGGTAACCTATCCGGAACATCTGTTTTCAGAGGCATATAGTGATCAGATAACCGGCTATCTCTATCTCAAGACAAACAAGTACCGTGAGCACCTTGGACTTGCACCTCTGGTCTTTGACAGCGAACTCAGCACCCTGGCATTGGATCACACGAAAGACATGATCCGGCGGAAATATTTTTCCCATTATACTCCTGAAGGAATTGATCCAACCGGACGGGCGGAGATGAACGGATATGAGGTGACCAGGAGACTGGATGACGGGACAATACGAACGGGGATTGCTGAAAATATTATCAGAATTGCAGCAGGCCATACGATTGGGAAGGCTTATACCGGATTTGTTGATCCGACAACACCTGAAGAAGTTGCCGATATTATGATGATAGAATGGATAAACAGCCCTGAGCATAATAAAAACCTCATAAACCCCACCATAGAAAAAATTGGTATCGGGACCCGGTTTGATGGGGAGTTTTTTTATGCCACCCAGAACTTTTTTTAATTTTTCCTTGTCCTGGTCTGATTCATTGCATTAAATATGGTGACAATATCTGCATAATCTGCCCGGCCATTGTTATTGAAATCTATCCGGAGTGATATATTACTCTCACCAATCCAGCGGAAATTCTGGAAGAGGAGGACAAGATCATTCATATCCAAATGGCCATTTCCGTTCAGGTCTTCAAACCTGCCGTCATTATCGGAATCCTTCATTCCTTTTATGAGAGATTCGTTAAATCCGACCGGTATCATAATATTTGCATTATATGCAAGGTTCAGTTCTTTTGATGTACCCGGATCACTGATGCGGGTAGTGCTCGTTATTTGTGCGGATGAAACACCGGCTATTCCGGTCTGTGCAGATGCCTGTTTATAGGGGGATGTGTCTTCTGAAGACGATGACACACCGGCAAGGACACAGGCAGGACTGTCCGAATTTTCATCCGATGCTGTCATTCTGGTTGCAACAGCCTGTTCAAAGGCCTGTATGGATCGGTTGCCATCTGATGTGTATGTTACTATCCGGTCAGCTTCAATAGTTCCTGCTCCGGATACCTGCCGGGAAATGTCCGTCTTTCCTCCGTTTGTCATAACATCCTGGGTATACACAGAGGTCCCCGCATATGCCTCGCCAGTACTGGTATCACTCCTGTTATATGTCTGTTCCATGATCGTCTTATCATGTACAGAACCGGTACCGGAGGTCAGCATTGTCACGTCCATCCGATCTCCTCCATGATACAGCCTGCTTAACGTGTCAATTAACCCTGAAATCAGTGTCCGGTCATAAAGCGTAACCACTCCGGTACGTGAGGCACTCGTTCCATGAAATGCCGTTATAACGGTTCCGGTCAGTCCCGGACTGGAACTGGTATTGGTTGGTGAACCAATGGTCAGAGCGTAATCGAGCGTTTTGCCAGTGTTCCTGCTCGTCGTGGAAAGCATCAGATTCCGGGCATTTACTATTGAAAATGATGCAGATTGTTCCGTGGATGCACATTCTGACATATCATATGTATCATATGGCTCTCCAAAACAGAGAGAGGCCGCTGAGGTATTGGTATAAACATCGGTTGACGTCAGAACATATTCATCTGCGATAAGATGACCGCCGGATGTGCCTGATGAATACCCGATTACTTTTTGAGTTTCAAATCCCTGATCTTTTGGTTTTCCTTCGGTCATTCCCACCTGCTTTGTCAGGGAAAGTGAGCCACCATTTGTCATGGTACGGTCTTTGTATACTCCGGATACATTCGTCCCATTCCCGTCAGCATACGAATATGTCCCGGAAAAACTATCCCTGACAGGCCCGGTTGTTTCAATAATGGTACCGATGGAGTAGTCTGCGACAGTAACAGGACAATAAAAGCCTGATGCCAGTATAAAACATGCAAGTATCAGGATACGCAGACCATCCGGTACCAGATTCATATATCGCAGATGTAGTATTGATGTATGAAGTATAAAATCAGTTGTATAATTAACAACAGATGGAGAAAACATATAAGGAGAAATAATTTTCCTTTTGCATGAAAAGGAAGTGTGCAGATATATCCGTCAGGAATTTTCAAGATAGTAGAGTTTTACATAATGATCCGGATGGTACCGCTCTTTTGCTTCGCGAAGACCCAGAATCCCCATATCACTCTCACGATTAATATACCGGTACCGATCCTTCAGATGTAATGCGGTCTGCATATTGATCTCTTTGTATATCCCTTCGCAATCAGGAAGTGCTTTCTCATAATGTACGACTGCCGTCTGTGGATTTAATTCCTCAAATATGGCAATCCCCCCTATCTCTCCTCTTGGATTGACCGTGATTCCTGAGAACCCTAACTCGGAGAAGTTGGCGATTGCTTCTCTGATGGCGTCTTTTTCATGTTTCAGGATTGTATATTTGTCACACTCCCGCTGCTGACACCATTTTATGAGAAATTCCAAAACTTCATCCATATTTGATTCAGAAATCATCTCTACCGTTGACGGGCATTTTCTACGGAATTTGTTTAACTGCTTCCTGATCGACAGAAACTCCTGCCCGGGAAGTGTTGAAAGAATGTCAGTTTTGTACACATAATCAAAGAAATTCCGATCCTGCTTTAAATTGAGATCAGGATAGTGCTCCCGCATCCAGGTATACTGCCACGGCTCAAGAATCAGAAGGGGGGCTTCTTCGTGTAATTCCTGTGCCAGTTTTATCGTTGCATGAAAGACATCCGGATTGACCGGGCCGATTGGAAAACGATATGAACGATAATCTTCCGTCTCACCCTTGATAATCAGACATCCGTCCTGTTCACAGATACTGTAATGACCATACGAGCGCCAGCAAAAAAGTGTCCCGAATGAATTCTCAGAGTGTTCAATCGGACAATTCTGATAAATCCTGTCAAATATTTTTTTATCATCAATCTCTATCGGATGAAAATCATCTTCATGTAATTTCATTTACACGCCCTTTCCGGTACAAAAGAAATATCTTATTTTTATCCGCAATAAAGGCTGATTGTTGATAAAATGGTGATGTGCCAGGTTCTGCAACAAGCATGATACGAGAAAGCCCGGCCGTCTGTGCTGTATGAATCAAAAATCTCAGAAGGCACCGGCCAATTCCCTGGCCGCGGTATCTTTTGAGGACGCACATATCCTGAATAATTGCCGTGGTGACGACATCCGAAATGATCCTGCCGGTAGCGACCGTCTCACCGGTTCTCTCATGTACTCCGACACAAAACCGGAAACTGGCACGGATAAATGCGGGCATCTCATCAGGATTATACTCATCAAGCCACCATCCTGCTTCTCTGTAAAGGGTAATCAGAGCGTCTGTATTCCAGGTATCGACAATGATAAAGCGAACCGGTTCCATGAAAATTCATACCTCATTTGATCCATACGTATTCAATACAGGTACATAGAAATCCAGGTACAAATACGGAGATGGAATATATATTATTGAGAGACTACACATAATCTGTAATACCTATGGAAATACGCAGAGTTCAAATGACTGGCGGCTCATCCTATGTTATCACCCTTCCAAAAGACTGGGTTGAGTCCACACATATCAAAAAGAACGATCCCCTGGGTGTAATTGTCCAGCCTGACGGGACACTGTTAATTACAAGGAACACGACCGGAGATCAGATTTCGCGCGTAAAAAACCTTGAGGTTGATACCTCGATCGATCCCGATCTCTTTTTACGACTGCTGATTGGGATATATATCGCCGGATATAATGCCATACAGATTACTACCAAGGATCGGATGACCGGCGCTATCAGGATGAAACTTCGTGAATTTTCAAACATGGTCATCGGGCCGGAGTTTATTGAGGAGACGGATACCAGTGTCCTCATTAAGGATCTCTTAAATCCTCTCGAGATGCCCATACAAAATTCCCTGAAACGGATGTTTGTCATTGTAAAAAGTATGCATACCGACGCAATTGATGCATTTATTGCACATGATCCGGATATGATAACCGATGTAATAGACCGTGATAATGATGTTGATCGGTTATTCTGGCTTATTGCACGACAGACCAATATGATATTACATAATGTTCATCTCTCGCGAAAGATGAATATGAACATCTCTGAGATGCTTCCTCATTTTCAGGTGGCACGAATTATTGAACGTGTCGGGGATCACAGTGTCAGAATCGCCCTGAATGCAAAAAAGATTCAGGACGCAGATATCCCTCATGAGATCCAGTCGCATATCAGGAAAGTCTCGGAGGGTGCATTAAATACCTTTGAGAAGAGTGTTGAGTCATTTTTCACACATGATCTCAAAAAGGCAAATAAAACCATTGAATATATGCATAACCTTGAGGATTCGTTCGCAAAGATAAATACGGAGCTCCTCTCGCTCCCGGTCAATGTGGCAGTTCCAATCAGAAACATTACCGATAGTATACGACGGTCTGGTGAATATTCTGCAGATATTGCTGAAAATGTTATTAATTATGAGATGATGTCTGAAAAGAAGACGGTATAATTATTTTATCTGGTCCATGTCACGAAGCAGTGTCTTGACATCAAGCCAGATAACCAGTTCAGTACTCTCTTTATCTTTGTCCTTTACTTTTTTCTTGATGATGCCAAGAATATGGGATGAGTCATCCCCGGATGTTGCGGTCTCATCAACCTGGCTTGCATAATAGGTCGATACGGTGAGAACATCATCCACCATGATACCAATCTTTGAATGAGTGATCCGATCATCAAGGACGATAATCCGTTTCTCCTCTTCTGACGATGCATGCGTTGAGGTGATTGCCAGTTGTTGTTTGAGATCGATGATTGTAGTGATCTCACCCCTGAGATCGATGATTCCTTTAATATATGAGGGGCTGTTTGGAAGCTTGGTAATTCGGGTATACTCAACAACTTCTTTCACATCAAAAAGATCTATGGCAAAATGCTCCTGTCCGAGAAGGAACTCCACGACCTGAAATGACTCCTCCGCACTCTCTTCTTTTGCCTTTCCAGACGTCTTCTGTGTGAATATTCCGTTTGAATCCGAAGAGAAGGATTGTGTGACACCCGCACTATTGCCGGCCATGAAATACTGATAGAACCTGTAAGTCAAAAAAAATATTGGACACAGAGCGGTCTAGGGGCAACCGCAGAACACACACGGACCAATATAGAACGGTCCGCTGTTTATATTATTGGATTTATCAAGTTCCGGCATTTCATCCCCGCAATAGGACATATATGTACAGGGATCAATAACCGAGAACCAGTAATATGCTCCATTGGTAAGATCTGCAGGTATGGTAACGATTGTTTTTTGTGTCTTTTGTTCTCCGACACATATGCTGTGTATCTCCCAGACACCCAGATACCGGGCAGTTGCTGGATCAAATGAGGCATACGGGGACAGATAGTAGGCAACACTCACATCCTGGGCACATGCATTTCCGATGTTGGTGATCGTATCCGAAATTTCCACATTCTCCCCCGGATTCCCACATGGGAACCTGGTCGTTACATGGGTAAGATCCGGGATTTTCGCTGCCGGATTATACTCTACACGAACCGGCCGGTTACCTGTCCAAAAATTATTTGCAGTATTTTTTTCAGGAGGGCTTGATGTTACCGTAATTTTTTTGGTAAGATAGTAGATACCCGGCCGGACCCCACCGGGAATTCCAATCGTTACCTGAGAAGTCCTGGTCTCTCCGCCTTTCAGATTATGGAGAGTCCAGTAATCAAGATGTCTGGAATCTGATCCGGTATCATCAGAAGAGAGGAGGTATTCAACCCTGACAATTCCTGCTGTTGCCCCACCGATATTGGTAACCGAATCTGTCAGCTTGACTGATTCACCGATATACATGATATCGGGGTATTCCGTTTTTACCGTCATGACATCCGGATCTCCTGATGAGGACACCGGTGAAGCGACGGCTGGTGTGGAAACAGGAACCGGAGATGACGAGAGGGAGATGGGGGGCTCAGATATCCAGTACAGCGATGAATCATCCGGAAGGAGCTCAACCGGCAGAAATGCCGTTATCAGATAATAAGTACCGGATATTATCTCTTCAGGCACTGGCAGGGTCGTTTCTATTGTGCGCTCAGATTGTGGCTGAATGATGAGATCCTCTGACGTTCCGATAAATAGGGGATCATCAGAGATGAGACCGGAGCCGGAGAGATAATATGAAAGTTTTGTCTGAACAGGGAGAACATCATAAGAGTTTTTTACTATTGACCGGATAGTAAGGGCTTGTGCATCCTGCTCCGTGACCAGATCATCCGTGTAGCCGGTGAGATACGTTGGATCATAACCAGTAATTTCAATCGTCCCGTCTGCTCCGCTCAGGTATGTGCCGGTCTGATCTGATGCAACCGGATCGGTATGGATGAACCGGCGTATCTGATAATTCCCGGGCTGAAGATCAGGTGGAACGGGAAAGGTGGTATTTACTTTTTTCTGCCCGCCCCTGACAAGATTTGGCACACTGACAGTCCCGAGAGTTCGCGTTTCCCAAATCCCGGCCGGGTCCTGCAGCATATAGGTTATAAAAAATGGCCCTGTTGTAGAAGTCCCGTCATTTCTGATGATATCTACCAGCCGCAGATAGGTTCCTGCCTGAACCGTCTGAGGAAGATTCATTGAAAGCCCGGTTATGCGGGGAAGAATAGTATCAGCAGTCACACTTCCTGATGAAAGGACGAACTGACCCTGAAAATCAATGCCAGGAGAACCCGTAATACAAAAACAAAACAGGCAGATTGAGAATAATATAACACCAAAAAAGGACGATCGATAATTCATACTACTGGATATCTCCTCTCCGGAAAAAACCTTTTGGGAAAAATTATGCATCCCCGGTATACCGCGTGAGCACCCCTAATACGGTAATAAGGGCAAGAAATGCGGACCACGGCGACATGGGTGTTTCTTCTTTTGGTGAACTCTTCAAAAGCAGTTCCTTGTCTATCCGGTATTTGACGACATCAGGATCGATGGCAATTGCCATATCATATGCACGGCCGGCTTCTTCATATCTGCCGAGAAGCCCATATGCAGTTCCCATATTATCATAGGCCATGGAAGAGTTAGGAACAAGGTATATCGTCTCATTCCATGCCATGATCGCCTTTTCATACTCTTTCATCCCGGCATATGCAAGACCGATATTGTACCATGCATTTGCAGAAAGAGATGGATCTGCCTGTTTGGCTTTCATCCAGAATTCTATCGCCTTATCCAGTGATCCTTGTGCATAATGTTCATTCCCAATCTCAAACAAGTCTTCTCCGGAATATACTGGCGCTCCTGATGCAGCCAGTACCAGCATAGGGATAAGAATTATGATTGGATATTGTTTCAGCATCCTGATACTCGTACCTATCTGTATTCTGCTATTGTTAAGATTCTTCTCCCTGTGGGAGAAGGCAGAAAAAATGATTATGAAGATCCTGCAGCCCCGGTCACGATCTTCAGGGAAGAGACAATTTCCGGAATCATCTCAACAGGAATGCCGGTAACCATTTCTCCATCTTCGATTCCGGAAAATTTCCGCGACCCGTCACAGCCAAGAGAGTAATTCGGAGTGCCGGAGAGGTATACCTGCGCACAGGCATCAGAACATACAGACTGAATCCCGGAGAAATTGGAGGTGATTCGCCCGCCCAGCCGGTAGAGATTACTTTGTGCAAGCTTGAGCATGGCTTTCGGTTTTGCTATAATAAGCACAAGCGTCGGATCAAAAGGCGTCTTTTCGAGCGGAGCATAGAGTGTTGCATAGGTTGTCAGTGATTCCACGTGAGGGACCCGGTCGATGGTTCGTTTACATGCCGGCCATGACTCGAATTTTCCAAGTTTGTAATAAAATTCACCGGACTTCAGACTTGGAGTCAGTTCACGAAGACCAAGAGCCCAGGAGCCCCCCATACATGCATGATTTTCGACGGTTGCATAGAAGATCTTTCCTTCTTTCCTGGCCATTCCAATCATCTGACAATGCCGCACATTTTCTGATATGTGGGCCATTCCTTCAGGAATTTCGTCAGCCGTTTTACAGATCTTGAATGCTACCGGCGATCCGTCAAGATGCAGAGTCTCTTTCAGAATTTTCGATGCTTCTGCATAATCAAATCTGGTTCGTATCGTATCCTGCATGATACTCAGTCCTCTCGTCCATATCATACAGGGGAAAAGTTAAATCTTTCTTTCCCTCTAGAGATGACGAAGTTTCCGGTTAATCTTTTCAAAAAAATTCTGACCCGCATCAACAAACAAGGCAGGGGATGAGCTTTTCGAGAGTTCAATTGTACAACTGGTCTTCAGGTGAATCTCGGTCTGTCCGTCAATGACCAGTTTTGCAGGCTTTGGTGCTTCAAGGGTTACCGATACCGTTCGTGACGAATCAATCAGATGTGGCCGGTTGGAGAGCATGAAGGGTGCAAGTGGTACCATAAGAAAACCTTCAACCCGTGGGTCGATAATCGGACCTCCGGCACTCATGGCATACGCAGTCGACCCGGTCGGAGTGCTCATAATCAGGCCGTCTGCCCGGAACCGTTCAGCCACTTTTCCATTAATAGAAATGAGAAACTTCAGCATTTTCGCCGGCCGATCGGTCACAATCAGTGCTTCATTGAGTGCAGTACCGATAACCATTCCATCCATCCTGAGCTCAATCCGCATCCGCGCTTCAACGTTCAACGGCCCGGTAAGATGAGAGAGCAGGGAAGCGATATTATCCGGTTCAATATCGGCCAGAAAACCTACTTCCCCGTAATTTATTCCAATAAGCGGGACCTGAACCGGCATCTGCTGCGTGGTAAGGAGGATAGTTCCGTCTCCTCCAATTACGATGATAAGGTCCGGTGGATAAGCCGGATCAAATAATGAAGATTTTTTTTCAAAAAGATTATCAGTATACCGCGTGGCATGGTGCCCGTGACGAAGTAATATCTGTTCCACTTCACGGGAAAATGCACCAACCTTTGGATCACCATACCGGTTTACAATAAGAATATTCATGGATATGAGGAGTTCATTTACCGCAGATATTCAATCACTTTTCTATGGAGATGGGCGTTTGTTCCTACCAGACAGTTCCCAATACTGACCTCATCGGGAAGAGTCAGAGGATTTCCGTCACGGTCACTGACGATGCCACCCGCTTCTTCCAGGATTAAAATACCTGCTGCTGCGTCAGTTGCGCGAAGCGTTCGTCTCAGATCAACAAATCCGTCGATCTTACCTGCGCCTACATACGAGAGTTCCAGGGCTGAAGCACCAAACTGTCTGAATCGTCTTATCTTTTGCATCAGATGTATCACCCGGTCATACTGGAAATGTTTTCCATATACGCTCATCGCACTGGCCTGAAGCTCTGACACGTCTGATACATGGATGGGATGATCATTGAGATATGATCCGTTCCCTTTTTTTGCGGTGAAGATATCGCCATTTGAAAGATTGCCGACAAACCCTTCAACCAACTGACCGTCCTTTACATATGCAAGCGAAAGGGCAAAAAACGGGATATTCATTAAGGCATTGTATGTCCCGTCAACCGGATCCAGAAAGATAGTCCCGGAGTCTCCACCAATCACAACTTTTCCGGCCTCTTCGCTGATGAGAAGATGACACAGGTTTTCTTTTATGATATGCTTCAAAGCGATATCTTCGGCAATTTTATCAATATACTTTGTCGGTGAGCCGTCTGCACCATTTCCGGTTATAATACCTGCTTTATCAGTCCCTATCAGGGGAGTAATGGCCTGTTGTATTGAGGTGAATATGGCATGACTTGTTTCAAAAAAATCCATGTGAGTAACCCTGGGTTCAGTTCAAGACGGTGTATTTATGTAAGGGAGACACGTAAATATAACCAGCTTTTCCCAAGGTGTTTTATGAAAGAGCAGACTGAA
>CAZCSN010000051.1:0-15433 GCA_964501255.1 uncultured Methanospirillum sp. | reverse complement strand
TGAAGTTTTGCTTTCCAGGCATGTGCCTGTTCGACGGCTGCCTCAAATGCCTTTTCACTGACAATGGATCCGTCAATAGCAACAAGAATTGTGTTATACATATACTCCCCTCAAAAAGGCTTCCAATTTAATTTGGACTTTACCTAAAAAATTCTTGCGCAAAAATGGCTCAATGGCGCCCTCTTCACAATAGTGGATGCGATGTCACGGGAATGGTGTAAATTTCCCCAGGAGCAGTCCAATACGAAAAATGAAGCTTTGTTCCCTTTTTTTATGGCGTGAGATATCCCCGCCGGCAAAAATCCCCTGGTGGCAGATGAGAGGAGGTCATGGGCAGGCACCCCATAGGCGGTATGAATAAATGCTATCTCCTGCATCATATCAGGCTGGACAAACATGACATTATCAGTTCCGATAAGAATCTGAACCCCCGCCTCCTTCATCTGATGGACCGGAGGGTGATCTGACCCTGTTGTTACCTGAAGCAGATAATTTGATCGGCAGCAGATGACAACCGGTATTCCTTCATCTGCAATTCTCCGTATCTGACATGGTGTTGCATGCGTACAGTGAACAAGGAAATCAGGACCAGCATCCAGTGCGGCATCAATATCCTGAGCATCCCGTTCCCCTGCATGGAAACCGATGATTTTCCCCTGTTTCTTCATCCGGTCCACAATATCCTGATATGAAGACACGTCCCTGGCACTGCTGATTCCGGCTCCGTCAGCTATCTCCTCACCGCCTTCCCTTCCCAGAATAACCGGATGAAAGGGGAGTGATGCTGCTGCTGTTTGTAATGCACGCACTCCCGATCGTCCCCCCTCACGAAAATCGGCACACCCTGCAGTTCCTGAATGGATCATCTCGGTCAGAGAATCCGTCATGGCCCTGATGAGATGATTCTCAGGTGTTTGTGCAAGGATTGTATGTTTGAGGCCATGAGGGGGAGTTACCAGTTCATCAAGCGTCCCGGAGCAGGGGACATCCATTGCTACCGTGTCAGCAAGATGCGTATGGGCATTAAAAAATGCAGGGCAGATCCACTGCTCCGGGACGGAGGATTCATCTTCAACGGCGGTGATAATCCCATCCTGAACAACAATAGTAACTTCCCGCGCCTCAAGGGTTTCTTCGGTAAGAGCAGTTCCTGATACGATATACTCCTCTGTCATGATGTACGGCAGGCCTTGTCTTTTATATAATTCAGGAGTCAGATATAGATTATGGCAAAAAAAGCAGGTGGACGATTAATCTCATCTGCTGGTCTTGTCAATTATTATGACAGTGAAGACCGGCGGGCAGTCCACATCAGCCCTTACGCAGTACTTACCGCGGCGGTTGTATGTGGTGTTGCCATCTTCGTCCTGAATATGATTGCATTCTGATTTTACACTTTTTTTAAGGCGTTCCTGATAACGTCCTCTTCCGGTCTGAAGTATATGGTATTATGACCGGTCCATGCAGGTATGCCCCGGAAATGAACAGCAGGCACTCCGTTATTACTCTCACCCATGATGAGGTTTGCAAATCCGGCGATTTCATCCACCACCGCTTCCTCGGTAATCTCAAGAGTGTGCCCGAAGAGATCACTATCTCCACGAAAATCCCGGATGGCAGTCATACCACTCCATCCGATAGCATGACCGGTCTGACCACGCCGGAATGATCTGCCACAGGTGTCAGTAACAATAACTCCACATTCTTTACCGGTAAGGCTTTTGATCGCTTCACGAATCTCATCTGCTTCTTTCATGGGATCCGGAGGGAGGGTAATGACAAGTCCGTCTTCAACATTGCTTGCATCAACGCCTGACCTGACCCCGACATGACCACAGGGGACCTCGGTGAGGGTGAAAGGTGTTTCTATGAGGACATCACAGGCCTGGTCAAGAACCACCTGGATAAACCGGGGATCTTCACCGGTCTTTTGTGCAATCCGGGTGGCCCTGTCACCAGGGGTAATATCTTTCAGATGCCTGGTGTATCCTTTTGCCTTTGAGATGACGGTACTAGCAATACAGATGATGTCACCGTCTTCCAAAGCGCATTTATCAACAATCAGGCGCGGAAGGTCATCTCCCCTCTGAATCAGGGGAAGACCCCTGATACCGGTTACGGTTACTGATGTGTGCAGAATTATCCCTCTACATTCAGATAAAATGTGTAAGAATATACGAGTATTGATTCATCATATCTGGAATATATTTATAGAAGATACACCGACATGTATAGGTGCCGAGATAGTCTAGTCTGGGAAGGCGGTGGTCTTGAAAACCACTGGTGGTAACACCTCGGGAGTTCAAATCTCCCTTTCGGCGTAACGTTTCATTTTTTTCAGGGATTTTTTTCATACTTTTTATTCCTCTTTCAGCATATCCCGGATGTGCAGAAAATTTTCTGCAGACTGAAGTTTATTTTCTGCAGGATCCGCCCTGTTTAACCGGATGGATCTTATTTTCGATTGATATCCGGGGTTTTCATAGTTATTTTCTGCAATCATGAGGTCGCATGAAGATACATGAAGAGACTGAACCAGTCGATGATGAATTCACAAAGTGTTACGTGAGTGCGAGTGCTGCAGAAAATGAAAGTAAATAATTGTACATATTTGTACATGTACAATTATAAGGAATATTTACCGGGCTTTTATTTTCTGCATGTGCAGAAAACCTGCAGAAAATCTTCCGCTCATTTTCTGCAACAGGTACTAACCGGGTATTCGGTATAAGGTTGAGCGGATTATAACTATGAGTGGCCGGACCGGAGTATCAGGTAGTCGGAGCAGGACCTATAATACGAAAATAGTACTGGTATTATTTATTGTTGACCAGTCTGTACAGATGCAGACATAATATCTTCTTCAGAACTGAAGGTGAAGTAAAAAAAAGGATGTCAGGATCTCGTCTGTAATCCGTTATATACCCGGACTTTCTTTCCATTAAGAGATATTACCAGCTCTATGATCCTATCGTGAGAAATCCCTGCATTGAGTAAAGCTGCAGAATATTTTTTTTCGCGTATCTGATCAAGACCCTCATTGAATGCCGTATCTGTGTTTGTTTCATCGCAACCGGTTTTAAATTCAATAATATATGCGTGAGGATATTCCCTTGTTTTTGGGATCATAAGAATATCGGCCCTGCCATAACCAGCCTCGATATTGGATCGAATCTCATAAATATTTCTTAAATTTGCCAGTAAACCGAGCATGAATGCATGAAACACAGCTTCCGGAAGTTTTGCCAGATCATACATACTCACAAGGCCAAGGGTAAGCTCCTGAAGGATTTTTTCCAGAACGGATACCGGTTTATATTCGATAAACCATTCCATGAGTGCATCAAGCCCTCCTTCAGGTTTTGGATAGAGGGATTCAATAAACGTCTCATAGGCATATCCTATCTCTTTATTTGGGATTGATAACCGGTATGTGGTCCTTCCCCGGATATCCTCCGCAGGACTGTCAGCCCTGATATACCCTGAAAAATAAAGAAAACTCCATATATTCGCAGAATTTCTCCCAATATCGCGAAATGTTATCGTTTCTGTAATGGGATATCTCAACTCTTCTCCGGATAACATTCGTTCAAGATCCCGCTTTATTGCAAAACCACCCAAATTCAATTCTTCATACACAAGCGTATTCGCAGAAGTATTGAGCCAGTGGGGACCGGGAGGATCAGGAAGATTATCAATGTAATTCGTAACAGACCAGGGATTATATATTATGGATGATCCAAACCGATACCCGTCATACCATTCCCTGATTGTGTCCCGGTGATGTACCAGAGAAAAGTCATCCAGTATCATATCGATCTCGTCTTCGGTAAATCCAAACATATGTGCAGCCGGATGTGACTGAAGAGTTGTAATTACTTTCAGATTGTTCAGATCTGAAAATATTGATTCTTTGGCAACCCGAAGAATGCCTGTGATAACTGCCCGGAAAAGAGCCTGTGCATTCTCATGCTTCAGACCTGCCCCCAACCAGGATCGCATAAAATCAGCCATCTCATCATAATACCCATGTATCCAGGCCTCAATCATCGGACTGTCATATTCATCTATCAGTACGATGACCGGTTTTTTGTAATAGGAATACAGGATGACAATGAGATCCCGCAGACTACTTTTCAGTGCTGCAATCGTGCTGTTCCCGTTCCTTATCTCCTCATAATCATTGCGGGAGATATCCGTATCAAGAATGACTGCAGCATATGCATGGAGTTTATAGAGTTCACTGACTGTCTTTCGCAGTTGTAGTTCAGCCTCCGGGTAATTATTCCCCCTGATCTGTTTTAATGTCAGATAAATTACCGGATATTGACCCTGATGACTCATATACTGAGAAAGGCCAGAAATAGCACATTGCTTAAAGAGATACTGCCGGTCTTCCTCTGATCGTTCAAAAAAATATCTAAGCATGGTCATATTGAGGGTCTTTCCAAACCGGCGGGGACGAGGAAAAAGGGTTACATCTCTACCATCAATAATTTCCTTAATGAGTAATGTTTTGTCAACAAAGTACCCTCCTTCATCACGTAATTTTTTGAAATCGTCAGTCCCGACCCGGAATTTATATGACATACTACTCAGAATATGCGTACCTTTTCAATCCGGACAGTATATCTCTTTGTATCCACAACCCGTACATATTTCAGAACTATCAGGCAACTCCGGGATCCCAGATATTAATAGGGACCGATTCATACCTCTCTTTTACCAGGTATACGTATGAACTTTAATGACATGATGGTTGTAATAAGCGGAATTTTCTGCTTTCTGGTTGGTATCCTCTTAGTTCCCATGATTGATTCATACATATTTTCCCATGCCGGGTTCAGGCTCCCTGCCGCCCTCATCGGAGTAATAGACCTTACCCTGATAATCGGGATCATCTATTGCCATACCTGTATTGTCCTCTACAATCAGAAACGGAAGATAAAAAGTATATCAGAAGGGATATCCACGATCTTCAGATCAGATGAACAGATCACGAAGGAGGAACCGTAACCATACGGGAAATATGAAGGTAATGGAATTCTTCTCCTCCCGATACCGCAACACCATCACCGGTCCGTTTCAGCACCATTCCTGCCATCTCTTCTGACCCACAGAGCAGATGCTGCTTGGGATGAGTACCACGCTGAATGGAACAGTTCAGTTCAATCTCATCCCCTGCTGATATGACCATCTTCAGCCGGGCACTCCCGGGGTGGCCCTTTGGGAGTACAACAAGAGGAGCATGATACTCCCGGATGAGCTCAAGAAGAATCATTGCCTGGCCGAGATCTCCGCCTTCCGGAGCCGAAACCACTACCAGATCACCCTGCTCAAGATACTGGCAGAGTTCATCACTATACGTTTCAATAAAAAGATGAAAGGGAGAGAGAACTTTTCCTACCAAAAGAAAGGAATGCGTACTTTGGATGCAGAGATACCCATCCCCGAGGGGTACGATCATGCCGGAACGCAGTTATCAGAACCACAGGTAGGACAGCGGACGTTTTTCCCAAGGGTACTAAAACTGCCACCGCAGTCTTTACACTTGTAACTCTTCGGTTTTATCCCTTCATCATAATCAATATCAACAGGTCCGCCAACGGTACACATGAATGATTCACCTCGATACCATATCTGGGGATATGGAGAGATAAAATCTCCCTTTGATCCCGTTCGCTTTCACAGTTCCACACGGGTAACAACCCCGTGAACCTTGTGTGATGGTAACCGGTAATACTGAACAAATGAGGGACACAGACGCTTGATCGCACTGAATATCTTCCAGATAATATTACGGGTCACGATCTCTTCCATTCCATAAAATATCGTCTTCTCTTCAATCCCTGCTTCACGAATGATCCGCATGAGGTCAATGATCTGCATGTACCCGTAACTGATTGAGAGATGGGATAGTCCTGGTTCTATCGATTTATCAAACCGCCATGAAAACCCGTACGGCTCATCCTTGATGTCCAGTGAGATGATGATATTCTCTTCATAAATAATCTCATTATTAAACATCGTCCGTGAGATGTATGCAGGCACCTGGTCAAGTGACCGGGCAAAGAACAGGGCAGTTCCTCTCAGATGACGGGCAGTCCTGTAGGCACGGGTATATTTTTTAATAAACTGATCATGCCCCATTGGTTTCATAGCCTTGTAGAGGGCACGCTGTCCGGAGGTATAAATAATAATGATCGAGAACGGGATGGAAGCGATGACCAGGGAGAGATATCCGCCATGTGTTATCTTTGAGACTGTTGAGAGGAAGTAAATGATATCTACAAGAGTTACCAGGACTGCTATACCCATATAGAAAAATTTTCGCCGGTGAAGGAATATGGCAATCATAAATGAACCGGTGATCGACATGGTTCCGGTTACTGCAAGCCCATACGCACTTGCAAGCCGGTCTGAATACTGGAAGATGAGCAGAACAAAGATAACGGCAAAACATAAAAGCCAGTTTACGGTATTGATATAGATCTGAGTTCTGAGCTCATCAGAGGTATAATCAACCGGCAGCATCGGCAGAAGATGGGTGGTAATCGCCTGATAGATGATAGAGAATATACCACTGATTACCGCCTGGGATGCGATAATTGTTGCAATGATCATGAGAAGGAGAAACGGGATGTATGCAATCTGTGATATGGTAAAGACCATCTCAAATAACGGATTGACAACATCAGTATGCCGCAACAAAAAGGCAGCCTGACCAAGATATGAGAATAGTACTGCAACAAATACAAAACCCCAGGCATATTGTATCGGCTCCCGCCCAAGGTGGCCCATGTCGGCAAATAATGCTTCAGCCCCCGTTGCACACAGTACTATCATTGATAATGAGAAAAACCCATGAAGCCCGTTGTGTATGAAAAACTGTATTGCGTACCAGGGATTTAACGCAAGAAGTATCTCCGGCGTGAGAAAGACGGAGATTGCACCGGTTATGAATAAGGTTACAAACCAAATGACCATGATCGGCCCGAAGGTTCGTGATACGCCTTCAGTTCCCCGTTTTTGAAAGAAAAATAATCCGAGAGCAATAAGAATAGCAAGGAAAATAAGCCAGTCCTGGGATATGAGCTCAAATCCAGGTATCTGTCGTATTCCTTCAACAGCAGACAGGATTGAGATTGCGGGGGTGATAACACACTCTCCTATCATCAGAGAAATCCCCAGGGTTGCGAGCAGGGTAAAGGCAGCAACTCCTTTTGGGTGTTTCAATAATGGAATAAGAATACCTTTCAGTACCAGAGTACCTCCTTCGCCGGTCTCTGAAAGACGCATGGCAAGGAACGTATACTGGATGGTTACCATGATTATCAGGGTCCAGAAAATAAGTGATACCGCTCCCATGATATTTTCATAAGAGGGGGTAAGAAAGAGAAACAAAACTGCAAGCGTGTAAATGGGACTGGTCCCGATATCGCCAAATACAAGTCCTGCAGCTTTGATTATCGACGTCTTTGAGAGATGGTCCATTTCTTACATATAATTCTTCTCACTTTTCAGTTAATAGTTCCCAATCAGTATGTCTGGATTTTACATATTCAAAAAGAAGAAAAAAAATTTAGAGGCAAAATTCAGGGACAGCGGATGAACCATCCGGTTTTTGTCTCATCAAGAACTTTTTCAGTGGTTGGTTTCGTGCACAGACTGACGATGATCATTGCAATACAGGAGATCAGTACGGCATAAAAACTGAAGTGAAGCGGGAGCTTTGCCACATACTGGTAATATGCCCCGAATATTCCTGCGGAAACCAGTCCTGCTGCCATACTGACAATTGCCCCCATTCTGGTCGCACGTCTCCAGTATAATCCTGCAAGGAGGGGAACGGCAAATGTTGACAACATGACACCAATTCCCATCCAGATGAGGAAGGCGAGCATTTCAGGTGGGTTTAATGCGATTATCATCGTGACCAGGGCTGAGAGGACGACAACCACCTTGCTGATAATAAGGACCTGTTTGTCAGGTGCATCCGGTCGGATGATTTTCTTGTAGATATCCCATGAAAACATGGCACCGATGGTAAGCATCAGACGATCGGTGGTTGACATGACCGCTGCAAGGACAATCACGGCAAAGATGGACCATAAAGCGATATGGGGGATGGCATTTTGTATACCATACAGTATGACAAAATCCTGCGCATTTGGAACATCAGGGAGAGTAAATACTCCTTCCCGGACCAGCACAATGCCTGCAAACCCTGCAAATTTGAGCAGAAACATCACGGCCCCGTAGATAAGGAATCCAAGAAGGGGAGTCCATTTAAAAAGCCGTGCATCTTTGACTGCAAGAATATTATTGATGACATGGGGGGCACAGGCAAGTCCGACGATCAGCAGTACTCCAAAAGAGACAAGGTATGCCGGGGTAAACACCATTCCCTGCGACATCCATGGCTGCACCAAATCCGGACTGACTGATGCCATAAACTCATTTACATGAGTAAAACCGCCTGCATAAAAGATGATGACCGGAGCCATGATGACAACACCAAGTATCAGGATCAATGACTGAACAAGTGCAGCCCAGGCAACGGCATACAGACCGCCGATGGTTGTGTAAATGGTCACGACAAGTGTTGCAATAATTAGTGCAAGCCAGAGCGGTATCTCAAAAAGCCACATGAGGACTATGGCGATCGCGGTGTACTGACCGACCAGCTAGATGAGGGAGACAATAATCCCTGCAACTGCAGACAGTCTCCGAAGAGCCGTCGGACTTTCATACCGGTGAGCCAGATAATCCTGCACAGTTATGTACCCGGTGGTGCGGGTAATGGCATGCAGCTTGACACCAAAGAATATGATACAAAAAGCGATTGAAAGCGGGACAAAAATCTGCTCCCAGATGGTCGGCCATCCGAATTTAAACCCAAGGCCTGAAACACCAAGCAGTGACATCCCGGAACAGACCGTTCCGATCATGAGCAGAACAAAAACCCAGAACCCGAGTGATCGCCCGGCAACCAGATAGTCTTCGGTATTTTTGATCTTCTTTGATGCCCAGCCGCCGATACCTATCATGGCAAGACAATAAAACGCAACAATAAGAATCGTTGTTACGTCAGCCATTATTCCTCACCCCGATAATAAAGTCCCCAGATAATAAGAAGAATAGTAAAGAATACAAACGCTCCTCCTACGATTCCAATAGTTTCTGTTGGTAGCCCGAACATATCCATGCATCATTGTGCCATGCTAACATATAACAGGCTCGAACTGAGTCTGCTTTCGTATTCATCAATGGGAGTTTCCAACTCCAAAAACCAGATAATTCCTTACTGTATGAAAGACGAGTATGTATAATGAAAAAAATAATTCTGAAAGCGCAGGTATTTTTCTTCTTCATCTGGATTTCATGTATATCCCTGCTCATCGCTCCGGCATACGGGGGACTTGAAGGGCCGGTTGTTGATGCGATATCCTATTATAATCAGGCGGTAGATGCAGCGGCAAATCAATCATACGATGAGGCATTGACCCTTATTGACAAATCCCTGGAGATTCAGCCGGACTTTTATCTTGCTCTTATCACAAAGGCAGGTATTCTTCAGCAAAAAGGGAATTATACCGGAGCAGAAAGCCTGCTTAAACAGGCAGAAAAATCACATCCTGATAATGCATACGTCCTGACCGCACAGGCATCCCTCTTTATCGAGACCGGCCGGTATCAGGAAGCACGAAAGGCTGCTGATGCCGCAGTTACAAAAGATCCGACACTTGTTGAAGCGTGGGTTCTGAAAGGAACCGCTCATGGGGGACTTGGTGAATTCGAAGAAGAGAAAAATGCCTCTCTGCAGGCCCTTGCACGAGATCCCCAAAACCCACAGGCATTATCCAATTATCAGTTTGCAACCGAATCCCTTAAGGCGAAATCCCGGAAAACCGGTCAGGACTATCCCAAAACCCCTCTTTCAGTACCTGCTGTTTTGGCGGGCGGCCTCTTCGCCGTGGTGCTTCGGAGGATGTGGGTGTAGATTTCTTCTCTCTTTTCTGTGTGACTCCCGCCACTTTTCCAGATTTGGAGTTCAGATTATTTTTGAGTCTTTCACGGGCACGTTCACAGTATTCAGAAGAGATATCAAGACCCAGATAGCGGCGGTTTGTTCGTGCAGCAACTGCCGTCGTCGTACCGGCACCGTTAAACGGGTCAAGGATAATGTCTCCCTGAAAACTGAATAATTTCAGACACCGTTCGACGAGTTCCTCTGGAAACATAGCCGGATGATTAAACTCCTTCATTCGTCGTTCCGGGCCGATAGACCATTTTGCAACAACCCAGGATTTGAACTCTTCATCTGAAATGTCAATATCATCAGCATTCCCACTCTTCTTCAGGGATCCTTTGCAAAAAATTTCGATAAATTCCCAGGTATATTTCAGATACGGGCTGCTCGGACTTTTCCAACTCCCCCATGAGGTATATTTACAGTTATAATTGTTCTTCTCCCAGAGGATCTCACCTTTCCAGATCATCTTCTGATTCATGAAGAATGATGAGATGAGGTGATGAAGCGGAATATAATCTGAGAAGAGAGGCTGGACATTTACGATAAACCTCCCCCCGTATTTTAATACCCTGATCCCCTGGGCAAAGACCCGGTACAATTTGTCAAGATATGCCTCCCAGTGAGCACTGTCACCTGACGATGAGTACTCAAGACCAAAATTATATGGAGGAGAAGTAATTATCAGATCAATACAGTTATCCGGAAGACGGGACAGTATCTCTTCGCTGTCACCACAGATGATCTGATTAACATACTCATCAGGAAGAGCATGGTCCACCCGGGAGAAGGTATTTCCCTCTGCATAAAAAAATGATCCCCGTTCTGACTCTTTCTCTTTTCTGCCGGTCACCTTCCGTTCATCGGCATATCCGGCATAGATCCTCTTTCGGTATCGGATGCCGTAACTACCAATTGCATATATTTTCTCCATCAGGAGGGCAAAGGGATTCTCCAGATTATTGGCATAGAGTGGAGCCAGCTTTACCCGGTCAATTAATTCATGCACTATCTTCTCATACTGTGCCGGGTCAAGCCTGATTAAACTGGCTGTCAGGGTTTGACTGGAAAAACTGAGTGTTATCTCATCATCAGAGAACTTTTTGTTCAATGTATTCATGACAGAGATCTCTTCCGGCAGGAGATCCCGTGATAAAGGAACATGAACCAGGACAGATTTTCGTTTTGTGAAGACAGGATCAGACATGAAAATGTGGCATATTTGTATGCGTTGTAACCATTTACCTGCACCGATTGTATCTGGCGGCTTTAGAAATATGTATAAATATTCTCTGTCCGATTATTAACCAGGTGAAACAGATTGGATACGGATGTTAATACCCGCCCTGATGTTCAGTCTGTTCCTGTTCTGACGTCTCTGCTCCATAATATGCCCGGCCCTGCTGCTGTGATTGATCTGCAGGGAAATCTCCTTCTTGCAAACCGGAAATTCCAGGAGATCTCCGGATTTTCATATGAGCCGGACGGGATGCCCTGCAATATCCTCACAACCAATAGCCGGTTCCAATCTGTTGCTGATGATATAACGCATATACGCGAAGGCCTCTGCACATCTGCATACCGGAACATGATCTTCTCCTCATCTGACGGGCTGGTACACTGTTACCGGATGGGAATGCTCTCATTCCTGAATGATGACAATACAACCAATATCTTTATCTCCGGATGCGATATCACAGCCGAATATTTTCTGAGTGCTGAACAGAACCGAATCAATACCTTGTATGATCTCATTCGTGAGATAATCGGATCACACCTCCTGGATCAGTATCCTGAAGAGCAGATCCAGCAGATGATGAGCAGGGTGGGGGCGGTGATGAAAGTCAGGTTCTCATCCTATATTGAGATGAATGAAATATCTCCACCGTACGTTATTATTGAGCGGTTTCTCTGGTCTGACCGGTATGGATATCTTATCGGGACAGATATGGATGACCTCATTCATGATCCCGAATTTTTCACCGTAATTCCGGAACTCAAAATACATCACCCGGTCGTTATCAGAAAGAAACAGATCGGCGGGTTTATCAGGAGACTGCTTGAGGAACGTGCGTGTGGTTCACTGGTGATGGTGCCTTTGATCAGGGATGCACATCTGACCGGCATTCTGATTCTGTGGGACGAATCTGAAACCCGGAGATGGATGCAGGTAGAACTGACAACACTCATGATACTCGCAGGTATTATTGAGACCAAATTATCACGACGCCAGATAGAAGGAATCCTTGCGAGGAGTGAACAGAAATTTCAAAATCTCATTGATCAGATTGGAGATATGTATTTTATGACTGATAAATCGGGACTTCTTATCCGGGTAAGTTCCTCCCTGATAAAAAATCTCGGGTATCAGTCAGACAAATCATTAATTGGAACATCCCTTGAAAATATCGTGCATCCTCCTGAATTCTGGCCGGTCTTTCTTTCTGACATCATCAGCGGGGAAGGGGTCAAGGATTATGAGATTCAGCTGATCACGCGGGATCAGAAGATCATCTATTCTTCAATCAGTTGCCGGCTTGTCTATGATGATGACGGGGTTCTTCAGGGGATAGAGGGTGTCATCCGGGATATCACCCGGAGAAAACAGTACGGGGATATGCTCTCTGATATTGAGTGGAAACTGGAACAGGCACAAAAGATTGCGCGAATGGGCGTCTGGTCATATGATAATCATCTCCGGCATTTCAGAGTATCGCCTGAAGTCTTCTCCCTGCTTGGGACACCCCCTGATCAGAATTATGTCGTAATTGATGATTTTATATCACGCACCTACCAAAAGGATCAGGATAAATTTCTCAAATATTTTCAGCTTGCCGTTTCAGAGGGGAAAGACTTTGATTTTGAGTTCAGAATCAGCTTTGAAGAGAACAGATTCAAGTACCTTCGGATAATGGGAAAACCGTTAATCAAAAATGGTATGATTCAGGGTTCATATGGCATACTCCAGGATATTACCGAACGAAAGGATGTTGAAAACCATCTGATGAAGTATGCAACAGAGCTGGAAGAAAAGACCATGGAGCTTGATGCCATGCGTACCCAGCTTCTGGATATGAACCGTGACCTTGATAACCGCGTTCGAAAGAGAACCGCACAGATTGAGGAGTTATTACGACAAAAGGATGAATTTATCCAGATCATAGGTCATGATTTGAAAACCCCGCTCACGCCGCTTGTCGCAATATTACCCTACATCAGAAAAAAGATCACGGATCCGGAATTAGGCGAACTGCTTGATAACTCTATTGAAGATGTTGCGACCATCAGAAAACTGGTGACGACGATCCTCGATCTCGCCCAGATGAACAGTCTGTATATGCTCTCTGATCTTCAGGAGATTCATATACGGGATATGGTCAATCAGATCATCAGTGATAATGCATATCTTATCCATCAGAAAAGTCTCCATGTCGTAAATACCATTCCTGATGAGTTATCCCTGTATATGTCTCCGATGCATTTTGAAACGGTTCTTGGCAACCTCATTGGGAATGCAGTAAAATATTCATATATTAATGGCAATGTTACGATACACGCAACTGATAAGGAAGACTCGATACTGATATCCATACAGGATGAAGGAATCGGGATAGAACCAGAACACATCCCCAGGATATTTGATGAGTTTTACCGGGCGGATAACTCCCGTCATGACCGGGGATCACATGGCCTTGGTCTTGCCATCGCTAAAAGGGTTGTTGAAATGTACCATGGAACTATCTCAGTTACCAGTGAAGGACCTGGAAAAGGATCAGTATTTTATCTTCACCTGAAAAAAAATCCGGAGATCTTTCTGAAGAAAAGGATCGGGTTTATCGGTTCAGTCAGGCAGCGGCAGGGGGAATGAAATGGCAGATACTACCGGAAATGTAATGATCGTTGATGATGATGCACATGTCCGCATAGCCGTCCGGACAATATTATCTGATGCAGGATTTACCATAACTGCAGCAGAAAGCGGGAGTCAGTGTATTGATCTCTTACAACAGGGATTCTCAGGGGTTATACTCCTCGATATCATGATGCCGGAAATGGACGGATGGGATACCATACGGGCAATTCTTGATAATCATCTTGAACATGGAATTGCAATTGTTATGCTGACAGCAAAGAATGCACCTGATACAAAGATGATAGGCCTTCAGGAATATGTTGTCGATTATATCACAAAACCTTTTGACAATGAGGACCTGATCGAAAAGACTTCATTTATTATGAGGTATCTTCAGGACCAGACCTCATCCGGACGATCTTCAGAATGAAAATCATCATCATCGGGTCATCCACCGGAGGCCCATACATACTGGAATCAATATTCAATAATTTTCCAGTCATCAATGCAGCAATTATTATTGTGCAGCATCTCCCCCCGGCATTTACCCGGACCTTCAAAGGCCATATCGAAGCAATGACCAGGATGCCGGTGTCAATCGCAGGTGAAGGAGAGATGATCACTGCACCGCACATCTATATTGCACCATCCGGCCAGCATCTCCTGATAAAAAATAACCGCACATTTCACCTGAATGACGATGAAAAACTTCATGGAGTCCGCCCGGCCGTGGACCGGACCATGTTGTCTGTGCAAATGCGATCTGAAGATACCATTATGGGCATCATATTAACCGGAATGGGACGGGATGGTGCAGACGGGATGTATCACCTGCATAAACTGGGTGCTGTGACAATCGTACAGGATCCTGCAACAGCGCCGATTAAAAGTATGCCCCAGTCTGCTATTGAGACCGGTGAAATTGACTTTATACTCACTCCCGAAAAGATACGGGATGCTCTAATCAGATTTTAAATGCTAACACACTGACCACAAACAATTCATAAAAACCTGACTGATATAATAAATAACAGGGATTTCGAGGGACAGCAATCATCATGACGCACAAACGATATCTGATTTTATGTCTATCCTTGATAGTTCTCGTATCATATTTGGTTCTAGCGGATGAGAACAGCACGGTTAACCTGACAAATCAGACACTGGTTAATAGTACTTCTCAGGAAGAGGGAATAGAATACCCGGATGATGGATTGATGGCAACAGAGGGGCTTGATTATGGGATGTCAGCGCAGGGGTATGCAGATGCCGGCCGGATTAGTACCGGTTTTTCGGGATCATCTGTTGAGGCACGTGGAAATAACCAGTCTCCATCTGTGGTCATGTCATTCTCTGATAAATCATCAGTGAGCGGATTTATAAAAAACTTTATGAAATCGTTCCATTATGAGAGTGGAACAGACCTCTGATCTCTTCAAATATCCGTCAATTACTTATCCTTTTTCCTCATTATTATTCTGGAACAGAAAATGGAAGGAGAGCAGGAGAGTTTACATAAGGCAACCTCACGAAAACAGAACTTAAAC
>CAZCSN010000050.1:1876-15471 GCA_964501255.1 uncultured Methanospirillum sp. | reverse complement strand
TACGAGAAACGCTCTTGAGGCGTTCGCCTTTGACCACTTGGCTATCCCCGCACAACTGAAAGAAGAGAAGGTATGGAAGATATCCACACCAAGCTGACGTACATAAGTTGGTGGGTATCCTATTTGTATATTTTCCGTGTTTCCTTTCCGTCCAATACCATCCGGAAAACCGGATATAAAGTTTTTGACTCACACCTGGCAGATGAGCACATGTATGACGATTATTACATGAAATCCGCAAGACCCTTCTGTTTTACCTTCTCTTCTCCGAATGTGGACTCAATATTCATATCAATGACTTCAATCCGCTGCCGTGTATACTCTGAAATATTATACTCTTCACATATCTGCCGTGACATCTGGAGGTATTTCTTCACCGAACCCTCGTGGACGGTTGGAATGATATTTCCTCCGCACCGGCATTTTCCGGCCAGGGGCATCCGGCGGTAACTGGTGTTGCACCTGGTGCACCGGAACTTCTGTTTTGAAAATGCCGAGAGGTTTCCCTGAAGATCACGGATAAAATGGGTCTGAAGAACACGCTCTGCAACATCATGCTCATCAACGGCCCGTATCCGTTTCGCAAGAGCAAGTTCACTGTCAAGCTTCTCCAGCATGGACTCAAGCTGAGTATACATCGTCTCAAGCGGCCCGGCTGATATATCAGATGTATCATGGGTGAAGAAGAATCCTTCAATCTGAGCAGGGGTATTCAGCCGCCGCTCCACCCGGTCAACCAGACTTTCCACCTCTTTTGCATTCCCGTACCGAAGTGCTGTCTCATACACCTCAATCGGATATGAGGGACAGACATCAAGGTTATGGCTTTCCTTGTCAATCTCAGTGGGATCAATCCGGCTTGTCAGAACAAGGGGAGCGTCCATGGAGCCCCCTCGTGTTACCGGCAGAAATGAGCGGGAGAAGTTGATAAGCCCGTCAAGCAGGAGCATAACGCAGTCCTCATCACCATCACACTGGCCGGTGAAGATCCCGTTCGCAACCAGCGTATGATCCTGATCGACCGTAAGACAGTAGACCCGTTCATCCTCACAGGGAACATAATCAATGGCTACAATCCGGTCACTGTTTACTACCCCGCATTCCCAGATCGGGACGGCATCTCCAATTTTCACCTCAAGGGCACGGATCTTGCGAAGATATGAGACATCCCAGATGAGCATGGCGTGATCCGGGGTCACCGAAAGGGTCCTTCCCCGTGCGGTCTGAAACCGGATCAGGTTTGCAGGGGCTTTGTGAATGGAGATGGAGGTAATCCTGCGAAGATGTGGTATACCACCGGTATCAACACTTCTGACATGTGCCGGCCGGACCGGATCAGCATAGAACGTCCCAAGGACATCCACCCCTGCCTGGGAGAGATCCATGTGCTCGAGGATAAACCGGCGGATCGGGATCTCATGCAGCATCCCGTCCTCATACACCTCGATCACAGTATCCCCGAAGAAACAGTTCCTTCGTTTTGCTGCATGGAAGAAGGGATGGCCATATCCTACGTTCGCTTTTGAAAAGCCGATTATCCGGGCAAGAACCCCTGCACTCGTATGGGGGGCAAGCCCGATGACAAGGTGGCCGACCAGCTCGCTTCGTTTTTCAAGATTGTAAAACGGAGGAAGACCATAGACCTTCTCAAGCAGGGTGTCGATAAATTTGGTGCAGGAAAAGAGATAGTCACCACACCCCTCAGGAACCAGGATGTCCTGGGGCGGGAGCTCAAGTATCTGTTCCGGGTTTTGTAAGGGGACTCCGTATATATCATGAGTATATCCAAGATCCTTCAGTTTCTCAACCGTAACACCAATCTCCCGTGGCCTGAAATGGGTCAGGGGCATGTCGATGATGTCAAACCGGACCGTCCCGTCCTTGAAGACAAAGAGCTTGTTTGCTGCCCTGATAACCCCTTTTTCAATCACTTCAACCGGTTTATTCCGCGAGACCAGCCCTTTTACCCCTTTGACCAGTTCCACATCCCGCTCACGCATGCCAAGATCTGCCAGTGCCTGCTGAAACATCTGCCTGATGTTGACCGTATACTGACGGACTGATACCGGTTCCATCCCGCACTGAGGACAGACCGGTCCCTGGACCTCAATGCCACAACGGGGACACGAAAGCACCGGTTCGGTATGCTGTCCGCAGGAGCACCGGTTCAGATAGGTCTCTGCTTTGCAGGCCGGGCACCGTCTGACACCCATCTCCAGCTGCAGGTTGCCTCCATCGGTGTTTGCCTGATAGGTGAATTTTGTCGCTTCCTGCACCGACCGCCGTGACCCTCCTGCTTCACCGACCGGAAAGAGGAGATGAGGGGCTGGTTTCATCTCCCGTGGCTTTGACTTGCCAGGTCTGCCCATTCTTCCCCCAATCCTGGTCCCGGCCTTGGATCGCATCTTCATTCCTGACAGGTGCCGGACAAGATCAAGGGTTGATTCCGGCAGTTCCTTCTCCCAGCCACCGGTATAGGCAAGAGCAGGAGAAAGACCAAGACATCGCAGGAGAATCCGGCACGGGGATATCCGGATCATCCCGTCCCGTATCTGATGTTCACATAATATCCGTTCAAGATGCTCTTTTATCGTGGGATTCTGCGGGAGAAGTAAGGTGCCGTTCTCGAGAGATCCGTGTGCATGAATATAATCGGCAAGTGCCCGAAGTTCAGCAGGGGTGAGATCATCCCAGAGGTAGAGGTAATCAGGATGGAGATATAATCCGGATTCGCATTGGGCAATGGCCTCGGCCTCATCTGCCGGACGTCTGGTTCCTCCCTCAAGCCGCCACCATGATTCACAGTATGCAGACGGGACCAGAACATGGTTATTCTCCATGAATTCGCCATAACTGATAAGTATTTCGCCAACATCGATGATATGGCTGACCTGGGGGGACAGTTCGCGTGCACGTTTTGCATCATGAACCCTGACCACATCCCCATTAATGAGCCGGACGGTCGGGCCCTGAATACTGTCAACCGGGGAGATGCCGGCTGCTTTTCCCGGACGCTCAATCTTCATCTGGGTTCCCACGGCCAGAAAGTCCCCAAGAATGTGCAGGGTTGCAGGATTAAGACCAGCTGCTGCAAGCCCGGTGTTGCGGGACCGGCCATATACGAGTCTGAATCCCCCCTCCCGCATCGGGTACGAAAAGACCGGTCTGCCTCCGATTAAATCACGAAGAAATTTATCCTTTGGGTGGATTCCAACCTCTTTCTCCTCTGATGATGAACTCCCGGCGGTGGCCTGAATCATCTCCTCAAGCCAGTCCCATCCGTCCATCTTCATCTTCCGGACATTTTTAAGGACTTTCGGTGCCTTCAGGGCAAGACCTTCCGCAATGACAAGAGCCATTCCTCCCCGGACAGTGTTGGTCTCTACCCGTTCCAGATTCCTGTGGCCTGACACCTCCTCCTTCTCGGTCGGTTCACCGTCAATACAGACCGGGCAGTTGCTGATGATAAGCCGGATCTCCCGCTCGGAGGGGAGATACTGAAGGCTCATGATCGAGTTATACTGCCTGATCTCCTCGATATACCGCTCAATCTCTTCCTCACGGGGGATATACCGGGACATCCCAAGGATTCTTCTGACATAATCACCGACAAGGACAGAGAGTGCCTGTGCAGTCCCGCCGGCACTCCGGATAGGCCCTGCATAGTAGATCGCAAGGTATTCAGTCCCGTCATCATTTTTCCTGACCGCAACCTTGGCAATTCCTTCGATGGGTGCAGAGACAACACCCTCGGTCAGAAGGGCCATGGCCGTCCGGATGGCATGATCAAGGATCTCTTCCTTTGTTGTCTCTCCGAACTTTTTCTCTGCGAAATAGTCACCGATATGAAGGGCAGCCTCTTCACGGGACATGACCGCCTCAAGCTCACGAATCATCTGAGCAACGCCGGGGATGCCCACCTGTGCCTCAACCCGGTCTGCCAGATCATTTGCAATCGGGATCTCAACATAGGTCTCGGGATCCAGGCCGGTTTTTCTTGCCGCCTGGGCAACCTCCATTGCCTGTGCAAGACCGGCATTCAGCCGGTCGTAATACTGTTGCATGCGGGGTGATATGTCTGCCATCATGTGTTGTGATGAAAATATTCCTCCGAAACAGGAGGAGATGTTATGCTGCCGGAATACCGGTTTTCATTCTGGTCTGATTCAGCAGATCCTGTGCCACCGAATCTTCGGGACGAATTTCCAGAGATTTTCTGAGATATGAGGCTGATTCCTCATCCCTTCCAAGGGCGTGAAGGGAACGGCCAAGTCCAAAGAGGACCTGTGAATCATCTGAAAATGACGGATATGCCCGGTTTAATGACTGGACTGCTGACCGGTAATATGATTCTGCCTGAGTATGAAGTCCCCGTTCAGACAACTCCTCGGCTTTTCGGATTTCAGCAAGACCCTTGGCCCGCCACCCCTCAGCAAACCCGGGCAGCCGGGTGACGGCATGGTCGTAACTTTCTATCGCCTTCTGATACTCTGCTTCATTCATCCACCGGTTCCCCTCCTCAAACATCGATCTGGCCTCTGCAGCCGCCATACCATTCAGCCAGGGAAGGAGAAAGAGCTGGACAAGGATAACAACTGCCATTAAGAGGGTTGCATAAAAGAGAACAACCTGAATGATCCGGGGGATCGATGATCTTCTGGTTTTTCGCCGTTCTTCTTCAGGGTTTGGGCGGGGTGGATGATATGACTGATGAAGATGGGCATAGTACCAGGTGCGGGGATCTCTGTACTGCCTTCCTCCCCGATAATATCGTCCATACTCTGACTCTTCCGCCTCCATCAGGGAGAGATCATATGCCTCCCGTTTTTTTGGATCCTTTAAAACCTGATATGCCTCATTAACAGATTTAAATAACTCCTCAGCTTCGGGACTATCACACACATCAGGATGGAGGATCTTTGCCAGCTTCCGATACGATGCCGTAATCTCTTCGGGAGAGGCGTCCCGTCTGACGTTTAAAACCTCGTAATATGACTCCCCGGGATCAGGCATCAGTTGCTTCTCAGTATCAGGATACAACTACGTTAAACTATCCTGCCATAGACTGACATGATACATCAGGGGGTGCAGGCCACCCGGATACACTCTTTTGTAGACCCGATAACCGCCCCGGCTCCGCACATGGTCGGGACATAGGCCAGTGCCTTGCCACTGTTGACCATGATCCGATCGTACCGTTCAAGGGCTGGTGAGACAACCATACAGGTGTCGGCATACACCCGTGCCCCGGAGCGTTCAATCCTTCTGACCAGCTCAGGTTCTCGTTCGATAACATCCCGTGCAGCAAAGATGTACACCGGCTTGTGTACCACACACCCCTCCAGAAGATCTGCAAGCGTCATCAGTTCATCCGGAGAACAATGCGGGCACCCGATTGCAATGGCATCCACATCCTCTCCGGTAAAGAGCGATGCAACCTCATCCGCCCCGATGATCACTTCCTCCAATCCGCCGGTGCCATAGGAAAATATCCTGGCCTCAGGGGTGATACCCTGCACATGATAGAGGGCAACAGCCCCGGTTGCAGCCATCGCAGCACCGAGGTTTTTCAGCTGGTCCCTCCCCGGACGGATACCAGAGAAGAGCGGGATCCTGTTTCCCGTTATCTTTCCGGCAAGATATCCAAGTGCTCCGTACCAGGCAGCATCAGCCTCCTTTGGTTCACCTTCCACCCGGATATGCAGGCCTGGTCTCCGGTTCTCAACAAGATGAAGCCCATATTTCGGTGTTTTTCCGATGATCGCCGCAGCAAGAGCCGATGGTCCGCCCTCCCGGTTTGTTCTGGCCCCGATAACCGAATTTGCATAACTGACCGCTGATGATTCAGACCAGGCCAGATGATCCCCGTACTCTGTGATGTTCAGGTAATACGGAGTACAGGTGCATTCAAGTCTGATACCCAGACGTTCATATGCGGTGATGACCTCGAGCTGCTTTTTTGCAAAATCAGGGTCTATTTCCATCTCCTCCCATCTGATCCGGTCCATTCCGACCGGATTGAGGACCGACGGAACACAGGCATGTGCATCAAGGCTTGAGAGCCATTTCAGGCCCCATTCGCCGATCGTTTTGTATGATGCCCCTGATACCTGGGCGCTCCGGATCGGAACCATCTCTTCTGCACCAAACACCGTGCCGACCCCGACCAGTATCTCCATGAGCTGCTGCCTGGTCTCTCCCCCCTCACCATTCAGGAGCGATTCTTCTTCTGCTGTCAGATGCATTATCAGTCCTCCCAGACCGCTCTGACAAATTCCCCTTCTTTTCCCATTTCCATGGTGGCATCAATGCCCATCTTCACATTCAGGCCGTCTCCAATCCGTGATGGATCAAGGGAAGAGCCACGGACACCGGAGATGATGAGCGTGTCCCGGTCAGCACGAACCCGTGTTGCAATGGCAAACTCAACATCCGAGGGATTGTTTGGATTGATATCACCATCGACGATCACGACGTGTTTGAGGGAGGTGTGTGCTGCAAATGCTGCCATGATGGCATTCTTCCCGTCTCCTTCTGTCCGCTTCTTTATCTGGACCACCCCGTGCAGGTACCCGCACCCGCCTTTGGTAAGGACCACATCGGTCACCCCGGTCACCCCTGCAACCGCCCGGTAGATGAGGGGTTCATACGGAGCGCCCATCAGAAGTTTATGCTCATCTCCGGCATTGACAAGCCCGTGATAGATGAAATCAGGTTTGGTATACATCCCGGTCAGCTCGATGACCGGCTGGACCCGTTCCGGATCATAGGTCCGCGTAATATCAACATATGGGCCTTCTACTGCGGTTTCACTGCCGATATACCCTTCAAGTATGATCTCGGCATCCGGAACCCTGACCCCGTTTGAAAGTGTATAGACAGGCATCTGCCCGCCAAGGAGTTCGGCGGCAAAGGGGAGCTCCATGCTCTCCGGTACCCGGCTGCAGCTGGCAAAGAGAACGAGCGGATGCATCCCGATCACGACCGCAACCGGGAGACGCTCTCCATTCGCACAGGCCCGTTTATGAAGGGTGTGTGTATGGCGACCCTCCACGAGCCGGGCAACCAGTTTATCCTTTCCTGCTTTGAGCATCCGGTGTACAGAGGCATTTTCAATCCCTTCATACCGGGAGAACACAACACCTGAGTTCAGATATCTGCCCGCCTCTCCCGGGTAGTTCTCCATGATGGGAATTTCATCAAGATTTACCGGTCGCATCGGAAGAGTTCCTGCATCGATGAGCGTTCCGTCATACCGGCAGGAAGCAAGCCGGGGAACCAGAACATCAGGAGTCACTCCCAATGCTACAGCCAGAGCATCCCTGCTTGCAACAAGGTTCATCACGGCCTTTCTGCCGTCAAGATTATGAAAGAACAACAGCCGGTCAGTACTGAATGCACGTTTTGGTGCATCAAATCGTGAGGAAACCGGTTCATGCACGTCAGTGACAAGACCCCTGGTTCTCATCTCTTCAATAAATGTCCTCATGGAAATCCACTCCACCTTCCGCCTATTGAGTGCGTAATATGCAGATGATCCAGTATCCGTGCAACAACCGCATCCACAAGCCCGGTGATATCATCCGGCCGGTGATAAAACGGGGGACTTGCGGTCATGATAAGGGCTCCTGCATCATGGGCACGAAGCATATTTTCAATGTGAATCCGGGAGAGCGGGTTTTCCCGAAGAAGGAGAATACAGGGCCTTCGCTCCTTTAAAGTCACATCTGCAGCCCTGGTCAGCAGATTTGGAGTAAATCCGTGGGCAACCGCAGAAAGAGTCTTCATGCTGCAGGGTGCAATCACCATACCCTGATGAAGGAATGACCCGCTTGCAACCGGCGATGCAAGGTTATCAGGAGCATGAAGGATGAGATCAGGATCATCAAAGGAAATCAGTTCATGACGGGCGATCTCCTGTGCGACCGGTGTCAGAATGAGATGGATTTCAGCCTTACCTGCCAGGTGATCAAGCAGTCTTCTGGCATAGAGCATTCCTGATGCCCCGGATACCCCTACAACAATCCTCGGATTCATACAAACCCCCCTCATGCGTATACCCGGTATTCATACCCTGTTGACAGACGGATACTGGTGGTACTCATACGAGGTACTCAGCTATCTCTCTGTACCATAATGATGGTATCATCACCGTGAACCGGTACCATCACCTGATCACGTTTCGCGCATAAAAGATAATTAAGACCGACTCATACAAATCCGGCGCGCTCAGGATTTATCGGATCCAATATATTGATATAATCCCTTATTATGAGAATTTTGTCTTGTTTCGCGGTCAGGCGCTTTTTCAGAGCCGGGTTTGAAAATGATAGTATTTAATAGGGCTAAGCGTACAGATTAGCACATATATCATGTGAAGGGTATCACCTGAACAATCAGGCGTACCTGCGGATGGGAGGCGTAATGATGATGATATGGAGATATGTACCAATTATTCTGCTTATTCTCCTCTGTGGCGGGGTTATGGCACAAGAGGTTGTGTTCACCCCTGTCGGGGGATCAGGAGAAGAGATTCAGGCGGGGAATATATCATTCAGTACCCCGGTGCGTGCATCAAGCGGTATTGCAATCCTTTCGGTTTCGCAAAACCCTGATGAATATACCATCTCAAATACGGTGACAGTCGACACCACGAGGTTTGATCTCTCCTCAGAGTCATGTGGGGGATCTGAGAAGCAGATCACCTTTGGAAACCTGAACCACATCAATCCGAGAGTGTCAGATGGGAGAGTCGTATTTGAAGAATGGAATGCCGGTGTTTCGGGCATTGGCCTGTATGATATCCAGTCAGGGGGCCTGTACCCGGTGTATCCGGGTAAACTTCATCAGACAAACCCGGATATTTCAGGCAGGATTGTCGTCTATGAACAGGCCGGAGCAGGGACCAGTCAGGCAACCAATATCAACGGGTATGATCTGCAGACTGATACTGCTGCACCGATCTCACCATCCACTTCAAACCAGAATCAGCCGGTCGTATCCGGCCGGTATATTGCATGGCAGGACTGGAGAAGCGGCAATCCGGATATTTACATGGCTGACCTGAATTCCGGAACCAGTTCGGCGGTTACCAAGGATCTTGCAGAACAGAAGAGACCGGACATTTCCGGATCGTATATTGTATGGGAGGACTGGAGGAACGGGAATGCCGATATTTACCTCTATGACATCACCGCCGGAAAGGAGTACCAGCTGACGACTGATCGCTCGGACCAGACAAACCCACGGATCAGCGGGAAGATTGTTGTCTGGGAGGACAACCGGAACGGTGTCTCTGACGTCTACGCCATGACCCTTGACACCTTCCAGGAGTACCAGCTGACTGACGGGAAATATAAAGCAGTAAACCCGGATGTCTCCGGACCGCTTGTCGTGTGGGAGGATTACCGGAACGGGAATGCTGATATTTACCTGCTTGATCTTATCACCGGATACATCTATCAGGTAACAACCAATCAGGGAGATCAGAAGAATCCGTCAATCTATGGAAACCACCTGGTCTGGCAGGATTACCGCACCGGGAACTCAAACATATTCCTCTATACCTTCCCGCAGAGTGTTGGAACCGGGAAGTATCAGCTGTACGGCTCTGCAACCATGAGCGGTTCTCCGGCACCGGTTGGAACGGAGATCAAGGCGCTGATTGACGGGACCGTCAGGGCAAAGACGACGGTGCAGCAGGCCGGAACCTATGGATCCTCATACGGCCCGTTCCTTGAGATCCCGGTTACCAGTGCCGATACCGGAAAGACTATCACATTCAGACTGGGTGACCTCCAGGCAGATCAGGTCCTGACCGTCGGTACCGGCGGAGTCATGAGACTGGACCTCTCTGCCTCATCTGTTCCCCCGGTGCAGACCTACACCCTCTCAGGAAATGCCCTCATAAACAGCATGCCTGCACCGGTTGGAACGATCATTACGGCAACCATCGATTCCCAGATCAGAGGGCAGGTGACGGTAACTACCGCCGGATCATATACCGGTCTTTCCATCCCGGTCAGCCAGAACGATATGGGGAAGACAATCATATTTACGGCAACAACCGGTGGTTCATCAGTCCAGGCCTCCCAGAGTATCACGGTCGGCCAGCAGGTGGGATGCTGGTTTGATCTGACCTTTGGCACAACGCCGCCGCCGACAACCTACCGGTTCAGCGGAACTGTCCTGCTTGACGGGCAGTATGCACCGGCAGGAACGATCATTTCGGCTCTCATCGATAATCAGATACGGGGACAGGTTACCGTTCTGACAAACGGTCAGTACAGTAATCTGAACGTTCCGGTATACCAGACCGATAACGGGAAGTATATCTCCTTTACCGCCCAGTATAGCGGTGCAACCTATAGTGCCGGGCAACAGGTGACGGTATCTGTACAGCAGGGTGACCTCATCATCGCCTCTGCAGATGTCTCTGCCGCAGGCGGACAGATTATCGAGCGGAAACTTGATCTTACATTCACGGTTTCTGCCCAGTCCAGATACCAGTTCTGGGGCCGGGCAAACCTTGATGGAACACCCCTCCCTGCAGGAACCACCATCTATGCAACCATTGACAACCAGATACGGGGACAGATAACCACCCAGTCTACCGGCCAGTATGGCTCTGAAAACGGTCCGTACCTGGAGGTCGCCATTACCAATGCCGATATTGGAAAGACCATCAGGTTCCAGACCGCTGCCGGAGCAGAAGGCGATCAGAGCCAGCTGGTAGTGAGTGGTCTGAAAGTTGCAAAGAATATTAATTTCATCTCAAAGCCCTCCAGTGCTGCTGATTTCACCGCAAGTCCGACACAGGGGGCAATACCCCTGTCTGTGAAGTTCACCGACAAGTCATCAGGCAGCCCGAAATCGTGGTACTGGGACTTTGGTGACGGAACGACGTCCACCGAGAGAAATCCGACCCATGTATACACGAGAAACGGGGTCTATTCAGTCGGTCTGATGACGACTCTGTGGAACGGGCAGACAAAGAGCGTTGTCAAACAGAATCTCATTACAGCCGGTATCGTCAGCCCGCCTGAGGCTCAGATCACCCTGAATCAGGGCTGGAACTTTATCTCTGTTCCAAAGATGCTTGCGGACGGTCAGAATACCGCAAAGGCCCTCTTCGGCCATGTGGATGTCGGCGGTCACAGTATCTTTTCCTACAACCCGCGGACGAAATCCTGGAGCACGGTGAGTGCAACCACGGTGATCAGTCCTCTTGATGCGGTCTGGATCTATTCAACCAAGAAAGACGCGGTTTATCTCTACTTTGCCGGCGATGCTCTGCAGATCCCGCCGACCAGAAAACTGGTAAAGGGATGGAATACCTTCGGAGTGACCAGCCTGAACACGGTCCCTGCACACAATGCCCTGCTTTCGGTCAGGGATCAGTGGATCTATGTGATCGGCTTTGACTCCTCGGTTCAGCGGTACCAGGGCACCATTATGAACGTGCCGGAGAGCAATGCCAATGTTCTGTATCCTGGCTATGGATACTGGATATACATGAGTGAAGAAGGAGATCTTGCCGCAATAGGAATCTAGGGAGAAAATATTACCATTTTTTGAGGGAAAACCATGAAAATTGCATCACTGTTACTGATGGTCCTGATGCTCTTCCTGCTTGTGCCCTGCCTTGCAGAGGAGGAGAAGGTTGATTTTGAGCCGCTTGTCAGTTTCTCAGCAGAAGAACTGATCGCACAGGCACCGGGTGTTGAAGAACAGATGACTTTTGACTCAGTCTATGACTGGGATCCCAGGATTGATGACCAGTATGTCACCTGGACACAGTATGAGGGACAGGGAAAAGTCTGGTTCTATGATATGAAAACCGGAAACCGGCAGATGGTTGCCAACATTATGAGCGACCAGAATAATCCGGACATCTCCGGTGGCATTATCGTATGGGACGATAACCGGCACAAAAATTCTGATATCTATTCATATAACATCCCGATGCACAAGGAAAGCCCGGTGTACGTGGATACCACCAATAAATTCAGACCGGCTGTCTCACAGGACATGGTCGTGTTTGAGGACTTTGGCAATGATGATATCCGGGACATCGGTATGATGAAGGTGGGAACTCAGTCAAGGCCGGTATACATCAATCCAAATGACAAAGACAAGGCAAACCCTGACATTGACGGGGAATGGATTGTCTATCAGCAGCTTGATGACAACAAAAACGACTGGAACATTTACCTCTACAATTACAAGACCGAAAAAACCATTCAGGTAACCAGGGATATCCGTATCCAGCAGAATCCGCGGATATCCGGTGATTATGTCGTCTGGGAGGATAACCGGAACGGAAAATGGGACATCTTCATGTATAATATCAAGAAGGACATGACAACCGCAGTGACCTTTGACGATTATGATGATGTCGAACCAGCCGTATCAGGATCCAAGATTGTGTGGACGAGATATGATCAGGAGAATAACAGCGACATCTATATGGTAGATCTCCAGATCCCGAAGACATATGCGGTATGTATCGGACCAGGAAACCAGATCAGACCTGATATCTATGCTGATAAGGTTGTCTGGCAGGATGACCGGTTTGGCGGCTGGGATATTTTCATCTACACGCTCGAACCCACAACCCCGTTCACGCCGTACCAGTTCTACGGGCCGGTTACCTTCAATTACCTCCCTGCTCCGGTAGGAACTGAGATTATCGCCAAGATTGACGGGGTTACGAAGGACTCCATCGTTACTACCCAGCAGGGATATTATGGTGGATCCGGCAGCATGGCAGATCAGCTGACGGTCAAGATAAACCAGGCAGACATCGGCCGGCAGATCACCTTCTGGAGTGGAGGAATTCAGGGAGCACCATCTGTTACGGTCACCGGTGACGGAAAGATGATGGAGCAGCCGCTCAACTTTGTCTATGCACAACCGCTTCCGGATCTTCTGTTCTATGGATCGGTTACCATTGATGGTCAGCCGGCTGCGAAAGGAACGATCCTGAAGGCCATGATCGACGGCGTTGTCAGAGGCAGCTATGAGATCACCCAGAGCGGGCAGTACGGAGGACAGTATGACACAGATCCTGCACTCCGTGTTCCAATCACCGTGGATGACATCGGAAAACACATCACCTTCATGGAAGGGGAGTACGCAGCAGGTCAGACCTTCCAGATAACCAGTGGCGGCAGATTCAGGCAGGATCTCACCTTTACGACCATCCCGCCCATGAGTCCGTATGAGTTTTACGGATATGTGCAGATTGACGGAAAGTCTGCCCCGGTGGGAACGACCATTCAGGCAAAGATCGATAATACGGTCGTTACCACCTATGTCACCAGGTATGCCGGTTCATACGGAGCACCAGGACAGACCCCTGATGATCCACGCCTCATTGTCCCGGTCACAGAAGCCGATGCAGGACGGACGATCTCATTCTGGATCGGTACAATAAAGGCCAGTGCAACGCAGGTCATTACCCGTGGCGGTGAGCGGATCATCCGCAAGGATCTTGACTTTGGCAGCTCACCCCAGCCGGTGATCAATGCTGACTTTACCGGATCTCCCCGAAGCGGGGCTGCTCCCCTGACCGTTCAGTTTACCGATCTCTC
>CAZCSN010000050.1:0-1776 GCA_964501255.1 uncultured Methanospirillum sp. | reverse complement strand
CCGACCATGTGGGCATGGAACTTTGGAGACGGGGCGACGGATATGGTTGCAAACCCAATCCATACCTACACGAATGACGGAACCTACACCGTCACCCTGACCGCTTCAAACCAGTTCGGGGCAAGTGACACCGAAGTGAAATCAGGATATATCTGTGTGGGAAGCAGCCCGCAACCGGCTGATTCAATCCCCATTTACCCAGGATGGAACTTTATTTCAGTACCAAAGAAACTCGCACCAGGAAAGGATACTGCTGCAATATTCAGTCATATCCAGGTGGACGGACACAGCATCTTCCAGTATGATGCAGTGACCGGACAGTGGATAACCATGACGTCGTCAAGCCCGGTCAAACCACTCGATGCCGTCTGGATCTACTCGCGAACCGCTGACAAGGTTCCGCTTACCTATGATTCCGATCCGCTTCAGACACCCCCGACCAAGGAGTTACGAAAAGGATGGAATGCAATCGGATTCACCGGACGTGAACCTCTGGAGGCAAAATTCACCTTCCTGTCAGTTCAGGACAAGTGGGTGAACTGCCTTGGATTCAATGAGGAGAAGCAGCAGTATGATACCATGATCATCAAAGGCAGAAATGATGATACCCGTCTGTATCCCTACAGCGGGTACTGGTTATTCATGTCTGACAACGGTACACTGGCTGCTATTTCAGCCTGATTATTTTTTTGGGATGATAAAAGTGTGGGGGGATGTGATATGCGAACAGAGACAGGATACAGATGGATACCATTAAGTCTGTATGAGGTAAGGTACGGTTTGCGTGGGTGTGTCAGGAACACATTTCACAACTGCTGGTGGTGGGAAGAATGAAAAAAATATTCTATATGCTCGCTCTGTTTCTGGTGCTTGCACTTGCGGCATCAGGTGTGGTATCAGGAGCAGGAGAGCCGGTAAAACCAGGAGCCGGAGAGGCCTATTGTGAAGGGCCTGGCGGTGCCTGCATTATTGCTGATTTTATCGGGAGTCCGACAGACGGGGTAGCACCCCTTCGCGTTCAGTTCCTTGATTCATCGACCGGGTATCCGACGATGTGGGCATGGGACTTTGGGGATGGAAATACCGCATCAGGAACGGCAAACCCGGTTCATATCTACAGTGAGCCAGGGATATACACCGTTACCCTGACGGCGACGAGTATTACCGGCGCCTCAAGTACCAAGGTCAGGCAGCAGTACATTATTGTCAGGGATAAAAAAGCACTTGAGGCAGATTTCCTGGCAAATCCAACCTATGGTAAGGCACCGCTGACGGTCCAGTTTACCGACTGCTCCAAGGGTGCTGTTAAAGAGTGGAAATGGGACTTTGGGGATGGTGGAACTGCATATGAACAGAATCCAACTCATGTCTATCAGCGGCCGGGAAAATATACCGTTACCCTGACGGTAAGCAGCCCGACTGCAGGATCAAGCACAAAGGTGAAGGAGAAGTACATCATCGTTGAGCCGTCCTGTATTATTGAGGCCAGATTTAGGGCAGATCCGACATCAGGTTCTGCACCGCTCACCGTACAGTTTACCGATCTCTCGGTTGGAGGACCAACCATGTGGGCATGGGACTTTGGGGATGGGACCACCGACATGGTTGCAAATCCGGTTCATGTGTACAAGAACCCCGGAACATACCAGGTTCGTCTTACCGCATCCAGTCAGACCTGTGAGGCCGGCGTCAGTGAAACGACCATAAAGGTGAATCCACCGGCGATCAAGGCAGACTTCTCTGCGGATCCGCGATCCGGTGAGGCACCGCTGACGG
>CAZCSN010000049.1:0-15794 GCA_964501255.1 uncultured Methanospirillum sp. | reverse complement strand
ACAATATGTACTAGAATATAATAAATTTAAACCACGAGAAACAATTAAAATTACAAAATCTGATTGTATTCATTATATTGAACAGATTATTGATAAAATGAAGATTCGTTGTGAAGTATTTGTAGAAACCCATTCAAAATACTATAATTCAGCAAGAGATGTAAAAATGAATGAATTTTTAGACTCCTTATTGAATTAGCAGATTCTTTGAGAATACATTTCACTGATTCTTTTCATACATTCTAATTGTAATCCGAATTTTTTTTGATACTTCATACTTGTGATTTTATAATGAGGTTTCCTAAATGAAAGAAAATTATCAATCCTTATCTCACAAATTCAAACAGCTTTAATGATGTATTATCACAATAATTTGGTGTAAAATTGCATGGAAAATAGTTATTAATGGAATTCGCACGAAATGAAGTCAAATGAAGTTACACGATATATCGGTCTAATTGATGAGGTTGATACCGGTTTCGGTATGATCAGAGAAGGATTATGTCAGGTCATTAAATTGTCCAGAGGGATTCCTTATCATCTAATAATTTTCCTTCTACTTTCAAATGGATTTGAAAGGATCATTAAATGCCTAATAGTCATTCATAGAAAGAACCAAAAATTTACTGATGAAGAAATTTTCAGAGAAATGATGAAAATAAAACACGGGTTGAAATCATTAAATACAATCCTCATTTCCATTTTAGAAGAACAAAAATATGCCATGAAATCATCTGCAAGAAATGATGATGTTATATTTCTCATTCAGGATATGAGACTCCAGAAGATGTTGGAATTGTTTGATCAGTTTGGACAGGGTGGAAGATACTATAATTTAGATCTTTTCATTAAAGGTTCATCGAGGTATGAGGATCCAAAGAATATTTGGAATGATTTAATTGAAGTATTAATTCAAGATCATCCCGAAATATGGGATAAATTAATGGATCCCAAAACGATGAAAGAAGGATATCATGAAATGTATCTTGAGTTCATAAAAATTAATTCTCAATACGCCCGTTCACTTGCAAGATTATTTACCCTTGCAGACTTTGGTGAAGATGCACAAAGAGTATCTTCATCTGGAACTTTTTTTAGAAATTTAAGAGACGAGGATATTGGTAAAATCGAATTCTGTTTAAAATGTTAAAGTATTTCGAACACCGCCCCCTTCTTCTCCTCCCCCTCCAGCACCCGCTTCACCCTCCGGACCGGAGCAACATACAACCTCTCTTTAATCACCATTTTCACTCCTCTCCCATTCCCGGACAGGCTCATCATCCCAGCTGCTCCTCCCTCCCGGCCCTGTATTACCTCATCTCCTAACCGGAGAAGAACCAGGATCACCTGGGCTTTCCCGACCTGATACGATCCTATACCGTCCAGGTATATCACAACCATCTCCCCTTCAACCCGGAACCGCCCGACCTGCTCCAGCGAACGAGACGAACGTTCACGAACAACCGAAAACTTTCCCACGACACACCTCCGGAGGGGAAGATCCCCTCCCGGTCAGGCCATTGCAACCTCCGGCCCGCAAAAGTTCATAAACCTCTTCTCTCTCCTCCTCTGCAGGATCTTCTCACGGTTCCGGTGATAATATGCCCGCGAATTCTTCCGGTGCCGGAAGACCTGGTATTCACTCCGGACCTTCCGGAGGGCATCAGCAAGTTGCATAGGCCTCCTCCAGCGGACAGACCCGGAGATACCCGATCCCTTTCCCGGATAATTCACAGATCCGGTTTCTCCGGACCGAACACTGCACGAACTTCAGGTGAGGACACCCTTTCGTGAAACAGGCTTCAATGGTTGGCCTTCGGGACAGTCTCATACAGACCCCCCATACACCAGCCTTCTCACCCGGGAATACCGGTCGCAAGCCAGACAGTTCATCTGCCAGCGGTGCAGCGGACATTGCCCGAGGGTATGCGGACAGTAGATACTCCGAAAGACTGGCGACCGGTCCACGGCCAAGGGAGTGATCATACTTTCACCTCTGACTCGCAGAGCTGGGAATAGCAGGTCTCACACATCCCGAAATGATCACCTGGATCCTGCCAGGCGATCGCATCACCATCACAGACATGACACCGGCCCACCGAAGCACCGGTCCATCTCTCCAGCCGGTTGACATCTATAATGCCGGGGATGGTCCGGAACTGACTGGACTGCATCGTCACCGCCCGATGGTAACAGGCCTTGCAGAGCGTACCCGGTCGCTCCTTCCCCTTCGTTCGTTCCTGGAAATGGGTAGGCTTTCTCCCGCAGACGATGCACGGTTTTTTATCAGGCCAGCCGTCCACCGGTCTGAACTCCTTCGGGTTGATGGTCGAGATTGATACCCTCCCCGGATGAGCGGAGTCCCCTTTACTCTGGCGGGTGGTTGCAGCAGCCGGCGGCAGACTCCCGCTATCATTCGGAGCCTGCACCATGCAGGGTGAGGGGATCGGTGGCCGGGGTGGAAGTCTCGGTCCCTCATCTGCTGAAACTCCGGGATCATGCACAGGTGTACAGACACCTGCAGGTGCAGGATCTCCCCCACTGCATACTTTCACTTCTTCCGCTGTACTATCCTTCTCTCTCTTCTTCTGAGTTAGATCTGAGGTATCTTCCTCCTCCTGCTCTGATTTCTCGCGGGAAGATCCCGCAACCTGCTGCGAAGGGCCGTCATTTCCCGCATTACCGCCATCATCAGAGTCATCCCTACCGGTCGGACCGGAGAGCCAGACGGCTCCTCCTTCGGCCCAGGCGTCATAGAGATATGGATTCCAGGTGAAGACTTTTGACCGTCGCTGGGTTGAAAGTCCTTCGTCCCCGGTGGTCACGGTCCGGTCATGAAACGAGATCGCCGGACACTTCTCCAGGAGACCGGAGTACTGATACCCCCGGCTCGTGTACCCGTGGAGCATCTTGTAGATCACACTATGACTCCAGCCGGTGGCACTCTGCATCTGTGCGATGGTCACCTCCTCCAGGTGCAGATCCCGGATGGCATCGATCAGCTCGGCCTCCTTCCGGGTCAGTTTCGTCACCTGACCGCCACTCTCCCCATGAAGGGCGGCAAAGAGACGGGCTGCGACAGAGAAGTCCTCCTCGATTGCGACAACACAACTCATCCCGTCAACCTCCCTGATCTCCCGCTGCTTCTGCATCAGGATGGCATTCGTCTTTATCAGGTCAAGTAGCATATCCGGATTTCTCCGGTTCTCTGACGACTGGAACCGGATCCGGTCTGCATACGGAATCACGACCCAGGAAGGACAAAGCCGCCGCCAGATCTCCTGGCAGATGAGAACTTCTTCGCAGGTCTGTGGCCTGGTTGAGGGCATCTGTTTTGCATCGTTCAGTGTCCGGGATAGTACTTTTGCATCCTGCTCCTCGCTGTCATCGATCCAGACCGTGAGCATGCGATTCCAGACCTGATCATCTCCGGATCCCTCGACCTTTGCAACCCACCAGACACATCGCTCCGGAATGGTGCAGACCTGGCCGGTCCGGTCCTTGGAGACCGTCCTGTACCGGAAAGGTTTCTGAAACGAGGTGGTCACTCCTTTCAGAATCTCCTGCATCTGATCAGAGAGCGAGATGTCATCGAGGGCAATCACGGAGCCGGGCCGGAGCCCTTCCACATAGAAGAGGGCCTTGTCACTCATCCGGCCGTCAAGCCGGAGTTCGTCCGGAACCTGCTGGAGCATGGTGTCGACCGTATGCGACTTTCCTTTCCCTGACTCTCCGGTAATGGAGACATGGAGTCCCTTCGAGTTGATTACCGAACGGGAGGCAAGCGACCGGGCCAGACATTCGGCAACCACCCGGTCACCTTCATGGTCAAGACCGAACGTGTCGATGATGAACCGGAGCGGATCCCCAGAGCCGAGAATCTCATGTACCCGGAGGATTACCTTTTCCCGCCGGTTCTTCTCCTCACCAGACACTTCCGATGGTTTTTCAGGTTTAGGGATATCACCGCTCATCTTCGCAAGAGCCCGCTTCCGGTTCTGCTCCTTATTCCAGGCTTCATAATCCCGCTTCTTCCCCGGACCATCAAACATCTCTTTCAGATCAGTCCATCGCTGGGTTCCTCCCCCGCAACTCTGGTGATGACAGCCGGCAAAGATAGCACCACTCGGAAACTGGACTGCATACGCCCCGTCCCGGTGATCACCACTGAACGGACATTCAGAGAGGACAAAGAGAGTCCCGCCCATGTAGGGTTTGGCATCATATCCGAGGTGATGCACATCCAGCCATTCACCGAGATTGGTCACCTGGCCGGGTTTGTTCCGGGAGAGCGAGGACTTCATCGGACCGGGATCCTCTTTTGGGAGCAGAGCAACAAGCCCTTTCATCTGCTCCGGAGTTATAACCGTCCCGCTCCCTGGAGTGATGAACGCTGATCGCCGGTGTGGTCGTTCCGGCGTGCTGTCCCCTTTCCGGGAGAGGGTTCCATAGAGCTTCCAGATTCGTCCCGCGTTGAAGTTTGCCGTATCCACCAGGCACGGACACCGGGATCCTTCGGTCCGGTTTGAGAAGAGGAACGAGAGCGTTTCGAGGCACCCTTTCACAAGTTCGCGGGATTCGGTATCGTTCGGGAGATCAATCCGGTACAGGAGATGAGCCCCGTTCCCGCTGTCACCGATAAGTGGTTCGGGCCAGCCAAGTTCTGAAAGGAATCCTTTCACCAGGTCAGCAAGCCAGAGGGCAGAGTCATGTTCATCCTCTGAAGAAGACACTCCTGACGGCCGGACCGGATCGATATCAATCGGGAGCCACCGCCGCCGGAGGATATCTGCATCCGATGTCGTGGAATCCTTTTTCGAGAGTCGGGTCTTGATCCGGTTCGCTCTCCGGGCAAGAAGGGCCGGGTTCACCTCATTTAAGGTGACATAGATCCCCTGATACCGTCCCTCATCACCCAAGATCGTAACCTTCTGCACCAGACTCTCAAACGAGTCAAAGTACCCGGAGGCCATCCCGTCATCACTGATCGCTCTGACCTCGATGATCTGTCCTGGCTGAAAAAGAGCGGTGAGGGAGTCATGGATGCTGGTCATCACACTCCCTCCGGAAGACTAACGGATGATAACTCTCCGGTGTTGCATCCCACCGGCAGTAATGCCCGATGTACGCGAAGAAATGCGTGAAGACCGAGGCATCCGGATCCCAGCGGTTGTCATGCACCGCTTTCCAGAACGAACAGAACTCGCTCCGGTCCGGGAACCCCTCAAACAAAAAAAGACCGTCAGCAACCTGACTGAGGACCTGTTCATACACGGCAACAATCCGGTACAAATGGTCCCCGACCCAGAAGAGATCGCCCACCTCTCCTTTCTGATGATACCGGGTGGTGCAGATCTTTTTCCCAGAGAGGATCAGTTCTGACATGATCGGATGGAATGAGAGATCGATCGTCTTCACAGGAGATCACCCCCGATGGATACCGCTCCTCCGGGCATAATCCGGTACCGGAGCCATTCATTCCAGGACTTGATCCAGAACTGGATCTCACCCGGATGGGAGTTCTCTTTCACAATACTGGTGAGTTTCCTGACCTCCGGTCGGTATGAACCGATAGAGACCGGGGACCGGGAGCTCTTCACCAGGAGAAAGATCATCTCATCCTTCCCTCTCCAGGCAACCAGATCAAAGAGTTCATGTCCGGCTGCCATCATGACCGAGAACCCACGGGAGATAAGAAGCCGTTTCGCGGTATAACTCGCGGTCCGCTCGGTTCCGTACTCAGGGTTCTTCCGCATCGGTCATCACCACCTTCTGCTTCCGGTCACAATACTGCCTGGTGCATGGGGTAGACGGATCGCGGGTGCAGATGAACTCCTGCCACTTTCCATCCTTCTTTGTCGCCAGGTTCGGGCAGCGTTCAGAAAGAGCCATGTGCTGCCACCTTCCTAAAAGAGAAATCCTTTTGGACTTCGGTGCTGATACTCAGGTCACTCCCCTGCGATGACGTGCTGGCGAGCATATGTTCAGAAACGGGGGAGCCCGCTGTTTTGATTGAATCAGGGTCAATCAGTCGTATTATTCCAAGTTCCTCAAAGAACCTGCCGATTCCGTAAAAACCTGTCCGCCGTTCATAGGCGTCCATACTGGATTTCAACACTGGTCTAGGCGTTGTGGTCAATCTACCACCTCCTGACATGGCCGCATGTGCCAACCATGCCATGCTATAGCATAGCACGGATCATTCTAAAAAAGTTACGATATTTGTCAGGGTTAATTTTCCGCCAGATAGGTTTGAATTAAGAAAGAACATCAGTATTAAACGAGTCAGTAAGGTATGCGCAAAGGAAAAGGACGATCAATGTAATCCATTATCATGGAATTATTTGAGTATTGATAACAGATCTTCAGCCGATTCTGTCATATATTTGTGAGAATCATAGACCCCTTGGTTGTAAAACTCTGGTGCTAATTTTTCAATAATGAAATCCAAAAGAAGCCCTGAACCCAAATCACCAATCGTTTCTTCTCTTTCCGATTCGAAAAAATTCTTTATATCAGAGAGCATAGAAGCCCTTCGCTCTTTGGTCAACTCTATGAGAGTATTATGCTTCATTCAGGAGTTCATCTCTCATTGATTGTTCTCAATACTATTTCCCGGTTTAATCTAGATATCCAAGTTTCAAAATGGTCTATTCCTGTTCATAAGCCTGCTTAAGGACTGCCAGATCAATCTTCTTCATCGGAAGCATGGCAGCCATCACCCTTTGTGCCTTCCTAGTATCAGGATCAGTGAGAAATGTAATCATCTCTTCAGGAACTACCTGCCAGGATACTCCAAATTTATCTTTCAGCCAGCCACACTGTTGAGAAGCCGGATCTCCTCCTTCAGAGAGTTTATCCCAGAAATGGTCAACCTCCTCCTGATTGTCGCAATTAATAATGAATGAGACTGCTTCAGAAAAATGAAACAGCGGACCGCCATTCAACGCAACAAAATTGGATCCATCAAGGGTGAATTCCACGGTCATAACACTCCCTTCCGGTTTATGGTGAAATTCAAACCCTTCTTTTCCGTATCCGGTTACTCTCCCGATTGAAGAATTCTTGAAAATTGATGTGTAAAATTGTGCTGCTTCTTCTGCTTGATCATCAAACCAGAGTCCCGTAGAGATCCGATGAACAGATGCCATACATAGTATAATTCAGGTACATAATTGTTACAATCCTCTTGAAGACCTGGATGTTACCATCACTATAAGAGCGATTTAAGAAGGGTGGGCTTAAAAAAATTAAGACGGAAAAATAGCAGATTTTTCTGTCATCCGTTCAAAAAATGATTTAAACTCTTTCACATGCTTGAGCATGAACTGCTGGAGGTCATCATCATCGTCCAGGGTGTCATCATCCAGTGAATGCCCGCAGATGTGGCAGTGTTTAGAAACCGGGCTGTGTAATTCCTTACAATGGGGACAGACTTTTGGTACCAGCCGGTTTGTTGTTGCTTCAAGTTCCTTATTAGATATACCATAAAGCCGGTTAATCTCCCGATCGATGTCACTGCCGGTCAGGTGTGCATAGGTAGAGAACATCTTTGAATCGATCGAGCCCCACATCATGAGCTTTATCACTGATTCATTCACTCCCTGCTGGATGAGATGAGTGATCCGGGAGTGCCTGAGTACATGAGGAGTGAAGTGTTTATCGATTCCCGCCCGTTTCGCCGTGACCATGAGTGTCTTGTTCAGGGCTGCCCGGGTTGGGGGAATCAGGAGTTCACTCAGAAAAACAAGGTTATCACCTGATGGTTCACCAGGATAATCACTTTTCCACTTGATCAGGTGTTCCCTGGCCATGACCAGTCTGATATACCGGTCTTTTCCAGTCTTGAAGTTGACATTGATGACAACACCAGTCCCATCAAATTTGAGATCATTCCAGACCATCTGACCGATCTCACCGATTCGAAATCCTCCTTCATAGAGGGTTGAGAGGAAGGCCCGTTCCCGGCTGGTTCTGCAGGCATTCATCATCTGTGAAATCTCTGTGACTGTCAGAAGATCATTCGCAGTTTTTCGGGAAGTTCTCCGGGGAATCTGAATTTTATCCAGTTTCTTCTCTGGCAGGGAGAGATATTCCTCCTCATTGAGCCAGCGGTAAAACGTTTTGAGCATCCCGATGTAATCAGCAATAGTTTCAGGAGCAAATTGTTTTCCCCGCAGGGAAGTCCCGGATTTAATTTTGGAAACGCCGGAGTAAAGATCAGCAATAGAATTTTCTGTGAACGGTCCGATAAATCTTCGAAGACCAACCAGGACAAAGACGATCTTCTGAGCTCTCTTCCCTCCGATGTTCCTGGAGGTCTGTGAGTCAGCAACGTATTCTCTGATCAGGTCTGCATCTTGTTTAGTAATCTGTCCGGATTCGAGAGCTTTCTGGATCGAGCGATCAGGATAGTCCTGCTTGATACCATGAAAAGCAAACTCCGAGGGTGGTCGACTCGGGTGCATGAGAAAAACGTAGCGTCGTTATATGTATAAATTTTTGGAAAAGAAGCGAACTAATCGTTCCAATGCTGATATGGGGATTTGAACCCCAGTCACAGGAGTGAGAGTCCTGTATGATTGACCCCTACACTATATCAGCTGTGCCTCTAAATGTTATCATTTTTAATATTTAAACAAACCGGTTTTTCTGGATCTGATCCCACAGATATAAGAATCACAGAGAGGAACGTATTAGGATATATGGCTGGTATTGAGGATCAAATCAAGGAAATAGAGGACGAGATCCAGAATACCGTTTATAACAAGGCAACCTCGAAGCACATCGGGCGACTGAAGGCAAAACTCGCCAAAATGAAAGAGGAAGCCGTAAACCGTGCGATGAAAGCCGGAGGCGGCGGTGAAGGATACGCAGTCAAAAAATCCGGTGATGCAACGGTTGTTCTTGTCGGTTTTCCTTCAACTGGTAAATCAACGCTCCTGAATGTCCTCACCGGTACGGAGAGTGAGACCGGAGCATATGCATTCACAACCCTGACCGTGGTACCCGGCGCTCTGGAACATAAAGGCGCAAAAATTCAGCTCCTTGATATCCCGGGACTTATCGCCGGCGCCGCGATGGGAAAGGGTCGTGGAAAGGAAGTTATTGCAGTTGTCAGAAATGCAGATATGATCGTCCTCCTTGTTGACGTGTTCAATGAAAAACACGTTGATGTTCTCTTTCGTGAACTGTATGATGCCGGTATCCGCGTCAATGTTCCAAAACCCGATATAACAATTAAAAAGACATCTCGTGGCGGCGTCAGATTAAATGCAGTCGGGGTCCTGGATCTTGATATCGAAGAGGTCAGGTCCATCCTGACTGAGAACCGGATTGCAAGTGCTGATATCCTCATCAGAGGCAATGCAACACAGGATGATCTGATTGATGCCATCATGGGGAGCAGAGTATACATTCCGGCGATTATCGCTGTCAACAAGGTGGACCTGATTGACGAATCAGACCGGAAAAAGATCGAAGAAGATCTCACCAGACGATTTAATCAGAAACCAATCATGATATCGGCCGCAACCGGATATCACATGGAGGAGTTGAAGGATGCTATCTATGATGCCCTCGGATTTATCAGGATATACTTAAAACCACAGGCTGGACCTGCGGATCTTGAAGAACCACTCATCATGCGGACCGGGGCAAAGATAGAAGATGTATGCCGGAAGCTCCACCGGGATTTTGTTGATAAGTTCCGATATGCCCGTATCTGGGGAACTTCAGTGAAGCATGAAGCACAGCGGGTAGGTATTTCACATGTCCTTGCTGATGAGGATATTTTGCAGATCATCATCGAACGATAAAGATACTATTGGGAATCCTCATAGGGGCTTTTCTGCTATTTATCTATTTATTGATTCATACAGCTCCTGATCTCTTCCAATGGAGCATCGGTTTTTATCCCATACCCGGAATAATGAACCCGTCCGGCCTGATATCCGAGATCCCGCAACCGATTAATCAGCACATCAATCGGTCCTGGTGACAGCCGGTAAAATTTTCCCAGCTGATGATAATTATAACTAAAAGAGAAATCCGGTTCATCCCTGCATACCGATAAGAGTCTTACAAGACCCGCAGGATCACCAGCCTCAAATGTCTCTGCATCCTGTATCATACCACGGAGCATATCCGGATCATGTACCGGTCCGGTCCAGAGTGGTCCGGTCGGTGTTAACGTCGAACCACAATGAGGGCAGACATACACTCCTGGAAAAAACCTCTGTTCTTCCATCCGGTACGGACATTTTCCGCACTGATGAATATACCCAAGCCGTGCAATACTCTTATCTGCGGCAGAAGCGCTGCTCTTTACCTGTACATGAAGACGGACAAAATGTTCATGGGCATAGCAGAAAAGGGGAGTAATTCCCTTATCATACACCGCTGCATGCCGTGCAACATTTCCAAGAAGTATCCGGAGACCGACTTCTGTGTGATACTCGGTGTTGAGCGGTCGTGCCATATACCGTCTGATACCTGCTTTCAGATGAGCACCACATAACGGGGCAGTATCGGTTGCTGTAACACCCAGATATTTCCCGGTTGATCTGATTGCAGCATCAATAAACGGAGCCGGTGTCCCAAAGGGATCTAGATCCACAAATCCAAATTTCTCCTCTGACATCAGACTGTTTGCATCACGACACGTAACCGTGGCGTTGATTCCAAGAGCGTGTACATTATGCGTGATAAGATCTATTGCCAGGGGATCCCGATCGTTGAGGGTGACAGAAACCCCGGTTTCAACGCCTACTCTGCATCCGCGAATCCCGGACGCAGCCATTGCATCCAGATATGAATGCGGATGGATCTGTCTGATTACAAGAACCGTCGTGTCACGATTCAATGCCATTCGCGAATTATAAAATACCGGCGCTGTTCCAGGAGGAAACGGATCTTCGGGATTCTGACAGGGTACAGCAATGGTAGTCCTGCCTTCCGTGACCAGGGTAAGGTCCATTCCGCTACAAATGGTGTTCGATAATCTTATACCTATCCCTGCTCCATGTAATAGGACAGGACGTGTGGCCTAGTCAGGATATGGCGTCAGCCTCCTAAGCTGAATGCCGGGGGTTCAAATCCCTCCACGTCCGTATGCTTTTTTGAAACAGGTGTGAAATGAACGGCGCAGCCTATCTCTCCATCATCAGACCGGTCAATGCACTCGTTGCCGGTCTCGCAGGTATTCTCGCAGCGATTATTGCAACCGGATCACTTCCGGCAGAGTCGGTCTGGATATTTTGTATCGTTCTTACTATCACCGGAGCAGGAAATGTCATTAATGACTTCTATGACCGGGAGATTGATGCAATAAACCAGCCATCCCGACCAATTCCATCCGGTCAGATCTCTCCTGCTCATGCACAATTCTATGCTCTGCTCCTCTTTTGTATCGGCAATGCTCTCGCTCTTCTTTTTACACCACTTCCCCTTGCCTGCATAGCGTTCGTAAATACGGCACTTCTCTGGCTCTATGCAGGATATCTGAAAAAAACCCCTCTTTTTGGAAACATTTCAGTATCGTATCTTACTGCAAGTATCTTTCTCTTTGGGGGTGCCATCCAGGGAGTTTCGGGAATTATCTCTGTACTTCCCATCGCCGGTGCTACCTTCGGAGTGATGCTGGCACGTGAACTCATAAAAGATGCAGAGGATATGCCAGGTGACAGGGAGCATGGAGCACGGACATTTCCGCTCGTCTATGGAATCCGGTCAACAGTCCTGCTTGCTGCCATAAGTGCCGGTATCGGAATTGGAATGTCCCTTCTTTTGTTTTACCGATGGGGAGCAGGATATCTCATCGCAATTGTGTTTGTGGACCTGATCATCCTTTTCGGGATAATACGGGGAATTCATGCACAAAGCTCAGAAGAGATAATCAGATCAAAGAGTTCTGCAATCCTGAAAGCAGGAATGTTTGCATCACTTCTGGTCTTTCTGGTATCTTCAGTCCTTTAAATTATTCTATATATTTTTTCAGTTCCTCGGGAATTTTTTCCGGAGAAATCCCAAGAATTGCAGTCCTGAATACCTGATCCCAGTCAGCAGAAGTCTCAACGCAGCCGTCGGTACTATTTACAACCCCCATGGCAATGATGTCATACTGACCAGACATCTCAATTCCTTCCTTTACTTCCAGAAGACAGCCAACACCGATTATCCCACGGGGACGGTATCGTTTGATCATTCGCTTGATAAAAGAAGAACCAGGGACGATAAACACCCGGTATCCCAGAAGCTCCAGTAACCGTTTCCCTTCGCCTATTCTGCACAATCCACATTCACGGCATTTTAATCCTTCATCATGCAGGTGAGCAGGGCATGCATTGGATCGAAGACACTGGGGGAAAAAGACTGCCCGTTCTGATACAGGAACTGCCATGAAGGCCTTCCGGTTGAGAGTATTCTGCAGTGTTACAATAATCCGCAGGAAGTCACTGTCTTCAAACCCGAACAGACGGAATAGTCCCCGCATCATTCCCTCAAGAAAGAGAAGTCCGGCACGCATGAACCGGGGGAAGAGAATATTTCCTGATCGTATCGCGTAGGCGGTAAGGATAAGCAGGATGAATCCGAGTATCAGGATGGATAAAAAAATCAGAATAGTCAGTTCACCGATGAGGGTGATTACCGGCAGATACGGAGTCAGGATAGTCATCATGATACTGCTCCTCCCGTTCTCTCTCCTTTTCGTATCTGATCGATTATTTCACTATCGCGGGGAAGAGAAAAGATACCGTATTCTGTAATAATACCGGATATGAGATGAACCGGTGTTGCATCAAATGCAGGATTCCAGACCTGGACATCTTTTGGCCCGGTTATACACCCCCTGACCGTTCGGACCTCATCCGGATTCCGTTCTTCGATAGTGATATCCGCTTCCCGGCTCTTCTCATCAAAGGTGGAAAGTGGTGCAGCGATGTAAAAAGGAATATTGTGAACCTGTGCACAGACCGCATGCATATATGTCCCGATCTTGTTAAACACAGCATCTGATACAATACGATCTGCCCCGGCAATCACCAGATCAATCTGTCCTTTCCGCATCAGAACGGCCGCCATGGAGTCAGTGATGAGTGTTACATCAATTCCATCCCTCATAAGTTCCCATGTGGTCAGGCGGGCACCCTGCAAAAGAGGCCTGGTTTCACAGGCAAAAACGGAGATTTTTTTCCCTGCCTCATGAGCAGAGCGAATGACACCAAGAGCAGTCCCCCATTCGGCACAGGCGAGTGCTCCCGCATTACAATGGGTCAGAATCCGGGCTCCATCAGGAATGACAGAAAGCCCGGTCTTCCCAATTGCATGACAGGTTCTCCGGTCTGCCTCGATAATCTCCTGTGCAGCATCGACCGCCCTGCTTTTTGCCTCTTCTATTGATCGGGCCTGCCTGAGTGCACAGAGGACATGATCGATCCCATAAAAAAGGTTTACTGCAGTCGGACGGGTATTTTTAAGGACGTCTGCATCATCTCTGATCTGCTGAAGAAATTCAGGCAGCGTTGCGGCTTTTGAAAGAAGAGCTGATAATGCAACCCCACAGGCTCCGGCACATCCAAGGGCCGGTGCTCCCCTGATACCAAGACGCTTTATTGCCTGTGCAAGGTCTGATACTGATCCGGCAGTTCTGACTTCATATACATCAGGAAGGAGCGTCTGTTCGATATATTCAATCGAAGGAATATGCGGATGAAAAAGAATCGGACGGAGGGGCTCCATGATCACTCACGCATGAGAGTCATTACGGCCTGCATCGCGGCAGCACCGCCTTCCATAACTGAATCAGGAATATCCATGGGTTCCTTGCAGGTTCCGGCGATAAATATTCCGGGCTTAAGAGTCCGTACCGGCCCGCACTTCGCATCAGCACTCTCAAAAAATCCGGATTCATCACAGGTTATACCAAGTCGCTCTGCAAGTGACGAGGCATTTCCAGTCGGTCTGATACCAACCGACAATACAACCAGATCAGCATGTATCTTCAATACTTCCTTCGTTTCGGTATTTTCAACCTGAACGATGACCGTCCCGTCCTGGGAGTATATATCCCCGGGCATCCCTTTGATGAATCTGACACCAAGCGATTCAGCACGATCATAATACTCCTGATATCCCTTGCCATATGCCCTGATATCCATATAGAGGATAGAAACGCGGGTATCCGGATTTTTCTCCCTGATCAGCATGGCATTTTTTATGGCATACATGCAACAGACAGCAGAACTGGAAGGTCATCCAAGTGGAAGGGCCCGTGATCCGACGCATTGGATAAAAACAATTTCTTTTGGAGTCCGGCCATCTGATATTCGTTTTATCTTCCCGGCGGTCGGCCCGCTTGCATTTATCATCCGCTCAAACTCAAGACTGGTGATCACATCGGGGATTAACAGATATTTATAGGGAGTCTTTTTTCTGGCATCAAAGACATCATACCCGGTCGCAAGAATAATTGTCCCGGCTTTTATGATACTGTCCTCTTCAGCATCCTCATCATCCCGAAGTACGGCCTGTTTTCCACACACATCATAACAAAGACCACAATTGATGCAATGTTCCTTATCCCTGACCACAAGATTGGGAACAACCTGTGGGTGTGCCTTGTAAATGGCCTTTCGTACACCAATACCGGCGTCAAACCGGTTGTACACCTCAACCGGACAGACTTCGACACAGTCTTCGCATCCGGTACATTCATCTGCCCTGATATACCGGGGATGCCGTTTCACATATACAGTAAAATCTCCGGCCTCACCCGAAACTCCCGTCACCTCCGTCAGGGTATGCAGCGTGATATTCGGGTGTCGTTCAACCTCGACCATTTTGGGGCTTAATATGCACATGGAACAGTCATTGGTTGGGAACGTCTTGTCAAGCATCGCCATATGACCACCGATGGTTGGTTCACGTTCGATAAGATGAACATGAATTCCATGATTCGCAATATCAAGTGCGGCAGTGATTCCTGCGATGCCGCCTCCGATAACAACCGCTTCATTCATGGGCATGAATCCGTGCAAGTTTTACATATTCAGAAGCGTTGGTCCTGATACCAGCAATCTCCTCATCTGATATCGTTCTGATGACCTTTCCAGGAAGCCCGAGGACAAGAGAACCGGGGGGGATAACCTTTCCTTCGGTTATGACGGCCCCGGCTCCGATGATGGTATTATCACCGACAACTGCCCCGTTCAGGACAATGGCCCCCATACCGACCAGCACTGAGTTCCCTATGGTACATCCGTGCAGAATGGCGCCATGACCTACAGAAACATCATCACCAATGCTGACCGGGTGCCCTTTCGATGTATGAACAACACAATTATCCTGAATATTCGACCTGTTTCCAATGGTAATCCTGTCCTTATCTGCCCGAATGACCGCTCCGTACCAGATATTTATATCCTGACCGGTACAGACATCTCCGATCACCGTGGCATTTGGTGCAATAAAAGCAGCGTTAGGGATATTCTGATGGATTTGCATAAGACGTTCACAGGTTTTGGCACATTCACCGGCCCTTCGGGCGGGCAGGTACTCTACCATACGTTTAGGCCGTGATAGTATAATAGGATCAGTCATATACCGGCTGTATTATCCCTCTTTATCAGTCAGAACCAAATGCAGGACCCCTGGATAATTCCCAGATGTATCTGACAGTACAAGGACAGATGATATCAGATTTTATAAAATCGCATGAAACAGTACATCCATGAAAATCATGGTGGGGGGCACGTTTGATCCTCTGCATGACGGACACCGGCTTCTCATCAGAC
>CAZCSN010000048.1:0-16773 GCA_964501255.1 uncultured Methanospirillum sp. | reverse complement strand
CCTGGGAATTCATAAATAGACTTTTTCGGGATGTTAATGAATTCCCAGGGTTAAAAATAATATCTCCCGAAAACGGACATATTCCGCACTATTATTTACTTTGATGCGATGCAACGGGAAAAAGTATGTAGTTGTAGGAGACTCTTGATATGCGACAGAATCATCAATATCAGTATTCAAGATTGTCCAAAATTGATGAAATCCACTTAGTTTTGCATTTTGATGACTTTTTTCAGCTTCTCCCAGACGATTGTGAATGTTTGAGTAATCCGTTCCTCCTTTAATTTCAATCGAGACTAAAGGATGGGGTCCGTTTTTTGATTCTTCAGATATACTGATATCCGGATCACTTGAAAAGGCAATTGTAATTTTACGCCCCGAATCATTTAAAATTTCAATGTTTCTAGGACCTGTATTGGATATATAAGGGGAAACAATACTTTTTATCAAATTAAATACATCTTCCGTCGCAACTTTCCCTACCGTCGTATTGCGTCCACCACGGAGTTGAGGGCCAATCGTTAATAATTGAAGATCACGAATGATTGAATCATCACATTGTGAAATACCAGATACGAAGTACTCCCCAGTTTTTATCAGGCAATTACATAACCAAATGATATCATCAGAACAACTGCTCGAGATTATTCCTTTTTCTTCTAAGGCTTTAAACCTGCCAAAATTATCAGATTGATAAAACTGTTTTTGAGAGAACCCAAACAATAAGCGGTAATAACCCAGTAGAAATGGATTGGATCTCAAAATACAAGGCACAGGAAATATTCGTTCTCCACGAAGACCCCAACCTGCAACCTTTCTTATTGAATTTTTGGGGACATAATTTCTTAATTCAGTATCTATACATTCAATATCAAGTTTGAGAATAGTGTTGGTGAGTGCCTGAGAAAGGTATTGTCCGGATATTAATTTCAGTTGATTAAAAAAGGATATCTGAAGATCAGGAATTAGAACAACGAATGAATTATCGTTCATAATGTTTGTTGGGATAACCTATCCATACTAATCTTAATAAAATCAGGATTCAACTCGATTCCAATAAAGCATCGACCTAATCTTCGGCTTACTATTCCAACTGTTCCAGTCCCAAAAAAAGGGTCAAGAACAAAATCACCATCTTTGGAACCACCAAGAATACATGGTTCAATCAGTCCTTCAGGAAACACTGCTGAGTGATCAAACGCATTTGGAACAGTATTTATTGACCATACAGTACGAAGATTTCGAAATCCATTACCCTTTGAATCGGGCTCTTTCATAACTGAATAATCATAAAAATATCGCTCATTTTTTGACAGTAAAAATAGATATTCATGAGCTCTTGTTGGTCTATCTTTCACAGATTCCGGCTGACAGTTCGGTTTATGCCAGATAATATCTGATCGAAGGTACCATCCGTCTTCAAGCAAAGCAAGGGCTAATCTCCATGGGATTCCAATAAGATCTTTTGGTTTGAGGCCTTCAGGTGTTGGGGGCCTATAATTCATCTTTCGTGCAGGATTTTTTTTATCAGAATCTCTTGTCTTGCGATTGCCACTGGTATAAGTATCACCTATATTTACCCAGATGGTTCCATCGTCGGTTAAAGTTCGTCTGACCTCCCTGAAAACTGTAACGAGATGTAAAATATAATCTTCAAGATGGATTTCTGCACCTATTTGACCTGGAATTCCGTAATCTCGCATCCCAAAATAAGGTGGGCTTGTCACGACAGTTTGAATAAAAGAGTCGGGTAACTTTTTTAAAACAGACAGCGCATCGCCACAAAGGACATATGAACCCCTTCCATCGCTCCATCGAACTTCTGGTATATCCGGAATAAGCGTTGAGCAATACGTTGAATGCCGGTAAAGATGATCAGAACAGCTATCGATACTTTTGGTTTCCATTTTTTCTATTGATATGTAGTATGTTTCCCTCCACCTATTGATACATTTATTCACATGTGATCAAAACGCACACCGTTCTTCAACTTATCTGGGCTATCCGTCAAACCATTGTATGATCGGAACATATGTGTATATCATGTATATATTCGAAAAAATACCGCCTCATGAACGGCGTGACCTTCTCATTGCCTGGCTTGCACTTTCTGCTGCATTTACCCTTGCGATGGTCTGGGGGCAGCGGCTTAATCCACTCATTATCGGACAGTTCTTTATTATCTCCCTGGTAACAGCAGGTATTGCCTTCATTGTACATGAGATGGCCCATAAATTCACCGCTATGAAGTACGGGTACTGGGCAGAGTTTCAGATGAACAGTATGATGCTGGTTGTTGCCGTTGCGATGGCTGCACTGGCAGGGATCGTCTTTGCAGCTCCGGGTGCAACCATGATATATGGCACCTATATCTCCCGGGAAGAAAACGGAAAGATCTCCCTTGCCGGTCCGGTCAGTAATCTCATCCTTGTACTGCCCTTTGCCGCACTCATTTTTATCGGCCATTCGGCAGGGTCCGGTTTACTTGCCGTCATCGGGCTTGTAGGGGTAAAGGTGAACGCCATGATTGCTGCATTTAATCTCCTCCCGGTCGGACCTCTTGACGGAGCGAAGATCCTAAGCTGGAACCCTGCCATCTTTGCCGGTGTGGCACTGATTGCCTTTGGTATCCTCTTTGGCTCTCTGAGTGGGTTTTTCTAAGACCTGCTCAGGGATAAAATCCCTGTTCCGTGGATTTTATCATTCTCACGTACGAATGTATGAACCATGAAAGTGGTTGCATTTCTTGGAAGTCCCCGTCCGGATGGAAACTCAGAGCACCTCGTCCGCCGGGTATTTGACATCCTTGAATCAAACGGCATAGAAACGGAGATGGTCCGTATCGGGGGAAAGCCGATCCACGGCTGTCTTGCCTGTATGAAATGTTATGAGACCAGAAACGGCCAGTGTGCAAATCAGACCGACGACCTCAATGACTATGTGGAAAAGATGCGGGAGGCCGACGGGATTATCTTTGCGTCACCTACCTATTTTGCGGATGTAACGGCCGAGATGAAAGCTCTCATTGACCGTACCGGTATGCTCAGCCGGTCAGGGGGGGATTTTCTCAGGTTCAAGGTCGGAGCTGCAGTTATATCGGTCAGAAGAGGAGGGGCTATTCATGCCTTTGACACCATCAATCATCTGTTCCTCATGTGCCAGATGATTGTTCCCGGTTCCTCATACTGGAACATGGGGCTTGGAAGACTTCCCGGGGAGGTTGATGCAGACGAGGAAGGAATGGAATGCATGGAGACCCTGGGAGTCAATATGACGTGGCTGCTTAAGCGTATCCATGAATAAATCGTCGTTCTGACCAGCGGGAATATGAGGTATGAAAGGTAAGGTATGTGCACGCCATGGTACTTGAAGAAGAGATACGGTTCTCCTCTGAAGGAGAAGCGCAGGAATGTCTGAAGATTTTCAAACGACTGAATATTACCGCACATCTGAAGACAAAAGTGGAACTGGAAAGCAGGATCGTGTATAAGGCACCGTTCTCAGCCTTAAAAGGGATCATCGAAGAGGAGATAGAACGGCTTCGTAATACCGGTGAAGAGGATTTCGAGGGGCATATCCTGGCATTTGAAGAAACCCTTCAGGATCTCATGCATGAGCGGGATCTTCTGGCGCAGACTTTTACGAATCACGCACCTGGCGATCGTATCAGCACACACGTGTTTGATGTTATCGTCCGTGACGGCGCGATGCCGGAAAATGAAGATGATATGGATGCATTTTTAAAAGAAGCAACCATAACCCAGATACTGGGGCTGAATGATCTTCTTGACATCGATGAAGAGGGGATGATCCTTACACAGACCATTCCGCCGGATGAAGCGGTCATGGCGCTGTTTGGTGATGAACTCCCCCCATTCCGGGAAGAGGCACTCCAAAGATGGAAGATCAGCCGGAGTCTAGAAGCACGGGACACCTCTGTCTACACCGTGGTAACCGGACCTGACATCATATTCCTCGAGGATCTGACCGAACTTGAAGAGTATTTTCAGGAGTTACCTGAGGAGGACGCAGATAAATTCCTCGCAAACCTTCAGGTAAAACAGGTTCTGGTCGCTGAGATTCTGAGCATGATCCAAAAGGAGGGCCGGTCATCGAAAGAGGAACTCATGTCTGAATTCATTCATAAAACTCTCCCAATCGAAGAGAATGCACTCAGTATTGGTTTTCACCTCTCACCCGGCTATCTTGAATCGATCCTCAATGACATGAAAAAGATGGGTATGATAAAGGGAAAAGACTCCAGACTGAAAGTTGTGATATAATTAATCAGACCTTCATTTTTCCGGCATTCTTTTTCCATTCGCCGGAGAGCAGGTACTGAGGGTTAAAGAGAGCGGTCAGACGAAAGACGATGGAATCTGCCTGGTCTCCATCAACAATAGTCCGAATCAGATCCTCAAAATCTATCCAGACAAGATCATCATCTCCGGATGCATATGATCTACCATTCTGATGCAGAAACGTATCCAGTGATACCTTCAAAAACCCAAGCATAAAGTTATTCTGAATTTTTGCATCTGAACGATCAAGATGAGTTACGACACAGTCCGGCACCTCCATAATACCGTATACCTCATCGACCAGCATGCCAAACCGGGTACTGTGAGCATCTTCAGGAACAAAAACGATTATCTTCTTCTTTGACCGTTCCTTCCCAAGCGGGATGATTCGCCTGATATCAATAACCTTGATGACATCAGATCTGATATTGATAATCCCGGGAATAAAATCCGGTGCACCGGGAAGGGGGTTTTTCGGCTGATCCGGAACTATTTCACGGATATAGGATACCTGTGCTCCATACAGGCCATCACCCAGGGCGAAGAGCAATAACCGGTGAATAATATCCTTTTCCATTGTCATCCCATCAAAACCCCTTCAAGTGACCAGGATTCCAGAAGGACCGGCCATTTCACATCTATGTTTTGTTCAGGATAAGGGATAGGATTTTGCATCTCAAAGAGATCAGTACCGAAGGATTTGAATACAGGGAACTGATAAGATAAAAACAGAACAGACCGAACGATCATGCAGGACCATCTGACACTTGTTGAGATACTACTCGGACGGGATCATTACCTCATCGATGGAGACATGATTGATAAGTTCGTCCGGCCCCTGCAGACCATCGCGGTATATGATGCCCCGCCATATATTGAAGGGATGGCACGATGGGGTAAGGAGATGATACCGGTTATCAATATTGCACCCCTTCTTGGGATGGACCGGGCAGATCATGCGAGGCATCGTACGCTTATTATCCATAAAGGAGTTGTCAGCGAAACCGAGATGGCAGTATCGGTAGATGACATATTTCATGTCAGGACAGTCAGCCCGTCAGATATTATGCCGGCTGATATATCCGCATGTGACGGGATGGAAGAGTATGTAAAAGGATTAATCCGGCTCAGGGTTGAATCCGATGAAAAAGATGAGGAATTGCTTCTGCTCTACCTGAATCTGCGTACGATGCTCACCGACCTGTTACGAGGAAAAATTGCGCGTCCTGCACCTGATTTTTATGTCTGGAGGTGGGAGAGCGGGGCTGTGAGATCATAGGATCTGAGCAGAATTCCCCGGATACTCCATATGTCACTCTCCTGTGCCATATCACTTTTTTGAACCTTACAACAATGTACTACCCATGAGCTGGAGTCCGGTTACACTCGAGAACTGGCTGAAAAGACAGAAAGGAGCCCTCGATGAAGTCAGGGGTCCTGTTGAGGCAATTATTCAGGAGGTCAGGGGACGGGGGGATGCAGCGCTCCTTGACTATGCCGAAAAATTCGACGGGGTCAGACCGCATACAGTCAGACTGAGTGAGCAGGAGCGGGATGCTGCCTATGAAGCGGTACCTCCTGAGATCGCCGAAGCATTGTCCGAAGCATATGCCCGGATAAGCAGATTTCATGAGCTCCAGCGTCGTGATGATCTCTGGATAACCGAAACTGAACCTGGAATCTCTCTTGGAGTAAAGACGACGCCTCTCTCACGGGTGGGCATGTATGTTCCCGGGGGGAGAGCGAGTTATCCTTCAACTGCACTCATGTGTGCCATTCCTGCCAGGGTTGCCGGGGTCAGGGAGGTTATATGCTGCACACCCCCACCGGTACATCCGCTCACAATAGTCGCCTGTGACATCGCCGGTGTGGATGAGATATACCAGACCGGTGGTGCCCAGGCCATAGCAGCAATGGCTTATGGAACGGAGAGTATAGCTCCGGTAGAGAAGATTGTCGGCCCCGGAAACCGGTATGTGACCGCGGCAAAAATGATGGTCCGTGACATCGTGGAGATAGACTTCCCTGCCGGTCCGTCTGAGATAGCCATCATCGCAGATGAAGAAGCACGGCCGGACTTTATTGCAGCTGACATCCTTGCCCAGTCTGAGCATGACCCGCTTGCAGCGTCCATACTGATAACCCCGAGCGGGAAACTCGCAGAGGAGGTCGGAACATGGATCACCAGACTGACGGCACAGGCGGATCGAAAAGAGATCATAACCCGGTCTCTTGAGCGCTCCGGGTATCTCCTGGTTAAAGATCTGAACGAGGCGGCTCTTGCATCAAACACGATTGCCCCTGAACATCTCGCAATACAGGTCAAAGACTCATTATCCCTGCTTGGAAAGATAAAAAATGCAGGATCCATCTTTATAGGACCGTATACCGCAGTGGCCTGTGGTGACTATGCATCAGGAACAAACCATGTTCTGCCAACCGCCGGCAATGCACGGTTCTTTTCAGGCCTGAACGTGGCACATTTCACCAAGACATCCACAATCCAGATGATAGATCAGGAAGGACTTGAGCTCATCGGAGATATTGTTGAGACCATTGCAGATGCTGAAGGCCTATCGGCCCATGCGGATTCTGTCAGAATCAGACGGGATGCTCGCTGATAATGAATCATATCCTATACCCGGTTTGCTGATTACAACAGGGTTTTGGTCCGAATCCGGAGGAGAGTAATCAGCATTGAGACCGTATCAGCAAACCGAAGTCTGGAATCCTGCGTATCATTCCAGATGACCGGAACTTCGATGAGGGAGTATCCTTTTTTTGAGAGATGCCAGAGAAGCTCCACATCAAACTCAAACCCCTTTGCATGAAGGTCGGGAAGTACTGCATCAAGGGCCTCTTTTCGAAAGACTTTTGCACCACACTGTGTGTCATAAAACGTAAGACCAAACATCACCCGGATGATGGTGTTAAATATCCGGCTCTGGATACGACGGGAAAGTGGTTGTTTTCTTAAAAGAACCTGACCAGGAAGATGGCGGGAACCGATGACCCCGTCATGATCTCTGATAAGACGGGACAGCCGTATCAGCTCTGCTATCGGGGTAGAGTTATCAGCATCCATAAACCCGACGAGGGGTGCCGAGGCAACCGCAAATCCTGCCTGAACGCCTCCGCCTTTTCCAAGCCGGCGGAGGAAGGTCAGACACCTGATTGTCAGATCCGGATGATTTTTTTTGTATTCCTCAATAATATCGTCAGTATTATCCCATCCATCACATACAAAAATGAACTCAATGGCAGAATCCTTTAATTCTGACAGAAGCGGCGTTATCCGGGCAGATTCATTATAGGCAGGGATTACAATGCTGAGAGATGGCTGATTCATAATCGGGGGGCGTTAAGCTCTATGCCCTATCTGATTCACCTGAAATCCTCATATGTATTCCCCATACCTATCGTCAGTCTCATGCCCGAGAACTGTTCATACATGAGGTATGCATTATCTGGATGAAATAAAAACGAAAGGCCAGAAGGCAAACCCGTTTTTCTGTCTCATGGGAATATCACCGGTTACGTACGGGGAGGGAAAGGCACGGCTCTCGATGACGGTCAGGGATGATATGAAAAACGGGGAAGGATGGCTGCAGGGTGGCATTTACACCGCTCTCGGTGATGAGGCGATCGCCCTTGCCATCTATACGCTGCTCAACGAAGGAGAGACGATAGCAACCGTCTCATGTACAACACACTTTATCAGGGGAATCAGGGAGGGAATGATCAATGCTGATGGTGAGGTTGTCAGAAAAGGCAGACAGATGATATACGCCGAAGCGACTATCAGTGATGCGAATAATGGAAATCTTCTTGCCCGGTGCACCGCCTCTTTTATAGTCCGATCATACGGTGGCACAGGATAAAAGAGGGATCAGAGGTAACCTTTCTGCAGGTTTTCGGAGGAGGAACGTGAAGTATATTTTTATAACCGGGGGTGTTATGAGCGGGCTTGGAAAGGGGATAACTGCTGCATCCATTGGCCGGCTTTTAAAAAACCGTGGGTACCGGGTTACTGCAGTCAAAATCGATCCCTACCTGAATATTGATGCGGGCACCATGAACCCGGCCCAGCACGGGGAAGTGTTTGTTCTGCATGACGGTGGTGAGGTTGACCTGGATCTCGGAAATTATGAGCGCTTCCTGGATATTGAACTCAACTCCTCCCATAATATCACAACCGGAAAAGTATACCGGATGGTCATAGATAAGGAGCGCCGTGGCGATTACCTGGGTCAGACGGTCCAGATTATTCCCCATATTACCGATCAGATCAAGGATTGTATCAGAAAGGCTGCAGAAGAGCCGGTATTTGATGGCAAACCTGCAGATATCTGCATTGTTGAGGTTGGCGGAACCGTCGGCGATATTGAAAGCATGCCATTTCTGGAAGCGGTCAGGCAGATGAGAAGTGAACTTGCAACCGCAGATCGTGCCCTGGTGCATGTCACCCTCATGCCATCAGACTCGATGGGGGATCTGAAGACAAAGCCGACCCAGCACTCAGTCAAAGCACTCAGGGAACTTGGATTATTTACGGATATTATCGTCGGGCGGAGTGAGCGGCCATTAAATTCGCATACAAAGAAGAAACTCTCATCGCTGTGTGACATCCCGCAGAACGGAATCATCAGTGCTGCGACTGTTCCTGATATATATCAGGTTCCGATGGAGCTGGAAAAGGAGGGGCTTGCTGATGTCTTATGCCAGCTGCTCCAGCTGGGAAAGAATGGTGCTGATCCCGAATGGTACCGGGTTGTGACCAGGGAGTATACCCACCGGATAACCGTCGGGATTGTCAGTAAGTATGGAAAGGAAGACGTCTATCTGTCTATCAAAGAGGCCCTCAAACATGCGGGAAGAAGACTCTCAACCGAGGTATCAATCAGATGGCTTGATGCAGAACGTGTTGAACCTGCGGATCTTCGTGAGTGTGACGGTGTCCTCATTCCGGGCGGGTTTGGCATCAGGGGCATTGAGGGTAAGATCCAGGCAATCCGCTTATGCAGAGAGGATAAGATTCCGCTCCTTGGCCTCTGCCTCGGCTTTCAGCTCTCTGTTGTTGAGTATGCACGAAATGTCCTGGGCATTGCTGATGCCTGCAGCAGTGAGTGCGGGGACGGAACGGCGGTTATTACCATCCTGCCTGAACAGGAGGGTGTTGAGAACCTTGGGGGAACCATGCGGCTTGGTGACTACCCGGTTCACATCACCCCCGGTACGATAGCCTATAAACTCTATCAGCAGCAGGAGATTATCGAACGGCACCGGCACCGGTACGAGGTTGATCCGGCGTATATTCAGCAGCTGGAAGATGCAGGGCTCGTCTTCTCTGGGAAGAACCAGAACCGGATGGAGATTGCAGAGATTGCGGATCATCCCTTCTTCTTTGCAACCCAGTTCCATCCTGAATTCAGATCAAGACCAACCAGGCCGTCACCACCATTCCTGGGTTTTGTTGAGGCCTGCCTGAAGAACAGAGGGAAGGGAGAATAATGGTAAACACGGAGAAATTTATTACAGAGGCCATTCGCCGGATTCAGGAGGAATCTAAAGGTGAAAAGGTCGTTATTGCCCTCTCAGGAGGGGTTGACAGTTCTGTCTGCGCAGAACTTGCATCACGGGCGATCGGAGAACGGCTGATCCCGATCTATGTTGACACCGGACTGATGCGGAAGGGTGAGACTGAGCGGATATCAGAGATATTTGGTCATCTTGGACTGAAGGTGGTCAATGCCGCTGATGAGTTTCTGGATGCTCTTGAGGGAGAGAGTGATCCTGAAAAGAAACGAAAGATCGTCGGTGAACGATTCATTCGTGTCTTTGAGCGGGAAGCAAGAGCAACCGGTGCACAGTATCTCCTGCAGGGGACAATCTATCCTGACTGTATCGAGAGTGAGGGAGGAATCAAGAGTCATCATAATGTCGGCGGCCTGCCACTCACCATGCAGTTCTCCGGCGTTATCGAACCACTCAGGGATCTCTATAAGGATGAGGTAAGAGCAGTCGCCGAGGCGCTTGGTCTTCCCCGCGAGATCGCCCACCGGATGCCATTCCCCGGACCTGGCCTCTCGGTCAGGGTCGTCGGAAAAGTAACCAGGGAGGCTATCGAGGTAGTCAGGGAGGCAAATGCCATTATCGAAGAGGTTCTGGTCGAGAAGTACCGGCCATGGCAATGCCTGGGAGCACTGGTAGGACTCGGAACCGGTGTGAAGGGAGATAACCGGCTGCATGGATGGATCGTTGCAGTACGGGCAGTCAACTCACGCGATGGCATGACCGCAGATCCGATTGAGATCTCATTTCAGGATCTTAAGGAGATTGAATCGAAAATCACCTCCTCAATACCCAGTGTTGCACGGGTTGTGTATGATATTACCCCCAAACCTCCTGCAACCATCGAATACGAATAACCTGTGTTGATACCATGAAATACGAAGAAAATTATCGCGAACTTGAATCATCATATTATATGCCTGCATTCAGCCGGGATATGATGCTGGTAAAGGGATCAGGATGCACGGTCACCGATGCGGAGGGAAAAACATATCTTGACTTTGTCGCCGGAATTGCGGTATGCAGTACCGGGCACTGTCATCCGAGGGTTGTTCAGGCAATACAGGAACAGGCAGCAGAACTTATCCACTGCTCCAATCTGTTCTATGTACCCCACCAGGGGACACTTGCAAAGCGGCTGGTAGAATATTCGGGACTGAAAAAGGCATTCTTCTCCAACTCAGGGGCTGAGGCAAATGAAGCGGCGATTAAACTGGCACGGGTCAGAACAGGAAAGAAGGAATTTATCGCCTGTGAGGACGGATTCCACGGACGTACCATGGCATCCCTTGCCTGTACCTATAAACCTGCCATCAGGGAGCCGTTTCTCCCCTTAAACCCCCGCTGCACCTTTGTCCCGTACGGCGATGCAGATTCGATCCGGAAAGCCATTACCAGGGATACCGCAGGAGTAATTGTTGAACCGGTCCAGGGGGAGGCAGGGGTTATCATTCCACCGGAAGGGTACCTCAGGGAAGTCCGCGAGATCTGTGATGAGAAGGATGTCCTCCTGATCCTTGATGAAGTGCAGACCGGTATCGGTCGGACCGGGAGATGGTTTGCGTACCAGCATGAAAAGATCCAGCCGGATATTGTTTCACTTGCAAAAGGAATCGCCAGTGGATTTCCCATGGGAGCAATCATTGCCCGTGACGGCCTTGAGTTCTCAAAATCCGAACATGGAAGCACCTTTGCCGGAGGCCCGGTCGCATGCGCCGCAGCGCTTGCAACCCTTGACGTCATTGAGGAGGTCCTGCCGTCAGTGGCACACAGGAGTGAGCAGATGAAGAAGGCACTTGCTGCACATGAACCACGAATTATCGGTCTGATGGCAGGGATTACCATTGGAGATTCATGCCCAGCAGTCCAGCAGCGATGCAGGGAGAATGGTGTCCTTGTAAACTGTGCCGCTCATGGAAATCTCCGGCTGGTTCCACCCCTCATCATCAGTGCTGATGAGATTGACCGGGGATGCGGAGTTATTCATGCAGCAATCACATCGGTCTGCTGATCTGGTTCGTGATCTCTACCGGCAGGGTGCCTCCTATGTATTTGCCAGAAAGCCGGAGGAGATCGCAAAGGAGTACGGATTTCGTCAGGTAGCCCGTCTTGCTAGTAATGAAAATCCATTCGGACCATCTCCCCGTGCCGTACAGGAAGCACAAAAAGCACTTATATCCATGCACCGGTACCCGGACACCACTCATACCGGACTTATAAATGCGCTGCGGAAGTATCATGGAGATTACTCCTTTGTCACTGGTGTGGGAATGGATGGGGTGATTGAGACATGTATCAGGACTCTTATCAATCCGGGGGATCTGGTTGCCATTTCTACTCCGACCTTCTCATTTTACGGCCTTGCAGCCGCTGCACAGGGCGGGGTCATAAGAAACATCCCCCGAAATCCGGATTTCACAATTGATGTGCAAGCATTCATATCAGCAGCCAGGGATGCAAAGATATCATTCCTCTGCACCCCAAACAACCCATCCGGAACTGTTACACCCGTATCGGTCATTGAAGAGATCCTGCAGAACATACAGGGAATGCTCTTTCTGGATAATGCATATGTGGAATTCTCATCTGAAGAATATCACCGGCTCATGGACACGTATGATAATCTGATTATCGGACGAACCATGTCCAAGGTTTTTGGTCTTGCCGGATGCAGGGTTGGATATGCATTCGTTCCTGACTGGTTCAGACCGGTCTATGACAAGGCTGCAACCCCTTTTACCCTCAACAGCATATCAGCAGCAGCAGCTATTGGCGCTCTCTCTGACCATGAATATATCAGGAAGACAATTGCTTTCGTTCACACGTGGCGGGAAATATTTACAAAAGAGACCCGGAAACCGGTTCTCCCAAGCGGGGCGAATTTTGTAATGATAGATGTTGCTCCGATGACCGGTGATCAGGCAACTGATTTTTTTGCACAAAAGGGAGTGCTGGTCAGATCATGCAGGAGTTTTCCAGGTCTTGCAGATCATTATATCAGGGTGAGTGTCGGAGAAGAATGGGAAAATGTCCGGTTCCTTGAGGCATTCAGAATAATATGATGATCGCGCTTACCGGTACACCCGGAACAGGAAAGACGTCTGTAGCACAGGAACTTCAAAAGAGAGGGATACCGGTCACCTATGCATCAGATACCACAGGTCCGTACCGGCTGGGTACTGACCCTGAAAGGGATACTGATATCATTGATGATGAACGCTGGGTAGAGGAGTTTACTCCGGTTGAAGGGATTATTGAAGGCCATCTGACTCATCTTCTCCCGGCAGACCGGGTAATTATCCTGCGATGCAGACCGGATATCCTCAAAGAGAGACTTACCAGAAGAGGGTATCCGGAAGAGAAAATCAGGGAGAATGTGGAGGCAGAAATTCTTGATGTCTGCCTTGCCGAGGCATTTGATATCCACGGGGAGGAGAAACTCTACGAGATAGATGCGAGCGATGCAAACATTACTGACTGTGCCGATCAGGTTGAAGCGGTCATCAGAGGCACTGCAAAGCCGGCTGTCGGTATTGTAGACTGGCTTATCACATACAGGGACATGCTATGACCCTTGACTCATACCGCAGACAGGTAAAACCGATCATCGATCCGGTTGTTGCTGCATGCATCAGACTCAAAATCACTCCTGACAGTTGCACCATTCTTTCATTACTTGCCGCAGCCGGAGCAGGCATTGCATTTTACTTTTACGAGATAGGGATCGGAACCATATGTATCCTCCTCAATGCAGTGTTTGATGCTCTCGACGGTTCCATCGCACGGGCCCTGGATATCCAGAGTCTGAGAGGCGACTTTCTTGATCATACCGTCGATCGGTATGCAGATATCTTCATGATATGTGGGATATTCGCCGGGCCGCTCTGTCCATGGCAGATTGGAGTCTTCGGGCTGACCGGTGTTCTTATGGCATCGTACCTGGGCACCCAGGCTCAGGCAGTTGGAATTGGTCGCTTTTATGGAGGATTTTTAGGGCGGGCTGACCGTCTTATCCTCCTCATTGGTGCCGGTATCATCTCATTCCTTACATCCATTCTCATTATCGGGTTGTCGCTCTTTGCCTGGGTGCTCCTCATCTTCGGCATCTTCGGCCATATTACCGCAGCCCAGCGGTTCATGCATGTGTGGAGACAGTTATAACTGTTTCCCAACCATCTGGGCGCTTGCATTCATATAAATCCAGTATCCCAGCCGGGGATCGAGTGATACCGTGCTGCTCTCGATTCCATTGGTGACCGGAGCGTCATACCGCTGTTTCTCTGCATCATACCCGATGACATAGCTCCAGAACTCTTCAACTGAACGAAACGCCTCATCGGCGGATACCATCATAATGTCTGCAAAGCTCACAAGATTCCAGCCTGCATCAAGATTCCTGGTCAGATTCAAGGCAGGAGCATCGCTGGAGATTCGTATCGGAACCTGCACCACATCCGGTGAGTAGATAAAGAATGCAAAGAGGGGAGAGAGGGGATCTGATCGCGATGGCCTCATCCATGTTCCTGATGAACTGTTCCATGAAAAAACGGAGTGTCCTGCAGTATCCACATCAGAGAGAATCTCCATCGTATCATATCCTGACTCAAGGGTTACCGGAACCGACACCAGATTCCATCCCCGAAGGAGAGTGATATTCAGATAGTATGGGGAGACTGCAACAATATATCCAGGTTTTTTGACATCTTCGCATCCTGAAACCGAATCACACGCATGAAGGACGGGGGAATATATCCCTGCGGTATCATAGCAATGGAACGGATTCCGCTCATTCGTCTTCTGTCCGTCTCCAAACTCAAGTTCAGACTGTTGGATCCGGCCGGTCACCTTATAGGATGTGCAGAGGGGGGCAACACCACGCCGGGGCAGCCCTGAAAAGTCATAGGGAGAGTCTACCCTTTTGAGCACATGAATCGTCTGTGACTTTGAGCCAAAGCAGTCACCTGCCCCCCATACCGTCAGTGTCACATTATAGTCACCAGGCTCATCAAAGCGGTGTTCCATGCTCTTATCTGAACCGGACGTCCCGTCACCAAAGTTCCAGTACCGTTTCTCGGCATAATCAAGCGTGGTATCCGTACATTTTACCGTGAGGGGGGCTTCCCCATGAGGGGGAAACATGGAGAATGACGGCTTAGGAACGGCATGAGCGGTAATGTAATTCTCCTTTACCTCCTTTTGCGTACCGTTCGGAAAGGTGTCTGTGAGACTGACCGTGTATGGACCTGGGAACTGGTAGCAGTGAAACGGATTTTTCTCAGTGCTGGTCTCACCATCTCCAAACTCCCAGAGACGGGAGAGTGGTATCTCAGGCGACTTCTCATTAAACTGCACACAGTGGGGTGCACACCCTGCAACCGGTGTACCGGTAAAATCAAGTTTTCCTTTTGGTTTAATCTTCAGTTCCTTGGCCGTTATCGCATTACATCCGCAGGAACCGGTGACAACCAGGGAGACGCGGTATGTTCCTTCCGTCTCAAACCGGTGAGTCGGAGCTGCACCAGACGCTCCCGTACCGTCTCCAAAATCCCAGGTATATCTGAGTCCTTCCGGTGCATCGGTACTGAATCTGTACTCATTCAGACTACCACCCTGACTGATAAGAATCCTTGGCTGATGAACAATGATGGGCTCTTTTCCTTCCACTGTATCACAGAGATTATTGGAACAGTAGGTCAGGGATGGGAAATAATTCCCGCTCGTGCCAAAACAATGGGTGGCCTGTGCACCGGTTGCTGTACTGTTGTCACCAAAATTAAACTCCCATGACTGGGGCGGATTGATGATACTGTACGCAACACACAACGGTGCGATCCCTTCAACCGGTGTAGCTGTAAAGTCAGGAGTTCCGGCAGGAACATACTTCAGATACCCGTTTTTCGTGAGGGTATAGGGGGCACCGTCAACCGTATAGGTCATGGAGACGGTATATAACCCGGGTTCAGAGTAGCAATGGACCGGGCTCTTCTCATATGAGGACGTCCCATCCCCAAAGTCCCATTGGAATGAATCGGCCTCTCCATAGACCACAAAACGGGTACATACCGGAGCGGTCCCGTTCTGCCGTTCAGCAATGAAATCCACGGGATTACCGGGTTGAACCTCAATATAATTAAATTTGGAGATCTTGTTACATGACCCTGCAATGCAGTACGTGAGGGTGGGGCTGTAATTTCCCGGTTCCCTGAACTGATGCCGCGGGTTTTGATCTGTCGTATCGTCACTTCCATCCCCAAAATGCCAGATGATATGTGTGGGACTGCCAATGATAGTAAACTGCGTGGTAAGCGGGGCCGGGCCGGTGGTGGGATCAGCGACATAATCCACATACATCTCCGGATCGCCAACTTTCACACAATCAGGCTTTGAAACTTCTCCGGCAATCGTGCCATAGGAGTATTTCAGCTTTACCCAGTAGGAGCCTTTCTCCTTATAACAATGAACAGGGTTCATTACATACGAGGTGGTCCCGTCACCAAAATCCCATACATACTCCCCATTCGGGCCTGAAACCGTGAACTGCACACAGAGCGGAGGATATCCTTCAGACGGAGATGCCGTAAAATCAACAGTCCATTCAGCAGAGAGATTATCGGAGGTATTTATGATGTTCTCATCTGGTTCATCACAATAAACAGGGATCACAAACCATGCCATACACACACATAATACAAGGATACATACCCCTCTGATGGACCGGTACCTCTGCATCCGAACGAAAAGACCACCCATTTGTACAATCATGTATTTTTATGTACTGTAAGTATAAAAATAAGCCATGAAATCCTGTCAGAACCAGCTCTCAAGGGTTTTTTGCTTCTCCTTTTTTGATATCTTATCAAGAACAGGTTCTACCCTGGCTTTTGAAAATCCGTGTTCCCCG
>CAZCSN010000047.1:0-17391 GCA_964501255.1 uncultured Methanospirillum sp. | reverse complement strand
CTGTTAATGCTCATACGGGCTGCTTCCAGAGCGGAGTGCCGAATCTGACAGCTCTCATCCACAACCAGGGACACTTCCATTGGAAATTCGCTTGTCAGGTTCCCCATGTCAAAGTGAACGACTTTCACACCCGGGATACCTCCCATATATTCCTTGCGAGTATAGGCCTTCTTTGCAAGGTTTCTGTACATGCTGTTTGGTTTTCTGACCATGAACCCGAACTCCTGTATTGATATGTGCTTTTATAAATTGCCGGATTTACACTTAATCCTTTCTTCCTCCCGTTCCTCTTCTTCTATCATATCAAGAAGACACCGCCTGAGATCAATGAATTCCTTGTTTGTCCGATCCCGGGGCCGGGATATGGGGATATTGACGATCTCCCTGATAATACCCGGCCGTGGAGAGAGAACAACCACGCGATCTGAGAGAAATACAGCCTCATCACAGCTATGCGTCACAAATAAAATTGTCTTCTTTTTTGTCTCCCAGATGTCAAGCAGTTCACACTGCATATGATTCCGTGTCTGGGCATCCAGGGCACCGAATGGTTCATCCATGAGAAGGAGATCCGGATCCGTGGCAAGTGCCCGGGCAATTGCAACACGCTGGCGCATTCCTCCTGATAACTCATACGGATAACTCTGCTCAAACTGGGAAAGACCAACAAGGGATATATATTTCCGGGCGATTGCATACCGTTCCTCTTTTGGCATTCCTCTCATCTGAAGACCGAATGCAACATTTGAAAGGACATTTCTCCAGGGGAAAAGGGAATACTCCTGAAAGACCATCCCGACTTTCTGACCTGGTCCGGTGATCAGCGATCCGTCAACCCTGACCTCTCCCGAGCTGGCCTTATCAAGACCGGCAATAATCCGAAGGAGCGTCGTCTTGCCACAACCTGACGGACCGACAAATGAGACAAATTCATCATCTGCTATCGAGAGGGTGATATCTGAAAGCGCTACTACCCTCAAGCCATCCTCCTTGACAAATTCGCGGCAGATATGTGATATCTCAACACGGCCCATCTCAGTTCACCTCTCCCTGTCGCCATCTGAGCAGGGTTCTGTTCATCCCGTATCTGAAAATATAGTCAATGAAAAGCCCGATAAAGCCAAGGATGAGCATATAGACCATTACCTTGTCCATCTGATGGAGATTATAATACCACCAGATCTTCTGCCCAAGACCAAACCTGGATACCCCAAACATCTCTGCAGCAACCAGGCACATCCATGCAACACCGCTAGCTACCCGGAATCCTGCGGCCAGATGGGGCAGTGCCGCAGGAATGGCGATAAACCTGATGAGTGCGGCATTACTCGTGCATCCGAGCATCTTTCCAGCCTCTACAAATATCCGGGGAATATTCCGAAAGCCCTCATAGGTATTGATGAGCACCGGAAAGACTGCACCAATGAAGATGACAAATCCGGCTGCAAGATCAGTCAGCCCAAACCAGACGATTGCAAAAGGAATCCATGCAAGAGGAGGGATCGGACGGATGATCTCAATGATGGGATCAAGGAGGCGGTTTGCTATTGGATACCACCCGATGAGGATCCCTGTTGGTACGCCGACGAGGAGAGATAATCCAAGCCCGATGAAGAAATGGATCATACTGATGGCAAAGTCCATGGGCAGGGTCCCGGAAACGATCAGATCATAAAAGGCGATGATGACGTCAGTAAATGATGGCAGAATAAAATGATTTTGTACAATCTCATCCGCAAGAACCTGCCAGAATATCAGAAGGGCAGATATTGAGAGGATAGTAAAGCCGGGGGATCGGAATCCCGGAAGATTTCCAGTCATTGCTTATTTCTCACTATAGGTGTCAGCATACTGACACATTTCTTATCTAGTAATGGTCTTTGAGAAAAGGAAAAAGTATGGGTAAAAGCCTTACAGCCTGGCCCAGAAACTGGTATCAATCAGATCATCGGCGGATAACGGAGTCTTGATGTATCCGAGTGCGGCCTGATCCTGTGCATAGGTGGTAACCGAGTCTGCGATGATGTTGGGGTCAGACACCCAGGCACCGTCCCATTCATGCAGAGACTTCATGATAACTGACGTGTTCATGGCAGTCATCTGTTCCATGTATTGTGCGGCCTCTTCCCAGTTCTCCTGGTTATACTTCGTTGCTTTTTCGTGGATTTTTAAGACCTCGGTCACGATATCCGGGTGCTCCCGAATCATTTTTCCACTGGCAACCAGGACACAGCAGACATGGTTTGGCTCCATCTCTCCTGACTGGACAATGATCTTTCCTGCTCCGGCTTCTTCAATGGTTGTCGGGGAAGGTGCCGGAAGGAAGACCGCGTCAACTTTTCCAGCCATGATAGCAGTGGTTGCATCCCCTGGTCCCATTGCAACAATCTTGACATCCTTCTCCGGATCAAGACCCTGTTTCTTCAGCCAGGTCCGGAGAATGGTATCCTGAATAGTCCCTGCCGGGAACGTTGCGATCGTCAGTCCCTTCAGGTCAGCCGGACTGGTGTAGTTCAGACCGCTCTTCAGCACAAGAGATGAACCCTGCGTCTGGGCCGCGGCGATAATCTTTCCGTCAAGACCGGTTGCAACAGCAGTCACAAATGGAGCTGCGCCGACATATGCAAAGTCAAGATCTCCGGCAAGCATGGCCTGCATCTCAGGTGCACCAGTCGGGAAACTATATGCTTTGACCTCTTTAATGCCAAGTGGAGCGAGGGTTTCGTTGTACATCCCTTTACTGTAGGCGGTCATAAAAGCCATCTGGTGTGTACTTGGCTGATATCCGATATTCAGAACAGTCTTTTCTCCTGCTGCACCCTGTACTGGAGCTGCAGGTTTCTCCTGGGTTCCGGTACATCCACAGAGGAGGACCAGACCAGTCATCAGAAAGAGAGAGACGATAAGCCATACATTCTTCACGATAACTCACCTTGTCTTATCTAATGGTCAATACTTGTTCATAAAATATCCTTTTATATCACATAAAATGATTATTAAGCCATTTATTTCTCATTTAACTGGGCTCATTGTACTAACATCACTGATGAGATATCCCCCAGGGATATGAACGGCCCGCCCGGCCTATCGGTGGACATTAATGATCCTCCCGAGAAAGATATACGGGATTATGACCAGAGATGTCGTCAGAAAGGCACGGCTCTTTGGGGAGAGAACAGAAGATATCGAATCACTCCTCTCCTCGATGGAGGCGGACAGAAATATTGCTTCTTCAGATGTTCTGGTCGATATGGCACATCTGGTAATGCTGACCAGACAGGAGATCGTGCATGAAAACCATGCCAGAACCCTGATGAAGGAACTTTTGGCCATGTACGAATCCGGTGTGCCCGACGATGCATTTGATCCCTCGTATGAAGATATCCATGCCGGTATTGAAACCGTCCTTACCAGAAAGACCGGTGGTGATGTCGGCGGACGGCTTCATATCGGAAGGTCGCGAAATGACGAAGTTGCCACATGCCTTCGAATCAGAACACGGGATATCATCCTGGACCAGCTTGAAGCGCTCAACAGGCTCAGATCAGTACTGCTGTCCGTTGCAGAGGAGCATGTCACCACAGTCATGCCTGGATTTACCCATCTGCAACATGCCCAGCCGGTCACCCTTGCCCACCATCTGCTTGCGTATGAACAGATGTTCTCCCGGGATTTTGATCGGTTATTTGATGCATTGCGCCGGGTGAATTGTTCACCACTCGGGTCAGCTGCTCTCGCATCAACCGGGTATCCTCTTGACCGGCTCCTTACGGCAGACCTGCTGGGGTTTGATAAGATTCTGGTTAATTCGATGGATGCCGTCGCATCACGTGACTTTGCAGAAGAGACCCTGGCCTGTGATGCCATAGTGCTGACCAACATCTCACGGTTCTGCGAGGAACTCATCATCTGGAGTTCATCATTTGTTCAGTTTGTAACCCTTGATGACCGGTACTGCTCAACCAGTTCCATTATGCCACAAAAAAAGAACCCTGATGTGGCAGAGCTCCTCAGATCCCGTGCCGGAACCATTCTGGGGGCTTTTGTATCGGCGGTAACGATTGTCAAAGGCCTCCCGATGGCATACAACCGTGATCTGCAGGATGTAAACCCGCACCTCTGGCGGGGAATTTCAGAAGTCCGACGGGATATTGATCTTCTTGCAGGCATGATTGAATCTGCACGGTTCAACCGTGATCGGATGGCAGCAGAAGCAGGGAAAGGCGGAACAACAACCACTGAGCTTGCTGATACGCTGGTCAGAGAGTATAATATTCCATTCAGAACTGCCCATCATATCGTCGGGAGAGCGGTCAGGGACGGATCCCTTGACCTGGCGACCCTGGATAATGCTGCGCTGGAGTATTACGGAAAAAGCCTTTCTTCCCTCGGAATCACGAAAGAGAAGATTGAGACGGCATTGTCCGTTCATACATCCCTCTCTGTCAGGAGTCTGCCAGGAGGTCCGGCTCCTGAAACGGTGCAAACTGCCCTTACTGAACGCAGAAAAGAACTTGAAAAAGATATGTGCATGATATCAGAGAAGAGAACACGAATAACAGAATCATTACACGAACTTCTTACACAGGCACGGAGAATTGCACAATTATGAGGAATACTTTCAAGACCGGAGATATTGTCAGATGTACCCTGGAGGGCTGCTCCTGTGAAGGGACGTATATTACAAAACGGGACGGTATGGCTACCGTCAAACTGGCATCAGGATATAACATCGGAGTTCCTGAAGAAAACCTTACCAGAACCGGCAGTGTTGAGATGGCAGAACCGGAGGTTTCTGAAATTGTGCAGGATTCTGCACTTCCCCGGATATCCATTGTATCTACCGGGGGAACCATCGCAAGCAAAATTGATTACCGGACAGGGGCGGTGACCAGCCAGTTCAGGGCCACCGATATCCTGCATGCAATCCCCGGCCTTGCATCCCTGGCTCAGTTTAGTGCTGTCCAGCTCTGCAACATCCTCTCAGAAAATATGACTCCTGCAATCTGGCAGCACCTTGCCCGGGCAATTTATCACGAGATACAGGCAGGTGCACAGGGGGTTTTGGTAACGCACGGCACTGATACCATGGCATATAGTGCAGCCGCCGTGAGTTTCATGCTGCAGACACCGGTACCGGTTGTATTTGTCGGATCACAGCGATCTGCTGACCGGCCCAGCAGTGATAATGTCATGAACGGTATGTGTGCAGCAAAAGCCGCCCTGTCAGATCTCGGAGAGGTCGTCGTCGTGATGCATGGAACAACAAGTGATGATGCCTGTGCCATTCATCGGGGGACCAGAGTCAGAAAGATGCACACCTCCCGAAGGGATGCATTTCAGACCATCGGAGATAGGAGCATCGGAATGGTTACCTACCCCGCTCTTGATGTAACACTTGCCCGTACTGCTGTGCGGAGAGGGACACATGATCTCATTCTGAAGGATTCGCTCGAAGAAAAATGTGCCATTGTCTGGTACTATCCGGGAATGGACCCGGCTGCGCTTTCAGCATGGGAAGGATACAAAGGGATAGTCCTTGCCGGGACGGGGCTTGGTCATACCGGAACGGATGTGATAGATCGTATCAGGGAGATGGCTGCATCAGGCACCTTGTTTGTAATGACATCCCAGTGTCTTAACGGACGGGTGTGTGACCGGGTGTATGATACCGGACGGGACCTGCTTGCGGCAGGAGTGGTTGAAGGAGAGGATATGCTTCCGGAAGTGGCTCTTGTAAAACTCATGTGGGTGCTCGGTAACAGCAGCAGCCCTGCAGAGGCCAGGAGCCTTATGAAGACGAACCTTGCTGGTGAGATTATGCGGAGGTCACCGGCATGACCGATGATTATGCGGCGCTTGGTCTTGTTGCAGGAATCGAGATCCACCAGCAGCTGAATACAAAAGAGAAACTCTTCTGCCGGTGCCCAACCACTATCAGGGAGGCCGGGGATTCTGACGGTGAATTTTTCAGGTACCTTCGGGCGACTAAAAGTGAGATGGGTGAACTTGACCGGGCAGCTGAAGAAGAGATGATGCAGGTCAGGCAGTTCCGGTACCTGACCTATGATACAACCTGTCTTGTTGAGAATGATGAAGAGCCTCCCGCGCCGCTCAATGAAGAGGCACTTGATATTGTTCTTACCATTGCAAAGGTCTGCGGGATGACTCCGGTCCCTGAAATCCACACCATGAGAAAACTGGTTATTGATGGATCGAACACCAGCGGTTTTCAGCGGACTGCGCTTGTTGCCATGAATGGAACACTCCCCGGAGGTGCTCAAATCGAGACGGTCTGTCTTGAGGAAGAGGCGGCGCAACGGATCGAAGATACGATCTTCTCACTCGACCGGCTTGGCATCCCCCTGATTGAGATAACGACAAGTCCCTGCATGCATACCCCGAAGGCGGTGTATGAGACTGCAGCACAGATCGGAATGATCCTTCGGTCAACGGGGAAGGTAAAACGCGGGCTGGGGACCATCCGGCAGGATATCAACATCTCCATCCGAGAGGGGGCACGTGTTGAGATCAAGGGGGTACAGGAACTTGATCTGATTGCTGAAGTGGTCAGGCGTGAAGTACAGAGGCAGGTTGCCCTCCTGAAGATCAGAGAGGAGCTTATTGCACGGGGTGCATCGGTCGGGAAGACTCCGGTGGATGTAACCCGGCTCTTTTCGGAATCAAAAAGCAGGGTCCTCAAATCTGCTCCGATGATCCTGGCTATCAGGCTGAACAAATTCGCCGGGCTTGTCGGCCGGGAGATCCAGCCAGGCAGACGCCTTGGAAGTGAGATGTCAGATTATGCAAAAAAATGCGGAGTAGGCGGACTCTTCCATACCGATGAACTTCCTGCATATGGTGTGACTGAAGAGGAGGTACTCAGTCTGAAAAAGGCCCTTGATGCATCACCGGATGATTGCGTCATCATTGTTGCAGACAAACCACAGCGATGCCAGTGCGCTATGCAGCAGATCATCAGGCGGGCGGAGATGGCGTTCCACGGGGTACCAAAAGAGACACGAAAGATGCTCGAAGGTGGCTCTACCGCCTATATGAGGCCTCTTCCTGGTGCAGCCCGGATGTACCCGGAGACTGATGTATTCCCGGTCAGGGTAACTCCTGAACGATTTGCAGCTCTGGAAATTCCCGAGATGATAGATGACACCATCATGCGATACATGAAGGAGTATGGGCTTACCCGTGAGGTTGCCAGGCAGATGGCATATTCTGAACGGAGAACCGCTTTTGAAGAGGCTATCGCATCAGGAGTAAAACCGGCACTTGCAGAACGGGCCTTTAACTCAACGCTCAGGGAACTGAGCAGGGAGGGTGCTTTGGTTCACCGTATCGGTGATGAGGATATCAAAACAGTTCTGATACGTATCAATGCAGGAGAAGTTGCAAAAGAGGCACTGGCTCCGGTCCTGACTGCACTGGCAGATGGAAAAACTCCGGATGAGGCATGCGAGATCGCAGCGCCAAAGGTGTCACAAGAGGAACTTACCGCAATCATAGAACGGATTGTAACTGAACGGGCAGAATTTATTAAAGAGCGCGGAAACGCAGCAAGCGGCCCGATTATGGGCGTTGTGATGAAAGAAGTCCGGGGATCGGTTGACGGGAAGATCGTAAACCAGATTCTCCGCGAGGCTATCTCTCATGTACTCAAAAATGCCTGAACGATGAGCTGATGCGAGACAATCTTTAATTGATGATAACGGGCAATAGTACAGGCATTCGCGAGGTGCAATTATGGGCAAGACAGGAACCACGGAATGGATGCAGATAAAAGGAAGCAAGGGTCAGATACGCCTTGTTCCAAAGAAAGAAGCAGGAACAAAGAAACCAGGTCCAAACCAGCGGTTTAAAGCACAGACAACCATTAAAAGAATGGAGCGTGCTGCAGGACGGGGTGGAAGAGGCCGCGGTGGCGAGATGCGTGGCGCAGGCAGAGGCGGTGCAAGTCCCCGCGGTGTACGCGGTGCTGGCAGAGGATCCGGCCAGACAATGGCACTTCGCACCTTGGCAGCCCGGAGGAGAATGGGACGCCCGAAAGTTTCAACACTCGGCCCGAAACAGCGCTCGAAATAATCAAATAGCCTTTCATTCTTTTTTCGGCCATGAATCATCCATCGATGTATATGCTCTGCATGTCGTCCTGGATGTCATGGGTTTTCACGGGGCAGTGTACCAAATTGTCTTTTTAAAAACCCGGATTCTGAATGGCAGCCACTACAGAACAGATAGACAGTAATTATAATGCGTATGGCCAGTACGTACTATGGACAAGAAAGGTGCTGTTTCCGCGTATCAGTATGGTGAACGGGCAAAATCAGAACTCATCATCGCATCACAACTGATTACCGTGCTCTCCGGTCTGAAGGATGCAGAACGCACCGGTGGGAAAAAGATCGTTCTTCAGTGCCTTGAATCTATACGGATTGAACTGCAGTTTGCGCTCAGGGCAACAAATAATTCTGAATTTCAAAAGTCTGTTGATAATCTGAATCAGGCCATCAGTCTTGTGGAAAGTAACGATTTTGATCAGTCAGTAAAGAGTATCGGATCTGCAATTACTCATGCGACGACAGTTGCAATGGAAGCATGGCAGGAATTGGAAAAACATGAATTTATCTGAACTGAACCGCTTTCTCGCAGGACGAACATCAGTGAGATCATATCTCCCCGACCCGGTTCCGGAACAGGTCATCGAAGAAATTCTATCAATAACCCGTTCCGCACCATCTGCCGGGAACCTTGAATCGTGGGATGTTATTGTCGTTACCGATGAAGGGACACGTGAATTATTGTCTGATGCGGCATTACAGCAGGAACATGTACTTTCTGCTCCAGTTGTGTTTGTTGTCTGTGCCAATTATGTCAGATCCATGTCACGGTATAGTGAGCGGGGAATTCTCTATGCCATGCAGGATGCAACCATTGCAGGAACCTATATCATGATGGCAATCCATGCGGCAGGAATGGGATCCTGCTGGACAGGAGCATTCGATGATGAGGCGGTCCGTGAGATCCTCGATATTCCCGGACATATACGACCTGTAACGCTTTTAACTGCCGGATATACCCGTGAAATAGTACCCTCACCTCCCCGGATGAACACCGGAGAGCATATTCATTACGGATACTGGTAACGGTTACGAAAAGGGAAAACAATGCCTGATTATCTTGTAATATTGGAATCTGCCTGGATAATCCGTGATGCTGATTCTGTTGATGACGCAATCAGCATTGCGATTAGTGAAGCAGGCAAGCGGCTCAACCCGACCGCAAAATTTGTGGAGGTTGAAGCAGGAATTCTCTCATGCCCCTATTGTGAGGAAGAACTTCCATGCACGCTGATTGTTGCCAGAACCGCCCTTGTTGGCGTTAAAATGGAGATGAAAGTCTACAAGGCTGATTCAGAAGAACATGCACGAAGAATCGCACTCTCAACAATAGGAAAAGCCCTTCGTGACATCCCTCTTGAGATCATTGAGGTTGAAGAACTGTGATATCTGTTGTTGGTCATACTGCAGTCGACCACATATGCAGGGTATCCCACCTTCCGGGGCCGAATGCATCAGCATCCATTCTTGATCGCACCATTGCATTTGGCGGAGGTGCAGCAAATATCGCTGTTGGAATCGCTCTCCTCGGAGGGCGTGTCTCCCTTATCAGTGCAGTCGGCGGGGATTTTGCTCAAAGTGCCTATGATTTGAGAATGAAGGAACTTGGGATTGATCAACAGTTTTTTGTTGCACCCAATAAGCATACCGCCACTGCTTTTATGTTTACCGCACCGGAGGGTGACCAGATGACCTACTTTGAGTGGGGGGCTTCCTGCCTCTTTGAGACCGAAAAAGCCCCTTCCCTCCCTTTTGTCCATATGGCAACCGCAGATCCGGGATTTAATGTTCAGGTCGCACAGCAGTCAGGATTTGCGTCATTTGATCCCGGACAGGATCTGCACCGGTACACAAAGCACCATCTCAAAACCATTCTGGATTCAATAGATCTGCTCATCGCCAATCACCATGAATACGCAGGCATGTGTGCAACCCTTGGTATCTCCCGGGAAGAACTGATATCACGTGTCCCGATGGCAATCGAGACCAGAAGTGGAAAAGGAGCTTTTCTCTATGAAAAAGGAAGGGAACATGAAATCCCTGTAGTACATGTTCCCTGTGTTGATCCGACCGGAGCGGGGGATGCCTTCAGGGCAGGGTTTCTCACGGCATATGCCGGTGGATATTCCTCTGAACATGCCTGCCTGATTGGAGCGGTCACTGCATCATTTGTCGTGGAGACATGCGGATGTCAGACCGGACTGCCTGACTGGAATACCATGGTCATGCGATACGAGAAAGAGTTCGGCTCATTTCCCTCCCATGGCCCTGCACGGGCGTAATTACTGGTAGCAGGAATGGAAACCGTACCCACAAGTGCAGTCAGAATGGAGAAGATGTCAAAGTACATCTTCACCGCTCCCCGGTGGCCTGCCTCACTCGTCATCCTGATAATACTTGGACTTCTTTTGGAAATTCTCTCGCGAAGACTAGACCCGGCGTATGAATGGTTCGGAATTCTGGGTTTTATCGTTCCCGGACTGGCTGCATTTTTATTCACCAGACCCCTGATCGTGCTCCTCAATCGCCAGATGACCTGGAACAGAGCAGCACTTCTGGCGGTCTCATGTACCCTTTTTTCATTCCTGATAACACTTATCGGACTGATATTTCTTCAGGATCTTCTGGATTTGTGTTATGCAATATCACTCGGTTTTATCTTTGGACTCCGTCTCCTCGTCCTGGTTTCAATTGCTGATTACCGGACATCACGGATGATCATTCCGGCAGCCATTCAGAGTGTTGCCGGATGGCTGTGCGTCCTCTTTATCCTTCCGGATCCCTTCCCGATACTTACCCCATTACTGATGATCTTCTTTGGTACCGGATTTGCCATCCTGATATGGCTCATTGACCGGCCTTTGTACCGGGCATTTCACATTCGTGGCCTGAAATTCCTGAATGCATTTATTGCCCATCTGACCGACGGGGACAAGGGGATGGAGGACTTTTTCAGGGACATCGGACAGGAGGCCTGGATACCCCAGGTCAGTATTTTTTTTCGGCGTGAGGGGAAAAAAGACCTTATTCTTACCATTCCGAATGTGCATCCCGGACCGATGGGAGAGATAGGAGGCGGGAATCTGCCCTCAATTCTCAGGAGCAGGTTTAATGAAGAGATGATGGTCGCTCATGGATGTGCGACTCATGATTACAACCTGGTATCTGAAGGGGAGATTGACAAGATTGTTCATGCTATCAATGAGACACGGACATCATTACAATGGCATTTCACTGCTGGCAGACCCGGACGGATATCAGTCGGTACAGTCTCACTTTTGTATCAGCGAATCGGCGATACTCTCCTGATGGTCAGTACCCGATCACCGGATAAGACTGAGGATATTGATTTTGGTATCGGACATGCCATCATCTGCGAAGGACACAGGATTACTCCCCATATCGGATTTATCGATGCCCATAACTGTCTTGGTGATGAGATTGATGTCATCCTTCCGGGAACCAGAACTGCTCATGAGTACTTCACCGCTGCATCAGAGGCGATGAACAGGTGGGAGACAGAACCGCTTTCCCCCCTGAAAATCGGGTATGCTCATCTCCCTCTCCCCTATACACGGGAGGAGGGGATCGGAGATATCGGGCTGCAGGTTTTAGTCACTGAAACTCAGGGCATGACCGCTGCGTATATTCTCATTGACGGGAACAATATGGCGCAGGGAGTGCGTGAATATATCAGGGATGAAGTTCGGGCCCTGGTCGATGAAGCTGAAGTGATGACAACCGACACCCATGTGGTAAATACCATCAGTGGCAAAAACCCGGTCGGACTTCGGATATCTCCTGACGATCTGGTTCTTCATGTCCTTGACGGTGTTGAGCAGGCACTCAACGACCGTTCGGAGGCACAAGCTGCCGGCAGCTCAGCAACCTGCAATGGTGTCATAATATTCGGGTCTGATTCCATCGCCCAGCTGGCAAGTATTGTCAATACCATTCTTGTGTACGTGGTCCCCATAAGTGCCGGCATGCTGCTTTTGGCAGTTGTCTTATCTGTTATTGCATACATGGTTATAACCTGATACACCGGAGATATGAGCGTACCTAACATTAACACCATGAAAATGCGATGTCCAGGAGGAGAACATGTCATATCATACCCCGTATGAAATCATTGTAAAAGGTGCTGAATCCGGAAAATACCGGATGTCACTTCCAGGATGGAATATTCTGCTCAGGGGAGGGATGGCCGGGGCATATATCGCCATGGGTGCATCATTGATGATCATCGTTTCAACCGGTGTTGCACCGGCTCTTGGGGCTGGTATTGCACAGCTTATTTCAGGACTTGCGTTTCCTCTCGGGCTGATTCTTATCGTTCTGACCGGTGCAGAACTCTTTACCGGAGATGCAATGCTGGCACCATTTGCTGCATTTTCAGGTCATTGCGGATTGCTTCCGGTATTCAGGTTATGGGTTCTCTCGTATGCAGGAAATATTGCCGGGGCCATCTTTTTTGCTGCTCTGGTATCTTTCGGGGTGCTCCTCCAGCCTGGGCCTGAGGGGATGACTGCCGGTGCATCAGCCGTTTCAATGGTAACATATGCATCAGAGCGATGCAGCTATCCGGGTTTTGTGGGGATCTGGAACTGCTTTATAAAAGCAGTTGCCGCCGGATGGCTCCTGAATCTGGCCGTCCTCCTTGGTATCTGTGCAGACGACACATTCGGAAAAATTGTCGGATTATGGTTCCCGACAATGGCCCTTGCATCAACAGGTCTTGAGCATGCAATAACAAATACAGCACTTGTTCCGGCAGGTCTTTTCTGTGCTCCTCACCTGACATTTCTTCAAATTGCACAGGTTGGACCTCTTGCAGGAAACCTGGGCTGGAGTACATTTCTTATGAATAATCTCATCCCTGCAACCATTGGAAACCTGGCGGGGGGCCTCTTATTCACCGGGATTCTCCTCTGGATCGCCTTTAAAAAAGAAATTTCCGTCTGATTTAAGAGGCAGATTCCCAGAGGAGATCCAAATACTCCTCAAAATAATGGATATGACAACTGACCGGAAATGGTATGCCAACCGTTGAGATCACCGCATCTCCCCGGTCGAGCGTCTGTATCTCCGTGTCCAAAACCCTGAGATCATGTTTCGCTGAGGATGCAATGATCTCACGATCTTGCCGATCAGCAAGACCCATGACAAAGAGTGTGTTCATCTGGGCAAGGACCCGTTGATCAATATTCTTCGGCTGCTGGGTAATGACACCAAGACCAACACCAAATTTTCTGCCCTCCATCGCGATCTCACGAAAAATGCCTGTTTTTTCGGATCGCTGAGACAGAACACGTTGTGCTTCCTCAATAGAGATGAGGACTGTGCCACGTGCGGCAGCAGAACCCTGTTCAATGAACCGTCGCTGCCGGTCCCGAAATATCGCCCGTGAGATCGCTGAGAGGATGAAAAGCTCGGCAGCATCACTCATTCCGGGAATATCAATAAGGACAACCTTTTTTTCATCAAGGGCTGTAAGGATCTCAGGCAGTGATGATGCAGAAGGGTCAACGAACAATGACGTCAGATCAAGAAGCGTCCGTATCTGTCGCTGAACAAGACGCAACGCATCCGGCGGTGCACTTCGTACCCGCTGTGCAATATCCTGATGATTTCCAATGTATGCTGTTGTTCGCAGATGTGATGGAAGCGATTCGACATCCTCGTTGATGAAAAAGTCGATGATCTCATTTGTTGAAAAGGGCATCAGAAGGTTCACGACCTCATACTGTGCCGGGGTCAGATCAAAGACCAGTCCCAGGTCAGCAATTGAGAGATCCTTATGACCGATGCGGAGCGGTTTCATCCCATATTCAAGGGCAGTATCTTCACTGCGGATGGTAAAGACGGAAAGACCCTCCTGAGCCATGGGGTGATGAACAAGACCCCTCGAATCAGGGTCGCCGGGCTGACCGGTTGCATACTCCCCATGCGGATCGGTGAGCAGGATCCCTGCATTTCGCGTGCTGATCGCTGACGCACAAAATACCTTCATCAGATTGCTCTTACCCATACCGGTCGTGGCGAATACGCCAAGATGCTGATTGAGTACAGACGAGGGGATGCCAATGGGAAGATCTTCGACCTTTTTATTTCCGCTCATCATGAATCCGACCTCAAGTTCTCCCATAAACCTGCGAAGAATTGCATGCTCTTCGGCATCCAATGGTCGGACCGGCGAGCGGAGCGGAGGGATGGTTCGCGGTTTTCGAAAGATCCCATCCAGGCTGATACACCCGATGGGAAGACCGGTCACGAGCAGCCCACTGGTATCCGGGTCATGTTTCATGCCGGTTATCCGTGCAAAATACCTGGTTTTTGTTCGTTCATCGGTGATGACTGCAAGTTCCCCAACGGCAATCATCCCGTCAGGAGGAATTATCCAGGTATAGGTGAGCACATCGGTTCCGGTCAGATGATGAAACCTTCCGTCCATAGCCTGATTATCTTTCTCAGAGATGATAAGAGTAGATCACATCCCCGACCGAAGCATAGATACTTGTGACTGTGAAGCAGTACCAGATATCATGCAGAAAATCCATATCCGCATTACCGGTCTTATGGTTCTCGCTGTTGTGATTTCAACGTTTATTGTAGGGGTATATGCTGCACTCATTCCATGTGGAACCACCATGTATGATCCGGCAACACAGACCTGTTGTCAGGGTCAGGTGTTTGATGATAAAACAAAAGTTGTTCCGTGCGGCGATGGCTGTTATGACCCAAGCAAACAGTCCTGTTGCAGGGGACAGATATACGATGGTCTGATGTGGGGGGAATGCAAAGGCGTCTGTTTTAACCGGGAAAAGCAGGTCTGTTGCGAAGGATATCCGGTGAACGGAAGCCGGTGTCTGTCCACCTGTCATGGAGTCCAGTTTAATCCGGATACACAGTCATGCTGCAACGGACAGGTGCTTGACGGCCGGTACTGGGGTACATGTGGGGAACAGTGTTATGACAGGATGACCCAGTCATGCTGTAATAACAAGACGCTTGACGGCCCAAACTGGAAGGAATGTGGAAATACCTGTTATGATTCTGAAAAGCAGTTCTGTTCCCAGGGGAAAGTATATGACGGGAAAGGGGTTCAGTTCTGTGCAGGATCCATCTTTGATCCGACAGTCCAGTCATGCTGCAAAGGAAAGATATACGACGGGTTTGGATACCAGCCATGCGGAGACACCTGTTATAATCCAAAGACACAGTCATGTTGCAAGGAACAGGTGTTTGAAGGAACCGGTTTTGAGCCATGCGGAGATACCTGTTACAATCCGAAGACACAGTCATGTTGTCAGAAACAGGTATTTGACGGAACCGGTTTTCAGAAATGTGGAGATACCTGCTATAACCCAAAGACGCAGACCTGTTGCCGGGGAAAGGTCCTTGATGGGAAGCAGGACTGCAAATATTAATTTCTGACTTTTTTATCCCCTTTTTGATACCCCTGAACACAATGGTATCGTGCTCCTTATTGCATGCAGGCACTAACCATACTGCAGATACCTATGTCAAAACGGTCAGTCGATGCAGTATTTCAGGGTCTGTTCCTGCTTACCGATATCAGGGGCATACTTCGGGAAACCGTTCCCCATCACCGGTTAACAGCCGAACAAAAAAAGGAAGCCGAGAAGATCCTTGGAAAACTGGAGAAACAGATTGCAATCCTGAAAGAGGAGTTACTTGCATGAACTGTGGTGACGGCATCGATACCAGGCAGATTGACGAACTGTATATTAACCTTGATCCCATCCAGGCAGGTGGCCGGCTGACGACCGATGCCATGAAGGCAGTCCTTGCATATGGTGACGGATATTCAGTCTGTGATCACTGCACCAAACCGTTCAGACTGGATCATATTTCCAAGCCGCCCCTTGCAGAGTTTCACAGGGATCTGGCATCATTTCTGCATATGGATGTTGCCCGGCTGGTCCCCGGTGCACGAAGAGGATTTCAGGCGGTTGCGTCTGCCCTCGTACAGCCGGGTGATCCGGTCCTTCTTACCGCATATTCACACTACACAGAATTTTTATCGGTGGAGCAGGCACGGGGAACAGCATATGAGATTCCTGCAAATGAATCCCATATCATCACTGCTGATGCAGCTGCTGCCCGTATTGAGGAAGTGATCAGGACAACGGGTAAGAACCCGGCCCTCATGTTTGTTGAACAGGTGGATTACCAGTATGGAAATCTCCATCCGGTGGCAGACCTTGTCAGGACAGCCCATCAGTATGATATTCCGGTTCTCTGTAATGGTGCCTATACCATCGGGATCATGGATGTGAACGGAAAAGAACTTGGTGCAGACTTTCTCGTTGGTTCAGGTCATAAAAGCATGGCAGCTCCTGCTCCCTCCGGCGTTCTTGCAACCACGAATGAATGGGCAGATTCGGTATTTAGGACAACCGGAATTCGGGGAGACCTCACCGGGCGGACATTCGGAGTAAAAGAGGTTGAGATGATGGGATGTACACTGATGGGAGTCACCTCAGTCGGCATGATGGCGTCATTTCCCCATGTAAAAAGGCGGGTAAAAGAGTTTGATACGCAGATCCAATACGTAAACCGAATTGTTGATGCCTTACTGAGTATTATCGGAACGAAAGTTCTGAGTGAATACCCCAGAAAACATACCCTGACCAGGATGAATACAACAGACTCCTTTGATACTATCGCAAAAACTCATAAAAAGAAAGGGTTTTTCCTGACCAGTGCTCTTCGCGACCGGGGAATAGCCGGAATTCTGGCAGGATCGACACGGGTGTGGAAGTTTAACAGTTATGGTATTACGAAAGAACAGGCAGATTATGTGGCTGAATCATTTCTTGAGATAGCACAGACTGAAGGATTGCCTTGTTCCTCATAACCCGGATACGGTCTGAAAAACTCCATTTTTTATCACTGTTCTGGTGGAAGAGTTAAGCATCTCCTCCATGATTGATCGTATCGATGAGTGCTCCATACAGGCATGAATCCGGCCGGCATCAGACCGGGTAACCGGACGGGGAGGGAGCGCCCGGCATGAGGTGTCGCCCGGTTCTGATGTAAATGATCCAATCTTTCTGGCCAGGTCGATAATCTCCTCCTTGTCATACCCGATAAGCGGGCGATAGATGGGTATTGCAATACCGGACGAGATGGAGGCAAGGTTGTGGAGGGTCTGTGTTGCAACCTGACCAAGATTATCTCCGGTCACAATACCGCAAGACCCTCAATTTTCTGCATAGCGAGATGCCAGTTCCAG
>CAZCSN010000046.1:0-17655 GCA_964501255.1 uncultured Methanospirillum sp. | reverse complement strand
CGTTCTGCCATCCCTCGATCATGGGGGTGTCATACTCATCAATGAGGACGATGACTGGTTTTTTGTGAAACGTATAGAGCCAGGTGATGAGATTTTTCAGACTTGCCTTGAGCGTTGCATCATCCGGTGTGCCGGTATACAATGCATCAAACCCTTTCTGGTAAATCGGGGGGAGATCAGGACGGAGGTATGCAAGCGGTATGAGCAGCTCACCAATCTTCTCGATCAGCCGGCTTCTCATCTCATCCCATGTAGTTCCCTTTACATCCTTCAGACTGATGAATATGACCGGATATTGTCCCTGGTGTTTCATACAGTCAGGATATGAGGCTATTGCGAGATTGTGAAAGAGGTACCCGCGGTCTTCGTCACAGCGTTCAAAAAAGTACCGGAGCATGGTCATATTCAGGGTTTTCCCGAACCGGCGGGGGCGGGGGAGGAGGGTTACATCATTCCCGGCTATGATTTCCTGTATGAAGAGGGATTTATCAACGAAATACCCCCCATTATCCCGTAATTTTTTAAAATCATCAACCCCAATCCTGAATACCGGCATACTATATCTCTTTGTGATATGAGATTATATATGAGTCTCAATGATTCCCATATTACAGGGTGATATCTTCAGGAACGCGACACAGACTCACATTCCTTTCTCACCCGGAGACATATCTGACATCATGAGTTTTTCTCTCCAGACACGCAAAGACGGTGAGAGCGATACATGAAAAAAAGCAGAAAATCTTGAAGAAGCAACTAATACCTGATTAAAGCCCGCTTCTCTCCGTCTCAATCCGGTACTTCCCCTCCGGAATATGAATCTCAAACCGGACCCCCGTTCCAGGTATCCCACACTCTCTGATGGAAAGGCCGGTAATATCAAGTATCTCCCGGATAAAAAACAAACCCAATCCGGTATTTTTTCCTACCCCCCGATGAAATATCTTCTCTTTCTCATCATACGGAACGCCAAACCCGTCATCTTCATACACCAGCATGCCGCCATCCGTTTCCTCCTTAAAAGAGATTGATATTGAAGTAATTTTTCCACCGTGACGAATCGAGTTCTCAATGAGATTATAAAACACCTTCCTGAGCAGCGGATCGGCAAATATGAACACATGTGTATCAGGAATATGATAGGCAATCCCTGATACCATCCGCAAAACCAGGGTCTCGATCAGAATCTCAATAAGATTCTGCCAGTCTGGTTTTGTCTGTCCAAGCGACTGATATTCAGCGGTAAACTGGATGAGTTGCTGAATGCTTTTTGCAGCATTCATAATCATTGCCATATTATTTTCCAGCTCTGATAATGAAGGGGTTTGTCCCTCAAAATCTGAAGCGAGAAAAATGATCTGCACATGGTTGAGAATATCATGCCTGGTGATACTTGAAAGAAGGTTTAATTTATGATTGGTAATCTGAAGAGAATGAGAGAGCATCAAAAGTTCCTGATTCTTCTGCCGGAGCGTATCCACCAGCATCTTCCGTTCGCTGATATCAGCAAATGCGATAAAGTACACTTCCTCACCCATGTAGAAAATCTTTCTGACTGATGCATGAACCCATAGCTTTTCTCCATTGCTTTTTTTCATCTCAATGAGGATGTCATCTATCTGATGCTTTGTCCGTAACAGTTCAATGATTTTGTCACGAACCATGCGATCTGCATAGAATTGTTCAGTCGTATGCCCGATCAGGGCATCTGCAGATGTTTTGAATACCTCCACAGTCCGGTGATTGACCAGCACAATGATATTATCTGATACCCGGGTAATGATGATTGGGAATGGAGCTCCTTCGATAAGACTTTTCCACCGGCGTTCACTCTCCCGAAGTTCTCGCTCAAGGTTTTTCTGAACCGTTATATCGGTGAGGAGAATGATTTTTCCTTCAGGCACTCCGGATTCTGAATACACGCGGTCAATCCGTATGTCATAACAGATCTCATGATCCCCGCCGGTCCGGACTATCTCTTGTCGTCCCTGATGTGTGGAAGATACAAAGTCTATCAGTTCCTGCCAGTCTGAAGCGATGGCTGCCAGTTTTTTTCCTATCTTGCCGGTGGTTGTATTTTCAAAGAGCATTGCTGCAGCAGGATTCATATCCACGATCTTTTCATCGGCATTTAATACGATCATGGGCATGCTCATCTTATCTATTACGGTGCTTCTTGCTATTGGAATAATATCAAATAATCTGTACCGAAACAGCGCTAATGAATAAAATATTCCCATAAGCCAGAGAAGGGCAGGGGTAGGATTAATACCCGGGATCGGTGTATATCCTGCATCATACGTGAAGGAAATAATGACCGGTACAAAGAGTGCCAGCGATAAGAAAACTTTCTGGTTTACAAAAATCCTGTGACTATCATTTCTGACAAAGAACAAAATGAGGAATGCCAGGATAATGATGCTGTATGAATAGATTATGTGAATATAGTACCACGGACCCGGATTCATGGTAAGAACAAGAAAATCCCCCATGTCCTTCATCTGATAATGATGGCGAAAGAACAGATGATACTGGCTGGTAAGTGCGAAAAGGACGGTTATCGACGGGATGGTGCAGAGAGCGAATATTTTCCATCCGGATATCCATGTATCCCGCCTGATAAAGGTAAGTACAAGCCATAATTCCAATATGGAAAGAAAAGGGAGGAATATAAAGCGAATATTATGCCAGAGAATCTTTTCCTGAAGCGTATGTGAGGAGAGTTCAAGGGCATAGGTGAGTGGCCATGCGGCTGCACAATACATAAGGAGCTGATATGGCAGAACAGACGGGTGTGATGCATACCGCCTGCTATAAATACCAAAGGCAAGCATGCATAGGGCTGAGGTAATGAGCAGGAGTGAGTAGACCAGCCAGATAATGATATCACCATTTCCTTAATCAGAAAAAATCCTGATAATGTCGAATATAAAATTTTTTACCTTCTTTTTTCAGGCCATACCACATAAAATATACGGATGGGTACTCCTCTGTACACCCTCACGTGAACCATATATCGAATCAGGAGAGAGTATGATCTATGCACCAGGATCGGACTGCTCATTATACAGCATATCGCATTATCATTATCCTCGGTATTGTCGCCCTTTGTGGTGATATCATTTATGAAGGGGCACGAAGTATTAGTGGTCCGTACCTGCTGACCCTGGGTGCATCTGCTGTTCTTGTAGGGACAATAACCGGTGCAGGGGAATTTTTGGGATATGCAGTCAGACTTATATCAGGCAAAATTGCTGATTCCACACGGCAGTACTGGGTCCTGACTGCTCTTGGGTACGGGATGCTTATTACGATCCCGCTCCTTGCATTGAGTGGATCATGGGAGATGGCAGCCCTTCTTTTCATATTCGAACGGATTGGAAAAGGAATCCGATCACCACCAAAAGATACGATTCTCTCGCATGCAACCGCCCCGGTCGGGCGGGGAATGGGGTTTGGTATTCATGAACTGCTGGATCAGATCGGTGCAGTGGCAGGGCCGATCATCCTGGCCGTGGCACTTGCCGGGACGGGTGATTACAAAGAAGGATTTCTCATCCTGTTCATCCCGTTCATAATTCTTATCGGGCTTGTACTGGTTGCATGGAGACTGCTTCCTGACCCGGTATCTTTTGAAGCATCACATGCAGCAACCAGACAGGAGATGAAAGGAATCGGTCGTGAATTTATTCTTTTCTCAATCTTTACCCTGCTCTGTACTGCAGGTTTTCTCTCGTTCCCGCTCATTTCCTTTCATGCATTACAGACCGGTCTGATGGCTGCCTATGAGATACCGCTCCTCTATGCAGGCGCCATGCTCGTCGATGCAGCGGTTGCACCGGTAGTCGGACGACTGTACGATCAAAGAGGGATGATTCTTCTGCTTCCTGTCCCGCTTATCGGCATCATCCTCCCATTCCTTGGATTTGGGATAAGCAGGGAGATGATCTTTCTTGCAGCAATCCTGTTTGGGATATCCATGGGAATCCAGGAGACAGTGCTCCGGGCTGCAATTGCTGACCGGATTCATATATCTAAACGGGGTACAGCGTATGGGATCTTTAATACGATCTATGGTGCCGGATTTTTTATTGGCGGGGCAGCGATCGGATGGATGTATGAGATGCATGCAGATCTGGCTCCGGTTGTTCCGGCGGCATTGTCATTTTGTGCTGTCATCGTGTTCCTGCTGGTGTGGGGAAGAACATATGCCTCCTGAACCTGGGCTGGCAGGACTGGGAGGAAACACCGGAGTTCCAGTCAGGTACTGATACTTTTTTCAACCCCAGACTCAGGATGAATAATGTACCACCCTTTTCAAATATCAAACCGTTTTTTTGAATATTCTTTATCCCCGCTCATCCGGAATACATCAGGTATACCGGATCCATTCATGAGGGGCATCGGGATCCTCATGGATCGGTATAAAACGAAAAATATTTGGAAAATATCATGAAACGTTTCATATTCACGACAATACCTGCCATTCTTGCAGTGCTGATATGCATATCTCCAGGTATGGCACAGCAGGAGCCTCCCCTGGGTCCGCCTCCAGACGGAATGTCACAGGGAAGTATACCTCCGAATGGAACAGTTCCTGCAAACGCTCCCCCCGGGCAGACTGGTCAGGATGCCCGGTCATCCTACACGCTTTCAGGAGCCTTCACCGTGGATGGTAAGACAGAGGTTGTCGAAAATGAGGTATTCACATCAGACAAGACTGATACATCTGCCATTTATGTGACCAACAAGGGAACCCTGACGCTGAAAAACCCAACCATCATCACGAGTGGTAATACCACATCGAATGATGCAAGCAGTTTTTATGGTCTGAACGGAGCTGTTCTCGTAAATAATGGAAGCTCGGTCAGTATATCAGGCGGGAGTATTACCACAACCGGGACCGGTGCTAACGGCGTGATTCCAACTGGTGAAGGAACAACCGTGACGCTCTCTGATATGAACATTACTGCATCAGGAGGAGGAGGTCACGGAGTTATGGCAACACGTGGCGCATCCCTTACGCTTACCAATGTCGATATTACTACATCCGGGAAAAACAGTGCACCAGTTGCAACAGATCGTGGTTCCGGGACGGTTACGGTTACCGGAGGAAAAATCCGATCTTCCGGGATCGATTCACCAGGAATCTACTCAACCGGTGTCATCTCGGTCACCGATGCTGATATTATCTCAACCGGAGCTGAAGCTGCCGTAATTGAAGGAGTAAATTCAATAAATCTTGAAAATTCGAGCCTTACCGGGGGAGTGGCAAAAACCGGAGGGGTCATGATCTACCAGAGTTTTTCAGGTGATGCAGATATCGGGACCGGGACATTCTCAATGTATGGCGGCACTCTGAATAGTACAGACGGTCCTGTCTTCTTCGTCACGAATACTGATGCCGTCATTCATATGAGTTCAGTAGCCCTTTCATCCTTCTCTGATGAACTGGTCCGGGCTGCTGCAACAAAAAGGTGGGGCACAGAAGGAGAAAACGGAGGTCATGTAACGTTCTATGCAGATAATCAGTCATTATCAGGCTTGATTACTGCTGATGATATCAGTTCAGCGGATATGATTCTCCAGAATGGTTCCACCCTCTCCGGTACTCTCACACATACCGGCCTTACCCTTGATTCGACAACGACCTGGAATGTGACTGGTGATTCGGAACTAACCTTCCTGGTTATGCCTGACGGAATAACAGGAGACAGTATCGCAGGGATAATTGGAAATGGATATACTGTAACATATGATGCTGCTTACGAAGAAAACCAGGCATTGGGTGGGAAAACGTATCTTATACAGAACGGAGGAGTATTGAAGCCAGAATAGAGGAGGATATGATAATACCTGAGTAATCACACCTCAAACAATTTTGAGACTATCTGAAAAACCTTTTTCTCATAAGGGGGTTTATTTTCCTTTTTTCTTTCATCTGGCTACGGGCTATATCATCTGCATTGATTTCGAAGGTACCATTTTTAATAACCATTTCAGCACCTATGCAAACCATTTTTAAAAGACTGTCTGAAGAAAACTATTAGTCATATTATCACCAACAAAACCCCTGAATAATCCCTCATCTATGTCACATCTCAAACTTCCCATCGGAATCCAGTCATTTCAGGAAATACGGACAAAAGGGTATGCCTATGTAGATAAAACTCCCTTTGTATCATTACTGGCCGGGTCGGGAAAATACTATTTTCTGTCACGTCCCAGGCGTTTTGGAAAGAGTTTATTCATTGACACAATCGATTGTGCGTTTTCAGGTAAAAAAGATTTGTTTCATGGTCTTTTTCTTGAATCATCCACATCAGGATGGGATTTTTCAATAACATACCCGGTGCTGAGAATTGACCTTTCCGGGGGAACAATTCGATCTGCAGATGATCTCACAGGCAGGCTGAACCGGCTTCTCGATTATTGGGAGTCTTTTTACGGCACACCAAAGACTGAAGGATCGCCAGGTGAACGGTTACTCTACCTGATTCCCGGTATATCAGAAAGTACTGGAAAACAGATCGTAATGCTCGTTGATGAATATGATAAACCGATTCTGGAAAGTCTTAATAACCAAAAAATTGCAGTTACTTTTCGGGACCTGTTAAAGGATTTTTATAGTGCATTTAAACCACTTGATCCCTATCTGAAATTTGTTTTTCTCACGGGGGTGTCAAAATTTGCAAAAACGGGAATATTTTCAGGACTCAATAATCTGAAAGACATCACGCTTGACAAACGATACTCATCAATTTGTGGATACACCGAAAGGGATCTTGATACAGTTTTCACGCAATGGATACAGAAATATGACCGGAAAAGAATTCAGGAGTGGTATAATGGGTATTCCTGGACTGGTGAATCGGTATATAATCCATTTGACATCTTACTGTACTTTGATGAAGGAGTATTGCGGCCGTACTGGTTTGAGACCGGGACACCAACTTTTCTGATTCAGTTGTGGAAGACGAATCCACGTATTCCTGCCGATTATGATCTGATGACTGCCGGTGATGACATCGTTGGATCATTTGATCCTGAACATATCAGGCTTGAGACATTATTGTTTCAAAGCGGATATCTTACCATTAAAAAATGGGATGAAGATCCTATCAGAGGCGTCAGATATATTTTAGGATATCCGAATGCTGAAGTCAGGACCTCTCTGAATATCCTTTTTACTGATATATTAGTCGGAAGAGATAATGCATTGAAACGGGAACAACTCTATGAGGAACTATCTTCCGGAAATATTCCGGGAGTCAGGGCTTTTTTGCATGCTCTATTTGCCTCTATCCCTCATGACTGGTACAGGAAGAATACGATTGCACGATTTGAAGGATATTATGCCAGTGTCATATACAGTTATCTGGCAAGTACCGGTTTTCACATTCGTGCCGAGGATTCTACAAGTACAGGGAGAATAGATCTCACCATAACGACGAATAATGCAATCTGGATTTTTGAATTCAAAGTAAAGAGACCGGACAAAGAGTTACTAGATCCCTTACTTGAGATACAACAGAAACGATATGCTGAAAAATATGCAGGGAATGGTCTGCCAATCTATCTTATTGGAATAGTTTTTGACCCTGATAAAAGAAATATTGCCGGCTGGGAGAGTAAAATCATAGAGCCATATGCAGAACCACACCCATGAATTCCCAATCCCGTGATAAAAAGAAACAATTAAACACTGATAGCCATTCCACTACCAATCCGGACAACGATATCTGTCAAGAGACTCCTGATGGTCTCATCATCACCATTGAGGTATCTGCAGGAAGTAAAAAGGAGATATTTCCTGATGGATACAATCCCTGGCGAAAGGCATTTAAAATTTCAGTTAAAGCCCCGCCTGTTGAAGGGAAAGCAAATAAGGCGATTATAGAACTCATTGCTGCCCGGTTTTCCCTCCCGGTCCAGGCAGTCACCATTCTGTCAGGCCAGACGTCATCAGTCAAGCGGGTGAGAATTCAGGGTATCTCGCGTCAGCACCTGACTGACCTCACAGGTGACCGGTAAATACCAGAAAATTACATCCCGAACCCCAATTCTTATATACTTTCTGGTAGATGAATCACCGATAGATATGATTCACCGCATACTGCAAAGGAGGGTCCTGAGTGCATGATCAGGACACAACGAAGTATCGAATTCACCTGGTGGTCCAGGCTGACGGGGTGGTTGACCGATCGGATGTAGTCGGGGCAATATTTGGTCAGATAGAAGGACTGCTCGGGTCTGAACTCGAACTTCGTGAACTCCAGAGACAGGGAAAACTGGGACGGATTGATGTCAAGATCCAGAGTAAGATGGGAAAATCGTACGGTGAGATAACCATCCCCACCTCGGTTGACCGGGCAGAGACTGCGATCCTTGCCGCATCCATGGAGACCATCAACCGGGTCGGTCCCTGCACCTCTGAAATTCATGTTCAGTCAATCGAAGATGTGCGGATAACCAAACGGACACAGATTATCGAGCGGGCCAAGGCACTCCTCCTTGAGTTTGAAGAGCCGGGTATTGATCCTGACTCCCTCATTGATGCCGTACGTGAAAGCCAGCGGATAGAGAAGATTGCAACCATCGGGCCGGATAACGTCCCGGCAGGGCCGAACGTTCTCGTATCCGATGCAATCATTGTCGTGGAGGGCCGGGCGGATGTCATCAACCTGCTTCGTGCCGGGATTAAAAATGCCGTGGCGGTCGAGGGCACAAGCATTCCAAAGACCATCATTGACCTGTGCCGGAAGAAGACTGCGACCGCATTCTTTGACGGAGACCGGGGCGGGGATCTTATCCTGCGTGAACTCCTTGAAGTGACCGATGTGGATTTTGTCGCATATCCCCCCCGGGGTGAGTCGGTTGAAGATCTCAGCAGAAAGGAGATCATCAAGGCGCTTCGGAACAAGGTCCCCATTGAATATGTTCTTGAGGACCGGGTCAGTGAGTACCTCGCATCCCAGAAAACCGAACCGGTTGTGCGCTCAGAAACAGCCCGTGAGGGAGAAGAGGTTGTACCGTCCGTCAGTGAACCTGTCAATGAAACACATGATGAACCGGTTTTTGAGGACGGGACAATCCCAGCCGAAGATGATGTCATCTCCTGTGAGTGCCCGGCCGGGAGGCCTTCTGAACCGGAGACTGATCATGCGGAAGAGGAAGAGACACGTCCACGAACTGTATTTTCCCATATCCGGGAGGTAAAAAACCGTGGGACTGCACGACTCATCGGGCCTGGCGGAGAGATAAAGAATGAACTTTCTGCCGGAGAAGTTGAAGAAAAACTTGGCTTAATGGAAGATGACCTGGAAGGTGTTGTTATCGACCAGGAAATCACCCAGCAGCTGCTTGATCAGTTCACCATGCATGGAATCAGGTATCTTGCCGCTCCCTCGTTTACCGGCATTGTGCGTATGCCGGCAACAATCCGTCTCATTCCTTTCAGATAGGGATTTTCAGGCTATTTTTTTTATATTTTTCAGACGTATCTCATAATGGAGATCCAGTGTGCATAAAGAAGAATTGATTACCCTCCATACCATGCTCACGAATGTACGCGAGTATCTGCAGGAGCAGAACCCTGAGGCTGACTTTTCTGAGTATGATGCCCTGGAAATTACCCCGTCGCAGACTCATAGAAGCAAGGTCGAGCATAAATATGCAATTTTTGTCCTGGGGAATGCCATTGCAAAAGCGATGAGGGATGTGGACAATCCATCAGCCCAACGGATGGCTGACCGGATGCATGAACTTGCAGAACGGACCCTGAAAGAGATCGAAATGGAAGGGTAACCCCTTCAACGCTTTTGATCCTGACTGATCAGATACTCTGCCAGGAGCCGGGGGACAGGTGCCTCCATGCAATGCCAGTTCGGCGTTCCATTTACTTCAAGGACTACATATGAGCCGTTGCAGGCCAGGAGATCGACACCGCCATAATCAACCCCGACAACCCTGGCAGCTCTGACTGCGATATCTGCCATCTGTGGCGGGATTTTAATCGCACTCCCACAGCCTCCCTGATGGATGTTATGGGTCAGGTGATCTGAAACCCGCATGATTGCTCCAACAGCCTTATCGCCGATGACAAATACCCGGAAGTCACGATCATTGGGCACATATTCCTGCAGGTAATATGGCGGATCACCAAGCTCATCCTCATGTTCGACCAGATGAATACCGCCCCCGTCAAAACCATAAACGGGTTTTGATACCGCTTTTTTGTGCTTTTTAATAAACTCTCCCGCAAGGGCCCGTGATTCGGTAAAGAACGTGGCAGGAGTCGGAACACCATGCTGCATCAGAAGAGCTGAGGTCATCACCTTGCTTGCACAGGTGACAATCCCTTCCGGAGAGTTGATAATCCGGTTTTTCAAAGAGAGGGCCTGGAGTGACTCAAAATTGTGACCATTCTGTCTGATCCCGCAGGCCCAGATGGTTGTACCGGTGAGGTCATCAGAGAAGGGATCAATGGCTTCCAAAAATCTGACCTGGTATGGGTATCCCATCCGGTCAAGTTCGTCCATGACCATCCGGGTGGAATTGTCAGACGGAATGTCGGTCGGCTTTGGAATTATGGTAATCATGACGCACCAGAAAAGAATTATGCAAAGGGTCTGCTGTATTTTTTCCAGATCTCTTCCCGAAACACCGGACCGCTGTTATAGGTACAGAAGGGGACAAGTGTGCCATCCGGTGTTGCATAATGGATACAGCACTGACTGACCCGCTCTACATCATAATTATAGTTATCCATGAAATGCATCATCCCGATAAAGAGGGCATTCCAGTGAAACTCACGCAGGGAATCAAAGTTATGAGTAATGAGTGCCTTTCCAAGGCTTGTCCAGAGTTCACGACCGCCCTCCTCACTCCTCTTAACTGAAGCATAGAGCTCCTTTATCCCGTTGATAGCAACCATCTTCCTGCTGATTGGACCTGCAGATGCCAGCTGGGTGGTTAGGCGCTCTATTGAGTCAAAAAATGCATCAACATCGATCATGCGGTTGATCGGGACGATCTTTTTATCCCTCACAAAGACATAGGTCGCTGCTCCGCAATGCTGATGGGCAGTAAACCGGAGCTGGGGTTTGCCGGTATATGCCTCGACAAAATCACTGATGGGCACAACACAGGGGACCGGGTAAAAGTCCTCCTTCTCGACCATACCCTGTGTCTGCTCCTCAATACGGTTCAGGAGTTCAGGAATGGTGATCCGCTGCTGCTCAATATCCTCCGGTGATGCTGCTCCGGTAAATGAGACAGGCTGAAAGTTCACTCCCCGGATGACATCAATATTTTCTGCTGCAAACCGGACGATGTCCCCGATCTCATGATCATTATACCCCTTTATTATTGTCGGGACCAGTACCACACCCTGTCTGGCTTTTCGAAGGTTTTCTATGGCTTTCAGATCATGGGCCAGTTTAAAGTTGGTCTCCTTACTGACCCCGTCAAAATGCAGATATACCGTGGATAGTCCTGCCTCCCTGAGCCGGACAGGGTATTCCGGATCCTGGGCGATGATGAGCCCGTTTGTTGCCAGCTGGACCTGCATAAACCCAAGACTTTTCGCAAGCCTGATGATGTCACAGAGATCCTCACGAAGCGTCGGCTCACCCCCTGCAAACTGGACTGCAGGAGCAGGGGTTGGTTTTTCAGAGCGAAGAAGGGTCAGCATGTCCCTGATCTGATCATATGTCGGTTCATAGATGTATCCGCATGCACGGGCATTGGCAAAACAGAAGGAACAGTTCAGGTTACACCGGTTTGTCAGATCGACATTTGCAAGGAGCGTGGTTGATGTATGATTATTACAAATCCCACAATCATACGGGCAGTTACTTATTTCTTTGATAACCTGGGGATTTTCAAGGCCGGACCCTTTCACCCCGAACGCTTCATATCTGCGCCATGCCTCAACGTCATCCCAGTACAGGTATGAAAAATGACCATGATCAGGACAGGTCCTGTTGATGTACACCTTTCCATCTCTTTCAGTAATCTCTGCATCGAGTACTTTTTTACATATCGGACAGAGACTTTTCGTTTTTTTGAGGAGTATACTATCACCACCAGCGGGTATTCCCATACCGGGTATCACTTCTGCTCATATGTATGCGAAAACCTAACCTTATAGGTATGCCGGATTCAGCAACAATACTCATCAATGGAGTCATTCTTCTCGGTTCTGCACTATGGGTAATGCTCCCCGCATACCTTCCAAATAATTTTGCAACGCTGACCGGTGGCGGCATGCCCATTGATTTGGGGAGGAACTGGTCAGACGGGAGGCGTATCCTGGGCGATGGAAAGACCATACGGGGGTTTGCCGGCGGGGTTACCGCAGGTATTCTCATAGGACTGCTTCAGATGTATGCAGAGATATCCGGCCTGGTGCCCTGGTTTCCTCCCCATACGCTGACAGCAGTCATCCTTCTTGCCGTGGGGTCACTCCTGGGAGATCTGATAAAAAGTTTTTTCAAACGACGGCAGGGGATAGATCGTGGCGGGGAGTGGTTTTTGGTGGATCAGCTGGATTTTGTTGCCGGAGCTCTTCTCCTTACCCTGCTGTTCGATCCGGCATGGGTAGTTCAGACCATAACACTTCCGCTCCTGATTATCATTCTGATACTGACACCACTTTTGCACCGCACCGTGAATATTATCGGGTATAAACTTGGATTGAAGAAGGTACCATGGTAGCCACAACACTGCGTGAGATGCTGATTGCTGCTGACGCGATACGATTTGGAGATTTTACCCTTGCGTCAGGAAAAAAAAGCACGGTTTATATTGATATTAAAAAGGCGATAACAAATCCGGCCATCCTGAAAACGATCGCATCGGAGGTTCTTTCACAAAATCCACAATTTGATGCCGTTGCAGGAGTTGCAGTCGGGGGAGTTCCCCTTGCCGTCTCGATCTCCCTTGCCGCCGATAAACCCTATGTGATTATCAGAAAAGAACAGAAGGGACATGGTCTTGCCAGCCTTATCATCGGGGATGTATCAGGAAAACGCATCCTTCTTGTCGAGGATGTCACAACCTCCGGCGGGTCGGCAGTGTTTGGCATTGAGCAGCTCCGCTCTGCCGGTGCGATCGTGACGGATGTATTCACTGTTGTTGACCGGAACGAAGGGGCAGAAAAAACGTTACGTGATATGAATATCACCCTGACCCCGCTGGTCAGGATGCAGGATCTTATCACCGGATAATATCTGTGACAGGCATGCCATTAAATCTGTATGATAGAATGGTATGCTATGAACCGGCATGAGAGTACCATTCTCATACTGATTGTCGCCATAATCCTTGCTGGCATCCTCATCGGATATATCTTTCATGGAGACTCATCAGGCCGGATACCGGATAATACATCGTTGGGACGAAAGGAATCCGTGTATCAGCAGGGTCTTATTCAACCTTCGCTCCTGGCCCCCCTCTCTCATTCCTCATTTCTAGTCAGTGATCTCAATAACAAGGCCCTGCTGCTCGTTCAGGAGAACGGAACCATTCAGCGGATAATCACGCGTGATGTGGCGCAGCCATACGGGTACTGGGATATTGCCGGAATTGCACGGGATCGTCAGGGGAATATCTACCTGTCAGACAGGAGCACCCACCGGATATTAAAACTCACTGATACGGGGTCGCTTAGTACCAGCTGGGGAGGGTTTGGAGAGGAGGAGGGACTATTTGATTCCCCTTCAGGAATAGCGATTGTCAATGCATCGGGAAAAGAACTTGTATATGTCTGTGATACCGGAAATGCGCGAATTCAGGTCTTTACCCTGCAGGGCACATACCAGTATAGCCTTCAGATTCCCCTTGATGAGAAGAAAAACGTCCGGATTGTCAGGCCAAAAGAACAGAACGCCACCGTCAACATGCAAAAATTCAAAGTCATCCCACAAAAAGGTGCAAATCCTGCATTTGTTGAGCGGACATTTACCATTCAGTCCTCAGGCTCAGCCCTTGATATGATCTTTTCTGTGAACCGGTCAGTGTATCTTGGTGCTCAAAAGATTGCGTTCCAGTCATCGGATATATCAACCAGAAATCCTGAAGAGTGGGTCCCGGTGCTCTCTGCTATTCTTGCGGATCCAACAACCCGGGATACCATACAGGCAACTCTTGCGGAGATCCGGCGTCAGGCAAACATGAAACGGATCAGTGAGCGGGCAAAACCGGAATGCATTGTCCATTTTATCCAGCAGATCCCCCTGACCGAGCAGTCTGAAAACCGGTACCCCATCGAGATTTTACATGATAAGATGGGAAATACCTATGATAAGGCCTTGTTTTTATATGGGCTGCTCAGGGAGGCAGGATATGATGTGGTATACCTTGCATACCCCGGTGTCTCACATGCAGCAGTCGGTATCCGTCTGACTGATCCGATCAACAGTAAGGCCCTGGCAACATACAAAGACAGTAATGGGAGGATCTACATGTACATAAGCCCTGACGGGCCCGGATTTATCGGCGGAATTGCCCAGAAATACCGTAAGATCGATCCATTCGTTATCCACCTGGATACAAAGGCGGGAACCAGCATCTCGGCAGATCATTTGTACTCAACGTATGTTGTGGAGAGCATCTTCTCACTCTCAGAGAAGTATCAGTTTCTTGTGAATAAGGAGAAGGAGGAGAAGGGGGATGATGCCCGAAAGATTCGGGAGAATTATCAGAAGATTAAAGGAGTTCTTGACTTTATTGAGAAGAACCCCTGGAATACTGAGCTTGCATATATGCGGATTAAGAATTCAAAGGTGAATGAGATTATCGTGTAATCGCTCAATACCCATCATCCTGATATGAGCATCCTGACCATCATACCCACTGGATACCAGGAGAAATGAATGATAGGTTTAATGGGGTATACCGCATATTGGTACGAGAATATACGTATAAGATCCGATATCTATGACATCATATACCAGAGGGGGCTGTTTTTTGCTTCCCCTCCTGATTATTTCTCACATCCCCGGATGCAAAAAAGCGCTTCTGTGCAGAAGGGGGATCGGGATCTTTCTCCATTCATATGACAGAGTGCCACTCCCAGGCACATTCTGAATTTTTTTATTAATTTGGTATACATTGACCGGAGTATCAGGAATGAGTTCACATACAAACATCTTGGTTGTCGGAAGCGGAGGGAGAGAGCATGCAATAGCGGTGGCATTATCCAAAAATCCACAGACGAGAATCTTTGCTGTCATGAACAGGATGAATCCTGGCATTGCGGAACTTGCATACAAGGTGCTCATTGCGCCGGAAACCAGTCCCGAGGTTATAAAACAGTTCTGCCTTGAACATCAGGTTCAGTATGCATGTATCGGCCCCGAAGCTCCGCTTGAGGCAGGGGTTGTTGATGCCCTCACACAGGAGGGGGTACAATGTGTCGGTCCCTCAAAACTGGCCGCCCGGATTGAGACCGACAAGTCGTTCTGCAGAAATCTGATGAAGAAATATCATATACCCGGTCTTCCCGAATACCATATCTTCCAGTCCGGCACTGAGGCTGAATCATTCCTGAAATCCACCACAAAAGAATATGCAATAAAACCATCCGGTCTGACCGGGGGAAAAGGTGTCAGGATCATGGGAGAACACCTGACCCGGGACGAGGCGTGCAGATATGTCCATGAGCTATCGGGTACTGTGGTCATTGAGGAGCGGTTGATAGGCGAAGAGTTCACCCTTCAGGCCTTCGTTGACGGAACCCACCTTGTCCCGATGCCGCTTGTTCAGGATCACAAACGGGCGTATGAAGGAGATGTCGGCCCGAATACCGGTGGGATGGGATCATATACGCTTCCTGACCACCGGTTTCCTTTTGTGACCGATGAGGATTATGACAAAGCGTTCGCTATTATGAAACAGACTATCGCATCTCTTGCCGCTGAAGGAACGCCCTATGTGGGTATCCTGTACGGTCAGTTCATGAACACGGCACAGGGCCCGATGGTCATTGAGTTCAATGCGAGGTTTGGAGATCCTGAGGCGATGAACGTTCTGTCATTACTTACCAGTGATTTTACCACCATTGTTCAGGCAATTACTGCAGGGAGACTTGATACCACCACGGTAACCTTTGCAAATAAAGCAACGGTCTGTAAATATCTGGTGCCTGAGGGGTATCCGGATAATCCGGTATCCGGAGGGAAGCTGACTGCCCGACAGAATTCCAGGGCACTGTGTTATTATGCCAGTGTGATCAGGGATGGAGAGTTCCTCATTACCCAGAGTTCACGGACCATGGCATTTGTTGGTATCGGCGATACGCTTGAAGAGGCTGAGCAGATTGCAGAAGAGGCAGCATCTGCTGTTTCCGGCCCGGTCAGACATCGCCGGGATATCGGGACCAGAGCAGTTCTTGAGAAGAGAATCTCGCACATGAAGGAGATCAGATGAAGAAAGATTTCATATCAATTCTTGATATCTCCCGGGAGGAACTGGCAAATCTTCTCGCACATGCAAGAAAATTAAAGGAAGAACGAAGAGTCGGGATCCACACACCGGTTCTTGCCCATAAAACCCTGGGGATGATCTTTGAGAAATCATCAACAAGAACCAGAATATCCTTTGAGACCGGCATGTTTGAACTGGGTGGTCATGCCCTGTTTCTCAATCCAAAAGATATGCAGCTTGGACGGGGAGAAGCAATTCGTGATACGGCACGGGTCATGTCGCGGTTTGTATCAGCGATTATGATCCGGGCCAACCGTCACGACGAGGTCTTAGAGCTTGCCGCCCATGCTGACATTCCGGTAATCAACGGTCTTTCAGATCGGGAGCATCCCTGTCAGATTCTGGCCGATATCATGACCATTGAAGAACGACTCTATCGGACCGAAGGGGTGAAGGTAGCCTGGATTGGTGATGGGAATAATGTCTGTACCTCACTCATACTGAGTACCATCCTTACCGGAATGGAGGTGGTGGTGGCATCGCCTTCAGAATTTGCTCCAAACAAAGAGATCGTTAGAGATGCAATCCGGATGGGTGCAAAGGTGAGGATTGTGACCGATCCACGGGAAGCAGCCGACGGGGCAGATGTGGTCATGACCGATACCTGGATATCCATGGGGCAGGAAGAGGAGATAGACCGGAGAAGAAAGATTTTCATGCCATATCAGGTGAACATGGAACTGATGGCCTGTGCAAAACCCGGAGCTATTGTGATGCATTGTCTTCCTGCACACCGGAACTGGGAGATTACCGATGATGTCATCGACAGTAAAGCAAGTGCGGTATGGGATCAGGCAGAAAACAGGCTGCATGCCCAGAAGGCTCTCCTGGTCAGGCTCTTGGCATAAAAATCATTTTTTCCGAGATAATATCTCATAATACTGTATGAACTTCTAATGGAGCAACATGGTCTTCGCGGAAAGAAACCAGACAACGATGTTGAACTCATATTGAGAGTGACCATTATGCTTCTTTAAAACCAATACTGTGCCCAATTATTGAGGGAATCAAATATGGTCTGATAAACTGCCTGATTCATCTATGTTTTATTACAGTACTTTAAAATGATCTGGTCCATATGTGTTTTTACTCAAAATGTTATCATGAGCAAATAATCGTGATTTGAGCATATTATTAGAGAAAGATTCCATATAATCGGATTTA
>CAZCSN010000045.1:0-17933 GCA_964501255.1 uncultured Methanospirillum sp. | reverse complement strand
CTCCGGTGCCCATCGTAAGTCTTGAGAAAATATCCCGGAAGTTCGAATCGATGGAGGTAAATGCCTCATGGAACGCTTCATATTTTTTCTTTGAGAAAAATTCTATCCGTTCTTTGATATCGGTCATCTCACGCTGAAGTGTTTCCATTCTGGACATTCGTTCAGCAACGACTGCATGAACCTGATCATACTCCTCAATGGCACGCATATTCACATCACCAAGCCGTTCTATCTCACGATTCACCTTTTGTGAACGCTCCTCAATCTCTTCTTCACTCATATCAGTAGTGCAGTCACCGGCCTCTGCTGCAAGCTCAGCAATTTCAGATTTCAGAGCAGTCAATTTCTCTTCCATGCTCTCAATTCTGAGAAGTATTCTCTCTTTTTTCCCGATCAGTTCACGGACTTCCAGGTCAAGAGAGTCAGCTTTACCGGAGAGTTTTGAACGTTCCGTCCGGAGATCGTCTATTTCCTGGGAAAACCGGGCAACCATTGCCTCTGTATCCATGATATCCTGTTTCTTCTTTTCAATCTCCTCCTCACATTCGCGGATCTCTTCCTCGTACCGTTTCATCTGCTCACGGATACGCTCCATCTGCGAACGTTCCTCTTCCACCTTCTTCCGGGCAAATCCAATCTCCATCCGAATCTCGTTAATTTCCTGCTCTTTATTATGAAGCCTTCTCTGGATTTCGGCAATCTGCCGCTCAGCTTCTTCACGCTGCTCATATAACAGAGGGATACCGGTTTCAGATAAATGATCCGTGATCTCCTGAATTGCTTTCTGAATATCTGAAATTGCCTGATTCTTCTCATGGATCGCTGCTTCAATCGCCGCCAGTTCGAGAGGACTTCCCCCTCCTCCACTCAGCGCCTCCTCGCGCTGTTTTTCAAGCAATTCCTTTTCAGTGATCAAATTGATCTTTGCAGACTCTGCGGATTCCAGTTGACCCTTTGCCCTGACAAGTGCCCCCTCCAGCTCAAGCCTCCGGCTCTGGACCAGATCGCGTTCAGCAGTATCAGCTTTCAGCGATTCGGATAGTGCCTGTTCTTCAGCAGTGAGAATGGCAAGCTGTGATGAGAGATGTTTTACCTCATCGATTGAACTCGTTCCAAACCCGCCGGCTTCTTTTTTCACACTTCCACCGGTCATGGTACCGGATGGTTCCAGTAACGATCCATCCAGAGTGACCATTCGAAAAGAGCCGATACGTTTTCGTGCATGATCCAGGGTGTCAATCACCAGAGTTGAACCGAATACCACCTGGAATGCGGCATCAAATCTGGGATCATACTCAAGCAGGTCAAGGGCAAACCCAAGAACATCAGACCCCGGAGGGAGCTGCGGAAGTGGTTTTGGCCTGAGCTTATTCAGAGGGAGAAACGTTACTCTCCCTAATTTATGCTCCTGCAGGTAACGGATGGCATCTGCGGCGATCTGATCGGTTTCGACAATGACAAAATGGATCTTCCCCCCGGCAGCGATACTCAGCGCATGTGCATACTCAGGTTTAGACGTTGCAAGATCTCCAACAGTCCCATAGACACCCTCCATTCCAAGAACCGCTTCCATGGCACGATTATACCGTCCCTGTGCCTGTTGTTGTGCCTCTTTTCTTCCAATCTCTACCTTAAGATCACGAATCTGCCTGATCAGACGATCATGCTCTTCCCGTTTCGTGTAGAGAGCCGTGTCAAGAGCAGCCATCTTCCTGTCATGTTCCTTCTTCTCCTCAGTGAGGCGTGACAATGCCGTGGTAAGCCCTGTGATGTCCTCATCTTTCTCTCGGATTTCCTTCTCAACAGCTATGATGCGGGATATCAGGCGATCTTCCTCAGCGCTGCGCATCCGGGAGCGTTCGATAAGCAGATCCTGCTGCTGGAGTAATTCACCACGCTCTTCCCGGATCGTATGAATCTTTGAACGCAGATTTTCAAGCCGCTTCTCTTCTTCCTCAAGGCCTTTCGTTTCCTGGGCAATTGTCTGTGATATCCGGTCAAACTCTTTTTGCACTGCAGCTGCAGTCATGGAAAGATTGGTCCGATCAATCATCAGATTCCGCATTTCTGATTCGCGGGCCTGTACACGCTCCTCCTGCCGCTTTACCCCGGTGTAGACATCAGAAAGCCGTCGGTTTGCCTCCTCCTTATCTCTCCCCGCCCGATCAACAGACCGGTGAAATCCTTCAATTGCTGCTTTTGCCTCAGCTATCCGGGACACGAGAGTCATATACTCAGCTCCGGTCTTTGCTGCAATCTTCTGATCAATACCGGCTATCTCATCCCGGATTGAATCCCGCTCATGTGATTTCCACGAGATATCAGATTCAACCCGGCTCATCTGTTCTTTCTCTTCAGTAACCGACAATAAAAGTGCGTCCTGATCCTTCCTTCGGGCTGCCAGACGGGCCGCTGATCTGCACATGGTCAGATAGCGGATCTCTTCCTGTAACTTCCGGTATGAAACAGCCTGCTCCTTTTGTTTCTCAAGCTGCGTGAGCCGGACACTGAGTTCTTCAATATGGACCGACTCTTCTGTCATCCTCTCCCTGACCTGTGCCAGCTCAGCATGGGCCAGTTCTTTCTTTGCGTCAAATTCAGCAACCCCGGCGATCTCATCAATAATCTTTCTCCGCTCGGTGTCACTCATCTCAATAATCCGGTTGATGTCCCCCTGCATGACCACATTATATCCATGAGGAACTATCCCATAACCAGCAAGAAATTCCAGAAGTTCTGCCTGTCTGCACGGTCGGCCGTTCAGATACAGATAATTATAATAGGTATTTTCAGTCCTCTTAATCCGGCGTCTGATTACTGTCCCGTCAGAGAAAGTAATCTCCACTTCTGCAGTATTCCTGTCAGAATTGAGGTTGATCAGATCAGTAAGCCGCTCGGCACGGAGATGACGGGATGAGGAAAGGGCAAGAACAAACAGGATACAATCGATAATATTACTCTTTCCGGAACCGTTCGGTCCGGAGATGACGGTGAATCCTGGTAAAAATGGGATTTTCGTTTTTCTACCGAAAGATTTGAAATTATCTATTTCAAGCTGTGTAATGTGCAAACCCTTACACCAGAGCTAGGAAGGGAGTTTTTTCTTATTTACGAATCTTCTGAAGGCTCTTTATCTTCGGCAATGATGAGATCATTCTGACCACTTCTCTGATGCTGGTCCTTATATCTCATCCGTGCATCACGGGCGGACGCGATAATTATCTCACCTCCGGTCTCCTTTTCCGGCTGAAGTGTGCCATCCGGCTGCATTTTCAGCGTGATCTTATCCCGTGCAGGCGGAGTCTGCGATTTTGTCGTTTCAGTCTCTGGATCTGCAGCCTCACGCTCTACTTTTCCTCTGGAGATCGGTGGAGCTACTGCCTGGATAACCGGTGGCGGTCGCTGCTCTTTCTTCAGTTTCATGACAACCGCCTTCATGTCCAGCATTTCATCAGTCAGACCCTTGATAAGCGCTTCCATATCGGCGACCTTCCGTTCGAGAAGGCGCACCCGCTCATCAAGATTATTTGTCCCGTACCCTTCTTCGCTCATGAATCACGACCCTGATTGAACCGGTTCATCCTGTCTGTGTTAGTATTTGATACTAATACATATATATTTCCCTTTCCTATTTTTCATTTTATCCTGCACACACTGGCAGCCGGACTAAATATTTCGGAAATTACAAAACCATATTACCCTTTTATGCCAGATGTGTATGCACATGTCCTATCTGGAAACGACTGATCCAGAAATTGCAGCGATCATCGAGAAAGAAACCAATCGTCAGATAAATGGTCTTGAACTTATTGCTTCAGAGAATGTCGTCAGTAAGGCAGTCCTTGAAGCTACCGGTTCAATAATGACGAACAAATACGCCGAAGGGTATCCGGGGAAGCGATACTATGGCGGGTGTGAGTTCCATGACATGGCGGAGAACCTGGCCCGTGACAGGGTATGTTCCCTGTTTGGCGCGGAACATGCAAATGTTCAGCCTCACTCCGGAAGTCAGGCAAATATGGCTGTATACTTTACAGTCCTGAAACCGGGTGACAGGATCCTTTCTATGAACCTCTCTCAGGGGGGTCATCTTTCCCATGGTTCTCCGGTAAACTTTTCCGGAATTATTTATGAATCACACCAGTACGGAGTGGATTTAAAAACCGAGCGGATGGATTATGGCAGTATTGCCGAGATGGCCAGAAAGATCAGGCCGAAGATTATTGTCTGTGGTGCCAGCGCCTATCCGCGGGAGATCGATTTTAAGGCCTTTGCAGAGATCTCTGAAGAGGTCGGGGCATATTGTGTTGCTGATATCGCACATATAGCCGGCCTGTGTGCAACCGGTATCCACCCAAGTCCGGTCGGTCTGACTACCTTTACTACCTCAACCACACATAAGACCCTTCGCGGTCCGCGTGGGGGATTCATTCTTTGTGACAAGGAATTTGCAGCACCAATAGACAAGGCTGTCTTCCCGGGTATGCAGGGCGGACCCCTGATGCACATTATCGCAGCAAAAGCAGTCTGTTTCAAGGAAGCATCTACAAAAGAGTTCAAAAAATACTCTGAACAGGTTGTACGGAACGCACGGGCTATTGCGGAGACCTTGTCTGCAAACAATGTGAGACTTGTGTCAGGCGGGACCGATAACCATCTCTGTCTCCTTGATCTGACAAACTTCGGCATTACCGGCCTTGAAGCGGAACAGGCCCTTGGAAATGCCGGGATAACGGTCAATAAAAATACTATCCCCAATGAAACCAAGAGTCCCTTTGTCACCAGTGGTCTTCGTGTCGGAACCCCTGCGGTCACCAGCCGGGGTATGAAAGAGAGTGAGATGAAACAGATCGGTGAATGGATATCCGCAGTTATCAGTGATATTAAAAATACGGGACTTCAGGAGAAGATCAGGGAAGAAGTCAAATCCCTTGCCAGCCAATATCCCCTTTACCCTGATCTGACATGATATTAGATGGTAAAGGACTTGCAGCACGAAGACTAGAACTGCTGAAAGAAGATATCCTGGAAGGGGGCCTTACCCCCACCCTTGCCACGGTGATTGTCGGGGATGATCCTGCATCCCATATGTATGTCAGGATGAAACACCGGGCATGTGAGCAGGTTGGGATCTCATCGGTTAACATCTCCCTCCCAAAAGATACAACGACACGTACTATTCTTGAACGGATACGTCAGTTAAACGAAGATCCAGACATTGACGGCATACTCGTCCAGCTCCCCCTTCCAGAATCCATCGATACCGAAGCAGTTCTTGCCGCTATTCTGCCTCAGAAAGATGTCGACGGATTTCATCCGCTCAATATGGGCCGGCTGGTGACTGCTCTGCCAGGGCCGCGGCCATGCACACCAAAAGGGATAATGACCCTGTTGCATGAGTATAAAATTCCCATTGCAGGAAAGCGGGCGGTTGTTGTCGGAAGAAGTGTTGATGTGGGCCGGCCGATAGCACTCCTACTCCTGCATGCTGATGCAACGGTTACCATCTGTCACAGCAAAACCGAAAATCTTTCGGACATCACAAAACAGGCAGATATTCTGGTGAGTGCAGCAGGAAAGGCAGGGATAATTACTGCAGATATGGTCAAACCCGGAGCTACTGTTATTGATGTCGGGACAAACCAGGTAAACGGGAAACTCTGCGGTGATGTTGCCTTTGAAGAGGTTGAGAAAATCGCCGGGGCGATAACTCCGGTCCCTGGCGGTGTCGGGCCGATGACCATCGCATCCCTGATGGAAAATACCGCTGATATTGCAAGGAACAGATGCGGGCCTTCTCTGTAAAAGGCATCCATATCGGCAGGCCATATCCTGTCCTGATGGGTGTTGTAAACATCAGTCCCGAATCATTTTATCCTGGTTCTTTTGTTCCCATATCATCCGTTGCTGATACGGTGAAACGCATGATTGACGACGGGGCAGAGATCCTGGACATCGGAGCCAGAAGTACCGCACCTGGAAGCCCCCCTATTTCTGTTGCTGAAGAGAAGATGCGGGTAAAAGAATGTCTTACCCGGTTGCATGGTGAGGATTACATCATCAGTATCGATACCATGCATCCCGAAGTGCTGGACATGGCCCTTCATTATGACATCAGTCTAGCCAATGACATCTCCGGCCTTGCAAACCCGGCTCTTGGAGATATCATTTCTGATGCAGGAATTCCCGCTGTCCTTATGGCATCAAGAAAAGCCCCCGGAGATGCAAAATCTCTTCAGGAGACACATGCAGCAATAAATGATGTGCTTTCACGGGCTCATGACCATGGTATTGAAGATATCATTCTCGATCCGGGAATTGGACGATGGATACCGGAACGGACTGCCGCGGATGACTGGGAGCTGTGCAAACATTTTTCTGAATTACACACCTATGATCTTCCCCTTCTTGCTGCGGTCTCAAGAAAATCCTTTATTGGTGAGATAACCGGTCAGGTCCCGGCCGGACGACTTGCGGGAACACTTGCTGTCACATCACAACTGATAGAAGCAGGAGCGAGCGTTATCAGGGCTCATGATATTCCGGAGACCAGGGATGTGATCAGATGTGTCATGGAGATGATTGGGTGATGATGAACTCGTTTTCGATATACGGACTGCATACCGATCTGATAAAGCCGGGAGATGACCTGCTTGACCACCTGAACACCGCTCTCATACATGAGGGTCTTCAGCTGCAGGATCATGACATTATTGTTCTGGCAGAATCGGCAGTTGCAACCGCACAGGGGCGTATTGTTTTACTTGACTCCATAACGCCATCAGAAGAGGCGAAACTGATTGCTGCCCGGTACGCAGTCGAACCGGCACTGGCAGAGATCGTGATCCGGGAATCTGATGCAATTGTCGGAGGGATTCCGGGATTTCTCCTCTCAATCTCTTCAGGCCATCTCCTGCCGAATGCCGGGGTTGATGGATCAAATGCCCCTTGCGGATATGTAACACTCCTTCCCTCTGATCCTGATGCACTGGCCTGTAATCTCCGGAAGAAAATTCTGAATACCACCGGACGAACAGTTGGAGTGCTCATAATTGACAGCAGAACACATCCGATGCGGTATGGCTGCGGGGGAGTTGCAATCGCCTGTTCAGGAATTCCTGCTGTCATTGATGAACGAGGCCGGCGGGATCTGTTTGGGCGTGAACTTAAAGTCACCAGAAGAGCAATCGCGGATAACATCGCCTCTGCAGCTGAACTTGTCATGGGTGAATCCGATGAACAGATCCCGATGGTTCTCGTTCGTGGTCTTGATATCGAATTTGGGGAGTTTGAAGGGATAGAACTCATATCTCCTGATGAATGCCTCTTTATTGGAAGCCTGAAAAAGGCATATGTTACTCCTCCCTGACTGATTTTTTTAATTCATACAGGAGGATCATAACACCGGTCAGAATAACAATGACCGGCCAGAAGGGGAAAGAAAAAGCCCACCATCCCAGATCATTCCCAAGCCAGACTATTCCCCAGCACAGGATAAAAATACCAATCGCAATGACGCCAACACTCATTCTGTGAATATAACTCATATACCAGGCGATTCCATACAGTCAGTCAGAAAGCGGTTCATCTACAACCCAAACGGCATATCCCAGGTATGACTACAGGCATTGCACCGGCATTTCGCGATCATACTACCGGATTCTGTCGTCACAAGATCATCAAAATCCGTGTCTTTTGAGTTGCATTTCGGGCAGATTATATCTCCCATGGTACCAGCATCACACTACCCGGGGGTCTTACTTACATTTCTTCATCTGGATCTATTTGAAACCGGTGATGATGGTTTGTAGTATATATAATTTACCGGGGCAGGTCCTGCTTTACCAGTCCAAAACCCGGAGTTCGGGAAACTTCTTTCATACAGACGGCAAATAAGAAATTAGCTGTGCTATTTCACAGGGGGTTATCATGAGAATACAAGGTTTATTACCGTCTGCCACTCTTTTCGCTGTCGTGGTGGTCATCATCTGTCTCTTCACTCAGACAGGAACAGCAATTCCGGATCAGAATCTGATTTCCGTTCCAACCTCAATACAACAGATTTCTCCGCCGACAGTATCTCCTGTTTCATCAGGTGTTACACTGCAGTCTTCAGCACGTCCCTTTACCGGTCAGTCAGTTCAGGTCTCTGCAGAATATGCGCCTGATCGGCTCATCGTCCGGTATAATACTGACCGTCCGCGGATGGAGTCTGCAATGATGTCAATCCAGTCTGCAACAAATGCACAGGCAGGAACATCTGTAGTAAAGGATCTAAGTGACGCTGGAATTCCGGGGATGCAGGTCGTGCAGGTGACGACAAACACCCTGGATGCAGCGATGGAGGCATACAAAAACAGTCCTGATGTATTGTATGTCGAACCCGACTACAAGATCTCGTTAAGTCCCATTGAAAAGACCGGGAAGGTTGCAGATGCTGGAACAATGAGTATTGACAGTGTGGCATATCCCAATGATCCAGGCTATCAGTACTTGTGGGGGCTGCATAACACAGGACAGGCACCATTTTATGGAAAGGCCGATGCCGACATTGACGCTCCTGAAGCCTGGAGTATGACAACCGGCACACCCACGGTGGTTGTTGCGGTGGTCGATACGGGGGTTGACTATACCCACCCGGACCTGGCAGCAAATATCTGGCAAAATACCGGTGAGATCATCAATGGGGTAGATGATGACGGAAACGGATATGTCGATGATATCCGGGGGTGGAACTTTGTATCCAAAAATAATGACCCAATGGATGACAATGGCCATGGGACACATTGTGCGGGCACCATTGCTGCAGTTGGCAATAATGGCATCGGAGTGATTGGTACCGCATGGAATGTGAAGATAATGCCGTTAAAATTCCTCAATGCACAGGGGTCCGGGTATGTTTCTGATGCAATCTCGGCAATCCTGTATGCAAACCGAAAAGGTGCGGCGGTTATCTCGAACTCCTGGAGCGGTTCAGGGTATACCCAGTCGCTGAAGGATGCCATCGACGCATCATCTGCCGTGGTAGTCTGTGCAGCAGGAAACAGTGGTGCAAATGCAGATGTATCACCCCAGTACCCGGCGGCATTTACGAGCAGTAATATTCTGTCGGTTGCAGCTACGGACTATAATGATAATCTTGCATCATTCTCCAATTATGGAGCGACTTCGGTTGATCTTGCAGCACCTGGTGTGAGTATTTACAGCACAACAAAGTCCGGCAGTTATCAGTACCTGAGCGGAACATCGATGGCAACCCCCCATGTCGCCGGTGTTGCAGCACTGATAAAATCACAAAACCCTGCACTTTCTGGTGTGCAGATCCGAAACAGGATCTTCAGCTCGGTTGATGCTGTCTCATCACTTTCAGGCAAAGTTGCCTCAGGAGGCAGACTGAATGCGGCAAAAGCGCTGGGAGGAACCGGCCCAACTCCCACACCCACGATCACTCCCACCCCGACACCAACCTACACACCATATCCGACGGTAACACCGACCAGGACACCAACACCTACCCCCCCAAGAACCCCCTATCCGGCAGTAACCCCCACCCCCTCCCCCACACCAACACCGGGCTTTGGGCTGAATGCTGCTTTTTATGCAACCCCAACGTATGGAAAAGCGCCATTACGGGTGCAGTTCATCGATCAGTCATACGGAAACCCGAACCGGTGGACCTGGTCATTTGGTGACGGTGGCTTTTCATATCAGAAGAATCCGTATCACACCTATCTGAAGAAGGGGACATTCTCAGTCAGACTGACGGTAAACCGGGGGGGTCAGGCAAGTACCATCTATAAACAGCGGCTGATAACCGTTATTTAACCGCTATTTAATTTTTAAAAAATCAGAGCTGGATAGATGCAAGAGCATCCTTAATTTTTGGTCGCCAGGACTCAAACGGACGGTTATAGATCTCCAAAGCCTTCTGATGATCCGGATCGTCTGTATTCTTTTCAATCCGATCAAGGGTCAGTCTGGCAGTGTCCATGATCCAACAGTCAACCACTTCCTTATCAACCGCTGTTATGGATTCCGCCCGTACTGACACCAGATTTCTTCCGTCAGGTGACTGAAAAACGCCCGGTTTTCCAATTATCGCGACATATGATGGAGATTCAATGGTTGAGATCTGATGAAGGGCTTCAGGCTGATAACTGCCGGCACTGATAAAAAAGGTCCCGGTCGGATCCATCACCCGTATCTGATAAAAGACCGCTTCTCCTTCAGATTTTTTCTTTTCGGTCAGCGTCCCGGCAATAAATACCCGGTTACACCGTTCACCGGTTGGAAGCAGGATATAGGTAGGGCTTTTGTCATCCGAACCTTCCCTGAAATGATGATATGCTTCCCTGAGTTCTGCTGCAAAGACACGCTTTGCGGCTTCACGTTCAAATCTCCGGTTTGCTGGGTTATCACTCATGGGTGGTTCCCTCCGCACGGTTCATCAGTTCTGCAAGCATTCCGGCATCAAACTTTTGAAATTCACAATTATAGGCAAATAACCGGTTATCAAATGTTTTTCCCCTGCATACGAGATATCTGCCCAGAATATGTTCATTCACATGATAAAAGACCGTGTCAAGACCAAGCGGATTATTTTCAGCCATCTCCTGCGCTGAGACCAGACTCAGTCCGGTCAGTTCCTCAACACCCTCACGTGATATGATGGTATCATACGTCTTCTGCCCGTCATCAAGCCATCCTTTCACCCTGAGGTCATAGATAAAATTCGGCTGAATCTCATGAACCTGACAGTAATTCTGTCGTGAGAGGACACGCCCGCATCCTTCAACCGGACACCGCTTAATAAGCCCTGATCCTGGAGAGAGATGAACAAATGCACCTTTCACCTCTTCATTCGGGGATCTGACCTGAATGGTTGCGTTCTCATCAGGAAGAATGGTTGCTCCGTTCAGAGTGACTGATAACCGGTTGTTAAACTCATCAGCAGATGCATAAAAGATGCTATACACCATGTCCGGAACAAGCCGCAGAGCATTTTCGTCGTTCCATGTGATGAAACGGATGGTTCCTGACTCATCCCCCAGAAGACCACTCTGGAAGATCCGATCAGAAGAACTTTCATATTCCTGCACCATTTTTACCCGCAGACAGACAATGCCGGGTACCACCTGTGCTATGGGGATGATATTGGGCCTGATACTCCGATCTTCCTGGAGGGGTGTGGCTGAACCGGGAGATATCTGCATGCTGAGCGCTCCCCGGTACCGGTCTACCAGTGCAGATGAGATGGTATACCACTGATTCTCCTCAAGGGTAGCCGCATCGGGAGTATTACGTATGACAAATTTTATGGCACCGGTTTCATCGGCAAGGATACCTCGCTGGAGAATCTGATCAGAGAATGGTTTTTGAGCTGCCACAACCTTTGCTTTCACTGAAAATACACCAGGCGTTAACTGGCCGACAGGTGTTATCTCCTGCTTTGGAATATCTTCCCGTGACAGCGGAGTGATAGTTGTTCCTGCATGAATTTTTACATTCACCTGACCGTTGAATTCATCAGTCTCCACCATGTCCAGCCGGTACCATGAGCCACGCTCAAGAACCGGTGCCCCTGCAGATGCCCAGACCGTAAACCGTGTCGTTCCGCTTGCATCGGCAATTACACCACTCTGAGCAATTGCAGGTGATCGGGGCGGAAAGAGCGTGGTTACCTCTCCCTCAACAGAGACCCAGCGGTTCGGAGTTAACTGGCCAATGGGAGTAATATTCGGTATATGAATATCTTCGGGTTGGATCTCGGTAATGGTTGTCCCTTTGTGAAACTTAAGACTGACCTGACCATTATATTCATCAGCAACCGCAGATTCAATCCTGTACCACTTTTTCATCTCAACTACAGGCGCATTCTCATTTGCCCATATTACAAACCGGATTGAACCACTTGAATCTGCAATAACCCCGCTTTGTGCTATGGATGGTGAGCGCGATGGAAAGAGTGTGACAATCTGTCCTTCAATAGTAACCCACTGCTCTGCCACAATATCAGCAATCGGCACCGTCTCATCACTGCCTTTTTTCGGTGGCGAGGCTGAAGGGGTTTCCATCCCAAACATCCGTGCGTAATCACTTATTATCGCCCGCTCTGCCTCGGCTGGCGGAACGGAGAACTCATCCACAAACCGTAAAAGCCGCTCCTCAAGTTTTGCCCGGTCGATCTGATGACCAGCTGCTGCAAATTTTTCGGAGATCCTGTCTGCGATTTCTTTGAGTTCCATTTCATCTCCACATAACAGGTCGACAACAGGGGTATTTAAAGAAGACACCCGCAGGGTGAAAGTGAACGTGATAAAAAAGAGACGTGATATTCAGGTTATTTTCGAGTACAGCGATTTTAACTCTGCCAGAGATGCTTCAGGATTTTTGAGGAGGTGATGTGTGATGGCCGGGTGATGATTTAATACACAGCGGGTGCAGGCCCAGACCGGCGCCTGCCCGGGCTTTTCAATCCAGTCACCAAGTGTTGTATCTCCACACGGGTAGAGCGGGCAATAACAGAAATCACAGCGCTGACCGGCAAAGTGACATGGATAATATGGACAATGCTCTTTTTCCCATAAAACCCAGTGATGCCCCCCTATACCGGACCGGATAAAAAAGGAGGGCTTTTTTCTTTTGGTATCCGACTGACGAAGCAGTGCTTTGGTAACACCCACATACACCGCTTCATGAATTCGCCGTCCGGGTTCAGTTCCACTCCCTGCATACCGAATCCGGGGTGTCCCTTCGGATGCAATGATAACGGCATCGGTTACCGTTCCGGCAAAATTATGGCCGGCATCGAAAAGTGCAAGACCTTTTGCTTCAGTCACCGTAATTACCGCATCAACCAGAGCCTGATCCAGAAAGTCCTGTATACATACGATGATGTTAATCGTACCAGGAGTACTATCCGGCACTGATTCAGGAAAACCGGCTGGGTCAGGATGGGTAATGCCGGCTGTCACAAATACCATCAGACCATCCCAGGAGAGAATGCACAAGGTGTTCATCTCAACAGCAGTCAGGAGTCCTGCGGTATGATAGTACGGGAGACCAAGAGAAAGGGTCAGATATTCAAGCTCCTTCTCCGGGTCATCAGAAAAATCGTGGGGTACCTGATGGTTGATAATTGTTGTACAGTTCCGGATGCCACCATCTGTTCCGGAGCTGCATACCCGGAACTTCCCTCTGATGATGAGGGAAGAGGATCTGAGGTAGTACCTCATGTGACACTATAACGCCGGCGGTCTTTTAATTCCTGTTTTTTCCCAGCATTCCACCCTGAAACGTCCTGCAGGTATCCGGTCACCCTGCTTATCTGGACAACATCATGACATCCGCATTCAGGACAGACCGGTTCGCCGCAGAGCGGGCAGTACTCAATCGTTGCTGCAATCTCATGGGAGCAGTCACAATTGTCAAGGGGACACATGATCTCCGGGTTCACATCCCCGCAGACAGGGCATGGACTCTCATCAACAATCAGGTGGCAGGTATGACACTTATACTTCCGGTCACCCTCAGGTATCTCCTCTTTACAGGAGTACTTCTCTGCCAGTGCCCGTTGCTCCTTCGTCCAGTTCATACTCAGTAGTGTACTCATTCTCCCTTAATGAATACTGGGGACGGTGGCATCAGATCTGCTTCGTACTGCACATACGTGCGTATTCCTGTGCAGCCCTGGCAGGATCCTCTGACTCATAAATTGCCCTTCCCACAATGATTCCATCCACAATGCCGGCGATCGCCGTGGGATCCCCGCCCTGGGCACCAACACCAGGTGACAGTATCTTTTTTGTACCGATAAGTGTCCGGAGGAGCCGGGTCCTCTCGGGCCGTGTTGCAGGAGCTATGATCCCGTCAGCCCCGGTTTCAGAGACGAGGGTCGCAATCCGCTCGGCTATACCCCCGTGGAAGAAGTCAACCGCACCCGGATGGCTCATCTCTGTCACCACATAACATTCACCGTCGTGATCATGTGCCGTCTCCACACAGGCCAGGACAGAATCCCTTCCCACAAACCCATGACAGATGATTCCTGAAAACCCGTGCGAAAAAACCTCTTCTGCGATGAGCCGGGTAGTATTGGGAATATCCGCAACCTTAAAGTCAGCAATAAGGGGGAGGCCTTCCTTTGAGATCACATCCGCTATCCCAAGACCGGCTGCCAGAACAAGGGGATATCCGATCTTTATCGCATCAAGATAGGGGGCTGTCTCGTGGGCAATTGTTACGGCTGCCTCACGGGTTGTGACATCCAGGGCAAGTATCACATCAGCCATTTATCGCTCCAGTACTGCTGCCATAATAAGCGGGAAGGTTATTGTCGCATCACCATATACCGTCACGGTCTGCGCATCTTCATCAACTTTCCCCCAGGATCTGGCTTCATCCAGGGTCGCTCCGGAAAGACCGCCAAGATCAGGCCGATCACCGGTCAGCTGAACGGCATAGGTAAATCCCTTCGGGGTCATGAGCATACTCTGCAGGATGTAATTTTTCGGAACACCCCCGCCAAGGAAGAACGCACCGGCAATATCTGCGGAAAAACAGTGATCCATGATCCCGTCCATATCACCAAATGCATCCACGACGATCCGGTGCGTCTGCCGGTACAGCCAGAACTGCAGACCAATCATCGAGTCCTGAATCGCAGGGCAGAAGACCGGCACGTTCTTTCTTGCTGCTGTTGCAAGGATTCCGGAGGTCAGATGAGTACCGATATGGGCCAGGAGATCGGTGATTGTGATAACAGACCCGTCAGGAATCTTTGAGAGGACATCCTGCATAAACTCTTCAAATCTGATGAAAGATTCATTGGGGAGATATACATCATAAATCCGGTTTATCTCGTCATGACGAAGCTCTACATCATTGCACTTCTCTGTTCCCCGGTAATGATGACATCCGATCGCTTCAATGATATCATGAGTCAGGTTTGCACCGGTTGAGACCAGGACATCAATATACCCTGCATCAATGAGATCAGAGATAATTCCACCCATTCCGGCCGGGACCATCGCTCCGGCAAGTCCGAAAAAGCGGGTTACCCCCGGATCTTTCAGCATCGTACCGGTTATTCGTACTGCCCGTGTCAGGGCACCTCCATTGTATGCCCCGGCCTGTTCCATGGCACAAATGAGGTTTTCAACCGTCATGCCCGGCTTCAGATGGACCTGTCGTACCGGCACATCACATTCCATACCGTATCATACGCGCTCAGTACCCAAGTACCTGACGTGCACACAACAGAATTTGTCAAACCCTTCAGCCGGACCGGTGTTCTGATCTTCGTGATGACGGGAGGTACGAGGGATCCGGATCGACCAGCCCCCGGGCAAGTGGTCGGGAGAGATGACGCCTGGCTCCCGGGGGGACTTCATACCATCCGGGGGATATGGTTCGTGCCTCTGTGATCTGTTCAGATTCTCTCTCGCGATTCCCGCACCGGCGGCATTTATACCCTTTTTTAGCCCCTGCACTGGTCATCCGTTTCTGACAGACCGGGCACAGCGGTGGCCGGATTGTTACAAAAGGATCAGCCGAAAAAACATATATCTTCTCCAGATTCAGGGTATTTTTCAGATAACTTCCGGCAGCAAGAATTTCATCTCCCGGCCTGAGAGACCTGATAATATCCCGGAATTTCTTCGTCGGTTCAAAGGCCATGCAGGGAATGGTCTGTTCGCCTGTATCAAGGGGGAAGAACACATGACCGCCGGTACTTGTCCGGGGTATCTCATTGACCTTCCCTTTCATCAGGTAGGATACTCCTTCAGTCAGGGGGCCTTTCTGATAGGCAACCAGATGGGCATCAGTACCCTGGTTTGTCATCCATATCCGTGCCATATCCACCGGTTCGGACTGGATCACTGATACCGCATGGGCTACTGAAAAGGGGGCATCGCCTCTGATACCAAAGAGAACCGGGTCGGGTGTATGAGGGATACAGACCGGCCCGTTCTGATCATAGTCCCAGGTATCCCAGGTATGAGGCCGGGTCAGTTCCTCAGAATATCGAAGACTGTCTCTGTCCACCATACGGGAAGTGACGAGCCGATCCTGATTCCGGTATGTCAGATACTCCCAGGTATAATCCGGAAATTCACTGCATACGGCAGCAGTTGCACCAATCAGACCCCGCCCAATTTTATACCCCTTATATCGTAATGCATATCTTTGAAGAACCGCCCTGGCCTCATCAATGCGGCAATGACCCAGGACTGCCTGCCAGTAAAAATCAAAGGGAATTTTTCTGATACTGACCACGACACCCGGATTGGTATTGACACATGAGAAGACAGCATACCTGCTTACCAGATCACATGCGAGTGTGAATGCATAATCCGGATCGCCCCTGACATACAGTGATATTGCGGCATTTCCGCGGGTTTTATACGGGATAGTAGGGTTAAGCCTGACAAGCCGGGCAGATAATACCCTCATTCCGGCTTTTTCAAGAAGCATTGCAAGCAAAGTGCCAAGCCAGGTCGTACACATCCCGTCCGGTGCGTCAGTGTCATCAAGCCCGATAAAAAACCGAATGTCTGTCATGTCAGGAGTTCATCCGTGCATCCTCACAAAATCAGGCAATTACCTGATTGTCCCCTAAATACCATACTGCGCACCACATACCTTATGTACAGGAATTATACAAGTACCTTTTACGGTATGTCCCAGGATCGTCTGCTCCGTAATGTCATCAGTGTGATGATCATGGCAGGATATGAAGTATCCGAAGTTTTCGCGATGAGACCAAAGAGTTTTGATATCATTGCCGGAAATGGTGAACGGATCGTTGTCCTGAAGGTCATCTCACATATTGATAGCATTAGCGAAGAGAATGCACGTGATTTGGACAGAATTGCACGAAATCTGAACGGAACCCCGTTGATTGTGGGTGAGCGGGCCCGTGATGCAGAGCTTGAACGCGGCGCAGTCTATGTCAGGTATGGGATATTTGCGATAAATTATCCGACCCTGCATGACTATTTTGTAGAAGATTCCCCTCCGCTTATCTATGCATCACCCGGTGGTCTGTACGTGAATATCAGTGGTGAGCGGCTGCGTGAACTTCGCGAGAATGCACAGCTCTCACTCGGGGACCTTGGTCAGATCCTTGGCGTGTCAAGAAGAACGGTGGCAAAGTATGAAGCAGGAATGGGGACAACAATCGAGATTGCCCTCCGTATAGAAGAGACATTTGATGCCGGGGTTGTCGAACCGATCGATCTCATCCAGTCCAAATCCCAGTTTCATACTGATGATATATCCAATGTCCCGGATGAGATCCCGATACAGGCCGCAATAGAAGAGATGGGAATGCATGTCCAGCCCATGCATCATGCTCCGTTTCAGGCTCTCGTCAGGTATGATAACCATACCATCCTCACCGGTTATGGCTCTGCCCAGAAAGTTGCCAGACGGGCCGGGATTATTGGCAACATCTCCCAGGTGACGCGGACACATGCCATGTGTGTGATGACCGATGATCAGAGACAACGAAGAATTGGCCGTACTCTTATGATTGGTGAGGATTCTCTTCTTTCCCTTGATGAACCCGATGACCTCATCAATCTGATCCTAAACTGATATTTTTATATAGAACCACTAAACAACCTTATCCTACAACGTGGTGATATTTTATGGCTACACAACTTGGAGGACAGCCAATTCTCATCCTTAAAGAAGGAAGTTCCCGTACCCGCGGGCGCGATGCACAGGGCATGAACATCGCCGCAGCAAAGGCCGTTGCCAATGCAGTCCGAACTACACTCGGACCAAAAGGCATGGATAAGATGCTGGTCGATACCATCGGTGATGTCGTCATTACGAACGATGGTGTAACCATTCTCAAAGAGATGGACATCGAACATCCTGCTGCAAAGATGATGGTAGAGATCGCAAAGACCCAGGATGATGAG
>CAZCSN010000044.1:0-17983 GCA_964501255.1 uncultured Methanospirillum sp. | reverse complement strand
TGATTCAACTGATGAACAGGTATGTTCGGAATGGAAAATATGGCCAAACAATTCCTCAGCTCTCCGGAAGGACAGAAGATGATCATGGACTTTATATCATCTCCCGATGGAGTAAACACCATAAAAAAGATGGTTGGAACACCGGAAGGAAAAAAGGCAGTCGGGTCTCTTATAAAAACCGCTCTTCCCGCTCTTGGAATCAGCGGTGAAGAGATGGGAATGATCTCCGGAATACTGGACAAATTCCTCTGATCATTTATATTTACACGCTTTTTCCAGAATCTCTTCCGGTGGAGGGCCGTCAGATATAATTCTCCCGTCCCGGAGAATGATGACCCGGTCAAAATATTCCATGTGCCAGTCCTCATGAGAGACCATCACAATTGTCTGGGCCATCTCCCTGTTAATCTGCTTGAAGAGATCAAGGACATTTCTTGAGCTTTCTGAGTCCAGATTTGCACATGGCTCATCAGCAAAGAGAATCTCCGGTTTATTCACCATCGCCCGGGCAATTGCTACCCGTTGTTGCTGCCCGCCGGAGAGCTCATTGTGTTTGTGCGTCAGCCGATCAGCCAGCCCGATCCGTTCAAGGATCTCATATGTCTGTGCCTGATACTCTTCTTTTGATGTCCCGCGTATCATCGAGGTCAGGTATACGTTCTCTTCAACGGTTAGTTCAGGAACAAGTGCATAATCCTGAAAGACATACCCAAGCCGTTTCAGTCTGAAACGGGTTCTTTGACGGTCGTTTAAGGTTTTCACATCAATACCGCCCAAAATGATCTTCCCATCAGTGGGTTTGTCAAGAAGACCGAGAAGATGGAGTAAGGTGGATTTTCCTGACCCGCTTGCCCCCATAATACCTACAAATTCACCCTTCTGAATGGTCAGGGAGACTCCCCGCAATGCATGGACGGTTACTTTCCCCATATCATAAATTCTGGTCAGGTTTTCAGCGACAATCATGTCAGCTCCTCATTGCAGTCAGGATGTCTTCAGATGCCACCCGCCATGCCGGGATATAACCTGCGATACATGAAGCAATATACAGCATGATCGTATTATTGATAAGATCCGATGGTGCAACCACCGGTGTGACCGCTCCATCCGGAAACTGGAACGGATACACGGTGAGTATGGCGACCATGGATTCCACAAGGGTTGTTCCGACGATAACACCAAGTGTCGTCAGGATGAGGACCTGAAATACATAATTATGAATAATGATATTCTTCTCAACCCCAAGTGCCTTGAGGACACCAATCTGCCGGCGGCTGTTTAATGTCTTAATCATGATGACAATAAACAGCACGACGATTGCAATAATCAGGGAGACTACAATAGTAATCGAATTCAGCATGGCAAAATTCTGAACTGCCCGGCCCATTGCTTCTTCCAGAATATCCTGCCAGGTCTGAACTTTCTCCCGGATACCATACCGGTATATCTGTGTTTTAACGAGAGGTTCATATGCGTCCGGCTCGGTCTTAATGATAACATCAGTTGCATAATCCACCTTCCGGCCAAAGACCGATTCAAGTTCATCCCAGGTGATATAGGCCCCCTGATCTGCATAATATGAACCGGTCTCGATGATTCCTTTCACATGGTAGACCTTGGTAACCCCGTTTGTATACTCCACCGTAACCGGATCTCCTGCTTTCAGATACCCAAGGGTGGGTCCCATGTCAAGGCTCTTATCTTTATGTCCTGATGTCTGAATACCGATAATTATCTCATCTTGTTCTCCATCAGCAAGATATTCTCCATCCGCCATCTTGCGGTATACATCAGTGACAAGTCGTTCATCATTAGGTTTTATTGCAACGACAGTCGCTCCTACACTATTCGCTTTATACCGGAGCGTTACTCCGGTTCCATAATGGGCTGATGCTCTGAGCACACCGGGTATTCTGTTTATCTTTTCAAGTGATGAGAATACATCCTCGATATATAATTCATCCTCATGCGGGGAGATGAGAATGTTTCCGGTCTGATACGTAATGATCTGATCTTCAGCGACTTTGATAAATCCCAGAATAATGGAGGGCATGAAGATCATGTTGGTAAAGACCATCGCGATGATCAATACCGTCAGGTACAGGCTCCCCCTGCTCCCTCTGAGAATTCCCCTGAGTGCTAAAAAAAATGAAACCCGAAGGTCAAGAAGCATCAGTCATCCTCGTTTTTACGCCTCATATACCAGAATCCTCCTGCACCGGCAACTAGTATCAGCAGGATCAGGATGATCATTGCCGAAGAATCACCACCATCTGCAACCGTGAGTACAAGATCCTTGTCAAGGGTATGAGTACCCCAGTCATCCACATAGGTGATGGTGGTATGATATGCATATTCACCTGCCTCTGTTCCTTCAAGAACAAAGGTTGCCGGAGCGTCATTCCCTGCTTTTATACGGCCAATAAATGCCTCTTTTGCCCCCTTGATCGGAAGATTGACAGTAGCACTGACCGACTTGGCCTCACCGGTTCCGGTATTCTGAACCCTTATGATCAGATCAAACGGTTCACCCGGCTTTACCCGTGACGGGGTAGTTTCAACGGATGTTATACTGATTTCAGCCTCTCCTCTGACATCAAGGCCGATAGAACCGGAGTCTTCGATGATCGTTCCATCAAGGAGGGCATATGACATCCTGACCGGAACTTCGATGATGCCGGACGGGGTATTCTTGTCAATAAGCAGGGACAGGTTCTTTTCACGGGACATACCGGATGCCAGCTGATCTATCATGAACGAACTGATACCGGCCGGAATGGCCATTGGCGGAGTGCCATTCACAAACACCCGGATATTGTCAGCCTGCGTTGTACCTTCATTAATAATTCTGATAGTACCCTCAACTTTTGTTCCCGGTTTAACCGGTTCAGGAAATGTATTTTCAAGTGCAAGAGACGGTGTTCTCAGAACTGATAACTGGGTATTGACATTTACCGGTACCGGATATTTGAGACTTTGTCCATCCCTGACACGTATCCAGACTTCAGGGAAATACATACCACTTTTTTGCGGGGCACGAATCAGGAAGGTGACCGGGACAGGCTGATCCGGTCCGATGTTTCCTTTAAATTTGGAGTCACCGCCTAACACCTCAAAATCTTTGGACTTGAGGATGACACTGTCAATATAGGGAGTGATGCTGGACGTGGTCTGACTGACATCCTGCCCGTATGATACTGAACTGGTCGTCGTACCGCTCGTAATACTCTTCAGGGTTACTGTTAATGTCCCTTCCTCACCAGGAAGCAGTACTGCCGGAGATACTTTGTAATCTGCAACAATAACCGACACCTGTGGTGCGGCTGATACCAGAGGAAGAACTCCTGTCAGAATAAGAAGGATGAGTGTCACGGATAATACATATCCGGATTTTTTTGATGGCTGGTGTTTGTTTATCATTATTGTCATGTAGTCTGATGTGCTTTGTTCATATATCAATGCCTTGAATTCTCCAAAAACCTGAGAAATATTTTCAATTACTATTTTTTCATGGGATTCTCCGTTCGTAACGTCACATCTCCAAGCCCCTGGGAGATGGTAACATGAATGACAGGTGCATCCGGTTTGTCTGTGGTATGATAGTATCCGTGAGCATCTCCTGAAAATCCTGTTAAAAACAGATTCCCAAGGGCTCTGTCAAGGGAAACCGAGACATGCGACTGATCCGGGAACAGAACCGTAATATCCCCAGCCCCGTTCTCTATGCGAATGGGGAGGTCTTTTCCTTTCCACGCGGTGATGTTCAGGAAGATTGATCCTGCTCCTGATTCAAGGGCAAGTTCTGAAATCTGTGCATCCCCTGGTGCCATATGAATATCCCCGGTCCCTACAGAGATAAGCAGACTCATCGAAGTCTGGTTTCCTAACCGGATATCCCATTTCTCCTCTCCTCCGATCATCTCATGTAACAGATCAGAATGACGATCAACAGAGGCATACAGGGTTTTGTTGGTTGTTACATGAGTGAGACGGGGAAGGTACTGTTTTGTATCGGCACGGACTGTCCCGGAGAGTATATGCTCCATGGATCCATCGGTAATATTGATTGTACCCGTATCCACGTTGAGATTCATTCGTACGGTTTCAATACCATCATATGGAATACGAAAATCAGATGACTCCTCCCGATTCAGTCTGTCCTTGCCTGAATCGATAAATAATAAAATCCCTCCAATTCCAAAACTGAGTATCATGACAAGGAACAGCCAGCAGAAGATCTGTCGTGTGGATGGCAGTGTACATGAGATCATATCTGTTCACTCCCGTAAATGACCGCAATATTCCATTTCAGATATCTGATCCCAATCCGGTACAACACTCTGACAAGCCAGTACTCCATGATTACTATGAGTAATCCAAGACAGGTTATTCCGATACCAAGGAATACGGCTGCCGGGGCAGAGAAGAAGAGGACTCCTGAAACGATACCAAGAAGTTCAAGAACAGCACCTCCGGTAAGAATTGGTCCGGCACAACAGAGTGAAAACCCAATAAGGAACAACACTGAAAGAACCAGAATGATGCATATCAATGGGATGAGTACGACAATCAGATTGAACAGACCAAGTCCGATTGTTGCCAGGATTGCCCTGCCAAGTCCACCTGCAGACGGGTCAGTCTCAGCATTTTTTACAAGTGTTGCTGCTGTGTACTCCCGACCGATGGTTCGGGGATCTCCAAGGGCCTCTGATATCTCGTCTTCACGTCTTCCATCCAGAACCCCCATCTCAAAATGTTCAGCATAATCTGCAAGGATGTCCTGCTTTTGTGCATCAGGTATCCCTGATATTGCAGAAGCGAGTTTTTTCAGATATTCATCCTTCTGCATTGGTCATTTCTCCGATGAGATCATTAACCGCAGTTGCAAAAACTCTCCATTCCCGGATCAATTCATCACGTGCTGCGATTCCCTGCTCAGTCAGTGAGTAGTATTTTCGTGCAGGTCCTTCGCCGGACTCCTGAAGATACGTAGTCACATACCCTTCGGTTAAGAGACGACGAAGAAGCGGGTAGATACTCCCTTCAGAAATCTCAAACCGCTGTGATATTTCATGAACCAGTTCATATCCGTACCGGTCACGAAATCCAAGTAACGCCATGACACACATGTCCAGTACACCCTTCTTGAATTGCGCGTTCATTCACCGGCCCCGACTGATCCTGAGTGGATATCACCTGAATACAATACAATCATGTGTGAATTATCAGCTTCCTTATGTTTTGAGGTATCTTGCAATACAAGATAGTGAATAATACTTGTACAAGGAACTATTAAATGATTCCCTCGGTAAATTGTGCAGGATTCTGGTTCTTTATTAAAAATCTGATAGGATATCCTTATATGAGACATGTTCTAACCTTCTCCTGACATATCATGGATTACAAAAAAGCCTTGTATGAAGCTGCGCAGTTTACCCATGACACGGTATGGGGGAACTGGAAACGGTGGATATTATTGGCAGTCTGGACTATCCTGTTCCCTCTTCTTGGCGGATATATTATGGATATTTTTCGTGGCAGTCCGCACCCCCCAGAGTGTAATGACTGGGTGAGGCGGTTTGTTGACGGATTAAAATACCTGTTTGCAGGTCTGATTTATTCAATTCCCGTAATTATCGTACTTATATTGACATTTATTCCGGTATTTATGGAATTAATCAGGCAGGTCACATCTGAATCTCATACTATTCAGTTTGAAGCCTTTATTCCATATGTCATGCCTGTTATCGGAGGAGTTATTGTCGCGATTATCCTATGGATCATTATCACACTGATATTTACAATCGGCATAATCAGAATGGCCAGAATGAACCGGTTTATGGAGGTTTTTAATATCAGGGAGATTCTCAGGACAATTGGAAAGATTGGATGGGGCACCTATATTATTGCCCTGGTTATCATCTATGTAATTTCTCTCATTATCGGAATCGGAATTAATCTGGTGATGGAAGCTCCGTTCATAGGCTTTATTATCGCCCTGTTCCTCTGGCCATTACTCACTATCTTTGAATCCCGGTACTTTACCCTTCTTTATGAAGAGTCAGGGGAATAATCCTCTGTAACCATATTATACCGGATAATGGGGATGAACGAATCAGGGTTGCACAACCGATGACAATAAGCAGGCAGGATATTCCATCCTCTTTTTTTACCAGGCCGGTGTTTCTCTCTCTGACAATAGGAGTGCCATTCTGTCTGTATAAAATCCTGTTTGGGATACAGTGTATCCGTGCCGCAGGAATCTATAGCCAGGTGCTGTTTTGGTATGCCGGCTGGGTGCTTATCCTCTGGGCCGGGGCTGATATGATGATGAACCTGACCAGGGCAGGATTGGATCTGATTGGAAAGGCGGACCTAATTGAATTCTGTACGCTTGCCCAGATAGGCAGAGGTATGAATGCATCTCTGATCTTTCTCTCTCTTGATACACTGATCACCTTTTCCATCATCTGTCTTGCCCTGTGGTCCGGCTGGATTGTGTACCTGAATCAGATCGAATCATATCTCTGGTATACCGCCACGACGTTAAATCTCATCAGTCTCTCCCTGGTTAGTCTGTGGACCGAAATCAGGCGGAAGATCGGGTAAAAATGAATATCGTTTATAGTGTCAGGCACCAGGAATCGGCGTCTGATACCATCTCTGATCATCCCACCTTTTGCGAACCTGATAGGGGTATTCATACAATGCCGGCGTATCAGGTGAATAGATGAGAATTCCTGTGGTGATTATTCTTATCTGAATAAAAAGCGGAAGCAGCTCAAAAATCCGGATATCATACCTGCCGGACCCGATACATCTCCAGGATTTGGTTTGTAGCTCGTACGGGTTGAATTCCGGTCCGGCAACAAGACAGATGTCGATATCACTTCTTTCTTGTGCAGTGCCATTGCTATATGACCCATACAGAAAGATTCCCGGAATGTTTTTTGGAATAAATGAGAAATCTCTTAGAACCCGGGTAATTAATTCTTCTCTGTCCATATCAGAAAATTCTCACGTACCATATTTATTTCCGGAAGGACCTCAAAAATTTCTTGTATTGCAAGGTTTTCATCAGTCCCATTATACCGGTGAATAATCCGGTTACCAAGGCCGTTCATCTCACGGAGTAATTGTTTCTGTGCTGGTGAAAAAATATCAGTCTTATCAGTATTTGAATAATCATCCCGTGGTGGTATGTTGTTATCTCTGAGATACATTGCTATATAGTCCATAAAAGCCTCTGAAATTCCTGGAATGCTTTGAACATAGCAAGAACCGTTTTCGTATCAGGAAACGTATGAGATTCAGACAAATCTTCCTGCCAGGTATTGATAAGTTCTGAGCGATGGTGTATCCAGTATAATGTATCCGGATACCGGTCTTTCCGCTCCTGATCCATGAGATGGTATTGATTCTGGGAGGTAATTATGGATCCGAAAAAAAGGGATTATTCCTTATGGGAATGATGGAGTACCTTATCTTCAATGGAATGCACATCACGGATAAGTTCATCCAGGACTGACAGCACTGCCGGCATGATTGCAACCGCTCCAATCAAAGAGAAGAAGACCGCAATCACCGTGGTCAGACCAAAATTGCTGATCATATTAAAGTTTGAGAGCATGAGGGCCGAAAACCCGAAGAATGTGGCAAATCCTGATACCATAATGGCTGATCCGATCTTCCTGACACTTTCTCGAATCGCATCAAGTGTATTTGCCGCAGTCTCCCGTTCCTCCAGGTACCGTTCCATGATAAGGATGGTATACTCTGCAGCAACTCCTATGGTCATCGATCCAAGACAGGCAGTCATGGGAGTATAATCGATGTTCAGGAGAAGCATGGCAACTGCATTCCAGCCCACGATACATACAATCGGAACGATTGGAGTGACCGCATGTACTTTCCGATAAATCAGACCAAGGAATACGACTATCAGGATAAATCCCAATAATGTCATCTGCTCCTTACTTTCAGCGATATCTGAAATGAGCGTCGTGAAGAGATCAAAACTTCCGGTTATTGATGCACTGATTCCCGGCGGAGGGGTGATGAGGACCAGGTCATTATTCATCTGGGTCTTGAGTTCATCCTGTTGTGGCATTTCAAGACGCTTGGTAGAAAACTCTATGACGGTCTCGGTCCTGCCATTGACAAACTCATTTCTGATGCCTTCCGGAATTTTTGCTATGACCTCATCAATCTCGAATTGTGTTGAAGGAATCGTCCCGTTATTATAAATTTTGATGTAATCAACAATACTCGTCGAACCGGTTATCTCCATATAGAGACTGATCTCATTCTTCTGGAATTTCTCTATCCACCGGAGGACGTCTGGCGAGATAACATTGTTCCCGGTGACAAGCACCGGAACCGGTGTGGTAGACCCGATTGTTCTGCTGACTTTGTCAAGCGAAATCTTGGCAGGCATATCAGATGGAACAAATGTCCGTTCACTTGTTGATATGGGGATTGACGGGTCAACCTGAAGGCCGATAAATGCGACAAGTACAGCCACCATCAGAACTGGCAGCGGATTTTTTGCAATCGTAACGGCTGTTTTTGAGAGTATCAGATCTGCATGGGTTGGTTTTTCCTCACCCAGTTTTCCTTTCGGCTTATATCTGATTAATACGGCAATGAGGGGGATTCCGATGAGAGAAGTCAGATAACAGACAGCAACTCCGATAATTGCAACAAGGCCAAACGATCTGATCATCGGGACCGGAGAGATAAACATCGCGATAAATCCCATAGTTGTTGCAAGCATTGCAAAAAGCACAGCCGGACCGGTCCGTGTTATGGTAATTCTGACTGCATCAGCAAGGGATCCTTTCCGTGCCTCTTCCTCCAGTCGTGCATGAAACTGGATCGCATAGTCAATCCCAAGCCCGATGAGTACAGGAAACGCAGCAATAACGGCGGTGTTAATGTTCACACCAAAGAGTCCCATGATACCAAAGGTGAGAATAAGTCCTATTGCGACTATCAAAACCGGAATAAAACGATGACTGACATAGGCAAACAGAATACCCATTACAATCACCATCAGGATCATGGCACCCATAATGAGTGTCCCCATGGATTTACTCAGCTCCTGACCCATCTCCTGCTGGAAGACCGGATTTCCCGTTAATGTAACGGTAATTCCCGGTGGGGGATGTGTACTGTTCAGGAACGAACGGACATTATTCATCACGCTCTTTTGTTTCTGATCCGTCATCCCGACATCCAGCTTGATCATTATCATGGTCAGAAGATTGGATGGAATGTACCTGTTTAGTACTTCAGCCGGAATGTTCTCCTTTAATTTTTTAATCTCACCGGTTGAGCGGGGTATGACTCCATTATTAGCCTGTTTGACCAGATCAGCAATGCTTGACACTGAGGAGATGTATTGCAGATTATTAAGCCCCGGGGTAATTTCATCGATATATGCAATGACATCAGGACTTAAGGGATCATTACTCTCAATGAGAATAACGAGTGTGTCCTGGCTGAACGTATCCTCATAATGAGAGAATACAATTCCCTTCGGTGAACTCTTATCAAGATATGTCTCATTCCCGGTTTGCATCTTGAGCATCGTCATCCCGATTATTGAAGCGATAAAAATAAGGAAGAGTGCTCCAAGAACCAGTTTCGGCCGGTTCACTATAACCGATGAGATGCTTTCAAAAATGGAACGCATGGTGGTTCTCCACGAGGTTCCTTATACTGTTGCAGTTTTTCTGCGGGTGGTATGGTACCGGTAGGCAGCACCAATTATTGCAATGAGTATAACGGCGATGATGATTGGATTAGAGAGTATTGCAGAGATGCCATCAGGTTTCGCAGCGGTTATCTGAACCTTAATGGTGTCTGATATCTGGCTGTTATCAAGAGCATCACGATATCTGATCTCTGAATCAAGACCGTAGGTTTTCTCAATCGCGTCAGCGGTTGTGGTAATCTTGAATTTGGCAACTGCACTCTCACCTGGTTTAATGTCTCCCAGATATGCGAGATCATCATCACTTGAGAATGGATCGACTGCACTGATACGGGCTTCAGAGCTGTATGCAGTTGCATCACCATCATTCCGGTACTCTACCTCGATGACCTGTTTACTCCCAATGGTCACCTTTGGCGGATCATTGACCATACTGAACTTGATCTTGCCTCCAACCGGAATACCAATCTGTTCAGAGGGAGTTTCCATTGATTCACCATCAGCATTCTGATAGGTGACAAGGACTTCAAGCGGATATTCCTGAGGCTCTGCATCTCTTGTTACCGATACCTTGAACTTTGCATCAACAACATCACCGGGTTTAAAGTCACCGATGTACACGGTACTGTCAACCGGTACCACCGGGGAGTTTCCAAACCGTGATAATTTGGCAATTGCTTTTCTGCCAGTATCAGCACCACTGTTTTTGAGGGTGATGGTAACGAATCCTTCTCCTCCGGCGTTGATATCTTCAGGAGTGACTTTTACAACATCAAGGTTAATTGCTGATTTTACAATAAACGGCACATTTAAATTAACTTTCTTGGTGCTGTACCGGTTCACAACGCTGTCTGTCCCAACCTGCTCAGCTGCAGCAAGGTACGTATACTCAATCTGAACCGGAAGATTATAGGTTCCTGCTTTCCCGTCATCTTTTACCCTTATTTGAAACTTTACCGGCTTGGATTCTGATCCTGCAATGTCACCTATCATCTGGGTGTCTGATTTGATAAGGATCGGAGCTCCATCTGGCAGAAGTGTGACTCTGACCATCTTTGCAGTGGAAGGAACATCATCCCGGTCAACAATACCTGACTGAACCATCTTTATGTAATTCAGTCCGGTGTTCTCAATCAGAACAGTAAGTTCAACAGTTGTTCCCGGAGTGAATTCATTCAGTCCGGAGATTGCTGCAGTTAAGTTCGGCTCACCGGAAAGGTATTTTGTTCCGGCCATAACTGGTGATATACAGAATGCTGCCAGACATAATCCGATAAGAATTATGAAAGGCACCCTGCTCCATTGCAGGATTTTTTGTGTTGTAAAATCTGAAACCAATACGTTCTTCATGAACTCTACACCTGAGTGTTTTCACGTGCGTATATCTTCGTGGCTTATAATAGTATATAATTATTTTGTTTATGTGTTACACATAGATGTATCATACATGTGTTAGATATATGGGTAACTTTTTTGTGTCACGGATGTACATTAATATGTATGCATCGGTTGGCTGATGAACTGGCCCATATTAAGGATCTACTCCGGAATCATCCACAGGGGATGAGTGTAACTGAGATAGCATCTGCTCTTGGGCGAAACAAGCACTCAACCGGGCGTTACCTGGATATTCTTCACGCATCAGGGCATGTGGACCTGAGGACATTTGGGATGGCGAAAGTATTCACGCTTTCATCCCGTGTCCCCCTCTCAGCCCTTCTCTCCTACACAACTGATCTGGTCCTTGTTCTGGACCGTGATATGAGAATTATTCAGGGAAATGATCCTTTTTTTCACATGCTGGAGGTCAATGGAACTGATACTCTTCAAAAAAGGATTGAGCAGATAACTCCTCCTGATCCTGCAAATGGAATTTTTTTAAAAAATCTGGCTGATATAATCTCCACACGACAGGAATCCTTTGAAATCATGCGGGATGGATCCGAAAGACGATTCTTTCGGGGGAAGGTTATTCCTACGGTATTTGATGACGGCAGTTCTGCAGATACCATCATCCTTGAGGATGTAACCGTTGAAAAAGAGGCCCTCAGGGCTTTGCAGGAGAGCGAAAAATTCTTCAGAAGCGTGTCTGATCATCTGTCTGACGGACTTATCGTATCCGAGATCAAATCCGGAGAAAAAAAAGTCATCTTTTATAACCAGCGCCTGTGTGAGATTACCGGGTATTCACCAGATGAAATCCATAATCTTCGGCCTGAAAACCTTGCAATTCCGGAAGAGAAAGAACGGTTTGAAAAAGCGCTCAAAGAGGCAGAACACAACAAGGGCTCTATGAAAGAGATACGGATCTGGGCGAAGCGAAAAGACGGCGAATCAATCTACCTCTCAATCCGTGTAAAACTGGTCCCCTTTGGTGATGTCATTCGCGGGTATATTCTTATTACTGACATGACCAGATGGAAAGAACAGGAAGAGGCACAACTCCTTCAGGCGACGCTGATACAGCGTCTTATGACGAACTTTCCCCATCCTATCTTCATCGTTCGCGAGGACGGAGTGTTTTTTATAGCAAATTCCGCATTTTGTGAATTAATCAAAAGTGATCCGGAATCTGTCATCGGAAAACATGCAGAACAGGTGATGCCGGCAGATATAGCGAGAGAGTTTTTGCTAAGAAATGACGAACTGATTCATCAGAATGCCGTATCACATATCCATGTGTCTACCCGGTTTTTCAGGCCTGATGGTACTATCGGACCAGTAATTATCGAGAAATCCCCGGTATCTGCGGGAGATAATACACCGACATATATATTCGGTGTTGTCATTACTGAAGACCTGTGTCCGCATCAGAATATGTAAAAGATATCTCTTTTGTTCTGGTACTTACGACCAGATCATCATCATAGTATCATACATCTTTTGCGCTTTTCTGTGAGCCTCAATTTTTTTCATCTATTAATCACCATTTGACAGGTATCTCGTGTTCAATTTAATTACAATTATATATGGTAGAAGTAACTTTCTTTCTATCAATCGATCTGACATCATGATCAGAGGATCATATGATACAGGTGAAAATGTATGCAGGCAGTTGATACGGCATTTGTTTTACTATGTACCACACTCGTCATTCTGATGACGTTTGGTGTAGGCTTCTTCTATGCAGGTCTTGTCCATCGGAAAAATATTATCTCGATGATCACGCTTTCATTTATCTCATTTGCTTTGATCTCGTTGCAATGGATATTTTTTGGATATTCACTCTCCTTTGGGTCCGATATCATGGGCATCATTGGATCTTTGGACAAGGTTGCTTTGATGAATGTTGCACTTGATGGCGAAAAACTCCCGGAGATGGTGTTCATGGTATTCCAGATGGCTTTTGCTGCGATTACATTAGCCATTGTCACATCTGCCGTTGCAGAAAGAATTAAACTCTCCTCTTTTCTTATATTTGGATTGATCTGGTCTACTTTCATTTATGATCCGGTAGCACACTGGGTCTGGGGAGGTGGCTGGGCACAGCAGATGGGTGTCCTTGATTTTGCCGGTGGCATTGTAGTTCACATTTGTGCAGGATTTTCAGCACTTGCCCTGGCGTTTGTTATAGGAAAGAGGAGAGGATTTGGTGAATATACATTATCACCGTATAATATTCCCATGACACTTCTTGGTGGGGCATTACTCTGGTTCGGATGGTTCGGATTTAACGCAGGATCAGCACTTGCTGTCAATACGATTGCAATTAATGCATTTATTGTGACCAATATTTCAGCCGCTGCCGGTACTTTCTCATATATGTTTACCTCCTGGTATTATGGGAAACCCAGTTCACTCTCCATGATATCCGGAACAATAGCAGGGCTTGGTGCCATTACTCCGGCGGCTGGCTTTGTGGGTCCCATGGAGGCTCTGATTATCGGGACAGTATCAGGAATAATCTGTTATTATGCATTGGTATTCAGGTTAGCACGTCAATGGGATGAGAGTCTTGATGCATGGGCGATTCATGGATCCGGAGGACTGTGGGGGACGATTGCAGCAGGTATTTTTGCCTCTGCCACTATTGGCGGAGTAAATGGTCTTATCGCCGGTCATCCCCAGCAGGTAATTACTCAGGCCGGAGCAGCCTTTGTAATTCTCGCATATTCCTTTATTGGGACCTGGATTCTGGCCTTAGCTATTGATAAGATAATTGGACTCAGGGTAAAAGAAGAAGAGGAATATGTAGGTCTGGATATCTCCCAGCATGGGGAGAGTTCCAGAACCTGATCCTTAAAACTCTTTTTACGTTAAGACCGGTTCGAGTTCTTTCTCAATTGTTACCGTCTCACCTGGATTTGGGAACACCCACGTACTATAATCCTTATAGTTTTCAAGAGTAATGGTCACTTTATACCGGTTTGGAGGGATATCATTCAGAACAAGATATCCATCGGCTTGAACAGCCCCAACCCAGATTCCATTTAAGAAGACATCAGATCCCGGTGGAACGGTCCTGATCTGTATTATTGATGAACGGGGAACCGAATGAACCGGTGTTAACTCAAGATGAATATTTGCCGACCGATCCTGCCTGGTGAACACATCAGTTATCTTTTCATGATATCCGGCAATCCGCCCTGTAATGATATGTTGCCCGTCATTCAGAGGCCCTATCATTAAGGGAATATCTTTGGTTGCTTTTCCCCGGTATATCCCATCGACAAGAATTTCGGTATCAGGGGGTGTTGAGGTAACAACGAGTTCTTTTCTTTCATAATTCGGGATAAGGATCGCATGTATAGAGGTTGCCGACCCTTCTGTTACCTGAACTTTTTCATGTACATAAGGTTTATACCCCGCCTTACTGACCTGAATTGTATGCACACCCTCCGGGACCTGTTCGAATGTGTACGGAAGAGGTATTGGTGAGTTACCGTCAAGACGTACCAGTGAGCCGTCCGGCTGAGCATCTACGTGAATTGAGCCATATTTCTGCATCGGGATGAGTGTATATGAGATTTCTTTCTGTGCTTTCGGTTTTACATTCTCTGAAATGATAATTGAGCCATTCTGATAACCTTCCTTTTTGAGGACTATAGTCCATGGCGGGGTTATGAAATTATCCGGAATAAAGAGTAAAGGGGTTGTTCCATACAATTTTCCCTGAATATATACGTCCGCACCGGGCGGATCTGATTGTATGACATATGATCCAAAAAGTCCCTGAGACTGGTTTGTATCTCCATTACAGATTATGATACCACTGACAATAACAAGCCAGATAATAATAGGAAAAAGTTTCAGTTTACTCACACCAATCCCTGAATTGAAATGGTATGAGAATATGATAAAGGAATCGGAATTATGATATCAGAATTGCCAGAAAAGAAAAGATTGATATATTAATGAGTAACCCAGAATCCGTGTTTATTACAATAGATTCTGACTTTTTTTACAGAATCAAACGGAACACAAAATTCTTTTTCAGGATTATCCCCTGGTTTTAGAGTGGATGTCTGAAGATACGTATCCCCCATTACTTCTATCCATTGAATAAAATGATCATCAACCATGGGGTGAGGGACAGATCCGACTTTAACCTTAATTCCTTTTTCACTCCTTTCCACAACCGGAACATGTTTCTCTTTCCCCTCTTCATCTCCGTGCTTTTCAGGGAGATGAACCATCGGCTGATTGCAACAAACCAGTGTCCCTTTTCCTTCATGAACAATAAGGACCATTTGTCCGCAGATGTTACAATGATATAATTCTAACATGGTGCATCAGATGGTGAAATGGTTGTCTATGTTCTTATACCTATCACTCACATCGCCTGATGATACTACCTGCAGGCATATTTTATGAATTGTTATCAGATTATAAGAAAAATCGTCTCATATCATTAAAACAAATAAGGAGAAGAACCGATGAAGATGACGAGCCCGTATTGAAGAAAAGGATCTTTTCACGGGTCTCATCAATCCCCCCAGCTTATCTGACTCTTGTGAATATATAAAAATATGCCATGCAATAAAACATATACAAGTATCCATATAAATCTCATAATCTACTATATTCATATTGTATGGGTTGAATGGTAGTATTCACGGGATCTGGTTCCTGAACTATCTCAGATTTAATCGTGCACCAGATGTCCGGCCATCTCCAGGGTAATTTTCGGATCCAGACTTTTTGCTTTATGTATCATCTGGTATGCCTGTTGCTTGTTTCCAAGTTCATTGAGTATCCTGGCTTTATAGATAAGAGCTTTCACATGCTGGGGATTTATCCGGAGTACCTGATCAAAACACATAACCGCTTCCGTCAGCCTGACGAGATTTGTATATATTTGACCAAGATAAAACCAGGCATCAGGATTTTCAGGATGAATATGAATTACTTCCTTTAGTAATGTGATTGCAGTGTGTGTATCATGTAATGCCTGATGCGCTCGCCCTTTATTGAGCAGAACACGGGTATCAGTCGGATTTTTCTGTAAGACTTTCTGATAACTCTCTATTGCATCCTGAAATCGTCCTGCCCGATGAAGAAGGACCCCACGGTTAAACCATGCCTTCAGGTTATCAGGTTCTTCTTCAGTAAGATATTCATAATACTGCAGGAGATCGCCATATCGTTTCAATTTCCGGAGTGCAATGATTCGATACTCCTGTGCTGCTGTATCATGTGGGTTCATCTGTAAAGCCCGTTCCAATGGGTCTAATGCATCCTGATATTTGTACAGACCCATATATGCAAGGCCCATAAGGTTCCATCCTGTCGACTGAAGCGGATAGTAATTCGTTATCAGACGGGACATATTCAATGCTTCTTCGTACCGGTTCATTTTTAAAAGGACGAAACAGGAGATCCAAAGCCCTGCATATGCCTTTGGTTTTAACCAGAGTAATCGTTTTGCAGATGAGAGGGCCTCATTATATCGTGTTAACTTTATTAAAGCCCGTGATTTCAACTCCCATGCGTTTGGATTTCTATCATCAAGTTCTAGGAGATGATCTGTGTTTTTTAAAGCTTCTTCATGAAAATTAGTCAGTATCTGGCAGTATGATATCAGAAATAACGATTTTTTATGATTCGGATTTCCTTTGAGAACATCCTGAAATGATTTTATTGCTGCATGATAGTGATGAAGCCTGAAATAACAGAGACCCTGCAAAAAATATATTTTCTCTGTTTTTGAATGCAGGTCCGGGATCTGTTCAAGATATGAGAGTGCTTTTTTATATTCAGCCTGACGGTATTCACCATATGCGAGGTAGTATAACGAAACAGATCTCGTCGTATCATATTGAAATGATTGTAAAAGAGCATCTCTCGCTTGATCAAAATTATTAAGGTGTACATGGATAATTCCAAGATATAATAATCCCAAAGGGGATTCTTTATCAGAATAAACGACCCTGGAAATATAGGGAAGAGCTTTAATCCATTCGTGGTCCCGTATTAATTGTATCCCAACTGACAGGTAGGGATCAGGTGCTAATTCCTCCTCTCCAGTGATGGAACGCTCTTTTATGGGAAACTCATCGCCCTCGTCCAGAATGAGGGCCTGGTCATCAGGAATTTCCGGTTCCTCAGTTACCTCCTGAATGATAACATCAGAACCAAAAGGATTTGGAGAATCTGGTGTGATATGATCAAGGGTATCATCTGGTGGTAATTCCTGATCCATAGAGTATCCTTGTATTCTGATGATTTATGAATTCCGATAACCTGGAACAACAAAATACATAAAAAAAGAGGTTATAAATTACAAACATTTCTGATACAGTAAACTGTAGGGATATGGGAGAGGAGTATTATTGGAATAGATCCGTATGAAAATTCATTTCCGTCAATACTAATGCCTACTATTGCTGTAATTGGAATAATTGCTATACGATATTTTAGGTTTTAAATTCATCAGCCGTTGTATTAGTAAATGTATCCGAAAACGAAGGGATCCGAACGTTTTTAAATAATAATAAAAGTGTAAATACAAATATTCCATTTGTCAGCCGACCAACATTGGTTATCGTAACCGGCCCTTCTCCAGATGAACCGTCAGTCATGTAATTGTGTGATTGGTATCTGTCTTATGATAAAGAGTATTTTTTATTTTCATACTGGAGATTTTTCAAGTTAAACAGATCTTATAATTTCAAAGTAGATGCCTTCAATGAAATCCGGGATGATTTATTCCGGCAACCCAACCTATGTCTGATTATTTTTTATGAAATGTCAGACAACGCTAAATATTCAAAATATTGCATTATAATTGAATTCTAACTCATATACGGGTTACAATATAATGAG
>CAZCSN010000043.1:496-19479 GCA_964501255.1 uncultured Methanospirillum sp. | reverse complement strand
AATGCGAGGGAAGCGATTTGAACGCTCGAACGCCTTCGCGACAAGGCCCTCAACCTTGCTCCTTTGACCTGGCTCGGATACCCTCGCTCAATAAGTAATACGTACACTGAACAACCGGACATCAGGAGTTTGTCTGAACACCGGTTCTCTGTGCCTGAATAAGGTCGTTGTAGTACGTAAAGAACTTATCTGTTATCCCCGGTGAGAAGACCGACTGCCTATAACCAATGAAGAACAGAAGATGATCTATGTGGTCTGCAATTCTGGGGTGGTTTGAAGATTCTCCTTCACAAACACGGGTCGTCAGGTTTCTTCTTGAAAATGGATTCGGGGTCAATGAAGACGGAAAAATCGCATGTAATACCATTGCGGTGGCTGCAACGCAGGTTGCGGCAAAACTCCATGTTGACCGGCGGGTCGTTGAGGCAACCGCACGGCGCATCCTTACATCACCATTCCGGGACATCTTTATCAATATGCGGGCCACACCGGACCTCTCCGTCATCGCAGAAAGCCTCTCCCTCTCCGTCATCACGGTCATCCCCCAGGATGCGAGCAGACCTGGCATCGTTGATGCCTGCATCCATATACTCTCAAAGCATAACATAGGCCTGCGTCAGGTCTTTGTCACCGATCCCCACCTCTCGGAAGAGCCGCGCCTGGTAATCATCGCTGAAGGAAAGATGCCACCCGGCGTAATCGATGAACTTCGATCACTCCCGGTTGTAAAAAGACTGATATTCTGAAATCAACACTCCCCGGCCCCCATCAGCCGCTCGATCTCATCAGCAAGGGCAAGAAACCGGGAGCGGACCGGCTCATCAAACCGTTCCAGTGATGCAACAAATTCATCCCTGCTTATAACCCTCGTTCCCTTCACCAGGTTATCAGCATGGGCCACGATCTTCTCTTCCAGTGTTGCAGGGATGCGATCCACTGCTTTCAGGCCAAACCCTGCCCGTTCCTGAGCAGAGAGACCAGCCCCGATATGTCGCTCAACAATACGACAGATCCGCTCATCAAACCCTAATGACCGGCAGATCTCACCACCCTCATCAGCATGAGCCATTCCATGAGTCCTTGACCGTCCGATGTCATGGAGTACCGCTCCGGCGGCAACGAGATTCTGATCAACAGCGATTCCTGAACGTGAAATGTCAGATGCTATCCTGATGGCACAATCACGGACTGCCTTGCAATGCTCAATAACCCCGGGATCACACCCGGCTTCGGCAAGAAAAGGGAGGTATTCGTCCCCCGGACTACACATGACCGAGATTCTCTTTGATTCGTGCGATTCGTTTCTGCAATGCATTCACCAGCAGTTCATTGTCAAAATGAACCAGCTTGTTGTCACATTCCTGGCAGACAAACTGCGAGTCCATCGCCTCAGAGAATGTAACGGTATTTCCGCAATTCCCACAGTTATAAAATGCATTCTCACTCTCATATTTGTACCGCTTGGACAGTTTTTCAAGGATTATCTCAAGGTCCTTGGAGATTGCATCATGCATATTGTCCAGTTCAAGGGTCCAGAGATAGGTCAGCCAGCCGGTCTCATTATTTTTAATCCGCCGGTATTTCGCCAGCCGGTGCTCATACAGGGTATACAGGGTATTGCGGACTGCATTCAGGTTAATCTTGGTGACCTCTGCAAGGTCCTCATCACTGTATTCTTTATCAGTTGGAAACCGCCGGATGAGTTCGATTCCATCATCCCCAATCAACTTGTGAAGATATGCAAAAATAGCCTTGTCAGCCAGGAGTTCCTCGTGAGAAGCCATCACCGTATATATTGCCTGACAACCCTGATAGTAGTATCCAGTGCTTCCTGTGCAGCTGCCAGATCCCGCCCTGATCCATATACACTGATAACTGCACTTCCTTCATCAAACATGGCTGGTGAAACCGGGATGTCGGCGACCTGCGGAGCAAGGAACGAGAGATCATCGGTGATCTCACAGGGCCGGTCTGCAAACAGGATCCGCCTGAGGGCATACTGCACCGGAACCGGCATGGCATCGGGCAAAATCCCCCGGCAGGCATCGATGTGAAGACCCACCAGATTTACCCCGGTGGCAGCCTCGATGGTATCCAGTGTTGCAACAAACCGGGGATTGAGCTCGATGGCATAGACCGCATCATCGCTGACCATAAAATCAATCCCAAGAATGCCCCTGCATCCCGACGCAGCCGCTGCACGCTCTGCACAGGAGATCATCACATCCTGCATCGGATGATAAAACGGCGTCTGGGATCCGGCAAACCCGAACCGGTACGGACCGTCTCCCCGGAGAATCTGCCGGTTTACCGCTATCGCCCGTGCTCTGCCCTCTCCGGCAACACAGCATACCGATGCCGGAATCCCCTGTACTATTCTCTGAAGCAGGAACGGCTCACCAGGAAATGCCTCCATCCAGGAGGTGATGTCTTCCGGAGTACTGACCACAGTATTCCGCCACCCGCCGGATCCAGAGAGTGGTTTGAGCATTGCCGGAAACTCTCCCGGCTCTGCTCGTGGTGGAACGGGAATATTCAGTCCGTAAAACCAGTCCTGGATAAACCCTTTGTCCAGAAACCGTGCCGCAATGCCGGGATCGGTCCCCAGTACCGGAGCCGGAAGATCACGCAGCGTCTCAGCCCCGGACGTAGGAATGATCGCATCAATGGAGTACGATTCACACATCTCCCTGATACGGACCGGCAGGTCAGAAAGCTCCTCAAACCTCATGCAGGCGAGGGTATGATTCCGAAGATCGGCATCACAGAAATGATCGACCGCACAGACCTCATACCCTGCCCGCCATGCAGACATCACAACATGCCGGGTGGAAAAACCGGCCACGAGAATCCGCTTCAGAGTTCTTCCACCGTCTTCCCGCATGGATTTGGATGTACCCGGACCTTTGCACCTGGAAAATCACGATGCAGGGCATTTTCTGCGATATGGTCAAGGAATACCGCAAGACCTGCGATTTCAGAGTGTGGCTGGTTCGTGACCGCAACATTGTAATCTGCAAGCTGATACAGATCGCCGGGCACCTTCTCAGCTCCTACGATGACCAGGATCTTCTCCTTTGTTCTGATCTCCTCCTCAACATCCGGAAGGTTTACCCCGAACATAGTAAGATGGACCACACAGCCCCCGTCTTTCTTCCAGTTCCTGATACATGAATTCCAGCCGATCTTGTCCTCAACAAAGAACTCTCCGCCAAACCGGTCAGCAACATCACGGATACTCTGCACCACTCCCCGATCATCTGCGGCAATATACATCCCGTCTGCACCAAGAGCTCTCGCGGTCAGACCGACATGAGTGGTCACCCGCATGTCACGCTGGGGGCGGTGACCGATTCTGAGCACTACTATCATCGGTTTTCCTCTGTGGATGGCCTGTATCTGATTACCCCGCCTGATAACTCAAGACCGCCTGAAAAAACATCCGCCATCTGGTGTCTGAAGATAATCTCCTCGGTTGTACAGGCACGCCAGGTATCGTCGTCCCTGCAGTCGATAAGACAGTACCGTTTCAGTCGCGACAGCGATGCCATAATAACATCCTGGGCATACCCGGTTTTTTCACAAAGCGCCGCAGCTGACAGGCATGGACTTTCAATTATGACATGATATACGGTCCAGTCGATATCCTCGTCTCTCACTATTCTCACATGTTCTCATTCAAATGGCATGAGTACTTCCCCTGATACCTATGAAATTTTTTGAAGTTACAGGAAAAGGTATGAAGACAGCGCTCAATCCTGATCATATGCAGACAAACGCATTGATCATCGGATTTGCCGTGATCCTTCTGATCACCGTCATGATACCTGCCGGTGCAGCAGAGACAAAGGATGGAGGTATCCCCCTCATTCACGTCACCGGGAGCGGGACGATCAAGGCATCTCCGGACCGGGTCCAGATTGAACTGACCGTAGTGACAAAAAACCCTGACGTGAAAGCGGCACAGAAGGAGAATGCACGAAAGATGGACGCCGTTATGTCAGCGCTTCGTGATCCCTCAAAGGGAAATCTGACCGGACGGGAGATCGGCACAACCTCGTATTCCATCTCGGAGGTGTACTATCCGGATGATGCCCTCAAGGCAAAATACGGCGATAATGTTACCATCTACCAGGTATCCAACACCATCTCCATCGAGACAGAGAAGATTGACCGGGTTGGGGATATTATCGACCTTGCCGTTGCCGCAGGAGCAAACTCTGTCAGTTCACTTCAGTTCACACTAAGCCAGCAAAAGACAGCCGAACTTCGAAAGGAGGCACTGGCAATCGCCGTGAAAAAGGCAGAGGCTGATGCTGCGACGGTGATGGCTGCCATGGGTAAGTCTCTTGGAGATGTGTATGAGGTCACCGTGGATGAGAGTTACCAGCCCCCGGTCTATTACAACCAGGATGCACGGTCCGTTCAGATGGCCGCTGCAGGCCCTGAAACCCCCATTGAGCCTGGATCAGTAGAGATAACGGCACGGGTCACGGCAGGATACCGGATCCTCTGACCGTCACAAACCCATTTTTCTTTCAGGACAAACCGTACGTATGCATAATGAACCCATCCCCTACGCGGTGCTCGCAGATCTTGTGGACCGTATGTTAGAGGACTGTGATGAGGATGTTGTCTGTGTCCGGATGCGTCTTTCTGCCCTCGATCCGGCAGTACGGGATGCCCTGCTTACATCTGATCTTCTCAATGCCTGGCAGGTTTTTTATTACTTCTTTGAGAACCGGCCCTTTGATGATGCCTGCGAGATTCTTGCATTCACCCCTGCATCAGCCCTTCCGCAGGGGATCGCCATCGGTGAATACCGTGAGTGCACTCTCACATTCCAGGTGACCGACGACAGGCCGATTATTATTGTTTCAGACGACCTCCGGGAGATGGGACGGTTTTTTGGATCCCATGCCTATACAGACGCAATCCGGTTTATCGACGCCGAATAAGTTAAGCGGAAAATGCCCTGATGATGTTGTCAGGACTGCCAAGAACCATAACCAGGTCTCCGACACATAATACCTCATCTCCCCCCGGACTGACCGTCATCTGCTGTCCCCTTCTGATCGCAACGATGGAGACCTGGTAGGTACTTCGTATCATCGTCTCTTTCAGCATCTTTCCGGCATATTGAGAATCTTCAGCGATCCGGATCGTCCGTATCTCAACATCAGGGACCAGGACACGCAGGTCATCAAAGGAGTACGATGGTGTGTTGATGCTCCGGAGCATCTGATATCCGCCGGCTCTGATCTCACTGACCAGCCGTTCAATCTCGCTTGTCGGTATAAGATAGGTATATAAAATCCGGGTAAAGATCTCAACAGCCGTCTCAAACTCCTCAGGGATGACCTCGTCGGCGCCAAGTTCCATGAGGGTTGCAACCTCTCCCATGTATCGTGTTCTGACAATAATGTGCACCGCCGGATTGAGCATGCGGGCCGTCTGAACGATCTGCTGGGTTCCGAAGGGATCGTTGACCACAATGACCAGAACCCGGGCCTTTGCGATTCCGGCCTTTTTCAGTACCTCCCCCTGGGCAGCATCGCCAAACATGATCTGTTTTCCTTTCGCCTTCTCTTCCCTGACGGTATCAGGATTCATCTCGATGATCCGGTACGGGACGCCAGCGATATCTGCAGACCTGGCAACGTTCTTTCCGTTCAGACCATACCCGACGATGATGATATGATCTGCAAGGTCCTGCCCCTCCGGTTCATCAGCCGGGGACCGGTCAGGAATAATCCGGCAGAGGGGAGAAGAGAGCGGTGGGGCGATCTTCCCGGAAATGCCCATGAGGAGCGGGGCCACTCCCATGGTCACGATCGATACATCAAGAAAGAGCTGAAAGGAGTCCTGCGCAAAAAAGCCCAGTGAAGTTCCGGTTGTTGCCAGGACAAAGGAGAATTCTCCGACCTGGGCAAGGGAGATACCGGTCATCACACAGGCACGGGGAGCAAGGCCTGCAAGCAGGGATGCCAGGGTCCCGGTTGCATATTTTATACCGATGACCAGGAGGACCAGTTCCGCGATGATAACCGGATTATGCACAAAGAACTGCAGGTTAAAGATCATCCCGATGGAAATGAAGAAGAAACTGGTGAAGAGATCCCGAAACGGCAGGATACTGGACATGGCATGGGTGCTGTACTCAGACTCGGAGATGATGATACCGGCCAGGAATGCACCAAGAGCCATCGACAGACCAAACTCACTGGTCAGGTAGGCAACGATAAGACATGTTCCCATGACGATAAAGAGGAACATCTCACGGTTCTTGAGCCGGGCGGCATGGAGCAGGAGGGCCGGGACCACATACCGGGCTGATATATATACCACCGCTATGATGACAAAACTCCCGATAAGAAGTCTGGCAAGCGAGATGTCGGTATCGGTGGTTCCGGCAAGTACAGGAGTTATCATGACCATCGGAATGACGATCAGATCCTGAAAGATGAGAATGCCAAGGGTTGCCCTCCCGTGCGGACTGTCAACCTCCATCCGGTCAGCTAGGACCTTCATGACGATAGCCGTTGACGACAGGGAGATCAGCATCCCCCAGAAGAAGGCATGAGCGAGATCCATACCGGTAATCTGCATCAGGGCGGTCCAGATGAGGATGGTGGATAACACCTGGACCAGACCGCCGATGAGAACATACCGTCTGCTTTTCAGGATTCGTGATACAGAAAACTCAAGACCGATGGTAAACAGCAGAAAGATGACTCCGAGTTCTGCAAAAAAACTGATCGATTCTTCATTGGTGATAAGGCCAAGACCGGAAGGTCCTGTAAGAAATCCCGCGATTAAAAAGGCAACAACCGAGGGAATCTTCACCCGGTACAGGATGATTAGGAGGAGGACTGCGATAAGGAATACCACCACAATCCCGGTAAACAGAGTTGCGAGCTGTCCTTCCATGAACTGACCTATCATGGCATCTGATACCACTAGGTTCTTTTCATCACAGGGTGACCATCTGACTATCATGCGGAGTAGATCATACCGGATAGCCGGTGCGGCTGATGTGGGGGGTACCAATACCCGTGTCGGCCTGGTTCGCGAGGACGGGGAGATCATCAGGATAGTCCGTTTTCCAACGCCGGTCAATGGAAAGGCAGAAAATATCCCGATCTCGATAGTCTGTGCCCTTCAGGATATTGCAGAGAATATCCCCCTTGCCGGTATAGGAATTGCCGCAGCAGGACCGCTTGATCTGAAGGCAGGAATCCTTGATCACCCCCCGAATATTCCGTTTGATACCGTTCCGATTGTGGGACCGCTCATACAGGCAACACACCTTCCGGTAGTATTCCACAATGACTGCCGGGCAGCGGTTCTCGGAGAGGTCTGTGCCGGAGGAGCCAGGGGGTATGATACCGTGGTGTATATCACCATCTCAACCGGGATAGGCGGAGGAGTGTTTACCAACGGAAAAGTCCTTACCGGCCGGGGGGGAAATGCAGGAGAGATCGGGCATTTCCCGGTTGATTCAGCATATACCTTCCCCTGTACGTGCGGGTATTCCGGTCACTGGGAAGGGTATGCATCAGGAAATGGAATTCCGGTATTTTTTTCGGCATGGTGCACGGCCCACGATCGTCCCTGCAGAGAGACGCTCACGCCTGATATTCTCCGGCTCGCAAAAACCAGTGAGTTATATCACGGATTTTGGGAGGCACTTGCTAAAATTCACGGCACAGGTCTTTCAGCCGTGATCGTCGCCTATGATCCTGACTGCATCATTCTGGACGGAACGGTCATTCGTCATTATCCTGACCTCGTTGATCTGGCCCTTGAATATACTGACCGGTACCTCCCCCTGCCTGACTGTAAAATAAGCCCTCTGGACGGGAATGCACCACTCATCGGTGCTGCAATGGCAGTATTCCACCCGGAGATGATATACGCCGGTTCATAAACCCAGAGGTACTACTGCACATACGGTACCATAATGAGAACTGCACATTTTATCATCCTCCTCCTCTTCATCTGGACGGTCCCGGCAGGTTTGGGGGAAGAACTGACCGATGGTGGAAATGGATCTGAGATCCACAACCTTCTTGTCATATACATGATTGCCGGTGATCTGGAGAGTGACGGAAAGGCTGCAACCATGAATATTGCGGAGATCCTGGACGGGTACGAAAAGAGCAGTACGCAGGATCTCCAGATCGTTCTGGCATACGGGGGATCGCAGACACCAGGATTTGAGGGGGTAACCTGGGTCACCGCCAGGGAACTGATGAACGATGCGTCAGACGGGGTCATCGGCAACTCAGAAGATGTCCTCTATAAAAACCCGGATGCCGATATGGGTGCCAGAGAAACCCTAGAACAATTCCTCGCATGGACCGCGGAGCATTTTGCTGCAGACAGAAAGATCCTTATCTTCTGGGATCATGGCGGGGGGTATGACGGATTTGGGATCGATGAGGTCACCGACAGCCAGCTCTCTCTTACCGACATATCAGAGGCACTTGCTGCAACAGACAGCACATTTGATCTCATCGGATATGATGCATGTCTTATGGGAGCGCTGGAAGTGGCAAAGGCAATGCAGCCCTACAGCCCGCTTATGATCGGATCTGAAGAGACCGAACCAGGGGCCGGATGGGAGTACGAAACCTGGATACGTGCTCTTGGAGCAAACCCGCAGATCCCGTATGAGGAACTTGGACAGATCATCGTCGATGCCTACATGTCCCGTGATGATACCGGAAAGACACTTTCCGTCATCGATCTCACAAAGATACCTTCCCTGATTCAGGCACTGGACCGCCTTGGAACCGCTCTGATGCCGTACTCGGAGTCGATTGAGGGATACCGGGTGGTGGGAAAAGCATACCAGGTTCCGGCACGGTATGGAGCAGATAACCGGCAGAATGGTGAGACCTCAGTTGATCTGAGATCGTTTTTGAATGCAGTCAAAAACCAAAGGCCTGACCTTGCGGATGAAATTGAACCGGTCACCACACTGATCGATGATGCGATCCTCTATCACAGAAATGATGAGTATGTTCCCGAATCAGGTGGCCTGTCCATCATGTCCCCAAGCCGGATTACCCCCGAACTCTATGAGGACCTCGGCGATGATGCAAAAATTACCCCCGGATGGGACACGTTTTTTATAAATCTGCTCACGATATCAGGGCAGGATACTGAAAAACCAGAGATCAGGAGATCAGAATCCGGGTATATTGTTGATGATCCGACACAGACGGCATCAGTGTATGCCGAATATTACATCGTTGACGGGGAGGACCTCATCCTTCTCGGAGACGAGCCTCTTATGGCTGATGAAAACGGAAGATACACCCTTCCGGACTGGGACGGGCGATGGTATTACCTGGATGATACAGATAACCCCAACTCCTGCACGCTGCTTGGCATGAGCTATGACTCTGTTGTTCCGTCCGGATCTGTACTTTTCACCTCTGAAATTGACTTTATGAGAGGAACGCTCAATACCTCTGCGGTACTGAATGTGTACATCAATCCGGATACCGGGAAGACAAGGCTTGTTGCATGCCCGTATACCGTCCGGCCAAACGGTATCGTTCAGTTCTCACGACAAACCTTTGATCTGCAACCCGGAGATCTGATACATGCATATGCCTGGAAACCGGACGAGACGAGTGAAGATGGCGGTGAGTGGGTGGAGATCGGAGACCTGAATATGAGCAAAGGGACAAAACTCATCTACGATATCCTGCCTGAGGGGACCTATGCTCAGGCACTCTATGCCGAATACGGAAACAAGCCTGGTGACTATGGAGATATACAGCTCTTCCGGATTCTGAATGGAGAGGTGGCAACTGAGGAGAGTGAGACAAACAGCACCTTCTCATCATATTATTCGGTTTTCTGACCGATGAGTATGCAGGACATAAAAGACAGGATTGAAAGCCAAACGTGAACATCCAGGCAGACGACCAGAAAAGGAATACCAGAAGGTACCATCAGAAGGAGGAGCGGGGATGAGAGAGAATACTTTTTTTCTTTTGTCCCTCGTCATACTCGCTTGTATCGTGATCCTTCCTGCTGCCGGAGATGAAAACAGCACGCTTCTTATCGCTCTCTATGCTTCAGGCGGGACCCTTGAACAGGAACTGGGGCTTATCACCGATGATTTCACACAAATTGTCCAGGGTGCAGAAAATCTTTCAGACAGGGTAACCATTCTTGCAGCGTACGGGGGGGCGGACAAACCCGGATGGAAGGGGATGAGTATTGCTGATCTTGGCACGCTCAGGGCAGACCTTGCAGACGGTGAACTTGGAAACGATAATCTTCCGATTCAGAGAGTGGAGAATGCCAGTATGGGCGATCCAGAATCACTCTCGTTCTTCCTCTCATATATCGATAAAAAGTATCAGTATGACCGTATTTTTCTCATCTTCATCGGCCATGGCCAGGCATATACCGGCCTTCTCTTTGATCAGAATCATGGAGATGACGGGCTTACCATACGTGAACTTACCAAAGGTCTTGAAAATCGTGATATTGATCTTATCGGATTTGACTCATGCATGATGGGATGCCTTGAGGTTGTGTCAGCACTCTCCCCCTCCGCATCATACCTTATCGCCAGTGAGGAAGCGGAGCCTGCAGACGGCTGGCCATATCAGCCCTGGATTGCGTATATAAGCGCCCATCCTGATGAACCGGTACCGCAGTATGCCCAAATCCTGTGTGATGCATATATGAAATACCCCGGACAGGGAAAGACCATCGCCCTTCTCAATCCAAAACAGGCAGATATCCTCACCGAACGACTGGACCGGTTTGCAAAAGAACTCCATGCCCTTGCAGGAGACCAGGAGGGGTGTGATACCATCAGTCAGATCCTCTCGCAGACACAGCAGTTTGGCCGCACCGGAACTGGTGACCTGAACGAGGCGACCATGGATCTCTATTCCTTTGCAGATCAGGCACAGCGATCTGTTCCCTACCTGTCAGCATCCGCAGAAGGAGTGATTGAAGGAATAAACCAGACGGTTATCTTTGCCCGCCATGATGCACTGGTGCCGGACGCCCACGGAATAGCCATCCTCTCCCCCGTGCTCATCAATCCGGTTTTTTACGACTATTACCGGGAGAATGCCTTTATCACGCCATCCTGGGACCTGTTCCTTGTCAGGTATCTGAATGCATGCTCTAAAACGGAGAGAAATATCACCGTTTCCTTCTGAACAGAAGCACGCATCCCATAATTCCTGCAAGGACGGGTATAATACCGAGAGGAGTCTCTTTCCGGGGAGACTCGAGTGCCTGTATCTTCAGGACAATACCTGTCAGATTCGGCTGGATCTCCATCGCCTTCCGGTAAGCATTCTCTGCACCGACGGTATCACCGGCAAGGGCAAGCACATCCCCGTACTGCTCATACAAAAATCCGTTATCAGGACGGGATGCGAGGACATCATGATATAATGCCAGTGCCTCGGCCTCTCTTCCCGCCCGCACGAGCGTCATAGCCTTTCCTTTTCTGACCAGATCAGGATCAGACTCATTGAGAGCAACCGAATTCCACACATCCAGAGCATCCTGGTACCGCCCGAGTTTTTCATATATCTCGGCAAGCCTGCCCAGCAGAGCCATGTTTGTGGGATCAGCGGCGATTGCAAGCTCAAGTGACTGAAGAGCAGTCTCCGGATCACCGGCAGTCATCAGGTTCTTACTCTTTCCTGCCAGTGCCTGAATGTTCCTTGGATCAAGCTGAAGGGCGGCCTCGTATGCACTGTCAGCCTCCGCCAATCTGCCCAGGCCTGTAAGACTGTTACCTTTCCCCACCCACGCTGTCGCAAACAGCGGAGACATCGAACAGGCGATCTCAAACACGCCATGAGCCTCCTTGTACCGTGCAAGATTATTCAGAGCAGTACCTTTTCCAATCCAGGCACCTGAATCCATACGGTTTAAGGCAATCGCCTGTTCATAGGCAGCGAGTGCTTCATCATACCGCTTCTCAAGCATGAGCACATCACCGATACTCTTCCAGACCGATGAATCGGTTTTGTTCAGTTTCAAAGCCATCTGAAAAGCACGGACCGCATTATCGTACTGGCGCAGTTTGGTGTAGACCTGCCCCAGTGAGGTCCAGGCCTTCAAATCTGTTGCGTCAAGACTGAGCGCTGCCTCATATGCATCAATTGCATCATCGTACCGTTCTAAGTCAGCAAGGGCCATCCCCTTGTTCGTATATGCGATGGCATCCTTGGGATTATAGGCAAGGGCCATCTCATAGCTTTTCAGGGCGTCGTTCAGATTTCCCAGATTGTACAGTGCATTCCCTTTGTTATACCAGGCCTTGCTGTCCTTACTGTCCTTTTGCAATGCAATTTCATACGCCGCAACCGCTTCTTTATAATTTCCCTGGTTATAATGGGCATTCCCTTTTGCAAACCAGGTCTCCTCATTGTCAGGTTCGATCTGGATTGCCGCATCATATGCCCTGATTGCATCCTCGTACTGCTTTTGATCAGACAGGACATTCCCTTTCGCCATCCAGGCCTGCACATCGTACGGATCCAGCTGAATGGCCACATCATAGGCCGCATATGCTTCATTTAACAGGTTCTTGCTATACAGGGCATTTCCCTTATTATACCAGTAATCAGAGTTCCGGGGATCAAGACCGATAGCAACCTCATAGGAAGCAATGGCCTCATCAATCTGTCCGAGTTTATAAAGAGAGACACCTTTATTGTACCAAGCCGCAGCATTTGACGGATCCAGTTCGATTGCCCGTTCAAAGGCAGCGATGGCTTCCGTATACATACCCTGTGCATAATAAGCATTCCCGTCTGATATCAGGTCATCTGACTGTGTGGCAAGAGCCGGCACGATACAGAGCAGTACCGCCAGTATGATGTAACCATGAACCTGACGGGGAATGGTCATGTGTGCGAAGGTTCTCCTCGTGTTCCTAAATAGTTTCGAGCAGTCCCTTATGAGGTTCGTGCTTCAGCACGCCGTATCCTCACCAGCGGACTGCTTTTCTGCAGGAACTCGCTGATAAACGGCTCAAATCCTGGCTGCCAGCAATCAATTCCTGCATGAACCGTATACCCCTCCTTCATGGAGTGCTTGACATGCTTGCCAAGAGCGGTTGCAAATACCTCAGGTGATGAGAGAAGATCTTGCGCATGCCGGTAGCGCCGGGGAAGTTCCACCCCGTACCGTCCCTCACGGATGTAGGGGCCTGCAAATATGACATCTGAATGGATATATTTCTCAATAAATTTTGCTGCATTCACATGAGCCGTGACTGGCGGGCCGGCATGGTACCTGATTGCAGGCAGGGTGTCGACAAGGAGTTCAAAGAGCATCATGCTCCGGTCTTCAAGCATCCAGGTATCTGCCCGTGCAACCACAAACTCATGTCGCTTTAACAGATCAACCAGTGTGTGCAGACTTTTTCGAAGTTGCGGGACGACGATATCCTCAATGTACGGCGGGGTCTTCAGGGTGATGGCCAGGAATGCCGATTCCCGGCCCTCTAAGAGAACCTGTACCTCTTCCCGGGTCAGGATACAGATTGGCGGCCGGTAAAAGAACCACTTTGATGGTGACTTCAGATAGCCCTGACAGAGCTCGATAAACTCAAGGAGTTTGGTATCTGATACCGATGCTGATACATTCCGGCAGGGATCAACCGGGTCGATGACGACCAGTGGTTCATCAAACCATTTGGCTGCATGCTGCTCGATGTCGATAAACATACCCGGTTTCCACTGTGCCGCAGCCTTTATGAGGTCATGAAACCCGCCATAGTGGAGGACGAGGAGTTCACACAGATATCCTGCAAATCCCTCGGTCATCTGGTCAGACCCGTACACGCCTCCCGCCTTGACAAACTGCTTAAAAAGGAGCACGTCGTCAGTATACCCGCTGATCCGGGCAGAGATGTACCGGTTGTGAAAAGGTGTCCGATCCACCGCACTCTGAATGCCGGTTGCCTCCTCCACCCGGTAACAGGGGACAAGGTCAACATCAAGACCGTCGATGGTTGCATTCAGGTACGGATGCTCGGCATACTTCTCCCGGATCGTATCAGTATACTGCTGTGCGATACGCCATGCAAGGGTAAGCCCTTCACGTTCCAGATCCTCGCGGGGAAGAGAGGGATCAAAGAGCATGAAGATATCAAGGTCCCGGTCACCGTGCACACAGGTCTTTCGTGCAACAGACCCGACCATCATACCATCCGCCCTGCCGGATGCACGGATATCCGCGATCAGCCGGTCTGCAAGTGAGTACATCCGGTCAAGCTCCTCCCTGGTCGGACGTATCTCTTCCAGGACTGACTGCTCAAGTGGTGAGAAGGTCATGCACCCTCACGAAGGGGGACTTTCAGAAGATCAGTATATATTGGTCCGTCAGGGGTCAGTTCACTCTTTTTTAATATAAACTCCCTGACCGGTATGGTCCCGGAACATGACGATGCAACCTCTGCAAGCGCTTCAAAGAGTGAGGGATGAAACTGCCTGACCCGTGCAATCGTGATATGAGGCCTGAACTTCCGCTTCTCCGGCTCAAATCCGAGCAAGGCAAGGGAGGAGTCTATGGATTCGGCAAGGGAACGGCACGATCCCGGGTCACTGACCTCAGCCCAGACCACCCGGGGGGCACGCTGACTGTTCGTCCCAATAAGCCCGACTTCCATGGAAAAGGGTGAACCTTCGATAGTTTGCAATATACTGGTGATTTGTGAGAGTCCTGACCCGCTCACTTCTCCAATGAACTTAAGCGTGATATGCATCGACTCCTGATCCACCAGGGTCAGGCGTGCCCGGCATGACCGGAGGCTGTCCTGGATATCACTGAACTGCTCACGGATCTCATGAGGAAGGTCGATTGCAACGAATAAACGGACCATTCTGCCTTATTATCTCTTCTCTTATATGATAAGGGATTTTGGATCGCACATTTTATAAAATGGCGTGAAGATTCCAAGTGAAAATATATCATCAACCCCAAATGAATATTGATCACTATGGGGGCGGTCTTTATCGTATATACTCTTGAGTTTTGTCCACGATGCGAAATTCTCAAGGATTTTCTTTCATCTCACCAGATACCATTCACCGTGGCTGACATGTCATCTGCCAGGGCGCTTACCGAACTTCGCGTGAACGGCGTATTTGTCCAGGAAGCCCCGGTCCTTCAGGTCGGGAAGACGTTCCTGACATCAAAGGATCTCTTTGTCGGCGACACAATAAATGAACAGAAGATACTGCAGCTCTGCTAGGTGATGGAGTGGCAGGGATAACACGTCAGACAACATTAGACGGTATCACGATACCGTCCATGCCCCCGGTCAGGACCAGTGACGGGCATATTCTTGAATGGGACCGGGATCGGATTGTCAGGCAGATAGTAAAGGAGACCAGACTGGTCGAGACGTTTTACGGATTTGAAGGGGCAGACGAGGAGACTGCCCAGGAGATCGCCCGGGAGGTTGAGGAAAGAATCAGAAAACTTAACCTCCGCACGCTTTCCGGCCCGCTGATCCGGGAGATCATGAATATGATCCTCATCGAACGGGGGAGGATCCAGTGGAGGAATGTCTGCACGAGGGTGGGAACGCCGGTCTTTGACGCCCACCAGATCGATGTCGGCAGGGGATTTGAGGCAAAGGATAATGCTAATCTGCAGGAGAATGCTGAAACATCCCATAAAAAGAAGGCAGACAAGATCAGCAAGGAACAATACCTCCTCCAGCTCCCCCCCCACCTTGCAGACCGTCACCTCTGCGGTGATATCCATATTCATGATCTTGAGTACTTCGGGACACGGCCGTTCTGTCAGGACTGGGATCTCCGGTACTTCTTCTACTATGGGCTGATGCCTGACGGGAACGGAACAAAGGCATCGGTTGCCGGGCCTGCCAACCGGGCTGAGGTCGCGGTGCTGCATGCGGTAAAGGCACTCGGAAGTGCCCAGACAAACTTTGCCGGCGGTCAGGGATATTATAACTTCCTCACCTTCCTTGCACCCTACTTCACCGGGATGGATTATGGAGAGATGAAACAGCTGATGCAGATGTTTGTCTACGAGATGACCCAGATGATGGTGGCCCGTGGCGGGCAGCTCGTCTTCTCATCAGTACAGCTCTCACCCGGCGTTCCGAAATTATGGAAGGATAAGCCCTGTGTGTACAAGGGTAAGGTCTGGAACGGAACCGATGCCCCCTTGCAGACCTATGGGGAGTGTGAGCGTGAAGTCAGGCTCCTCTTTAAAGCTCTCATGGAGGTTATGCTTGAGGGTGACTACTGGGGCAAGCCGTTTAACTTTCCAAAGCCGGAGATCAGCATCGAGCCTGATTTCATGCATGAGGATGAGGAATATAACCGGGCTCACCCGGATCTTCCCACGTATGAGGACCTGTATCTTCTGACATTTGAACTTGCATCAAAATTCGGAACACCGTACTATGACAACCAGCTGCCTGCGTACCGGGGAGCCGGGGAGGGAATATCCTGCTATCAGTGTTGTGCCTACCAGTTCTCGACCATGGCAGATCAGGACGCTGATTTTGAGAAGAAACTGTATTTTAAAGATGGCATGCACTTTTCCATGGGGTCATGGGGCGTTGTTTCCCTCAACTGTCCCCGGGCATCCTACAAGGCACATGGCGATGAGGAACGGCTGTTTGCCGAACTCCGGTCCATGATGGACACTGCTGTGGAGGTCTTTAAGATAAAACTCCGGTGGATGGACCATATCAAAAAGAGTAACCGGATGCCTTTTGCCATGCAGCGTCCCCGGGATCCAAAGACCGGTGAGCGGGGTGCGATGGCAGTGGACTTTGACGGACTTGTCTATACCATTGGAATCGTCGGCCTGAATGAACTGGTCCAGCATTTCACCGGGTATCAGCTTCATGAATCGGATGAGGCATTCCGGCTCGGGGTTCTTGCAATGACCGAGATGGAACTCTACAGCCAGGAACTTACCAAAAAACACGGGATGACGATCGCCCTTGCCCGGACTCCTGCCGAAACAACCGGTCAGCGGTTTGCCGTTGCCGATCTTCTCCGGAGAGAGTTTCATGAGGATGCAAAGCGGGTCATCAAGGGGAATCTTGAGGTCGCTTTATCCCGGCTTGGTGAAACCCGTGACCTTCCCATCTACTATACCAACGGAACCCATGTCGCCCCGGGAGCAGATATCACCCTTGCACGCCGTGCAGAGATAGAGCATGTCTTCTTCCCGATCGTTGACGGCGGCAATATCTTTCATATCTGGCTTGGTGAGGAGCGGCCTGATCCCCGCGGCCTGATGGATATGGCGATGAAACTCTGCCGGAGCACCCAGATAGGATACTTTGCCTTCACCCGTGATCTGACCGTCTGCCTTCACCAGTTCTCTGAGTGGGATGGCAAAAGGGCACATACGCCGGTCAGGGAACCTGTCAGAGGGACACAATCAGGGATCCAGTCGGCAATTCACGTATAATATCCCTTTTTTGGTCATCAATGTTTTTCCCGATGCTTTATATTCCCGTATGTCAGGTCACCTGATGAGATGGATGTCAGGACCACGATCATTGACTATACCCCGTATCCTAACCCAAACGGCAGTCTCTACGGGTCTGGACCAAGCAGGGAATGTGATGTCATATCCTCAGCCATGACGGATTCCCTCAGAAGTCCGGGGCACACAGGCAACAACAGCAAGGAAATGGTTGAATAATCACAGATATTTACAGAACCAGCATTCATCTTCAAAAGGACTTCCGAAAGTATCCTGTAAATATGACATGATTAAATTATCCGGATGAGGGCAGAGAATATAATATTAATGGCTGTTTTGTCATGTCTGATTCAGGTATTCCTTCTTTTATCAGAGCCATGAAAAAATACGGGACTGCCTGCACATGAATATATTGATGCGTGATATCAAATAATGCACAAGATGGACATACTCATAGCCGTTGGTATTCTCATTCTGGTAATTATCCTCCTCTCCGCCTGGTGGCGGTACGCATCGAGGCGACGAACACTCCCCTGTCCGGTATGGATGAAGTGGATGCTGGATCCTCCGTTTGCATGGATGAGCGGACGGACAGGAAAGACGATTGAATACCTTGATCTTGCTCCCGGTATGCAGGTTCTTGATGCAGGATGCGGACCGGGAAGAGTGACTATTCCGGTTGCGAAGATCCTTGGGCCGGACGGGAATGTTACGGCAATGGATATTCAGGAAGGGATGCTTGCAGAGGTAAAAAAGCGGGCTGAAAAAGAGGGACATTTAAATATCAGTTATCTGCAGGGCGGTATCGGAGAAGGAAAATTAATTATTGTATACTCCTGGGAAAAGAGTAAATCCAAATTCCTTTCATTCACCATCCAGGGGTTATGAGTGTTTGGTGTTTAATACCGGTTGAATATTCGACATTAATCAAATTACTTCAATTTAATCAAATATCCAACTCATCAGTTCTGTAATATTTTTCTCTATATTCCGACAACCAATGACCGTCGCCTGATTTAGACCTTATTAGAGAAGTTACCTTATTCCTCTCACAAAAAAGAGGAGAATAGCAGCGTAAACCATGGAAATCACAACTCATTATTCATTTAGTTCACGAATGAGGGACAGGACAATGGAAAAAAATGACATTCAATCCCAATGCCCAAACATAATACCAAAAACAAAGCCTGCACTTGCAGATCAGAGCAATCCCTTCCTGAATATCATCCTCTCACGATTCAAACCGGTAGATATTTCTGGTATGACCCATGCAACCCTGCAAAACAGGAAAGAATCAAAATATCTGCTTACCACACATCAAGCTCTCGATCTCCTCTCCCGACTATCTAAAACGTATCGTATCTTCGAAGTGGATGGAGAGAAAATTCAGACATATTCGACAACCTATTATGACTCTCCGGAGATTCAGTTGTACCTAGCCCATCATAACGGACGCAAACCACGATACAAAGTAAGAACGCGATCATATA
>CAZCSN010000043.1:0-486 GCA_964501255.1 uncultured Methanospirillum sp. | reverse complement strand
GTTCTGACCTCACGTTTCTTGAGGTAAAAGAGAAGAAAAACAATGGAAGAACAATGAAACACCGGCTTGAGACTGATGGGGTGATCACCAACCTCGGGTCAAATGTCCGTGAATTTCTCTCTTCATGTTTCCCGTTTGACTATTCGCACTATAAACCGGTGTTAATAAACGAATATAAAAGAATCACACTTGTATCTACAGTTCATGCAGAACGGATTACTCTTGATATTAATCTTACATTTCGTTCAGATTCTACGGAGATTCTCCTCCCGAATCTTGTCATCGTTGAAATAAAGCAAGGTTCTGAGCACACCAACTCGCCTGCCCTTGCTTATTTGAATACGATGAGATTACGACCACGGGGGTTTTCAAAATATTGCATTGGAATATCCCTGCTATATGGTAATTTTGTGAAACATAACAACTTCCGTATGGTTCTGCGGATTCTGAATAAACTTACCAATGGAGGACCGATCCTATGCTAAT
>CAZCSN010000042.1:0-20632 GCA_964501255.1 uncultured Methanospirillum sp. | reverse complement strand
ATTCACTCATACACAGATTGGATATTTTGTGTGTTTGATTGAAGTATGAATACAACAGATATTGTCTTCAGATTGGGCCTATGTCTATCATTTCTTATGAGGATTAAATGAAACAGGAGCTTTGATCTCTTCATCAGATATGGTTTCTATAGAGAATATTGAGATAATCATTATGAAATTCCGTGATGAACAAAAAATTGCTTTTCATGAACAAACCGACTGTTTTATTTATCTGCACTCATAATTCTGCCAGATCCCAGATTGCAGAAGGATATCTTAAAAACCGGTATGGAGATCGGTACACTGCTTACAGTGCCGGAACAGAAATAACACGTGTCCATCCTCTGGCTATTGAAGTGATGAATGAATGCGGGATTGATATCTCCGGGCAGAGATCCAAAGCTCTCACTGAATTTTTTGATTCCGATATCGATATTGTCGTAACGGTGTGTGATGGAGCAAAAGCAGTATGTCCGGTCTTCCCCGGAGCAAAGCGCACAATTCATCAGGAATTTACGGATCCCTCTGCTGCCACGGGTTCAGATGAAGAGAAGCGGGAGATCTTTCGCAGAGTACGGGATGACATAATTCAATGGATTGATGCGAATGTTCAGGCAGGTGGTGCCCTCGCGATCTGATGGGAATGTCAAACTTTATCAAAACTCCTGATCCATTATGTGCTGACTGATGTGAAGGTTGGGGTGGTCAGCGACGGCCTGTATGGCGAGCGTGCATTTGAGCAGATTCGAAGACGTTTCCCTACCGAATGGATCCTCCTGCCGTACCCCTCGTCACCAGTAATTGATGAGATCACATTTCCTCTTCCTCCTTGTGATCTGTACATCTCCTATCTTCGTCATCCGGACATTACTCTGGAACTTATCCGGAAGAGGAGTCCTGTCCTGCTTGGGGTAAACCATGGCCAGGGGTTTCTTATCCAGGCCCATGCGATCAATCCGGCAGTAATCGGGCCTGAAACTATGTGTTCCCTTCTTCCGAACACTGATGTCTGGCAGATAAATGAGTTTGCAAAGGTGTTTGGAAGACCTGTTTTCTTCCTGGTAATGGATGGGGACCGTGTAGAATGGTGCTATCCGCTTAGACGATCACCGTGTGGATCTACTGATGCAGCAGCACGTGTTCTATCAGGGAAACTTCTCAACCATGAAACGATAAACTCGTTTGCTCTTTCAATATGTCATAATTGCCGCGCTCCCCGCTTTGGCAGGACATGCGATAAGGAAAAAGCCGGGATTATTCACCTTGAATCACTCATGCTTGCTCTGAAAGGAGTACATCCACAGTTGTGGGATGATCTTACCAGAGCATGACGTATCTTTCGGCTAAAAATTCAGTTTAGCTGGTATTGCTTTTGCCTTCTCCTCTTCACCTTTTGGAACCGGAACAGTAATCTCAAAGGGATCATATATTTTTGCCCCGGTGATCTGGTAAAACCTGAAAACAAGGGCTGGTTCTTTCTCATCACGGTATGATACTCCGGTAAAACCATATAAGAATCCGGAATATGGGTACACTGTCCCCTCGTAAATGAGTCCTTTCGTGCTAATCCACGCTTCTGCCGCCATCCTGGCTTTCCTTCTCCTGAACAATCCAGGGGTAACTTTTGAAATCAGAACCATCAGCCCTGCAATCAGGAGCAGAACAATCCCCGTCTCAATACCCCCTTCAGGAACAAAGACAATAAAAAACAGGGCACATATCAGGAGCATGCCGTCAATTACAATAAGCAGAGCAGTATTCCTCTCTTTATGCTCTTCATACTCCCGCTCAATAATCCGGGAATACCATGCCTCGTCATAGGTCCAATGAGCCAGAAGGTCTGAATCGTTCACCACCGCATCAAATACCCGTGACATCGGGTAAAAGATAATGCCTGCTACGGCGAGCGAGGAGAAAAAAAGAAATATGCTGATAAACATCAATGCACATCCGCCATCAAAGCATGGAATTACTGACAGGCCGATGAAAAACAGGATGAGTGAAAATCCGGCAAAGAGGAGGCACTGTATTATTCTGTCTTTACTATTATTTTTCATATGTCCGGTGATGAAAAATGGGAGGAGAGGGTATTTATGTGTTGAGCAGGATCTCGAATGATACATATTAGGAATTACTATCCGCAATTTCAATTATCATGAATTGAGATAGTATGACTATGCAGGAACGTCCGCTATTTACAGTAAAACGACCTCTTTTGATTTGTATCCTCCTTGTATTGACGGTGTGCTGCGTATCAGCTGGATCATCAGATGTGAATGCATCTGAATTTACGTACAAGGTTCAGGAAGATCCGTATTTCACCTTTGGGTACCCTGCAGGAATGATTCTGAATGTAACTGCTGATAACGGAAGAAATACGTATCATCTCCGTACCTTTAAAACTCCCGCAGTCCGGTTCATGGTAACCTCAATGGAAAATCCGGAATGGCTCGTGCTACCAAAAGACGATCTTATCACCTATGAGAGCTCATTTGGCCGGATGTTTCTGAATAATACCTCACAAAACGTCACATTTGGTCCGGGCCTTTTTAATCAGGATGAAAATACATCAAGCTACTTCACCTCATATCTTGACCCGGATGCAAAAGAGCTGGCCTTTTCGTATGTCATCAGTTCAAGTGATGATATTATCTATGGAATGCTTCGTGAACCTGCAGGATTATATCACACCACGTATGGTTATTTTGCCTTAAAGTCTCTTTTCAGCATACAACCACGCATGCATGAAAAGTTTACGTATGTGCCGGTAGATATGACGGTCGATTTGGATGATGCTCTGGATGAACTATCCAATGGCCCGGTGACAAAGGATTTTGTATATGATCCCTACGCCGGACTCTTTATGGATACTGATACCGGTTATTATTATATTCCAAATTTAGGTGTATTTTTTGATCCGAAGACGAATACTTTCCACTATCCGTCAGAGTTCGGCACATATGATGGTAATTTCTTCAAAACCTATCTTGGGAATTACTCACCAAATGGAATGGGAATGAACGGATTTTATGATGGGCTGTATACAGGGTATGATGCCACCTCCACGATTCAGGATGTATACCAGAACCGGCAGAACGTGTATGATGCGGCAAATGCTATGTGGACTGATTATATTCGTGATAATCAGTATTATGCAGTTGATGATTCGGGGTATGCAGAACCAATAGACACCATTCAGGAATATCAGGATTATGGACTTTCCTGATTTTTTGTTCCGTATTTGATCTCCCAAAAAAATGGGAAAATCTCCGAAAAAGAGTATTATCTGTGTTCAGGCTACCTTTCCTGCAGCCATCTCAATATCTTCTTCCTTGAGAGTTTTCCTTCCCGCATGAGCGGCAAGCTTGACCGCCTCTTTTACCAGTCTTCCAAGATATTCCTCAGTCTTTGCAACAAGGATCTCTGAAGCATCGCCTCCGACACGCTCAGCACCATTGTTTTTTGCAACCCGCACAACTGCTGCAATCGGTAAGTCTGCCATAGTTTTACCTGGATATAAATATACCAGAACTCATATAAAATAAATTGCATCACAAAGATATTTTCTGCCCAGGATCATGGATGAAACCGGGGAACCTGCATCATCTCCCCTTTGGTCTGATCACTTTCACCCTGTATCCCTGAACTTTTTATAGATGTGAAATGAAGGGCATACAGGTACATTATGACCAGTCCGTTTATCAGCATACCGAAAGATTCATTCACCATTCTGGTTGGATACGATGGTTTTCTGACCAGATTACTTGCGGATATTCCCGGGAAATTTCCGCATGGGAAAATTCTCTATATTCACTCAGAAGCGGGACGTATATATCTGCATCCATCACCCGGGGAGAGGGGCAGGATTACCTTCATACAAGAGCGCAATATTATTGATATCATGGCGATGCTCCAGACCGACCCCGCAAGATTCACCATCCTTGCGTATGATCCTGAATGGTTTCGTCAAAATGAGGAATATATCGGACCCTTTGGGCATGTATGCCGGGAACGATCACACAACAGGAAGGCGGTGCTTTTCATCTCTGATTTTTGGGACTATCCAATATATGAGCTGGAATCAGTGGCAGATAAGATGGTCTGCGTTCAGGAATCTCTCAACGTATGGAACACCTCTCATGTCCCGACCAGTTCAGGGTTGAGTTCCTCACATTTCAAAAAGAGAGGACAACAATGTCTGGTGTTCTGACCGTAAGCGTGCTGATCATGCGATAAAAGGTGATGAGATTCACATTTTTCTCTGTTTTGTATTCAGATAGCCTCTTTCGTAAGAACCCCTAATCATATAAGGCATCATGGATCTCCTTTTCACATCTGTTTTCATCGGTATCGGTCTTGCAATGGATTGTCTTGCAGTCTCTTTTGCTGTCGGCGGTCATCAGAAGACCTCCCGCGTACGGGCGGCACTTGTTCTGGCGCTTTTCTTCGGGGGATTTCAGAGTGGCATGACGCTGCTTGGATGGCTGCTTGGTTCAGGTTTTGCAGATGCCATTGCTGCATTTGATCACTGGGTTGCTGCAGGACTTCTTTTCATCATCGGTGGAAAAATGATCCTGGATGGAATACGGGACGGGCATGAGGAGGAGCCACCTGACATTTTCAATCTGGTTGCTGTTCTGATTCTTGCGGTTGCGACCAGCATTGATGCCCTTGCAGTAGGTCTGAGTTTTGCACTGCTCCATATCACTCCTCTTATCCCGGCGTTTATAATCGGCCTGATATCCGGGATTTTTTCGATCGGTGGCATATATTCAGGAGGAAAAGTCGGTCATCTGATCGGAAAGCGGATAGATCTGCTCGGAGGATGCATCCTGATTCTTATCGGTGTCCGGATAGTACTGGAACATACGATATGGAATGGAAATGGTGTGTAATCCTCTCTCTTCCAGAGAATATTATGAGAGGTGCTGAAAAAATACCCCTGTCAACCCGATAAAAATGCCGATTCCCGCGAGTGAAAGAGTATAATAGCGGATGACTCCGGAGGTTTCATCCCCGGTACATCGTTTTACCAGCCAGAAATATGGATCACTCACAAAGGTAACTATTAGGTTTTTCTGATCCGAAAGACGCCACGGGGAACGGTTATTGTAAATCGTGCCCCTTTTCCCGGTTCGCCATTCTCACAAATCGTTATATCAGTAAGGGACAGGATCTCCCGTACCAGAAAAAGTCCGACTCCCCCCGTTATCCCGGTTCTTCGCTCAAAAATCTTATTTTTCTGATCACAGGCTATCCCTTTTCCGTTGTCCTCAAGGATAAGGAGGACTTCATTATCAGAGGATTCGTAGAAGAACCGGTATGCCGTTGCATGCCCGCTATGGATTTTGATATTTTCAAGGAGATAAAAAAAAGCATCTTCAAGTAACGGATCGGCAAAGACCTCTAGACCTTCAAGGGAGATAGTTCGTTCATACTCTGACATGTCAAGGTGAGAGACGGCAAATACATACGTTTCCATCACATTCTGCCACTTTGGTGGATGAATGCCCATGTTCTGGTACTGCTTTGCAATATGCAAAACCCGTTCTATCTTCTGCAATTGTGAGAAGGATTTTTCAAGATATGTCTGAAGGGGTTCCTGGGTTATCGCCTCTTTTGTCAGCGTCAGATACCCGTTTAATGAAAAAAGAGCATTCTGGATATCCTGAAATGTGAGAGAGTTGAGCAGGTTTAATTTTTTCCGGGCGAGATCCAGAGCTGACTGGATAGTCCTGAGTTCTTCATAATTATGCCGGAGTTCTTCTTCTTTTTGCTGAATCTCTTCTATCGCATCAAGAAGGTCTGCATTAGTCTTTTCAAGCTCATGAAGCCGCTGCTGAAGTTCAGGGTAATAACTCTTTCGTATTGATGATTCGCCAAGGCCGATAATCTTCATCCGCTGGTCATCCCAGTCGGGGTTTTCTTCAGAGTGCTCCTTCATATATGTGTTCCAGATCGGCCAGACTTGGTTTTCTTGGATTTGTCGCAAGACAGGGGTCACGGATCGCAGATTTTGCCAGATCTGCGATTGTATCCCTGGAAACGCCAAGATCGCTAAGTCGCTCCGAAATTCCCAGCTCAGTTCTCAGGGCCTGAAGAGCAGATAATAACTTCTGTTTTATCTCACCGGGTTCATGGGATGAACAGTCGACATTCATCGCCTGTGCAATCGTTTCGTATCGTTCCGGACATACCTCAAAATTGAAATCAATGACCGATTCAAGGAGCAGTGCATTACATTCCCCATGGGGAAGATCGGACAGACCACCTAAGCTGTGGGCCATGGCATGTACCGCTCCAAGGCTTGCATTTGAGAAGGCAAGGCCGGCGAGGAGACTGCCCAGCATGGTCTTATACCGGTATCCGATGTGATCAGGGTGATGGTATGCAAGAGGCAGGTACGCACTGATCAGCCGGATTGATTCAAGTGCCTGTATGTCCGTCACCGGGGATGAAGCATTTGACACATATGCTTCGATACTATGGACGAGGGCGTCCATACCGGTATGTGCCGTCAGTTCAGACGTGAGGGAGGTTAGAGGGACCGGATCACAGAGTGAAATATCAGGCACAATTTTTTTGCTGATGATAGCTATCTTCACTTTTCTTGTGGTATCATTAATTATTGCAAACTGTGACACATCCGCCGCGGATCCTGATGTTGTCGGTATGCAGATAAGGGGAGGGGCAGGTATTCTGACATTATCTACCCCTTCAAACTCCAGAATGTGCTGATTATTGGAAACAACAATGCCTATCCCCTTGGCACAGTCAATCGGACTTCCTCCGCCGACGGCAATAACAGCGTCACAACCGGCCTGACGATACAGTTCGGCTCCTTTCATGACTTCGAAATCACGGGGGTTCGGGGACACATCAGAAAAAATGGTATACCGTATTCCCTCATCCTGCAGGCTTTTTGTTACATCCTCAACCCATCCGGCACTGATAATCTTCGGACCGGTGACCAGAAACACATGACTTGCACCAAGATTTTTTGCATATCTTCCCGCAAGTCGGCGGGCATCAACTCCGATGATAAATTCGGGAGCTACAAATTTTCTCAGTTCAAACAGTGTATCTGTCATGGTCCCCCTCTGAATCCTCTCTCCTCGTAGCAATAATGAACATGAAGATATTTATAGTGCACTGAAATGTGCTGGAACCCATCTGAACCAGCACATCATCTTATCTCATGATCAACAAAAGCATGTCATCATCTGAGTATTGTTTTTATGAGCTCCACAGTTTTACCTATTACCTGGATAACACCATTGATGTGCATACCCGATCGATCATGCATGTAAAAAGGTGTATACCTCGTCCACGATATGTGACATGACGAACCATCAGGGATTATGGTATTTGAATTAGAACGACTTGTTCAGCTCTGTGATGGAGTTGCTGTACTCTCCCTTATTGGATATTTTCTTACCAGAAGCCGGTATGCATCTGTTTTCATGTCAAAAACCATCTCACCGTTCTCGGTCCTTTTTATGGGTCTGATTGGTGGGGTATTCTATCTCTATGGGATTTTGACCGGTGTCCAGATAGGTCCGTATTCTATCAGTATCCAGATGCTCGGACCGGTGATGGCCGGGCTTATCGCCGGACCATTCGGCGGAATTCTTGCAGGAATACTGGGAATCCTCTTAAATTTTGCTATTGGAGAATCAATCGGGATATTTACGTGTGTCGTAACATTTCTTGTGGGAATAGTTGGTGGTTTATTCTGGTACCTGCATAAGGATGCCATCATTCGCATGCCTCATGCGTTCGCCCTTGGATTTCTGGTCGCTGCAGTTCAGTTCCTGATTGATAAAAACGGAGTAAAATCTGATGTGCTTCTGCCAGGTGAGGTGATTGAAGGGACCATAGACATCTTCCTTCCAACTATTGCAGGATTATGCATTTTTGTCTTTATTATAAACAATCTACGGCTTGAAGCAGAAAAAAACAAAAAGACGTTTCGTATGGAAGGAGAACTGGAGGCTGCTCGACAGATACAGATGGGCTGTCTGCCTGAGCCGGATCGGATATGGGATTGTGTATCACTCTCTGCATCCCTGACTCCTGCCTCTTATATTGGCGGAGACCTCTATGACTATCTGAGACTTGATGATGAGACCCTGTACTTTGCTCTTGGTGATGTATCCGGGAAAGGGGTTCCGGCTGCACTTCTGATGTCCTCCACCCGTATGATTCTCCGGTCAAAAATTCATACTACCCGCGACCCGTGTTCCCTCATACGTGAAATCAACCGTTCTTTCCTTGAAGATGGTGACAATAAACAGTTTATCACACTTATTGTCGGGATAATGAATCCACAGACCGGTGACGTATCGTATTGTAATGCAGGTCACCCTCCGCCGTTTCTCATTTCTAAATCAGGTGTATCCATGCTTGAATCTGATGGAAATCTCCCTGCTGGTGTTATGGAGGATGAATTGTTTGTACCTCATACCATCACATTAGAAAAAGGCGATATTCTCGTTTTGGTCAGTGATGGTGTTACTGAGGCTGAAAATGGAGAGGAGTTATATGGTTCAGAACGAATTGTACGTGCTCTTTCAGAAAAATCTCCAAAAAAACCGTGTGAGGTTATACAGCTGCTTAATCATGAAGTAAAAGCCTGGACTGGAGACAATCCCCAGAGTGATGACTGCACAATACTTGCTCTTGGATATTTCTCCGATCAATTACCTTGAGAAAAAACTATTAGATAGTTATTCCGGAAAGAGTGCCATTTTCTGCCATATAGAGCCAGTACCCCTGACCGGGTTGCATCAGGTATGACGGGGAATGTGATCCGGATTCACCTTTTATTATGGTCTCTCCGTATGCCTGTTTTGTGCTATCAAAAGGAATCAGGTAATTCCACTGGTTTTGAACCGACATAAGTGTCGCATTTGCTGATACCGGCGTAGTTCCTGAATATCCGATGGTACTCCATCCCTGATGAAGGGTTCGGGCCGGGGGTGAACGGATAGGATCGGAATGAAAAACCAACGGAATGGTTGTTGTTGTATTTGCGTATATCCAGGCTCCCTGAAGTGGTTTCCATTGATCTGAGGGCTCTATCTTTACCCATCCGGACACCGGGTCATAGGTATACATCGAATGTCCATCGCTGTCCACTCCGCTAAAGATTGCATAGGTGTCATTCTACGGGCGAAGTGTCTTCGGAGTTGAAATAAGGTTCCATCCCTGAAGAAGGGTAAGGTTCATTGAAGATGGTTCAGGAGGAGACTGACCGGTTTTCAGGTCAACAACTTCAAAGTACATGGCCTGGATATCATTTGGATATTTTGCCGAGTAATCCATGTTCATGTCTATGTAGAAAACCCCATTCGGTCGGTTATCTGGTGCACCCCATGAATTGAGGAGTTCCCAGTACCCATGTTCTCCGTAGTCCTGGTACCCGGTCAGTACCACAGCATGACCTCCTCCCGTTTCATCACTATAGGGAGTCTGAACAAACTGGTCCATAGGGAAATAATCATTCTGTTCACTACCATATTTCTAAAACCGATAGAATGATTCCCATGCAGCTTCGTATTCTGATCACATCAGAATATAGCATACATCACAAGAATATTGCAGGGTTATCTCCTATATATACTGAAACGTATGAAGGGACCATATGAAAAACCTCTGAAAATACCGCGTACGATGAGCACTCAGCATCCGGATAATGTCCATACTCCGTTTTTTACTGAAAATGTCGAATTGACCGGAGAAGATGAAGTAAAAGAGGCGTATTATGTCTACTCTCATCTTGGGTGCACTGAGCAGATGTGGGACTGTGAAGGAAAAGAGGTCGATAATTACGTTGTAAAGAAACTTCTCTCCCGGTATGGGGATTATTTTCATGATCATCATCTGGGGCGTGATCTCTTTCTTACCTTACGTGTTCCAAATCCGGAGGTTGAACGAACCGAAGCGAAGATTTTGCTTGAGACCCTCGGTTCTATTCCCCGTTCTTTTGATGTAGCCCATCATTTTTATGGTGATCAAAAAGCCCCCATATTTGAGGTTATTCTTCCCATGACGACCTCGTTTGCAGCAATCGATAACATTTACCAATATTACTGCGACTTCGTAATCGGGCAGCAACACAAACGGCTTGGAGGCAGGGATCTTACGATTGCTGAATGGATCGGTCCGTTTCATCCGGATAAGATCCGGGTTATTCCGCTTTTTGAGGATAAGGATGGGATGCTGGCTGCTGATTCCATACTCAGAAGGTATTTCCAGGATAAGGATCTGGATTATCAGCGGGTATTCCTGGCCAGATCTGATCCGGCAGTGAATTATGGTCAGATTGGAGCAGTCCTCCTCAATAAAATCGCTCTCTGGCGCCTTCACCTCCTGTCGGAAGAGTCGGGAATACCGGTTTATCCGATCATTGGTGCCGGATCGGCTCCTTTCAGGGGAAATCTCCGGCCTGATACCGTGAAACGGGTAACCGATGAGTATGCTGGTGCATATACTTTTACAATTCAGTCTGCATTCAAATATGATTCAAATCTTGAAGACGCGATACAGGCAATCCGGTACCTTGAAGAACGCGAGATCATACCTGCAAGGGAGATTGATGACCTGTATGCTATTGACCTTATTGAGCGGTATGCTGCAGGGTACCAAAAGCACATCCAGTCCCTGGCTCCGCTGATCAACCGGGTGGCTGTATATGTACCAAGTCGCAGAAAAAGAAAGCTCCATGTAGGATTATTTGGGTATTCCCGGAATATGGGTGGTGTTTCACTCCCCCGGGCAATTACCGTGACCGCAGCATTGTACTCAGTCGGTATTCCTCCGGAGATTCTGGGATTACAGGCATTAAATGAGAAAGACCGCGAATTTGTCTTTGAAAATTACAAATACATCATCGAAGATCTGACTGATGCCTGCAGGTATCTTAATCCGGATTCTTCATATTTGCCGGAAGAGGTAAAGAAGATCCTCCCAGAATGGATTGATATTGACCCACATCCGGAGCATATGAATCTCTCATCCCAGATTGAAAAGGCTGTTACTGCCTGTCAGATTGATAGTGTGAAGGATTTGATCATCAGGGCAGGAGCGATACGAAAATTTTTGGGATAAATCCTGTACCTTTTTTTGGCTTTATTTCAGCATTAATTTTAATCGGACTTAAATTCGACTTTAATATCTAAAATAGGTCCATATCTTCCCTCAATATGTGGCTTTCCTATACCGTTGCTATTGCCGGATCCGGGTTCCGCCTTGACAATCATATGGATGTGCACGTGATACGAATAGCGAGGCGATATGATGTTGTAAATAAGGGATATTTCAGAAAACAGAGGTCAATTTGAGAGAATTCATCAATGAAGTCCGGATAGGTGCTTATGCAGATTGACATTACACGTATTTCGCAAAAATAAGGTCAAATTCAGGGTAGTGTGCAAAGGTGACATCTCTGACGACGGGAGGTTATGTATAAGGATAGCAAAAACCCTTCTTTCATGTTAAAGGATTAATAATATATTTATTATCTACATTTTTTTGAGGGAGGTTTTTAGCTATTCTCACTCATTATCTTCTGCAATCTCTTCCTCACCCTGGTATACCTGAATAATGACCTCCGGTGCAAAATCTCCTGCATTCGTGTAGAGTCGCGTTCTTGAAATGGGTATTTTGGTATTTCGTTCTATCACTTTGGAGAGTGTACCATCAGCAATCTTTACACCCAGTGAAGAAGAAATAACATCGCTGATCTCGACATTTTTTGCGATTCTGGATTTTTCAGTGACATATGTACTCCCGGCAATTGCCGCTCCCAAGGCTACTGCTGTGTAGGGATCTCCTTTCAGGGGTTCTTTTTCAAAATAATCAATAACAAACTGCCTGACGGCTGGTATCAGGGTTGTACCGCCCACAAGCAGAATATCATCGATTTCATCTTTTTCAAGGGACGCATCCTGAAGAGCTCGTTCAATCGGCTCACGGGTCTGCTCGATCAGGTCCATAATCAGTGAATTCAGGGTATTCCTCGTCAGTTGCATTGTAAATGGAGGACGGTTTTATGCAATAAATGGAATTGTAATGATAATGCTTTCTTCCGTTGATAATGCAATCTTGGCCTCTTCAGCAGCCTCTTTTCATGTCGCTTGTAACCCGGGATCAATTTTTACCTCTTTTCCGAGTTCCTTTTGAAGTGCTTTTGTGATATGTTTGATTATACGCTCATCCATATCATCCCCACCAAGCCGGTGTGCTCCGGTACTGGCATCGACGTCAAAAAAGCCGGATGAAACAGAAAGGATAGATACATCAAACGTACCACCACCAAAATCATACACCAAGACCTACCGGTCCCGATCTTCCCTGATTCCGTATGCGAGTGCAGCAGCAGTCGGTTCATTAATCAGCCTTACAACATTGATCCCTGCAATCTCTGCTGCATCTCTGATGGCCTGTCGCTGACTGTCTGAATAGTTTGCCGGAACAGATACCACAGCATCGTAGAATGTTTTTCCGGTTCGTTCCCTGGCATCATGAATCAGTTTTGAAAGATCAGGGCTCCAATGTATTCCGGTGGGAATTTATATCTTCCGACTGTTTTTTGTAATCAGTTCACATCTCTCGTTTGATGGAACTTACTACCTTATCCGGGTAAATTATCTGATTATGCTTTGCCTGTTCACCGATCGAAAACTCCTTTTCGTTCTTAAAATACACAACTGATGGAGTAATCTTTCTGCCCAGATCATTCTCAATAACGACTGGTTCATCAAGCAGCATATACGCCATCTTAGAGTTTGTAGTTCCAAAATCGATCCCGATTATATCTCTGTTCATCTTTTTCCTCTCGTTATTCAGTCTATATATTCATCATCATGCCTGGTATCGAAATCCTGGTACTTGTGTTCAGAATCAACGGGTCTGCATGTCTTGTGTTCTATCATCGCGATTCTTTTTTCAATACTCTTTATGGCGGAATATAATGTTCGAATTTCCTGTTTTAATTTCTCTTCTTCGTCTTCCATCTGCTCCAGGATATCTGATTTTTCTGAAATAATCAGGTTCATATCATGAATCTCTTCTTCATTCTGAGTAATCTTCTTTTTAAGACTCTCTATCTCCCCTTCGAGTCGGATAATATGTTCACTTTCAAGGTGTGCAAGCTGATCGATGGAATGATGAATGGCATTGAATTTGGATCTGAATGGGAATATAAAGTTAATAATTGAAGAAATAATGCTTCTTTGATCTGTATGTTCAGGTTTCATTGGAGTTTTGGATATAATTACCTCTGCGGGCTGTATGAGGGACTAATCACGCATATAACCGCGCCTTATCACTGAATAAATGGTATCTTCCGGGTATTTGCTATTGTATTCCAGTCCAACTGCCATGTGGATGGCATCATCAAATTCAGTTCCCGGTGTTGGATTGATTACTGTCAGTTTACATGAGGAGAGGAGCTGTTGATACATCCCTTCTATGTTGAGATGATAGTTCTCGTGTATTGATCTGACCGCATCACAGGAGTGGTTCATGGTATTATTCATCATCCGGCAGAGCGAGTCGGTAACAACAAGCATCCTCCGTGCATAATCTGATTCAATATCTTTCTTCTTCAGGTCCTCATTTTTTCTGGTAGTCTCAATAAATTCTTTGAATTCTTTTTTAATAGCGTTATATTGAGATTCGTAGTGCTCCGCTTTTTTTGAAGTTCGGTAATATCCGGATCGACCATTGGATACGTGTTTGTTTTTGAGTGCATATAGCTTTATTTTTCTGTCTTGTATGGAGATTTGATATATACCTGGTGTTTGAATCTTTATATCAAACGAATACAGATATGGGATATTTGAATATCTGCCTGGTCACGTAAGAATCATGAGATTACTTACACCATTATTTACATACCCGCCGTACCATATGATATTTCATATTGTATAGGAAACCCAAAAAAGAGAATGTAGTATGAAGTGGTTAAAATATGAGATTTTGTTGATTGCTATTCTGTTTCTGATATCCGCTGGTTGTGTCTCACAAAAGAATCCTGGCAAAGATGAGGGATCTGGCGATGTTGTCATGAAAGAAACCGTAGGAGGTACAGGAGATGATAGTTTATCCGGCCAGAATCAGGATGGAAAAGGACCAACCGTCGAAGATCAAAGAAATGCATCATATCCTGATTCTTCAGATGATACCCGGTATTTTTATAACATCAGAATTGTTTCCCCGTCGGATCTTGAAACTCTGAAGAATGAGATTCATGCCGATGAGTATCCGATATATAATCAGAATAGGGATCTCATTGGTATTGTCTCTCCACACAAGCTCTCCATCCGGGGTGATCTTGTCAACCTGCAGAAGGAATCAGGAAAGACCGGAAAATCCTTTGATAAGACTGATGTTGCCGAACATCTTGTCGACATTACTTTTGGAAATGATAATGCAAAACTCAATTTATTTAAATCAAACAAGGATTATCAGTTCTGGCTGGATGCATTCTATACTTCAGATGATACAAAATTCCTCCTCGATCTGGCCTCACTCCTGAATACATTATCCGATACCACCCAGTTTGAGGATGAGGAGCTTGCTCTGGGATTTCTAAAGACGAATTATGCCGATGTTCCCTATAATTTTTATAACATCAAAATTATCCCACAAAAAATGCTTGATGAATTCAAAGATAACCGGAAGAGTGATGAAAGACTCATTAAAGATTCTGAAGGGAGATTAATTGGAATTGTCGGGAATGATCATCTGTATCTATTAGACTCATTATCAACAGAGGATCGGAAATATTACATGCTCTATGGGACTCTCTACAGTATGGGTATGCATGGGAAGACATATTCAGAAAAGGATAGTTTCTTTTACCAGGTCGGAGGAGTTCGCAACACTGAACTGTCTGATCTTGATAAAGAGGCAATAAAACTCCTGTATGGTGGGAGATTAAAATCGGGTGCAGATCTGGAAGAGGTGAAGAAGACCTTGGGGTTAAAGACGTAACATTGCACTAACTCCTATCTTACAATTTATTTCTGTACCGAATGTTCCTCCTGATCCATGAACCCAATAAATTATTACAATCCTCGTAATGAAAAAAATTTAGAAATTCTTGTTTTCAGGCTTCAGAAGGCTGAAGACCCGGAACAATACACCGTACCCCTCCAACCATTCCCATCATAACCGGAAGACCATATACATCTTCAATAATATCCGGAGTGACTGCATCATATGTGCCGTGGAAATGGATATTGCCATCTTTTAGAAAGATAAACCGGTCAGCATATCGTAATGCCTGGTTCAGATCATGCATCGTCATCACCGCTGCAATTCCATGTTCCCTGACAATTCCCACAATAGTCGTAAGAATATCAACCTGGTTTTTCAGATCCAGGCTGCTTGTCGGTTCATCAAGAAGAAGAATCCGCGGTTCCTGTACAAGAGCCCGTGCAATGGCGACCTTTTGTAATTCACCCCCGCTCATCTCATCAATATACGAGAGTCGGAGATGATCCATGGAAAGGCGGGAGAAGATTGCATCCACAATCTGGAGATCCCGTTCAGATATGTCCCACCCGATATGCGGTCTTCTCCCCAAAAGCACAGCGTCGAAAGCTGTAAGCCGTCCGGTTTCAACACGTTGCGGTACATATCCCGCACGTCGTGCAATTTCAAGAGCATTCAGATTGCCAATCTCTGATCCATCCAGAAAGACTCTGCCCGATTTCGGTTTCAGAATTCTGTTCAGACATTTCAGCAGTGTTGTTTTTCCAACACCATTTGGCCCGAGGATGGCAACTATCTCACCATGATTCACTTCAAATGCGATCTTTTTCAGGACATCATGATTTCTGTATAAGAATCCTAATTCATGTACATTCAGAATCATCGTCTGTACCCCCGGATTATGAGATAGATGAACACTGGTGCACCCATAAACGCAGTAAGAACGGCCACGGGAAGGACATACGGAGCAACAATGAGACGAGCGACAGTATCGGATGCAAGAAGCAGAATCCCGCCCATCACACAGGATCCAGGTATTAAGTACCTTTGATCATCCCCGATGATTCGTCTGACCATATGCGGGCAGACCAGTCCGACAAACCCGATAACTCCGAGAAATGCAACAAGGACTGCAGTAATCATAGCGGATATGGTCATTCCAAACAAACGGACCCGCTCTACATTCACTCCAAGACCTTTTGCAGTCTCATTCCCGGCATCAATGGCATTGTAATTCCAGCGATTAAAAAGGAAATAAATACTGGCAAGTCCCACGAGGAGAGCCATCAGCCCCAATTCGGACCAGTTTGCACGGCTGACATCACCAAAAGTCCAGAACACAACCGCAGCAAGTTGCGTGTCTGATGCAAAATACTGGAGAAACATTGTCCCTGCTGTAAACAGGGATGATAAAGCCACTCCGGTAAGAACCATAACTTCAGGAGATGCACCTCTCATACGGGAGATCATGAGGATAATTGCTGTTGCAATCATACAGAAGATAAATGCGGAAATGGTCGTTACATAGGGGTTATTAATGGTAATCGGGTCCGCAATTGTTGACTGTATTTTTCCTGCTCCGAAAAAAATCACCGATACTGCAGCTCCAAATGCACCGGCATTGGATATTCCCAACGTGAAGGGAGATCCCAGTGGGTTTCTGAGAATTGACTGCATTGCTACTCCTGCCACTGAAAGACCAATACCGGCAACAATCGCAGTAAGAGCCTGTGGAAGCCGGATATTCCATATGATGGCATCATATTTATGATTCAGATTGTGTCCAAAAAGAGTCATAAGAACATCATACGGAGGGATAGATACCGCTCCGACTGAAATTGAGATGATAAACAGAAGGAACAGAAGAATTACACCAAAAAATATCCAGAGAACTTTTACCCGAATATAGCTGAGATAATCAGCGGGAATTTTTCCATCAGCAACATGCATTCTGCCTGCCTCCGGAAAAAAAGAAAAAAAAGTACATTATCATGACAACATCAAAGAGAGATCTTACTAAATCCCATGTTTTTATACTGGGAGTTGATCTGCTTTAATGGAGATGCACCAAGGAATTTTGTCATGATCTCATCTGCTTTTACTTCAGGATCAATATCAGCAAATTTGTCAGGATAGACTATCTTTCCGATATAGTATGCATCTGCAAGAACATTTTCGTAATTGGTATTATACCAGTTATAGGGAAGTACTCCGTACACATTACCGTTCTTTACTGCGGAAAGTCCCTGAAGTGCCGGATCATTCTTTAGTTCACCGATCCCACCTTCGTTATCCATCTGGAGCGTTCCAACATCCATAAACAGATATTCCGGATCCCAGTCAACAATAGCCTCTTTCGCAACGTCAGCATGCTGGGTTCCCATCTTTCCTGCCACGTTTTTGATATTCAGCCAGAGGAATGGTGGATATGCAGGCTCAGTTGAGATTATCCCATGTGCTCCCGCATAACTGACACCACCGACATAGGCAGTCTTCTGTTCTGATTCAGGAATATCTGCTGTCCGGCTTTTCAGATCAGCGATTGTCTCTTCGATATATGCAATGAGATCGTCTGCCCTCTCTTTCTTCCCAATTACGTCGGCCATTATCCGAAGCCCATTGAACATATCCGCCTGTTCTTTTGCATCACGAAGAGAACCGTAGGGTATCATAACAACGGGTATTTTTGTCTTTTCCGTGAGTTTATTTCCCTCTTCAGCATTTGCGGTAGCCGTAGTCCCGGATCCGGTCAGGCCGGTTTTCAATATCACCTGCGGGGCAATTCCAATGATCTTTTCGGGATCATCTTTTCCTCTGAATTCACCAAACAGGGGGTAATCTTTAAATTGCGGATTTAAAAGGGCATATCCCCGTGCATCCATGGTTTGTGGTTCTTTCTCAATACTGTCTACACCCACAATCAGGTTTTGTCCTTCCAGGTAGGTAAGATAGCGAAGGCATCCGGAACCGGAACATATGACCTCCTTTACTTCAGCGGGTATGGTGACGGTTCTTCCGTATCCGTCAGTTATGGTTCTCTCTGCTCCTACTGTTTCAGCAGCCATACAAGCCGGAATCACACAAAGAGATACCAGCATTATGAATGTAATAATAATTGCGTTCAGGTTTCTCATAATCTCACGTAAAAATTTTTCTGATTTGGATATGATGATTCACTTACAGCATTCCCAGGACTTTATACGGATTATTCCCTGCGGTCTTCAGTTTTGTCAGGTTTGCCTCGTCAACATCAAACTCCTTGAGTGTGGTGATGACCGATTCAGGTTTATCGACATATGGCATCATGCCGATATCCTGGACCAGCTTTGGAGCCCACGTGGGACCAGTCCAGTTTACAAGCCCGAGTTCTTCGCTTATCTGGTCAAAATTAAATCCAAGAGCAACTCCTTTTCCCTTCTTTGCTCCATCATTCCAGCGTATGATGATACCGGCAGGCCTTGTTCCATACTTTGCTTTCAGGGCAGCCTCGTCGTCCGGATTTAATGCCATGACAAACATGCTGTTCTTACCCGGAGTACTATCCCAGATCATCTGGAATGCATCCTCCTTACACCAGTTCGGGCATCCGATATCAATGTAGGTCTCAGCGGTCTGGTTGGTAATCGGGAGAACCTTCCGGATGTACTGAATGATCATATACCCGCTCGTAACCCCGGGACAGAGATGATCATGGAATGCTGCGGCGTTCATGAAATCATAGGAGGCACCGGCAGCCCAGACATTTGAAAGCCCTACGAGTGAGAATTCATTGCCCCCGAATTTCTTCCTATTAAAGGTGGTGTTCCCCTCATCAGGGTTTGCAAGTAATGTGTCCAGATTTGCATTCATCAGGGTTACCTGACTAAATGCCTTGTCTGGCGGGAGTGCTGCACGGTCTTCCGCACTCATCGAGTAAAATGACGGATCAGGTTCCATGTATGCAGCCATACCAGAGTCCTTGTTGTAGAAATAGAACCAGAGGCCTTTCCAGTCAGGACGATTTATCTGATAAAGGTTGTTATCGCCGTTTCTAAGACCAGATTTGTCAGTAAGGCCGGAAAGAGCACGCTCTGACGTCTTTCCTTTAATAATTGCATGACCAGCATTTGTTAATGCCAGGATATTGTCTGCTCCCGGCTCAAATTTCAAAAGGTCCATGCCTACTTCAGCTGCCCGCGACCCGAGATCGTACATCAGATCCTCCTCAGCAACTGCTGAAATCGGGATAAGGAGACAACAAAGTGCTAACAGGAGTGCTATTATTTTTCTCATGCGATTCTTCACTCATCCGGAATGATACCCATTCGATAATGAACTGACATCGTTTACAAGAATGCAGATCAAACTCAAAATTTGTATGATCTTACATTACGCTTGAAAATGATATCGTAATTAATTATACTAATGCATTAAAATTTATAACTTTTGAAAATGATCTGAATATTCATTACAATTGTGACATTAATTTTCTATTATTTTCAAAAAATGTAATTTAAATTGAAAATACACACGGTATCAATAATACCTGCGATATGGAATCGATGCTTATATGTATCCTTCAAAAGAACCAATAGGTATCATGTGTTCACCCCAGCCAATTAAACAAAAAACAGCAGATAATTTTGGTACGTATGAACAGGCAGTGGAATTTCATGGTCATTCCTGCGGAGGCCTTGCGAGCGGCTACCGGGTCGCGATTGCTGCCATGAAAGCACTTGGTGTTGACCGGCCAAAGGATGAAGAGTTAGTGGCAATATCCGAGACCGATGCCTGCGGTGTTGATGCAATCCAGGTCATAACCGGATGTACTGCAGGTAAAGGAAACCTGATCATTCATGATTATGGAAAACATGCGTTTACTTTTTACTGCCGGAGGAGCAACAAGGCGGTCCGTATTGTTACATCTCTTGACGGATTTCTCCCTGAAGAGATGAATGTACTCAGGCCAAAAGTATTCTCAGGACAGGCTTCAGAGGAAGAAGTCGCCCGATTTCAGGAGTTAGCTCATCAGGGAGTTCATGCAATTCTATCCGCACCGGAAGAGAACATTCTCAAGGTAAGTTTTGTTGAGATGGAGCCACCCAAAAAAGCACGGATATTTACATCAATTCCCTGTGCATCCTGTGGTGAAATGGTTGCTGATGCGAAAACCCGGGAGCATGAAGGGAAGCGGGTGTGCATACCGTGTTATCTTTCAGCGACAAATTAATAGATTCTCTTTTAGATTATCCTTTTTTTTAAAAAATTTTCAGGGCTTGAATTATTTATTAGTATTTCCTGCACCACTTCAATAAATACAATTTGATTTAAAAATATACGGAGAAAACATTGGAATACTACAGAATCTATATAATACACATCAGGAAGGTTATATGTGCGAATTCACCGTATATGTAAAGAATGCAGATTCTGAAGAAAAGGAGAAGATTACCCGGAATATTGTTGATGCAATACAAAAAGATACATCTGTTACTCTCATGGATGTTCTGGGAAATCCTCAGATCGTTGAGAATGTGTATATTGAATCGGTAAGCACGATGAAACAGGAGTTAATACTTCGGAAATTAAAATAAGCAGCTGTCGGTATCAACTTTTGTTCTTTTCCAAATGCATGAAAAATATTTAA
>CAZCSN010000041.1:0-20800 GCA_964501255.1 uncultured Methanospirillum sp. | reverse complement strand
CAATCATACAAGGCTCTGGACCTTGTGACAGCAGTTCGAATCTGCTTCGGGCTATATCAGTCACTTTTCTGACCAGGACAATATATTCCCCATAATGCAACATGGCCAGTGTGATATCGCTCCAGATTTATTATCCTGATGCCGGAGATTCCGGCATGTCCAAGGAGCTGAACGACATTCTCAATCATCTCCTCCCTGTTTTTCTGAACTCCCATGGATAATAATTTGAGAAAGAGTATCAGATGACCCCCGTCCCTGAGAAAGACGAGATTTCTGATCGCGATTTCAGCCTGGTCCCGCTGGGCAATATCCTGAATAAGCACATCCACCAGTTCTACAAACGGAAGATATCGCTCCGGGTATCTGGCATCTTCAAACAGGGGAATAATATTGGATCGTGAATGTGCAAGACGGACAAGGTCCCGTGCAGGACGGGAAGAGAACTCAACCGCATATACAACCTCGGCATAATCGGAAAGAAATGAAACCGTTGAACCGGCTGCTGCACCCAGATACAGAATACGGGCACCGGTAACAGGGGGTTCGTCAGGCGTATAGAGATAACACAATGCAGCAACCTTGCTGCGGCCGGGATCCCAGATCCGCATCCCATGATACACCCGATCCCCGGGCAGAATCGCTCCAGGGGACAATAATATTCCATCCTGCCAGATCATGCCTTATCTCCTGCCCGGAGGATCTTCATCCCGGCAGTCTGAATAAATCTCTCATCACGCACTCCACGATAATAATCAATCCGGGCAGCAATTGCCAACTGACATGCAAGCACCCTGCTGACCCGGCCCCGGAGTCGTTTTCTGGCATGATGCACTCCTTTATACTGATATAACAATCCATGTTTCGGCGGCCGGGTTCCGCTCGTCAGATGCATGAACAGAGACGGTCCGGCTCCAAGAACCTGAATTGTTGCAGCGGGCATACACGCAAGATGGCATTTGCTCCCGGCATGTGCAAGAAGGCGGGCACTTACCAGAGGTCCGCACAAGGCAGACATATTTGGCAGGGTTTTTTCAGCACATCCCCTTACCCTTTTTGAGAGCTGTGTGCGGGATTCAACCAGTCGCAGAATGGTTTTGCTTATCGGACTTAAAGGATGACACTCATCCTTTGCAAGGGTGTCAATGAGTGATCTGATGGTCCGATCAGATCCGGCCAGTTCTGCGGGATGAAGAGCCATATAATAATCCTCAATCTTTTCTGACAGCCGTGATACCGCCTGATCGGTCTCATCAAGAATCCTGACAAGATGAATAAGCGTAACCTCTTCTCTATCACATCTCTCCTCAAGGTCCCTGATGGCAAGTCCGATTGCAAGAGACCTCACAAGAGACAGGTACTCCTGACGGCCTGATACGACACCCGCACTGACAGCCTCCTCCCATACCGGAAGGGGAAGCAGTACCGAATCATCACGAAACTGACGGACTTTTTCTATACACTCCTGCAAGGATGGAGAAGAAGGGTTGTTTTGTTGTATACATTCCTGATCACAGAGCTCATACCAGAACCTCAATCCTCTCCTGTCCTGATTGTGCGCCATCTATACCACCATAATCCCGAATGAATAGAGGATGACCGGAACCGTTACCACACCCATGCAGGGGACCCGTGAGACCTCGATCATGCCAGGTACCATCCCGATCGCTGTTGCAAGCATGAGAACGACAAGACCAAACGGACCGGTCAGCATTCCACATACCAGAACAAGAGTAATGGCAACCCCGGTATTCAGACGGGAACTGTTCAGGCCGGATAATGCAGGGGCGGCTCTTGCAAGACCAATGGTAATGCAATATGCACAGAGTGCCGCAACAGATGCTATCGTCAGAAGGAGAAGAACAGGAGGTGTCTCAAACCCGGAGAATGCCGCCATAACACCGTTTCTCATTCTGCCGATGGCGACAAACACTGCTATCCCGATGATACTGTTTGCAAGGGTTGACGCTCCTGTGGCAGCAAGATAACTCCGTCTCTCCTGATCATAGGGAATCCAGCAGGATATGACCGCATTTGCACTTGCAGTTGACAAACCCGGAAGCCATCCGACGATCAGACCTGCAAGGGTCCCCGGAAGTGCTGCACGTGCAATACCCGCGGTAGACAGGGAAAGCCCTGAAAAATGCTGTCGGGGGATGGTTCCTTCGGAGGCGGTGAGAAGAAACGGAAGGCCAAAAAGACCGGTCAGAAGCGGCATCAGGATACTGCCTGCACCATAGGTATTCCACGAGAGGAAATCATACCTGAATGCAAAAAGACCAAGGATACCGGATACCACAAATAATATCAAGAGCCAGCCGGCAGCCTCACTGCGCACGATAACCAGTCCCATGATCAGAACAAGAAGAGAGCCGGTGACAATATCAACAGAATCCTGAAGAAGTGGAATAAACCACAGGGCAGAAAGAGCCAGAGGTACTGCAAAAATAACTCCCCAGAGACTGCCAAGGGCCGATATGCGGACCGCCTCTTCTCCTCTTCCGTCGAGCGTGAGAGCATGGGCAGGAAGAACTGACAGGGAGGTTCCTTCATCCGGTACTCCCAGGAATGTTGCAGGAATTATTTCAAGAAATGAGTGGGTGACGAGCGTTGTGATCAGGATCGCTGCCATTCCCTCCGGCCCCATGATCGGCAGAAGGATCGGGGAAAATCCAAGGAGCAGGGCTGCAATCATATTTGCGTGTATTCCCGGGGTCAGACCACTGACAGTTCCACACAGCATCCCACCTGTAATACCGGCTAAAACAGGAATCATCTGGTTCTCATGGATTTAAGTGTATAGAACGCATAAAATATCCGCATCCGTTCTGAATAAGAGTGGCCGGGGGATGATATGCGGATTGCAATTACACGTCTGAAAGGAAAAGAGGGAGAGGACCAGGCACGGTGCGCACGAAGAGGTCATGAGTGTTATACGGTCTCTCCACTTATCGGGGAGATGAACCCTGACCAGATCGATGCATTTATTCAGGATGTTCAGGACAGAAAATTTGACTGTATATTTTTTACCAGTGCCCTGCCGGCCCATCAGATCGGGCCATACCTGGAGGACCTGCCCCTGCCAAGGGTGATCGCAATCGGGCCGCAAACCGCAAAGGCACTCAGGGAGTATGGCATTCTTTGCGAAGTGCTTCATGAGTTCTACTCCCGGGCATTCGTGCCGTACCTCGGAGAGTGGATTGCAGGAAAAAAGATTGGCATTCCCCGATCTGATGCGCCAAATCCTCAGCTTCTTCAGGGAATCAGGGATGCCGGCGGACTCCCTCATGAATATCAGATTTACTCACTCATACCGACATATGAGCTCCTCACCCTTGACAAGGCAGAGGCGATTCTGTTTACCAGTGCCCTGTCATTTAAATCAGCCATCTGGAAACGCCGGGAGGATCTCATTCTTCTCGCCATTGGGGAAGTAACAGCACAGGCGATGGAGGATGCTGGCCTCATACCGGATGTGGTCGGTGACGGGTCTCTTGAAGGAACCCTTGCTGAACTCAATCTCTTTCTCCTCCTGAATCCGGGGGGATAATGGAGCACTCATCTTCGATCCCGGTACGTCCTGCTGCACAGGGAGCAATCATTCTCATTGACAAGCCTCGCGGACCCTCCAGCCACCAGGTTGCAGCATGGGTCCGTGAGATTACCGGTGTATCATCCGTCGGACATACCGGGACGCTTGATCCACAGGTCTCGGGCGTCCTTGTCATTCTCCTTGGCCGGGCAGTACGGCTCACAACCATTCTGCATCAGGACGATAAGGAGTATGTTGCACTGCTCCGGCTGCAGGGAGATGTGTCCGATGCGGATCTTGCCGAAGTAATCCGCCATTTTACCGGACGGATCTATCAGCGGCCCCCCAGACGCAGTGCTGTCAAACGGGCTCTGCGGATCAGGGAGATTCATGAACTTGAGATGCTCGGAAGAGACGGACGACTTGTTCTCCTCAGGGTGAAATGTGATTCCGGCACGTACATCAGGTCCCTGTGTCATCATATCGGGATGGCCTGCGGGGTCGGGGGAGCTATGGTAGAACTCAGGCGGACCAGGTCAGGCCCTTTCCATGAGAAGGATTGTGTCACGCTCCATACCCTTCGTGATGCCGCTGAACAGGCTCGTGCCGGAGATGATACGGCCCTTAGAGCACTTATGCGGTCACCCCTTGATGCGCTGGAGGGATGGCCCCGCATGCCCATCAAAGAGTCGGCTGCAGCTGCGCTCAGTCATGGTGCAACACTCTCTTCACGGGGCGTTGTCAGTCATGATCCGTTTCAGATGGAGGATTATGTCGTCATGATGGCAGGGGATGATTTTATCGGGATCGGACAGGCGCTGGTTTCGAGTTCACGAATCGTCCCTGGCGAAAAGGGACTCGTGGTCGCACCACGTCTTATTATGCAGGATACCGGTGTGTACCCGGCAGTCTGGAGAACTCATCAGACAAATAGAGAAAAGGGTTAAAATATCTGACTGCTAACATATGTAGGCATCTTCTGTTTGCTGAGGTAGTCTAGTCTGGGAAGGCGCAAGATTGGAAATCTTGTGGGAGCAATCCCTCGGGAGTTCAAATCTCCCCCTTAGCGTTAGGGTACTTTTTCAGGTTATATTTTGTTACACCATTATTCTCAAGCCATGGAGATAGAAGAAGAATTAGACATATTTTCTTGAGAACATAAGCCTTAACTGTCCTTGTAATGTCTTCATGAAAGCAGGTTTCACAGGCACATAGTATAAACACGGGAAGGTAGTTCCTTCACTTTTTGTAGATATTTTTTCGATAACCCACTTCAATAACAACAATAATCAGTTCTTCATCTTTAAAGGTTAGGTATGCCCGGAAATTGCCAATCCGATACCGGTATACCCGGCCACCAAATTTCCCTGCAACCTTTTCAAGATATTTTCGTGGATTAGAAACAGTTTCAAGAAATAGTATTTTATTTTTTATTCTTTCCGCAACATCTTTTGGCAGCTGCTTTAAATCAGCTTCTGCACCCTCATTGAAGGTTACACAATACGGCAATTAAATCCCCATTTCTTTGGCAATGTCACGAAGGGGGCGATATCTGCCAGCATCAGCATCTTCCAGCCCTTTCAGTATCCTTCTTTCCAGGTCCTGATCGATCTCTTCTTCATCATAATAATCAAGAAGCCTGGTTATCACATCCAAGGGTGTTTCTTCAGGCCCGGCCCTGAGTCGTTCAATCCTCTGCATAACCGGATCCGGAATCTCCACTGCCTCACTCATAGGTATTTTATCTTCTTCAGAAGTTATCAAATTGTTGAAGGGGTTATGACATGAACACATCAGTTCACCAGCCATTCATTCATAGGTATTTGGCTCGGTTGATTAGATCAAAAATGTATAAGCATCAATCCAGTCAATTATTGGATCCAATTAATGTATAGCATCATAGAGTGTATAATTAATGTCTGCATACATCAGCCGGATGCTGACAGACATCTGCACGGATAAGATACTCTCAGCATGTGCGATAATAAACTGATGGGCCCTCCGGTAATGATGACAACACAGAAGAAAGAGGGGAGGTCAGGGAACAGAAAGACCTGACTGATAATCAAAAGCTTTTGAGAACTGAATTATCCCTCCAGTCACCGTTGCCTTATCTTTCATCGAGTTTGTGGATGATGTCCGGTTCCATGATACCCCGTCACTCCGGGCTTCCATGATATCAGCGGAAAATTCTGTTGTAACCGTTCCGATCGCATATCCAAGGCCGGACGATGGATTCGGTGTAAGCGCTATCCGGTATGAAAGGGCAGATGGGACTGACCCGTCAGCAGCCACAATCCTCGCCTTTGCTGAGGTGGAGTACTGGGCACTGTTCACATTAATAAGGGTGCTTCGTGCCCGAACGGTATTGCAGAACGCAGGCGCTGCCGCTGATGAACCGGATGCAAAGACACACCGTCCAATACCATTTGAGTCTGAATAATTCCCTCCGGTGCTCATCAGGGATTCATCTGCCATCAGATGACTGCCCTCAGCGCTCTCGTACGTGACGACCTTGTCGGTCTTAAAGTTATACAGACCCTTTGACTGATTGCGGGAGTCAAAGTCAAGAGAACTGCTGAGCATGAGATGACCGCCGTTGGTCATGAGCGAATCCCTGTAGAGTATGGATGCCTGCGTCTCATTCGGCCCGAACATCCGATCTTCCAGCGTTCCCGATGATATGGTCCAGTCAACGGAGGTATCGGTACTGACAAATCCGATGACATCTATCAGGGTTGTAATCGATATCAGCTGGTTCTCCGGCGTTGCATTCGGGAGGAAATCCGCCCCTGAAGGAAATATTATGACAAAAACTGCCAGAATGGCAATAACAGCTCTGCGTATCCAACACATAACCCCACCCACCAGTGCAAATGGTGTAGTTGTCGGGAGAGTATAAGTAATTAATCAGGTGGTAAAAAATAGGATATCGGGATAGTTATGTATAGTACTTTTCTATCTGTGACTCATCCACATCAAAGGTCTCATTGGTCTCGATGATGCGATACGGCCCCGTTGCATGGACATCATAGGGGGAGTTCCTGGTTGAGTAGGGAAGGGTAAAGGTTCCGTTCACACTCTGCTGCCGGTACGTGAAATGCCGGCCCTGGTTGGTCACGATGGGGACTTCGATGGTCCCGGTTCCAGGGATGGTGTAGCCTTTGACCCGTTCGAATATCTTGATGTTGTTCAGGGTTACATCACCGGGGAAGGTACGGGTCCCGTTTGATTCGTAGATGAGGCGATAGTTGTTGAGGGCAGGGACGTCGGTAATGGGTGATGTATATGTGAGTGAGACAAGCTTTTGATATAATTCCGGCTTTGAGATGATTTGAATCGTTTTTGGTTTATCAATTGGGATCATTTTCTGTAGAAGGGCGACATTATTTCCTGCAATATTAGTATTTTGGTATTGAATAATCACACTTCCATTTGACACCATGGAGGAACCATCATTCACATGGAGTTTAACCAATGTTGTGTTAAAAAAATTCTGCTTCATACCTAACATTGGGGATAACATACGGACATTCCGTGGATCTTGTTGATAAAATATGAAATAATATGGATCCTCTTTGGGAGCAATCGGCAACCATTTTTGTATTTGTGGAAATGTTTCAAATAAATCAGTATTCGTAGTTATCACATATTTTATATGCATCTGGTCAGCTAACGCCTCTGTATCAAAATTTGTCTCAGAGAGAAGATACTGTGCAACACTACGCACATTTGTCTGAAATGGATTTGTTGCTGGACTCATATGTGCAATCGCCAAAATCCAGTTTCCATATTTCCACCACGATAAAACGGTGAACATATTTTCAGGATATTTGAATTCATTCTTTGAACTAGCTAAATAATACAATTCATCCGTTGTTTTTGAATTTTCTTTCAGCCACTCCAGTGATTTTATCCATTCATCAGAAACCGAACTTTGTGGATTATCATAAGTGGAAACATATAACGATACAGGAATTGAAAAAAACATAAGAACAACTAGTAAAAAGCCAGTAATTAATATCGCTTTCCGGTTACTGACTATGAGCTGATGAAGTGTAGTATTGCACAACGAATCCGGTTTTGAATATGACACTTGTTGTAAACGTATGAAGATTTCTGAAATACAAATTCCCGATAAAAGAATTATTATTTGACCTCCATAATAGAAAAATCTGACAAAAAGAATACTTATTCCAATATATATTAATATCCAGCATATTGCTGCTAAATGCACAGGATTCTGGCATTTGAAAAAACGTTTTAGCAACAGAATAAATCCAAACATTGCCAAAATTAATGAAATATTAAATATTTTCAGCATTGAACCAATATCTGCACGGTTCAATTCCTGAATCAGATATGTATTATTCCCCGCTCCAAATAACACGCTACCAAAACTTACAAATGAATCGGTAATTTCAGGTATAATTAACGAAATTATGAGACTTGTACAACTCAAAAACAGCAGAATACTTACTAAATAGATCAAAGGTTTCCGGTTTGAAAACACTATGGAAACCAAATAAATAATGAGAGACTCAATAATGATACATAATGGGATTATAAGATGGATTGGAGTATACTGATATAATGACCATCCAGAGACATGTATACCGGATATTGAGAATAGAATAATGAATAAACCAAATATAATACAATGTATCTGTAGTAGCCATATAAATTTTTCTTTTTCATGGATCAGGAAAGGATACAAAAATGTGAATATGGCAACTGTGACAGCAATGATAGTGCAGGTAGGCATGGTCATTATTGCAAGATAATATAACAGACCTGCAAAAAGTGAAATGAGAATTTCTTTCGTTAATAGCAGTTTATTGTTTCTGATAACCTTTTTTTCATGAGAGGCATACTCACACACTTTATTATCAATTTTTCCAGGAGCACGATGAAATCTTGATAGTAAATAGAAATAGCAGGCAAAAAAGCCTGCTGTCAGTACTACCTCCATCATATGATGATCCACATCTCCATATGATGAACGGAATAATGTTTCACCGCCCATAAAACAGATGAGTAATGAGGAGAACAATCCTGCCCGATTATCCCAAATCAATCTGCCAAGAAGAAATGTCAAGGGTATCAATAGGAGACCAAGTAGTACTGGGGCCCAGTTGATTGCCAATATTATTTCAGACTGGCCTGACGCTCCGGTAATGATCGCCAAAAAGGTGGCAAATAATGGGAAAGTTGGACCCCAGTCTACCACCTTTCCAGTTGGATATGACAACATCGGATCAAACCAGGAATATGCAGGAAAATGAGGTAAAATCTGCTCAACCTGACGAACAGTATACCAGGGATCTTCGTATAACACAATAGGCTGATACATCCCATGAAGCAGATCCATGGGAAGCAGACGTATCCATAATGCAAGTGACATAAAGCCTATAAAAATAAAAAATATTAACAGATTCACTGAAGAAGTAAACTTTCGGATCATATCTTTCTATAGAATCTCTTCTAAAGAATGATAATAATATCCTATTTAAATAAAACAGGAATGTAAATTAAATTACTAAAATTTTTTTAAAAAAAAGAGAATCAAGGATTTAAGATTTAGAAGGTAAATCCTGATTCGTAGTTAAAGGTCTTCTGGAAGTTCTTGATACCGCCGGTTACGGATGCAGTGTCCTTCCAGTTGTTGGTTGCTGCCGGCTTCTGGCTGTTGCCACGGGCTTCCATAATGGATCCGCCGAACATGGTCTTTACAGTTCCGTCTGCAAATCCACTGCCGGAGTTGCTGTCAGGGGTGACTGCGATCTGATAGTTCAGTGCTGCCGGAATGTCTCCGGTTGCGGCAACTGCACGGGCTGAACCCTTGGTTGAGACCTGGGCGCTGTTGATGTTCACAAGTTCACTCTTTGCCTTGACAACATTACAGACTGCCGGGACGTAATCGCTCTTTGCACTTGCAAAGACACAGCGGATGCTGTCTGCAGCCTTCTCATAGTTTCCTGCAACATCAAGAATCCACTCTTCTGCTCCGACAAGGTGGGCACCTTCGGTGCTTGCATAGGTCAGAACCTTCTCAACTTCAAGGTTGTTCAGGCCTTTACCCTTGTTGCGTGAATCGAAGTCAATATTCTCATTAAGTGAGAGCTTTCCACCGTTGCTGCGGAGAGCGTCAGTCCAGGTCAGAATTGCAATCTCTTCACCTGGCTGGAGTGCAGAGTCATGAATGGATGCATAGATGGTATTAGTTGCAGCCACATAGTTGGCATTATCGTTGATAAGATCAATTAAGTTCCGGAAAGTCTGTCCTGGGAACTGATCGCCAATCATCTTGTCTAAGTCACCATCAGGCACATAGATGTAATAGAGGTTTCCTAACCATGCGCCGGTTCCTTGGTTCAGAAGCTTGATGTAATCAGAGTATGCACCACCATACTTTGCGGCCCAGTCCTGTGCCCATGCTTTAAGCTGGTTATACTGAGCCTCAGTAATGGTATTATACATAGCTCCAGAGCCATCATATGCGTAACCATTAAAGGTCTTGTCTCCGCTTATAATAGTCCACTGCATTTCGCTTTCCTGGCTGACAGCACCAGTGACATCAATAAGAGTGTCAATGGTAAAGATCTGGTTTTCTGGGACTTCCTGCGGGAGCCGGTCTGCAGATGCAAACCCGCTGACTGCAACAAGTGCAACCAGTGCAAGAACAATTGCGTATCCGAACTTCACGTAAATTTCCTCCTACATTTCATGCTGATACTCTCAGCATCAACAAAAGAAGGTTGTGTGTAACCTCATAAATAGTTTCCCCGAAAAAAAATCGTCGATTGACGTGATATAACATTCAATAATGTATATACACGGACATGAATACATTACCTGAAATAAATCGTCAATTTAAGTGAGATGAATTCAATTATTTGTACACAAAGACATGAATACATCACCAGAATATCCATATAATTTTCCCGAAATACCTGAATGAGTCTTTTAGGGCATGTATGGCAAAACCCATTATACCACCTGCTTGTCGTAGATATCCGCCCGTCAATATCAGATATGTTCCAACCGGTACCCCATTGCCATTTTAATATGTAAAACAGAAGAATCATCGCACATTAAAGAAGCAGGACCGTATTAAAAACAGAAATGGGTAATATCATATCAGTTATGAATGATGGCAGTTACCGGTAAAAGCATCACCCATAATAAATTATTCGGACATTCATACGTACAGTTTTTTTATAGGCTCATGAATATTTCCAATAAAATAAGGTTACAATATGAAAATATCACTGCGCATCTGCCCTCTTGAGATACCCGGCCTGTATCATTGCATTGCGAAGTTCCCTGATTTCACCCCGGATGTCGATTAACTCTTCGGTAAACGTTTTCTGAAAATCAGATCGAATATTTTTTATTTCGCGTAATGTATCGATTTGAAGACCTATTACTGTGTCCTGTTTCTCAAGCATCTGATCCTGCTTGAAATAAATACTATGAAGACAACAAATTAATTATCGAGTCGAACCTCTCTGCAAACTCTTCCATCACTTCGCCCCTTATAATGGTAAATTCTGAGTATTTCCCTGAAAAGGGATACTCAGTGACCTCAAGAGATTTGATCTTTACCGGGGGAGGAATAGTACGAATCGACTGGATAAATTCAGTAATTTTTCCTTCTTCACCCTCAATCACGATGACTACATCTTTTGAGCCATGATTTTGAACATATCCGGTTAACTCAAGATCATCAGCAATATCCTCTACCTTATCCCTGAACCCGACTCTCTGAACTTTTCCCTTTATGAACAGATGAACTTGTTTTGTATGAACACCGGACATTAATCAAAGCCACCAATAATTGTACATAGACGTTATACCGGCATATATCTTCTGTGAACCTAAAAAAACATGCTTCCCTCAACCGGATATTATCCTGCTATCATTAATAATAGAGCCAAATTATATTATTTCTCATCTCCTCGCAACCGTCAGGTACCCGCTGTGACACACCTTTGTCGAAGGTCGTGTCCCCCGATCACTCCGGTCCATCTCCCGCAGAATACTCTCATGGGCAGTCACCTCTGAAAACATCCCGGAAGCAGTATCTACCACAATCCCCATCTGTTCAAGGAACGGCGTGTAACAGACGAGATACCCCCCCGGACGAATGAGGGAAAAGGCATGGATGACATGTTCTCTGGTTATCCCAAGATCCAGGTGGACAATATCATACCGGCCATCCATCTCCAGGACATCACGGTTTACCACCTCAATATTTGAAAGCCCGGTCTCACGGATACTCTCTGCAGCGATCCGGTAAAACTCCTCCCTTCGTTCACAGGTCGTCACCCGTCCGGCAACTCCGGCAAAAAAGACCGCTGCAACCCCGCTCCCGGTCCCGGCATCAAGGACGTGATCATGCTTATTCATCCCGGTCAGACCGATCACCAGCCCGATATCTCGGGGGAGCATGGGTGCTCCGCTCCGTTTTGCCTGTTCAAAAAAGTCGGTTGCCCGGGGAAGGCGGATGATGAACTCTTTTCCTGATCTCGTCGTGATGACATCTCCCGGCTCCTTTCCAATAAGCCCGGAAAGGTCAACCATCCCAAGGTCAGTCCCGATACTGCCCTCACCGGCCCGGACAACATAGGTCTTCCCCTTTCCAAAAAGAATGACCCGGTCTCCGGCAGCAATCATGACGACAGACGTAGGATTGCTTCTGCAATATCTCCCTTTGTCTCTACAAGGGCTGCCTTTGCCGCCTCCGGTGTGACATTCGCCTGTGTGGCTACCAGGTTCACATCCTCATCCGGGATCACCGCAGCAGCCTCCTCAAACCGTGGTTCACCGGTAATCTGCCAGGTGACGACACCCTGCATCTTCATCACCGCCACCTCTGCCTGGTCAAACACATACCGGCCGGCCGGGGTGGTGATGACAATCTCCTGCACATCCTCAATCGGTTTGATATCCATCCCGAGCTGTTTCATCATCTGTTTCATCTTGCGGGGATTCATTCCAGGTATCATGATTATTCCTCTTTTTGTATGCCGTGCCGGACCGAGACTGCCATCCCGGTCTCACAGGCTATCATCTCCGTTCCTGATACGACCGCTTCACCGATCGCAAGAAACCGGTCATCCTGATCCACGACAAGAACCTCATCACCGGCGTGGATATCAGGATCAGCCTGAACCACATGCCTGCAAAAGAGATTCTTGCCGGCAGCGATGAATGAGGTGACATCCTCCCTGACCTCGACCCGTCCGGCCTTCCCACGAAGGACTTCATGAAGGCGTTTTCCCCCGGCAAGCCCGAGCGTCAGACGCCCGTCATGGGCCCGGAGGGTTGCAAGGCGCTTTCCGTCAAGGAGCACCTGACGGACTCCTCCCCGGCGGGATGTAATAAACCTGCAGGAATCAGGAAACAGATGGATGCCTGTACCCCTGCCAAACTGGAGATCAGCGATGGTCCTGACACGACTGAGCATATTGCTGCGCTAATATTCGGTTGACATCTTCGATAAATGCACGCTCCTGATCCTTTGGAATAAAGGCTCCGGCGGCGATCCGGTGACCCCCACCTGAACATCCCTCCCGGCCCTCGCATGCCAGGGTGAGTGCCTGCTGGAGATCAATCCCTTTACTGACCACCTCAGGACGGGTCCGCATGGATATCTTCGTCATCGACGGATCAAGGGAGTCCTCGCACATGATCAGGATCGGTTTCTCCGGGTTGAGCCGGGAGAGTGCCATCCCGGCCCCGATGCCGACAATGGTATCAGGAAACCTCCCGCCCACATGGATATAGAGCATATGTGAGAGCTCACTCACCCCGGTATCCGTGATGTACATCATGACCTCCCGAATCTTACTCCGGTGATTGCGAAGCATATGTTCCGCTTCCCGGTAGGCTGCCACCCGGTCACCACGGCAGATCGCCCCCCCGAGTTCAGGACGCTGCCACCGGCCACAGGAGTTGAGCATTGTTGCAAATTCAGAGGCATTCCGAAGTGATGCCTGATGGCGGTCCTCATCAGGGAATATATAATGATCAGCAAAGAGACGGCTGGTGTCCTTCCCATGGGCGACCATCTGCTCTATCACGGAACAGCAGACCTGCTGTTTCTGATCAAACGAGAGATCTTCCCAGACCGGCCACTTGTTCGGCTGTACCGGAGTATTCCCGATCCGCTCAAGAAACGCACCGGCCCCGTCAGGATCCCTGCTCACGCCAGGAATATCCAGATCATCAGAATAGGCCAGAGACTGCGGTAACGGGCGGGTGGAGATCCCATAGATATTCAGATCACGCTCCCAGAGTTCTACCGTGCCATGCCGGATCCCGTCATTGAGAATATCCCGTGCCGGCCCGGTCAGGCAGAGATGCTCGCGGTCCATCATGTCGCCGATATTTCCGATGATTGCCAGCTTGGCAAGATCAGTGTTCACACAATCCAGTTCACGGGCCAGCAGGTACGATATTCCTGCCGCACTCATCTTCTCGTGACCGTGGTGTAAACAGTTCACCTCAATGAACGGATCTCCATGCTCTGCAGGCTGGCTCACATGATGATCGATGATGATCGTACGGGAGGGATCAAGGCCCTTCTCAATGAGCATCTGCTGCTGGCCAGATCCCAGATCTGAAAATATCTTAAGCGAGGAGTCATCCGGGATCTGATCCAGGGTCAGCGGATCAAGCTGACGCACAAAGGTTGTCGAGACGCGGATACCTTCACGGCTCAGGGCCTGTGCCAGTATTGCCTCGCTGCTAATCCCGTCCGCATCAATATGCGAGATGATCGTAACCTCCTCACACGAACGGAGGGTATCAGCAGCAGCCCTGATATCCTCAGAAAGACTCATTCAGGTACTATATGCAGGTATCAGAAAAAAGAGGAATGTGCACAGAGAGTACAGAGAGAGAGGAGAATGAGATGATAATAAGGAGGGCGGTATGACTGGTCCCGCCGAAGGCCGGCAGTTCCTGGATGATCTGACACACTATACTGAATTCTTAGAATCAGGACTTATATCCCCTGCAGAGATGCAGCGGATTGATCGGAACGCACAGGCCCTTGGTATCAGCGGACTTGAACTTATGGAATCTGCCGGGACCGGACTTGCGATGGCAGCCCGCGAATACCATCCGGATACAATACTCATCCTCTGCGGAAGCGGCAATAATGGTGGTGACGGGATGGTGGCAGCCCGTCATCTTGCACATGAGGCAGAGGTTACCGTACTCTGGTATGATTCCGGACGGCTGACTGAGTCAACAAAGACACAACTTGTGCGGCTTACCTCATGCAGGGTTCATTCCGTACCCTTCCGGTGCAGGGATGATCTGAGTGCACAGTACCGGTTATTTCAGGAGACAGATCTCATCATTGATGCTCTTCTTGGTACCGGGGTGACAGGTCAGGTCAGAGAGCCGGTCAGGACATGCATTGAGTATGCAAACAACGCTCCTGCCCCTGTCCTTTCTGCTGACATTCCGTCACCAGGCATCATTCCAGACATGATCTGTGCATTTCACCGGGCAAAAACGGAAGGGGCAAAAACCTGTACTATCGGAATCCCGCTCCTGGCTGAGATTGCAACCGGCCCTGGAGACCTTCTCTGCCTGCAGACCCGATCAGCGGATGCTCACAAGGGAGTGGGAGGTGAAATCCTGGTTATCGGGGGAGGGCCATACCAGGGGGCCCCGTACCTCGCCGGTCTTGCAGCTCTGCGGGCAGGTGCTGACATTGTGCGGATCGCATCGCCCCGTTTTCTTCCTGAACCGGATCTCATCCATCTGCCAACGACCGGGGACACAATTTCACCGGCAGACCTTGAACCGCTCATCCCCTTCTGTGAACGCTCCGATGTCGCCCTCTGCGGGCCTGGTCTTGGGTCACAATCCCATACCGTCATCACAGAACTTGCCCCCCATATCAGGAAAGGGGTTTTTGATGCCGACGCACTCAGAAGTCCGCTGCCTGTTGCAAAAGAATCGCTCTATACCCCTCATGCCGGGGAGTTTGTCCGGATGTGTGGTGTACATCCGGGAACGACACCCTATGAACGGGCCCATGCCATACAAAAATCAGAGGTACCGGGGACAATCCTGCTCAAGGGACCGATCGATGTCATAGGTGCCGGAAAACGGATCAGATTTAACCGGACCGGAACTCCTGCCATGACAACCGGAGGAACGGGAGATGTCCTTGCCGGTGTATGTGCCGCCCTCCTGGTGCAGGTTCCTGCATTTGAAGCCGCATGCATCGGAGCGTATGGAACAGGGCGCGCCGGTGAACTGCTCACCCGGACCATTGGATACGGGATGACGGCCCGTGACCTCATCGCCATGGTACCTCAAGTGTTGTTTCGGGAAAACTCTGAGGGAGAATAATGCCAGTATTTACCCATCTTGATAATGACCGCGCCAGAATGGTTGATGTATCCGCAAAAGGCGAAGTCTTTCGGAAGGCAACCGCTTCAGGAACCATTATCCTCCGTCCTGATACTCTGTCTGCAATCCGGGACGGAACGGTTGTGAAAGGGAATGTACTTGCCACAGCGAGGGTTGCAGCAACACTCGCCATTAAAGATACACCCCGCCTCATCCCGATGTGTCATGCAATCCCGGTACATGGCATCGATATCACATTTGATTATTGTGAAACCGGCATTACTGCAACGGTGACGGTCATATCGGCAGGGAAAACAGGTGTTGAGATGGAGGCACTTATCGGTGTCAGCACTGCCCTGCTTACCATCTGGGACATGGTAAAATCAGCCGAAAAGGATGAAAACGGGCAGTATCCGGTGACCAGTATCACAGACATCAGAGTCATCGAAAAAGTAAAACAGGATCTGTGATTCATGCAGCAAAGGCAGGTATATATTCTGCCAGTGTGACCTGTAATGGACTTTCGGGATCCGTCCCGTAAGGAATGTGGCCTGTTACAGGCTGAACCTGGTGAACCGCATGACAAAATCGATGTATGCATATGTCAGGGATGCATGGAAGGTCCCTGACGAAACCGGAGTCAAAGCCCTCCTGTGGGAGCGGATGCAGGTATGGCGCCGGGAAGGAAGTATCGTCCGTGTCCGTCGGCCAACGCGGATTGATCGTGCCCATGCACTTGGATACAAGGCAAAACAGGGTATCATCGTTGTCCGTGTCAAGGTACGTCGTGGCGGGCGCCGGGCATCCAGATATGTCCGTGGACGCCGCACTGCCCGCATGGGAGTGAACCGGAAGACCATGGGAAAGAGCATCCAGCGGATCGCTGAAGAGCGCGCCTGCCGGAAGTACCCGAACATGGAAGTCCTGAACTCGTACTGGGTCGGGGAAGACGGACGTCAGAAGTGGTATGAAGTCATCCTTCTTGACCCGCATCACCCGTCCATTATCAACGATAAAACGCTGAACTGGATCTCAAAACCGGGTCACCGTGGACGGAGTGAGCGTGGACTGACGAGTGCCGGAGTAAAGGGCCGTGGCATGCGCAGACGCGGGAAAGGTACTGAAAAGTGCCGTCCCTCTGTCCGGGCGAATGCAAACCGGGCCAAATAATTATTTTTGATGCACATCTTTGACGGGTGCGTTTTTCCTTATCCTTCAGGAACGGTAAGTATCTCCCGGTATGCACGGGAGTTGTCAGACTTGGGATTTTCTGGGTTTGTTGTATGCAACACTGAACCGGTCCGCAGATCATATGATATTCAGATCTGGACCGCCAGGTATCTGACAGAGGTTCCGGCCCGTCTCCTCAGCCGGGAGATTAGAAAGTATGCCCCTATGCATGATCTCATATATGTGCAGGCAGGGGATGCCGGATATACCAGGAATGTGCTGACCACTCCTGGTGTGCATGTCCTTACTGATGTCCATACCATCCCGAAAGACGGGTTTGACCGGTACTGTGCACACCTTGCTGCTGATCGGGAGATAGGAGTGGAGCTCTCTGCCCGGCCCCTGACTGAACTCCGGGATGTGGCCAGACAGAAGGTCATACGAAGATACGAGGAGATCTTCACCCTGCAGAACAGGTATGAATTCCCGCTCGTCTTATCAAGTCATGCCGCTGATATTGCCCACCTGAAAAGTTCCCGTGAACTCATGAACCTCTTTGGAATAATCTGGAAGGATAAGGACGTAATACGGGAATCTCTTGGAAGCATCTGCCGGATAAAAAACCGGACCGGGCCGGTTGTGGAGATCTGAATGCGTCTTCGTCCGTCAATGCGGGAGAATTTCCGGTACATTCTTGTCCGCGTCAGTCCGGATTTCCCTTTTGAATCACGGGACCTGTACCGATCCATTGCTGAATCGGTTACGGGCCTGTATGGGGATGGTGTTGCAGCACAGATATGGCCGTCTGTCATGCAGGTATCCGCTCCCTATGCAATTATCAGATGCAGGCGCGGTATGGAGCATCACCTTGAGACGGCCCTTTCTGCCATAGCACAGATTCAGGGAATCCCGGCAGCGATACACCCGCAAAAAACGTCCGGAACAATCCGGACACTTACGGAAAAGATTCCCTCGTGCATCAGGAAACGAAATGCGAAAGCCGTGATATCGGGAGTTTGTTATGACGTGGTTGTTTCCATGCAGGGACGGATAGATCTCAAAGAAAAGGGAATTTATCATGAGATACCACGGTACATAACAGAAGAAGATACTGAGGACCTGTACTATGATGAATAATAATCAGGCCGCATATGATCGCGCCATTACTGTTTTCAGCCCGGATGGAAGACTCTATCAGGTTGAATATGCACGGGAGGCGGTCAAACGCGGAACAACTGCAGTGGGAATAAAATGTCAGGAGGGCGTGGTTCTGATCGTAGACAAACGGATCAACTCCCGCCTTCTTGAGGCAAATTCGATAGAGAAGATCTTCCGGATAGATGAACACATCGGTGTTGCGTCATCCGGCCTTGTCGGCGATGCACGCGCACTTGTGGACCGGGCCAGAATCGAGGCTCAGATCAACCGGATCACCTACGATGAACCGATTGATGTGGAGACCCTGGCAAAAAAACTCGGTGACCATATGCAGACATATACCCAGTTTGGCGGAGCCCGGCCATATGGTACTGCACTTCTGATAACCGGCATATCTGACGGGCAGTTCCGCCTGTTTGAGACTGATCCCAGCGGGACCCTGCTTGAATACAAGGCAACCGGTATCGGCACCGGCAGACCTGCGGTCATGAAACTCTTCGAAGATGAATACACCCATGAATGTTCCATCAGGGATGCCATCTCCCTTGGTCTTAAGGCACTTCATGAAGCAACGGAAGGGAAGTTCGATGTAAACACCGTTGAAATTGGTGTAATTACCCGGGATGAGGAGCAGTTTCGGAAAATGTCCCGGGAAGAGGTTGCATCCTATATTGAGCAGCCATAATCCGGATCAGGGGGCATACCGGTGATATCACTTGATAAGGCAGTCGTTGCAAAACTGGAGAGCCATGGAGACCGGTTTGAGATCCTTGTGGATCCTGACCTTGCGGCAAAGATCAGACAGGGAGAGGAGATTCCTGTTGAGGATGCGGTAGCTGCACTTCAGATCTTTGAAAACGCCTCCCAGGCCGAACGGGCGTCTGAGGAATCCCTGAAAAAAGTGTTCAAAACCACTGAGTTTGAACCAATTGCCCTGCACATTATCAGAAAAGGGGAGATTCACCTCACTTCAGAGCAGCGAAAAGTCCTGATCGCCGAGAAACGAAGGCAGGTCATCACGTTTATTGCACGAAATGCGATCAATCCCCAGACCGGTCATCCACACCCGCCACAACGGATCGAACTGGCGATGGAGGAGGCAAAGGTACACATTGATCCCTTCCGGAGTGTTGAGGAACTGGTAAAGGATACGATGAAAGCACTCAGGCCGGTCATTCCAATCAAGTTTGATGAGGTCAGAGTAGCCGTGAGGATTCCTCCCGATTATGCACCCCGGGCCTATGGTGAGATCTCTGCCGTTGCAGCCATCGAGAAGGAAGAGTGGCAGAAAGATGGGTCGTGGATATGTGTTGTTGTCATCCCTGCCGGAATTCAGAATGAATTCTACGAACTGATTAACCGGATCAGTCATGGAAATGCAGAGACAAAGATCATCAAGTAACTATAAGTGTATCTGAATCCAATAAAAAAGGACATCTAGGTAGGTTTTGAATATGGCCAGAAAAATGGTAAAGGCAAAGGGGAGGGTATCCGGTTCAACGGGCAGATTTGGACCGAGATATGGTCGGTTTATCAGAAAACGAGTACGTGATGTGGAACTGATTTCAAAAGCAACACACACCTGCCCCCGGTGTGATACCGTTTCCGTAAAGCGGAAAGGAACGGGCATCTGGGAATGCAGAAAATGCTCATTCAAGTTTGCCGGCGGCGCATATGTCCCGGTCACCCCGAACCTGAAAGTTGCCCTGCGTACGATTGAACGGACCGTCAAGGAGGCGTAAACCCCTATGCCTGGGTCATATAAATGTGCCCGGTGTAAACAAAAGGTCGAGATCGACATCAATGTCCGGTGTCCGTTCTGCGGGCATCGGATTCTTTTTAAAGAACGGGGAGCAGCAATTAAAGAATTAAAGGCCAGATGACTCTGGTCACCACCTCCCGTCGTTCAACGCCTGCAATCCGGGCTATTGCAAAAGATTTCGCATTTGCAACCGGTGCCAGATATCTGTCACGCGGAAAACACGGACTTCGTGAAATCGCAAGTGAACATGATCTGTTCGTGGTGCTTGAGCAACAGAGATCAGAGATTCTGATGACGTTTTATCGCGATGGGGAGCCCTGCCTTGTTCGTGTCATAAAAAAGCACGAGACCTGTGTCCGTGAAGGGATGCTTACCAGGGGTATCAGGACATCAGATCACGAACTGGGAACAGTTCTTGATGACGGAACATGTCAGGTTGAGTTTTGTGATAATGCAGATGAACTGATACTTGCCTTTGACGGCCCGCAAAGGCGTTGTATGAGACTCGTGCTTGAGAGAGGTATCATTGATGAAGCATGAGGCAGTCTTCACCTTTGACACCTCTGATGCCGGGGTCATTGCTGCATCCCTGGCCCCGGAGTCAGACGCTGGTGAGATTGGAAGATCCCGTGGCAGCGTCCATGCTGTTTCAGACAACTCACTTCAAATCCGGATTCAGGCCGATGACCTCACGGCGCTCAGGGCTGCCCTGAACACCTGGCTCAGACTGGTTCAGATCGCAGAGGAGATGGTACAGACAACTAAAAAGGCGGGAAGAACAAATGAATAGGAGGAGTTAA
>CAZCSN010000040.1:0-20877 GCA_964501255.1 uncultured Methanospirillum sp. | reverse complement strand
ATGGACTGCTGTTTCTGAAAAAACAGTCAGATGAATTACACGAGGCTTTGAGTGAAATTAGAGGGTAACGGAGCATGACCAGAAGGAATGACAAGTCCAATCCGCGCCTTGCCGAACTCATCAGACTCCTGAAGCAGACGTCGCGTGAGAACGAAGTTGAGATCTGGAGTGATATCGCATCCAGACTTGAGAAGTCGCGGAAGAACTACGCGGAAGTGAACGTCAGCAAGATCAACCGGTATGCACAGGAAGGGGAGACCCTGATTGTGCCAGGCAAGGTTCTTGGGAGCGGGGTTGTAGAGGCAGGTGTGACGGTTGCTGCACTGAGTTTTTCAGATGCTGCAGTAAGCAAGATCACAAAGGCAAACGGGCAGTGCATGAGTATTGAACAGTTGCTCTCTCAGAACCCGAAAGGGAGCAGGACAAGGATACTGAGGTAGGTGTATCATGGTAACAATTATTGACGGTGATGGCCTGCTTGTCGGAAGACTTGCCAGCACTGTTGCAAAGCGTGCCCTTGCAGGTGAAGAGATCGCGGTTATCAATGCTGAAAAGGCAGTGATTTCAGGAAGCCGTGCACGGGTTCTTGGGAACTACAAGCAGAAACGCCAGCGTGGTTCCCGTGAGGGTGGTCCGTTCTTCCCCCGAAGGCCGGATCATATTCTGAAACGGACCATTCGTGGTATGGTTCCCTACAAGCGTGAGCGGGGAATTGCGGCCATGAAGCGGATCAGAATCTATGTGGGTGTTCCGGATGAATTTGCCGGACAGCCGTTTGAAACGATTGAGGATGCAAGCAAGAAGCGGCTGGGTAACCCGTCACATGTGACACTTGGTGCAGTCAGCACGTTCCTTGGAGCAAAATACTGATCAGGTGACCTCTGATGAGAATAATCAATACCAGGGGAAAGAGAAAGACAGCGGTTGCACGCGCAACAGTCCGGCCTGGAAAAGGGGTAGTGCGTATCAACTCCCTGCTGCTTGATGTGTTCTCCACCGAGCTTGCCAGAATGAAGATATCCGAACCACTCCAGCTGCTTCCGGGTGTGCTGGACGGTGTGGATGTCTCAATCAAGGTGGCTGGCGGAGGGATCATGGGGCAGGCAGAAGCTGCACGTACCGCCCTTGCCAGGGGAATTGTCAAGTGGCATAATGATCCCCGGATGAAAGATGTCTATCAGGTGTATGATCGCAGTCTGCTCGTGAATGATTCACGTCAGAAAGAGGCAAAGAAGCCGCATGGTCGTGGGGCACGGAAGAAATTCCAGAAGTCATACCGGTGAGCTTTATTAGTATGAGCTATAACATTAGTGGAGCAACCAGATGATACCGGTTCGCTGTTTCACCTGCGGAAAGGTAATCTCCACTGCATACGAGGAATATAAACGCCGTCGGGATGCGAGCGAGGATCCAAAACAGATCCTCGACGATCTCGGAATGGATCGGTATTGTTGCCGGCGTATGTTACTCACGCACAAGGAGATTATTGACGAGCTTAACCCATACCAATGAGGGGTCGTAGGGTAGCCTGGACCATCCTAGGGCGTTCGGGACGCTCTGACCTGAGTTCGCATCTCACCGACCCCAGTCTTGTGCCAACGGATTTTTGAGGAGTTACGCATGCAAACTTATACCCGCTATGAGAAGGCGCGAATCGTCGGCGCCCGGGCACTTCAGATATCAATGGGTGCCCCGATCCTCATTGCTACGTCAAGTATTGATCCACTTGAGATAGCAATGGAGGAGTTCGACCGTGAGGTTATTCCGATAACAGTGAAACGGAGATAGGGAAATCGGATGACCATCACGCGCGCAATCACTCTGCGAACCATCCTCGATTCCAGGGGAAGAAAGACGGTTGAAGCTGAGGTCAGGACTGAACACGGAGTCGGACGTGCTGCAGCACCGGGTGGCGCAAGCACCGGCATATACGAGGCCGTGGTACGGGATCCGGAGCAGGCAGTTTCTGAAGCAAAAGCACAGGTACTCCCCCATCTCATCGGGATTGATGCATCAGATCAGATCGGTGCGGACCGCCTGCTCAGGGAGATTGACGGGACAGATAACTTCTCCGGAATGGGAGCAAACGTTGCTGTCGCCCTCTCTCTTGCCATGGCAAAAGCCGCAGCAGACTCCCGGGGGATTCCGCTCTGGCAGCATATCGGCGGTATATTCACAGATGCAGCACCGCTCCCGCTCGGCAATATTATCGGCGGTGGAGCTCATGCACCCCATGCAACAGAGTTTCAGGAATTTCTTGCAGCACCGACCGGTTGTGAATGCGTTCGTGATGGTATCTTCGCAAATGCACAGGTTCATACAACCGTATATGATCTGCTCAGGAAGCGTGGCATATATGCAGGAAAAGGGGATGAAGGGGCATGGGCTCCCCCGATCTCTGATCCTGAAGCCTTCAGGATTCTGACAGAAGCGATATCAGCAGTATCTGATGAGACCGGATGTGAGATTCGTCCGGGCATTGATGCAGCAGCCAGTCAGCTCTATGATCCTGAATCAGGAATGTACCGGTACCGGGACGGGACCATCAGATCACCGGAGGATCAGGTCACCTATATTGCTGATCTGATTGACGAGTACGATCTGATCTATGTGGAGGATCCCCTCCATGAAGAAGACTATGAAGGATTTGCTGCCCTGAACCGTGAGGCAGGAAACCGGTGTCTTATCTGCGGGGATGACCTCTTTGTAACAAACACAAAGCGTATCCAGGAAGGTATCTCTCACGGGAGTGCCAATTGTGTGCTTATCAAGCCGAATCAGATCGGGACCCTGACTGATACCTGTGATGCCGTCCGGCTGGCACAGCGTCACGGAATGGAGATCGTCATGAGTCACCGGTCCGGAGAGACGGAAGATCCGGCCATTGCCCATCTTGGATGTGCATTTCAGTGTGTATTTATCAAAACGGGGGTTGTCGGCGGGGAGCGGACAGCCAAATTAAACGAACTCATACGGATTGAGGAGAGTATCTATGAACGGAAATGAAATGGAGATTGAACTGAACGAACCACTTGTTTCAGTTGAAGAGTATCTTGCAGCTGGTGTCCACATCGGGACCCAGCAGAAGAGCAGCGACATGAAGAACTTCATCTACCGCGTACGCGGGGATGGATTGTATATTCTGGACATCAGGGAGACAGATGAGCGGATTAAACTTGCCGCCAAGTTCCTTTCCCAGTATGATCCGGCCAAAATTCTGGTCGTCACCTCACGTCAGTACGGTCAGTACCCGGCCCGGCGGTTTGCGGATTCCATTGGTGCAATCTCGATCATCGGCAGGTATATCCCGGGAACCCTCACAAACCCGCTCCTTCCACGGTATGTGGAACCTGATGTGGTTGTCGTGACAGACCCGGTCAGTGATCTGCAGGTAATCCGTGAGGCAATTCAGATCAGTATTCCGGTCGTTGCTCTCTGCGATACCAACAATATGACAAGTCTTGTGGATGTCGTTGTGCCAACCAATAACAAGGGGCGCAAAGCACTCTCCATGATTTATTTCCTCCTGACCAAGGAGTTCCTCCGCCATAAGGGATATAACACCTCCCTGACCCCTGAAGACTTCGAAACCGAGATGTAAATAGTCCGCCAGGGATCATCAGGAACCGATATCCTGAAACGTAACCGGGACTAATCCCTCGTCCATGAAGAGCAGGGCAAGCACAGTTGCCGGGATGTTCTATCCCGGGCAGCCCGGACGTCTCAGACAACTCCTGTCTGAACTCTTCCGGAATGTACCATGCTCCGGTGATGCAGCAGGGATTGTATCTCCTCATGCCGGGTATGTATACTCCGGAAGGACCGCAGCAAGAGCGTTTGCTGCATTTGATGAGAAGTTTGAAGGAACATTTCTGGTCATCGGTCCCAGTCACCGGGGGTTTCCCACCTGTATATCGCAGATTCCCTGGGAAACCCCGCTCGGAATACTGGAGCCGGATACAGAACTCGGATCCTATATTGACCTCCCGGTCGATGAACGGGCGATGGCGTATGGAGCAGAGAACTCTCTGGAAGTCCAGATGCCGTTCATTCAATTCCGGTTTCCCAGGTCAAGGATTGTTCCGATCATGATGGGACATCAGACCCTCCCCGAAGTACACCGGATATCGTCAGTCATCATCAAAGCTCTGGAAAAATATCAAAAACCGGTAAAAATTGTGGCATCAAGCGACTTCTCTCATTATGTTTCAGCCGAAAAGGCATACCGTGATGATCACTATGCAATAGAAGCACTCATACATATGGACGTTGCAGAATTTTTTTCCAGAATACAGTCGCATAACATCACCGCCTGCGGGTATGGTCCCATTGGCTGCATGATAGAAGTGCTCAAGACCCGGGGGAAAACCCGGTGCGATCTGCTCGAATATACCACTTCAGGAGAGGTCAGTGGTGATTACGACCAGGTCGTAGGCTATGCGGCACTGGCGGTGCGATAGTGGCAACCTGGAGTGCACCCGGAAAGGTATTCCTGTTCGGCGAACATGCCGTTCTGTATGAGAAACCCGGGATAGCACTTGCAATCAGACCACGGGTATATGTCACGGTCAGAAAAACAAATCATCCTCATCATGCGAAATCACCCTATATTGATCAGTGTTTTCGTGAATTCGGGGTAAAGGGAAGTGTATACATCAACTCACAGCTTCCCAGTTCATCAGGACTTGGGTCATCAGCTGCCGTGACGGTTGCAACACTTGCAGCGATCAATGATGAATTCGATCTGGGTCGGAGTAAGGAACAGATAGCAGAACTTGCCTGGAAGATAGAGAAGAAGGTTCAGAAAGGGAGGGCAAGTGCAACAGATACTACCGTCTCCACATACGGCGGCATGTTTCTGATCAAAGGCGGGACACGGAAACGACTTGCACCGCAGAATTACCATCTGGTTGTCGGAAACACCCAGGTATCGCACTCAACCAGCAGGATGGTTGAAAAGGTCGCGGAACTGAGGACAAAACATCCGTCGATCATCAATCCTGTTCTGGACTCTATTGAAGCGATCGTGCTGGATGCCATGAAACACCTTGATGAACCGGCATATCTGGGTAAACTGATGGATATGAATAACTGTCTGCTTGAGACGCTGGGTGTCGGCCATCCCCAGCTCTCCCGGCTGGTTCTGGCAGCACGGCTCACCGGCGCATTTGGCGCAAAGATAACCGGTGCAGGAGGCGGAGGATGTATGGTAGCCCTGGCACCCAAAAATGTCAGGGCCAGAATTGCAGGGGCTATTGAGGTCTTTGATGGCAGGGCGATTATCACCTGCATTGACACAGAAGGACTGAGAAAGGAGCGGGATGCCTGATCGGATTATTGTAAAACTTGGCGGGAGTGTCATCACCGAGAAGGGGGGTGGTGATGCCGGAACCATTCGCAGGGATACGATACGTGAGGTGGCTAAAACCCTCAGAAAACATCTGGATGTTTCACTTCTGCTCGTGCATGGTGCAGGATCATACGGCCATCCGCAGGCACGGCAGTATCACATTCAGAGCGGTGTGACACGGGAGAACAGGGAAGGAATTTATGAGACACACCGTGCGGTATCGACTCTCAATGAACTGGTGGTCAGTACCCTTCGCATGGAAGGAATTGACGCGATCAGTGTCCATCCGCTTGAGGGTATGACTGCAACAGGGGGAGAATTATCCGGCTACTGCCTGACCCATCTGGATCTGATGCTCAGACTTGGCATTGTGCCGGTTCTGCACGGGGATGTGGTCATGGATACCAAGAGAGGGGCATGTATCGTTTCCGGTGATCAACTGATTCGGGTATTGGCACACGAGCTGGGGATGAAACGCATCGGGCTTGCAACCGATGTGCCCGGCCTTCTGGATGCTGATGGGTCGGTTGTGAGGGAACTGCGCCGCTCAATGGCGCACACCATACGGATCGGAGGCTCCGGCTCCGTTGATGTTACCGGAGGAATGCAGGGAAAAATTACTGAACTCCTTCGTCTGGCGGATATGGGTATCGAATCTGACATATTCCATATCTCACGGCTTGAGGAGTTTTTATGCGGGGCTGATCATGGGGGAACCAGGATCCTGCCGGAGGAAGGATGAACCGCAGGGAATTTACCTCTTCCAGAAAACTTGATCATCTCCGCATTTGTCTTGATGAGCGTATAGAATCAGGCAGTACCGGCTTTGATGATATCAGACTGGTCCATGAGGCACTCCCCGACTGTGATATGGACCGGCTGGAACTGAAGACCAGATTTTTGGGGCATGATCTGGGCTCACCCCTCTTCATCTCGGCCATGACCGGGGGACATCCGGAGACGAAGGATGTCAATGCAGTACTTGGAGAGATAGCCGGTGAATTTGGTCTTGGGATCGGTGTCGGATCGCAGCGGGCAGCAATAGAAAACCCGGATCTGGCCGATACCTTCTCAATTGTACGGGACAAAGCACCTGATACTTTTATCGTCGGAAACCTGGGAATCGTGCAACTCCGGGATCATGGTATTGAATGGGCTGAACAGGCGGTTGAGATGATAGATGCGGATGCTCTGGCAATCCATCTCAACTTCCTTCAGGAGGCCATTCAGCCGGAGGGGGATCATAATGCAGGCGGATGTTTCACCGCCCTTCGTGAACTCTGTACAGATTTGAAGGTTCCCGTCATTGTAAAGGAGACCGGTTCGGGCATTTCATATGAAACCGGGATGCGGTGCTTTGGTGCAGGGGCAGCATGTGTGGATATTGGCGGGTATGGCGGCTCATCATGGGCACTCATAGAAAGCCACCGGTCGGGGAGTGTAGCCGGCAGGGAAGACCTGCACCTGAAAGGACTGGGCGAGCGGTTTGGAGAGTGGGGTCTTCCAACCGCAGTAAGTTTACTTGAGGTAGTCCGGTGCGGGGGACCGGTACTGGCAAGCGGGGGGATACGATCCGGAATTGATATCGCAAAGGCCATGGTGATGGGTGCGAATCTTGCCGGGATGGCACTTCCACTCTTAAAACCCGCATGCGACGGCCCTGATGCACTGCGGGAGACCATCCGGAGCATCCACCAGGAACTCCGGATAAGTATGTTCCTTACCGGAAAAACCCGAATATCAGAGTTACCACAGGCCCGGTGGTATCTCACCGGTAAGACACGGGAAATGATAGATAATCTTCGAGGAGGAGACAGAATTGGACATTGAGATCCTTGCAGTGGGCGGGTATAATGAGTTTGGGCGAAATATGACCGCCGTCCGCTGCGGAAAGGAGATAGTAATATTTGATATGGGCATCAGGCTTGATTCCCTGATGATGTACCCGGATATTGAGATGGAAAATACCCATTCCTTAGACCTTATTCAGATGGGTGTTATTCCTGATGATACGGTGATGAACCAGCTGGAAGGAACGGTCAAGGCAGTCATCCTCTCACATGGTCATCTGGACCATATCGGCGCAGTGCCAAAGCTGGTTCACCGGTATAATGCTCCCATCATCGGGACTCCCTATACTATTGAACTGGTAAAGCAGCAGATTGAGGGTGAGAAGAAGTTTGGCGTGAATAATAAGCTGATTGCACTCAAGTACGGACAACGATACAATATCTCAAATACCCTGGGAATGGAATTTGTCCGGACACAGCACAGCATTATTGATACGGCAACTGTTGCCCTCTATACGCCAAAGGGAGCGATCATTTATGCACTGGACTTTAAGCTTGACCGCAATCCGGTTCTTGGCGAACCACCGGACTTTGCCAAACTGAAAAAGATTGGGAAGGAAGGGGTACTCTGCATGATTGCGGAGGTGACCAATGTTCACAAGAAAGGCCGGTGCCCCAGTGAGCAGATCGCCAAGAACATGGTTCGCGATGTGATCACCAGTTATGAGGATGACAAGCATGCGATCATCGTCAGCACCTTTGCATCACATATCGCACGGGTGAAGACCATTGCAGAATGTGCCCATGAGATCGGACGAAAACCGCTGCTGCTTGGCCGCTCGATGGAGCGGTACTGTGTCACGGCAGAACAGATGAAGATGGTCCGGTTCCCTGATACCACCAGTGTGTTTGGAAACCGCCGGGTGGTGGAGCGGACGCTTCGGCGACTGATTAAATCAGGCAAGGAGCAGTATGTCCCGATTGTGACCGGTCACCAGGGAGAGCCGGGTTCTATCCTGACACGTATCGCCCAGAACGACACGCCGTACAAGATCGAACGGGGCGATAAGGTGATGATCAGCGCCCAGCTGATCCCGAATGACATGAACCGTGCACAGCGGTACCGGCTCTTTACCCTGCTCAAAGCACAAGGGGCCAGGATTTTTGATGAGTTACATGTGAGCGGTCATGCGTACTGTGAGGATCACTACGAGTTTGTGCATATGCTCAACCCCCAGTATATCATCGCTGCTCACGGAGGGATTGACATTACATCAGAATACCTGTCCCTTGCAACCGAAATGGGCTATACCCTGAACAAGGACTTTTTCCTGATGGCGAACGGTCAGAGACACAAACTGGCATAAGGAACGCGATTACGTATGGAGCTAGAGACATACCTGAAAAAAACCGCAGATGAGGTCAATTCCCTCCTGCAGGACTGGTACGGAGATCCGAAAAGTCCCCTTTCACAGGCAGCAAACCACCTGTTATTTGCCGGAGGAAAACGCCTCCGTCCGGCATTGTTCAAACTGGCTGCAGATGCCGTAACCCCCGGTTCGTCTCACCGGATCATGCCTGCAGGCCTCTCCCTTGAGGTGACTCATAACTTCACGCTGATCCATGATGACATCATGGACAAGGACGAGTACAGACGTGGTCAGAAGACCGTGCATACCCTCTGGGGAGATGCGGTTGCCATCCTTGCCGGCGATGTACTCTATGCCCGGGCATTCTCTCTCATCTGTCATGCAGAGGCTTCGGGCGAGGCAAAGGTCCGGGCGGTCTCCCTCCTTGCAAGAACCTGCGAGGAGATCTGCGAAGGTCAGCAGCAGGATATGTCTTTTGAAGAACGGGATGATGTGACACGGGACGAATACCTTGCAATGGTCACAAAAAAGACCGGGGTTTTGTACGGTGCTGCAGCTGCCATTGGTTCGCTCCTTGCCGGCGGGTCAGATGTACAGGTGGATGCACTCTATAATTATGGATGCAAGATCGGAGCAGCGTTCCAGATTCAGGATGATCTGATCGATCTGCTTGCCAGCCCTGAAACGTCAGGGAAGGATCAGGCATCGGATATCAGGGAAGGAAAACAGACCCTGATTGCGATAACCGCACGACAGAAAGGGATTGATCTGAAGCCCTGGCGGCGTGCCCTCACATGTGATGATATTGCATCGCTCATTGCACTTCTCCGTGACAACGGCGTAATCGACTCAGTTGAGCGGGAAGCAGAGGAGATGATCGGGTCTGCGATTGCGGGACTGTCTGTTCTGCCGGATACTCCTGAGAAAAAACTGCTCGCGGATCTTACCTGGTATTTTATTAAAAGGGACTACTGATGGACGAGATACGGTCACTGTTACTGATTGCTGCTCTATCCAACGCAGTAAAACATAAGAGTGTTCCTGCAGCGGGGGCTGTGATGGGGGCCATTCTTGGATCCCACCCGGAACTTCGCTCAAAAGCAGGTGAAATAAAAGCCATCCTTGGCGCTGTTCTGGACGAGGTCTCCTCATTATCTGGTGAAGAGCGGGAAGAGCGGCTCAAAAGCATCGCCCCTGACCAGTACGCCTCCCTGTTTGAGAAGAAGGAGAAGAAGAAAGCGACCCTTCCGGATCTTCCGGGCGCTGAAGGAGGAGTCGTGATGCGGTTTGCTCCAAATCCGTCAGGACCGCTTCATCTCGGACATGCCCGTGCAGCATTCCTCAATGATGAGTATATCAGGCGGTACGGCGGGAAATATATCCTCAGAATTGAGGATACCGATCCAAAACGGGTCGATCCCGAAGCCTATGACATGGTCAGGGAGGATATCGATTGGATGGGACTTGCCATCTCCGATACGATCTACCAGTCCGATCGGTTCCCGCTCTATTATGATGTCGGAAAAGAGCTTATCCGAAAGGGGTATGCCTATGTCTGCCGGTGTGACAATGAGGTATTTAAGGATCTCAAGATGCACAGGACTGCGTGCCCGTGCCGGAGTCAGTCTCCGGAAGAGGCACTTGACCTCTTTGAACAGATGCTGGAGGGAGCATTTGCGGAGGGTGAGGCGGGTGTCAGGCTCAAAACCGATCTCTCCCATCCGGATCCTGCCATGCGTGACTATCCGTTGTTCCGGGTCCTGACCTCAACCCCTCACCAGCGGGTGGATGCGATCGTGTATCCACTCATGAACCTCTCGGTAGCGGTCGATGATCATCTTCTCGGCATGACCCATGTCATCAGAGGCAAGGATCATATCGCCAATACGAAACGGCAGGAGTTTATCTTCAGGTATATGGGATGGGAGGCCCCGGTATACCGTCACTACGGGCGGATGGGGATTGAAGGAGTGGTCCTCTCAACCTCCCAGATGCGGGCCGGCATACAGTCCGGTGAATACTCCGGCTGGGATGATGTCCGGCTTGGAACTCTTCGTGCGATGGCACGTCGTGGGATTCAGCCGCAGGCGGTGAGAAACGCCGTCGTTGAGATCGGAACCGGGGAGACCGACATCCAGTTCTCCTGGGAGAACCTCTATGCAAAAAACAAGGAGATTATTGACAGCAGTGCTGACCGGTTCTTCTTTGTCCCTGACCCGGTTCTGGTCCCCGTCGCCGGGAGTGATCCGGTCACTGCCCGGGCCATGCGATATCCGGGGGATGAATCACGGGGGTTTCGGGAGATCCCCTTTACCGGTTCACTCTATCTTCCGCAGGCTGAACTTGCTTCAGGAGTGGAATTTATCAGACTCAAGGATCTCTTCAACATCCGCATCGTGCATGAGAACGGGTCAGTCCGGGGGATTTATGCCGGTGACGATCTGCAGGAGGCACGCAATAAAAAAGCGCCGATTATCCAGTGGCTTCCGGAAGGATATGCACATCCCTGTGTTCTGAAATGCCCGGACGGCGACGTCAGCGGTGTATGCGAACCTGAAGCAGCAGCAATAAAGGACCGTATCGTTCAGTTTGAGCGGGTCGGGTTTGCCAGGATTGATACCCCCGGCAATCCTGCGGTGGCATACTTTACCCACCGCTAAAAAAATTTACGAATACAGAATTTTTTTCAGGTACCCGGGCAGGGCAAAGCCTGCTTCATGAGTTGCCCCATTATAATACTGTAAATCCCGGAGCGAGCGGTCCCTGATGATCGTATCAACCATCTCTTTATTCATCTTCCGGGGATCACGGGAATCTGATGCACAGGCCATCCCCCAGAGACTTCCATAGAGGGGTATGTATACAAAATACGGGGCCACGATCTGAAAGACACCGGTCAGGTTTTTCATCAGACCAGAGACCCGTGCCTGGGCAAAGACCGGTGGCCCGATATGAAGGACAAACATGCCCCCCGACCTGAGCAGGGCTTTGCATTCAGCCATAAACCGCGGGGAATAGAGTTCTGCAGCAGGCCCGAGCGGGTCGGTCAGGTCAAGAACGATAAGGTCAAACCGTTCTCCCCGTCGTGGTCCGATCTCGCGGACATATCTGAGCCCGTCCTCGATGAGGATCTCCATCCGCGGGTCGTCGAGGGAGCCATGGTGAACCGATTCAAAGAACCTGCGTGACAGATCAACGACCGCCTGGTCCAGTTCGACCAGGACGATCCGTTCAACCGACGGATGCTTGAAGACCTCGTCTGCAGATCCCCCGTCTCCTCCGCCGATGATAAGCACGGTTTTTGGGTCCGGATGGGTCACAAGGGCAGGATGAATCATATTCTCATGATAAAAGAATTCATCCCGTTCTGATGTCATGAAGTACCCGTCAAGCCGGAATAACCTGCCAAGTTCGGGTGTATCCCAGACCTCATACTCCTGGTATGGTGTTGTGCCCTGCTCGAGAAGTGTCCCTTTTCTGAAGAAAAAGCCGCTGTTTTCGTTCAGTGATTCGCAGAGCAGGCCCTGAAAAAAAGATGGATCCATGGATTTTCAGCTTGCTGCAACCGGGGCAGCGTTGATCTCTCCCCTGATGACTTCATGACGTGCCATCTCCTGCGGGGCAAGAGCATTTGTTACTTCCTGAAAGGTCTGTCTGGCCCGGTCGCTGTTGTCCCTGCTGTAGTTACAGACGTACACGTCAAGAGTCACCCCGCTGTTCTCCGGCCAGGTGTGGATGGCGAGATGTGACTCTGCCAGAACCACATTGCCCGTGACTCCTGCTTTATTCCCGTTTTCATCCATAAACTGGTGGAAATATGTTCCAAGCGGGGTAAGACCAGCGTTTATACATGCATCCACACAGAGCTTCTCCAGCTTGCTCTGGTCACAAAGAAGATCAGCAGTGCAGGTGCAGCGGTACATATCAGCAATTAGATGTAGTCCATTCATTCGCCATCCCTCCTGTAAGGTTGTAGGGTGGTCCTGCCGTGCAAGACCAGTGGGTATAAGAATGCGATATCATAAAAGATAAATCTATTTGGTAAATGGAAAGTTTTAAACGGAGCAAACGAAGATCAGAAAAGGATTTACCGGTCTTTTTTGACAAAATCAAAGGATTATCTTCAGAATCCGGATCTTACGGGGTATTCTGAGGCCGATGGGTCTGGATATACCGCTCCTCGACATCTTCTGCAGTATTTGCCTCTTCCGGGTCTTTATCCTCTCTCATTCCGATGAAACGGGGAAACCGGAGAGCATACCCGCCTTCGTAACTGGGGCTTTTCTGAATCTCCGAGTATCCGATCTCAAAGACCAGCCTCGGTTCAAAATAGACCATTTTGCCATCTCTCCTGATGATATCGTCCTGAAGGGTTTCATAGAGCCAGCTGAGCTGTTCATCAGAAAACCCGGTGGCAACCCGGCTGATAGGAATAAGACGGTCATCGCTCCTGACTGAGAGGAGAAATGAACCAAAGACATGGGCACGTTTTCCTTCTCCCCACTCCGCACCGGTTACAACCAAATCCAGGGTATCTGCCTCTGGCTTTATCTTTACCCAGTCTTTTCCCCTGACACCCGGCGTGTACCGTGATGCTCTGACCTTGAGCATGACCCCTTCATGACCGGCATCAAGGGCGGCATGATAATAGGCCTCAATCTCAGTCTCGTCATCTGAAACCAGCTGCGGCGTGACATACCCGGTGGCAACCCTCGTCAGGATCTCCCGTCTCTCATGAAATGGCAGGTTGATAAGCATCTCCTGATTGTAATAGAGAATATCAAAGAGGTTCGGGATCATGGTGATGGCATCCGCAGCCTCGGCGACGTTATGTTTTCTCCGAAATCGCCGGAGAACCGTCTGAAATGGCATGGGGCGTCCGTCCTGAACAGCAATGACCTCACCGTCAACAATCACGTCATCAGGTAGAGCCTCATTGAGCAGGGCAACGACGTCAGGCATGGCAGACGTAACTTCCTCAAGACGGCGGGAGTACATTCTGCACCGGTTATTCTGTTTGTGAAACTGAAACCGTGCCCCGTCATATTTGTACTCAACAGCAACCGGTTCTCCTGCCTCAAGAACACCTGAAATGGTTCCCTGCCGTGCAAGCATCATCCGGACCGGGTGGAAGGGGACCATTCTGACTGACCGGAGTGCATCCTCTCCGTTTCGTGCCAGCACTGCCACCTCGCCGATGTCATTTCTGACCTGGTTTGCATATTCCACAAGGCCGGGATCCACGGAAAACGCCTGGGCAATGGCATCCCGAAGATTCCCCTCTCCGACCCCGATGCGAAAGTCTTCAAGAAGAATGGCGGTTATATAATGTGCCTCGAGCGGGGATGCACTTGATAATAATCGCTGAATGACCCGGATCTTCTCTTTCTGGGACCGTCCGCCTTCCATGCCTGATATCTCAACAAGGGCTGCCATGATATCGGCAAGGGTGAGGTCAACTGAGAAGAATGAGGTCTGTGACTTCTGAGAGATGAGGTCTTCAACCGCCGCACCGGCATCACCCACACTGCTTAACCGGTCGATGATCTCCTCACGTTTTCTGCCTGTAACATATGCAACTGCCTCGTAGAGGAGATTTGGTCCGACCCCGAGTTTTGTCCCGCTCCATTCGGGGAATGGCTTTCCAAGGATAAGCCTGCAGAACCCCGGAAGGTCATCTTCAGGGAGCGATGCCAGGGTCTGTGCGAGTATGGATATGGTATCAAGTCTGCCTGATGTCTTCTCAAGGCGGGAGCAGATTTCAGCAAAATCCAAAAATAACATGAAATACACACATTTTCAGAGAGTTATGGTAATTTTCCAGCAGTCATCCTGGCACTGCTCTCTGCAATGCCGTTTCGGTTTCCGGTGAGCCGGGCGGTTTTGTGTATCGATCGAGGATGCAGCAAAGAGTTCAACATCATCTGCTGCCAGACCGAGTGCTTCATGAGCCTTCCTGATGGCAAGCCCCGGGTTGTTATTTTCTTCAGAGAGATGGGCAAGGATGGCACAATGGATGGACCGGGAGATCGCGGAAAGGACGGACCCGGCATCTTCATTTGAGAGATGTCCACGGGGTGATGCAATCCGTCGTTTGAGAAATGCCGGGTATGGGCCGTCTTTCAGCATCCGCGGGCAATGGTTTGATTCAAGAATCACCCCGTCTGCTTTTTTTATCATCTCAAGCATTCCGGACGTGACTATTCCGGTATCGGTGCAGTAACAGAGCCGGACGCCGCCCTCTTCAATGACATATCCGCAGGGATCGGCTGCATCATGTGATACCGGAAAGGAGGTGATGGTAAAGTCACCGACCCTGAAGGGATCATCCGGGTGTATTGACTGAAGGGAAAAATTCTTCTTTGTCTGAATCATCCGGCCGGCTGCATCCAGGGTTCCGCTCGTTCCATACACCGGCACCTTCAGGGCATTGCCAAGTGGTCCAAGTCCCTTTACATGATCTCCATGCTCATGAGTAATGAGTATTCCTTCAATGAGATCACGACTGCCTCCAGCCTCTGAAAGTCGTCCCTTCCGATCTTTTGTGCCCAGAATCTCCCGTGCAGATCGTCCTGCATCAATAATGAGGGCCCCTCCCGATCCCTCAATATATACACAGTTCCCCTTACTGCCACTGGCAAGGACTGATATATTCATTGTGTCCACCGTTTGGGTTCCATAGTACTAATTTCTGCCCACTACGGGATCTGTTCAGGGGATAATCTCGCATCCGTTGAATTTTTCATGTGCAAAATCCTCAATGCGGATCGTTTTTTTCTCAATCAACTCCTGAACATCCGGCACGATTTCTGTGATCGCATCATGCAGTGCACGGACGGTCTCACATACAAGGTCTGCCCCCTCTTTCGGCCACGGTTGTACGATTGCCGAATAAAGGCATCTCCCTCCACAAAAATCACGGATATCGCAGGTTTCACACGGTCCCGTGACCGGAACTGAGGGAAGATGGAGGGGATGGGAGGTCGTAAGCGTGCCGGCATAAAAATCCTTCATTCCCACCATGATCGGGCAGGGGGCAATACTCCCGTCCGTCAGAATGGTATAATTCGCATACCCTGATCCGCACCGGAGCCTGCTTGGCCGGCCATACAGAAGATCCTCCAGTGTATCAAGAAACGGGTACCATTTTAATACCACGCCGTTCTCTTTCATGACCGACAGCCAGTCCTGCACCAGCTGACGGATCCCTGGTATGTAGGATTCACGTGCCCAGACCTGAAATGATCTGATCGAATAATCATTCCAGAAGTTTGCATCAATCTGCCAGTGAATTGATGAGAAGGAATAATCCTGATTGCCGGCAAGGTACCTGACTGCAGCCCTGATATCAGTCCGTTCAGTGACCGTCATCCGTGCGATGAGTTCATTGTGAAATCCGCCGGCTATGATGTGATGGATATTTTCCATAACCCTTCTGTACGTCCCCTCGCCCCGCCCCTCATCAGTGGTCGTCTGATCCCCGTCGACTGAGATGAGGATGGTATCAAACCGGTTGACGATAACCCGGGAGAGGCGGTGAAGGAGGGTTCCGTTCGTCTGGATCATGAATCGCTTCACCGGAGCGTTGTCCATGACGGATCTGATAAGATCCGGGCGTAGTGTCGGTTCACCTCCGATAAACGTAAGGACTGCACCGGGATCTTTGGCTAAAAACCGGTAGAGGTCAGCAGGATTCCAGGTTGCCTCCGCAGGGACTGCCTCGTCAATCCGGATGTCACATTCCGGTTCAGGGGTATCGAATATTTTTCCCCGGCAGTATGTGCAGACAAGGTTGCATGAATCGGTAAGGTAGAGATGAAAATACACAAAAAATCAGTATATGTTTCATCTGATGATGCATGAACCTGATGAATCCCGGCCGGCCGGTACATAAATGTCATATAACCAGATGTCCATATCTGTGAGTATTCAGCAGTATGACATATCGCATTCTTCTCATGGATGATGAGCCGGCAATCTGTGAAATAACCGGGATTCTCCTGAAAAAACTGGGATATGATCCCACAATTGCGGTTACCGGGGAAGAGGCACTGGCTGAGTATACAAAGGCCCGGGAAGAGGGCCATCCCTTTGATGTTATTATCCTCGATCTTACCATACCGGGGGGAATGGGCGGTCGCGAGGTGATATCCGTCATCCGGAAATCAGATCCTGATGTGAAGGTACTGGTCTCGAGTGGTGATCTCTCAGATCCTGCCATTGTCTCGTATGCAGACTATGGTTTTTCAGGAGTCCTTGCAAAACCATATAATAAAAACGGATTGGATCAGGCGATAAAGTCGGTGTTATCCGGATAGGAGTCGGAACCAGGGGGTGTTAATCCGGTATAAAGCCCTGGGTCATCCGTACGTTTCACAAGCTGATACCGGAAGAGTTATTCTCCGGCTTTTTTATCGGAGGGATCTCCTTGTTAGAGAATAATTCTGGAAAACCGGGATATTTTTTCGTAAAGGTATATAATATATCTGCATTACACATCTATGCAGATGAATCAGGAACAGGGATCTTTTTCACGTGATACAACATTAATTTCAGACGTTATTGATTCATATACATCAGAAATACGAAAGAAGTATGGGGAAAATATTAAACAGGTACTTTTATTTGGTTCATGGGCAAGGGGTGAGGGTGATTCCGGTTCTGATGTTGATTTGTTGGTTATTACTTCAGATGTACCCTTGAAATCCAAATTAGATATTATCGTCACTGCCTGCTCTTTTTTTACCAGAACACAGGTATACCTTTCAATAAAAGTCTTTTCTGAAGAAGAGTTCGAAAAACAAAGGGATTTTTCGTTTGTAAAAACTATTTTAAAGGAGGGGAGAGTAATTGCCTGATAGAGAGGAAATCTTTTTATGTATCAGAAGTGCCCAGGAAACGTACAGCGTCGCATGCGAATTACATCAAAACCACCATTATAATGACGCGATATCCAGGGCATACTATTCAATGTTTTATGCTGCAAAAGCAGTGCTTCTGACAAAAAATTTGATATAAAAGACCCATTAAGGAACGATTTTAGAATTGAATAATAAACATGGGATATTCATGTACTTTTTTCAAACCTTTTTCATGAAATAATTCTCAAAAGGATATTGTGAGTATTCACAAGGCCAGACTTATGAAAATTTCATCATTTCGATGATTTCCTCCATTTGCGGAGTTATCCATAGTTTTTCTTGTAAAATCTCATATATTCACCGGATATGACACTCGTAACCCAGCTTTGATGCTCAAGGTACCACCGGATGGTATCCCTGATTCCCTCTTCAAACAGGATCTTTGGAGCCCATCCCAGTTCACGGCGGATCTTGGAGGCGTCGATAGCATATCTCCGGTCATGACCCGGCCGGTCAGGCACATGGGTGATCAGGCTTTCATTGATTTCAGGATCTCCAGTCAGTTCGCGAAGTATCCGTATCACTGTTTGTAAAATACTGATATTTTCATGTTCATTCAGGCCTCCGATGTTGTATACTTCCCCTGATTTTCCGTTATGAAAAGCCAGGTCTATCGCCCGGCAGTGATCCATGACATAGAGCCAGTCCCGTATCTGTCTCCCGTCTCCATAGACAGGTATTGACTGATGAGCCAGTGCCCGGGTGATGATCAGGGGGATGAATTTTTCCGGGAACTGATATGGCCCGTAATTATTGGAACACCGGGTGATGACGACCGGCATGCCATAGGTGTCATGATATGCCTTTACAATGAGATCTGACCCGGCTTTGCTTGCTGAATACGGGCTGTGCGGATCAAGTGGGGTTGTCTCTGTAAACAGACCTGCAGGGCCGAGTGATCCGTACACTTCATCGGTTGAGACCTGTAAAAATCTGCACGTATCTTTCCACGTCCCATCCTGATACCAGACCTCTTTTGCGGCATCAAGGAGGGTATGGGTCCCGAGGATGTTTGTCTTCAGAAAGACTGCGGGATCATGAATTGACCGGTCAACATGCGATTCTGCGGCAAAGTTGATGACTCCCCCGATCTCATACCGGGCAAAGACTGACCTGACCGCCTCCGGATCGGTGATATCACCTTTGATGAAGATGAACCGGCCTTTGTGATCGTGCGGGAGCGCATCCAGGTTTTCGATGTTTCCGGCATAGGTCAGGGCATCATACCCGATGATGATAGCATCCGGGTGTTCCCTGATATAGTGATATACAAAGTTTGAGCCGATAAATCCGGCCACTCCGGTAACAAGCAGGTACATAATCATATTCTCCCGATCTCATGTAAAAACCGCTCTGTTGCATCCTCCCATGACGGAAGTGTATACCCGATCGCCTGCCTGAGGCCAAAGTTATCCAGGACTGAATACTCCGGGCGTGCTGCAGGGGTCTGAAAATCAGAACTTTTTGCCGGAGTGAGTATGCCTGACCATCCAATCTGATTGAGGACGTATTTGGCAAAATCGTACCGTGAACAGGAGCCGGTGTCCGGGGGATTAAAGATCCTGTACATCCCGGACAAAATAGCCCTCCTGAGCAGGTTTTTCATTTCCTGTAATGGAGCGGGCAGCCACATTACCCGTTACCACTCCGGACAGGCGGGGAATGCGTTCTGCTTTTCGCTCTGCCTCTTTCACAATTTTCCGTGCCTGATCTTCAGTCAGATCACAATGTACATTCAATAACCAGGCTTTTTCCAGGGCTCATGGCAACAATAACAATATCAACCCTCTTTCTGTTCCACCATGAACCAATACTGTAATAGTCATTTTGAAGGTTTTCAGTAAGCATTTCTCTGACCTGGTCCCTAAAACATTTTCCTGCATGGGAATTCCACTGCTCATGAATGGTTTTTATATATGAGGAATAGGATCCTGCTTCAAAGGCACTTAAATGCGGGTACACAAATCGTGCATAAAATTGAAAGAAAGGACCTGAAAGGAAATATCGCCCGGGTCGTGAGCGATCTTTCTCTTCACCAGCAGGAACCTGACAGGATACAATACCAGGGAGATTGATGAGATTGTCCAGATATGGATGAAGCGATGTCACATCAATCCCGGTGCGATCTTCAATTTCTTTCATGAAGATTCTCCTTCTGCCAGAGCGGAAATAATAAAAGGCCCCAGAGATGGAGCGCACGGGTTCGGCCATAAAACCTCATGTATTATTATTTGAATAATAATTATATGAATAATCATTGCATTCTTCGAATATCATAAGGAAAAATGTGGTCATCTCTTGATAATGGAATATCAGGGTTTTTATTCTGAAGTTGTTGGTGTCATTAAACAAAAGATAATCACCTATGAGATCCATTCAATACAGGTTTTGGATTGAACAGACATGAAGCGGGCATTTATTACCGGAATAACAGGGCAGGATGGATCTTATCTTGCAGAATTTCTCCTGTCCAAAGGATATGAAGTGCATGGTCTGGTCAGAAGGGCCTCCACGTTCAACACGCAGCGGATTGATCATATCTATGTTGATGCACATGATCCGGATGCAAAGATATTTTTCCATTATGGGGATCTTTCAGACTCCGAGATGATATCACACGTGCTCTATAACATAAAGCCTGATGAAATTTACCATCTTGGTGCACAAAGCCATGTCAGAATCAGTTTTGACACCCCTGAATATACCGGAAATATTACCGGTCTTGGCACGGCGAGAATTCTCGAAGCTGCACGACGAAGTAACCCGTCGGTGAAATTTTACCAGGCATCATCAAGTGAGATGTTTGGTCATACGCCCCCGCCGCAGAACGAGGATTCCTGTTTTTGGCCACGAAGTCCCTATGCATGTGCGAAGGTGTATTCATACTGGATGACACGGAACTATCGTGACGGGTATACCATGTTTGCCTGTAATGGGATACTTTTTAATCATGAATCCCCCCGCCGTGGCGAGACGTTTGTAACCCGTAAGATAACGCGGGGTATCGCTGCGATCCTCTCCGGGAAAGAGAGATATCTTTATCTTGGAAATCTTGAAGCAAAGCGGGACTGGGGATATTCACCCGAGTACGTTGAATGCATGTGGAAGATACTTCAGCAGGATGCTCCTGATGATTATGTTATCGGGACAGGTCAGACGAATTCTGTGCAGGAGTATGTGGATGCGGCATTTGACTATGCCGGGCTTGATGTGAATGAGCATGTACAAATTGATCCGAAATATTTCCGGCCGACCGAAGTTGAGGCATTGCAGGCAGATCCCTCGCGGGCTGAAAGGAAACTTTCCTGGAAGGCGAAGATACGGTTCAAAGAACTGATGAAGATCATGGTGGATGCCGATATGCGGGCTGCCGGATTGGAACCTGTTGGCGAAGGGGATGAAATAATCAGAAAGGTCTTTCCAGATCGGTGGTGGAGGCGGGATTA
>CAZCSN010000039.1:0-21419 GCA_964501255.1 uncultured Methanospirillum sp. | reverse complement strand
ACCATGGGAGCAGGAATGGTCAAGCAGGCACTGGGATTTGGTTGTGCAAATATGAAGCTCCGGCCGGATACCCGTGGGCATCTGCTCCATTATGTGCAAAAACCTCTTGTATACACCCAGACCTCTGATGTTATCGGATCTGATGACCGGGCGGCAGGTCAGAACTTTGTCGTTGCCATCCTCTCGTATGAAGGGTATAACATTGAAGATGCTCTCATCTTTAATAAGGCATCCATCGACCGCGGTGTCGGACGATCACACTTTTTCAGGACTTATGAGGGAGAAGAACGCCGGTATCCGGGAGGTCAGATAGACCGCATTGAAGTTCCGGATGAGGATGTAACCGGGGCACATGGCGCTGATTACTATGCAAATCTTGACGAGGACGGGATCATTAACCCGGAGACTATTGTCAGAGAGAAGGATGTCATTATCGGAAAGACCTCCCCGCCCCGGTTCCTGGAAGAACCAACCTCTGAGCTGATCACTGTGGAAAAACGCCGGGATACCTCAGTGACTATGCGTTCAAACGAACATGGTATCGTTGATACGGTTATTCTGACCGAAGGAGAGAACAACTCCAAACTGGTCAAGGTCAGAACCCGTGATCTCCGTATCCCGGAAGTTGGTGACAAATTTGCATCACGGCATGGACAGAAAGGAGTCGTCGGTCTTATTGCACCAAGTGTGGATATGCCTTTTACCGCCGGCGGTCTGACACCTGATCTGGTCATCAATCCTCATGCCATCCCGTCCCGTATGACGATTGGGCACATGCTTGAGATGCTTGGTGGAAAAGTGGGCTCTCTTGAGGGGCGTCGGATAGCAGGCACTGCATTCTCCGGGGAACGTGAAGAGGATCTTCGTGCATCTCTGAAAAAGTTCGGATTCTCCCATACCGGGCGTGAGGCCATGTGGGATGGTATCACCGGAAGACGCTTCTATGCTGATATCTATATCGGAGTCATCTACTATCAGAAACTCTACCATATGGTGTCATCGAAGATGCATGCCCGTTCCAGGGGTCCGGTGCAGGTTCTTACCCGTCAGCCGACAGAAGGTCGTGCCCGTGAAGGAGGTCTTCGGTTTGGAGAGATGGAGCGTGATGTCATGATCGGTCATGGTGCAGCCATGGCTCTCAAAGAGCGTCTCCTTGAAGAATCCGACAAGGTCACTGAGTATGTCTGTGCCAGATGCGGTATGGTTGCCATGCTGGATCGCAAACAGAATATTACCCGATGTCTCAATTGTGGCAGTGAAACCGATATCTACCCGGTAGAGATGTCGTATGCATTCAAATTACTCCTTGATGAGATGAAGAGTATGACCATTGCTCCCCGTCTCAATCTTGAGGATGTTGTATAAGGAGGAGAGAAGCAATGCCAAGTCCTAAACGGATCGGGAAGATCGAGTTTGGTCTCCTCTCCCCGAAAGAGATCCGACAGATGAGTGTCCGGAAGATCATCTGGGCGGATACCTATGATGATGACGGTTTTCCCTACCCCCAGGGCCTGATGGATCTCCATCTTGGGGTGATTGATCCTGGTCTCCGGTGCAAGACCTGCAGTCAGAAAGCAGGTGAATGTCCCGGGCACTTTGGTCATATCGAACTGGCAAAACCGGTCATCCATGTCGGATACACACGGCTCATCAGAAAGCTGCTCCGTGTCACCTGCAGGGAGTGCGGCCGTCTGCTTCTGTCTGATGAAGAGATAGAGAAGATCATCGGGCCGGAAGAAGAGATGGGAAGTGACTCGGTGAGTGAGAAGGATGTGCATAAGGAGCGTTTCTGTCCGCACTGTGGTGAGCAGCAGCTCAAGATCAACTTTGAAAAACCAACCACGTTCGCTGAGATCACGACTGATGAACGGGGGAAGAAGGTCGAGAACAAGCTCACCCCGGCAGATATCCGTGCACGTCTCGAGAAGATCCCTGATGATGATCTGGAGAAACTTGGGATCATCGGAAGTGTGGCACGTCCTGAATGGACTATCATGACCGTCCTTCCGGTCCCGCCGGTTACGATGCGTCCGTCCATCATCCTGGAGAATGGTCAGCGTTCTGAAGACGATCTGACTCACAAACTGGTCGATATCATCAGGATTAACCAGCGGTTCAAGGAGAACCAGGATGCCGGAGCACCACAATTAATTATTGAGGATCTCTGGGAACTGCTCCAGTACCACGTAACTACCTATATCGACAACGAAGTTGCCGGATGTCCTCCTGCACGTCACCGGTCAGGTCGGCCACTCAAGACGCTCTCTCAGCGTCTGAAGGGAAAAGACGGACGTTTCAGAGGGAGTTTATCAGGGAAACGTGTAAACTTCTCATCCCGTACTGTTATCTCACCGGATCCAAACCTGTCAGTGAATGAGGTCGGTATTCCCCAGAAGATCGCGAACGAAATGACGATCCCGGTTCAGGTCACTGCCTTTAATATTGATGAACTCCGCCGGATCGTCAGGGTTGGTCCTGATCGGCCGACGCTTCGCTCTCCCTGTGGTGCAAATTATGTCATCAGACCTGATAAGCGCCGTATTCGTCTGGTAAAAGGAACCGGCAACGATGACGGGAACCTTGACTTTGTTGCCGACCAGCTCGATGTCGGGTGGATTGTTGAACGTCACCTTCGTGACGGCGATATCGTGCTCTTTAACCGGCAGCCCTCTCTTCACCGGATGTCAATCATGGCCCACTGGGTCAGGCTCATGGACGGGAAGACATTCCGTCTGAATCCGGCTGTATGTCCTCCATATAACGCAGACTTTGATGGTGATGAGATGAACCTGCACATCCCCCAGACCGAAGAGGCCAGGGTTGAAGCAGCGATGCTCGCAGCGGTGCAGGAGAATATTCTCTCTCCACGCTTTGGCGGACCGATCATCGGAGGTATCCATGATCATATATCCGGGATATTCCTTCTGACGCACACGCTCCGGTGGTTTACCAAGGAAGAGACCATTGATCTGCTCAAGAATAACCGGATAGAACGTCTGGGAGAACCAGGGAAGGTTGAAAACGGGATAAAATACTGGTCCAACAAACAGATCTTCTCCAAGATCCTCCCCGATGATCTGAACATGGTCTTCCGTGCATCATCCTGTAAGGGTTGCGAAGAATGTCAGCGGGTTAATTGTGAACGTGATGCCTATGTGCAGATCATTGACGGAGAGCTGAAGTCAGGCGTCATCGATAAAAAGGCGGTCGGTGCGTTTGACGGTGCAATTCTCCATCGTATCATCCGGCAGTACGGGTATGAGCGTGCTGCCCGGTTCATCGATGATATGACCCGGCTCTCGATTCGTGCAATCATGCATGACGGGTTTACCTTTGCGATTGATGATGAGGATCTCTCCAAGAGTGATTATGGCCAGATTCGTGAGGTGCTGGAACGGGCTGCCCAGGATGTTGAGCGGCGTATTCAGATCTTCGAGGACGGGCAGCTTGAACCCATGCCAGGCCGGACTCCGGAAGAGACCCTTGAGATGCAGATCATGCAGGTGCTTGGGAAGGCCCGTGATAACACGGGAGAGATCGCAGGCCGTCATCTTGGTCTGTCCAACTCAGCAGTGGTCATGGCGGTCTCCGGGGCCAGAGGTTCCATGCTGAACCTGACTCAGATGGCCGGTTGTGTGGGTCAGCAGGCCGTTCGTGGTGAGCGTATCATGCGAGGGTACGAGGACAGGACCCTTCCTCACTTTAAGAAACACGACCGCGGGGCAATGGCTCACGGATTTGTCATGAACAGTTACAAGTCTGGTCTGAACCCAACAGAATTCTTCTTCCATGCTATCGGAGGTCGTGAAGGTCTGGTGGATACTGCAGTTCGGACATCCCAGTCCGGTTATCTCCAACGACGGATGATCAATGCACTGCAGGACCTGAAAGTCGCTTATGACATGACCGTCAGAACCACCGGAGGCCGGATTATCCAGTTCGAATATGGAGAAGACTCCACCGATCCGATGAAGAGTTCGTTTGGTGAACCGGTGGATGTTGAAGGGATTGTGAGCAACATCCTCAAGGAGGAGATCTGATGGAAGAACTGAACATCCCTTCGGAGGCAGCCGCAGCCGTACTCCGGTATTTTGATGAGCACAAGGTTAAGAAGAGATTTCCGGATGATGTCCCTGAACATATCCGTGAAGTGCTCATTGAGATGGTCGAGTACCGGATGAAGGAGGAGGATGAGGAGGCGGAAGATACCATCGATGATCAGATGTTCATCGCAAGGATGGAGGATCTCATACATGCGGAAAAATTCTATGACTGGCTTACCGAGAGTTTCTCCCCGCTTGTAAAATCAGACGAAGATGAGATCATTCTTCCCCAGACCATCATTACGCCGGCAGCACGACCACGTCTGACCACCCTTGATAAAAAGTCCATGGAGGTCAGAGAGTATTTCTCTGATATCCAGATGACCATCGAGAAGATCAGTTCTATCCCGGAGCGGATTGAGAAGATTCTGAAAGATCGGATCAAAGATATCAAACGTGAAGAAAACCCGAACTTCAGGCTGACCCAGAAACAGTACACGATCTTCCTGACTGATCTCCTGAAAAAGGGCGACTTTGAAGAGTGGGTCATGCGGACATTTCCGCTTCCTTCTGACGCGGAGCAGGAGGTCTTTACCGTAAGGAAGGCAGTTCCTGAAGAACAGATAAAGATTCCTGACTGGGTGGATGCTGCAGCATTTGAGGGTCTGAACCGGTTTGAGCAGGATAAATTCCGGGCATTACTGCGTGATCATCTCCCGTCACTCAATGAACTGGCCGAGCATTCACAGGTGATGGAGCGGATGTCAAAACGGTTCTTTGAACTGATTGCCATCGGTCTTCCCCACCGGACCAACACCACACTTGCCAGAATCATCATCGCACGGGAAAAAGATGGCCTGACTGATCCGTCACGGATTGTGACCGACGAGCAATATTCCAAAATTCTCGCCCAGATGGTTAAGGAGTATAAACACACGAGGATTGAACCCTGTGAGGCAGTCGGTGTGGTTGCAGCCCAGTCGATCGGTGAGCCGGGTACCCAGATGACGATGCGTACCTTCCACTACGCTGGTGTGGCCGAGATTAACGTTACTTTAGGTCTGCCGCGTCTGATTGAGATCATGGATGCACGAAAAGAACCATCCACCCCGACCATGACCATCTATCTCCGCGAGGGATACTCAACCGACCGTGACAAGGCAAGACAGGTATCCTGGCAGATTGAGGCGGCTCCTCTCCAGGAGTTTGGGGATATCACCACCGACATGGCAAATATGCAGATCGTGGTTCATGTCAACAGGGCGGTCTGTGAGAAACGGAAGATATCTGTCAGGGAGATCCTTGAGATAGCACCAAAAAAGATCAAGGAGCGAAGACACTACCGTGATTTTGAGTATGAGACCAATGAGTCTGAAGGCCTGCTCGTCTTTATACCCAAGGACCGGGGGAGTTATCAGAACCTCTTCCAGCTCAAGGAGCATGTCCGCAATGTAATTGTTCAGGGCATCGATGATATTGAGCGTGTGGTCGTCAGGAAGGAGGCAGGTGAGTATATCCTGTATACCGAAGGTTCAAACCTGAAAGATGTGTTTGCCATCCGGGGTGTTGATACAACACGGACCAGGACCAATAACATTAACGAGATCTCACAGGTGCTCGGTGTTGAAGCTGCCAGAAATGCTATCATTAACGAGGCACTTGCAACCCTTTCAGAACAGGGTATCATGGTTGATGTGCGCCATATCATGCTGGTTGCTGATATGATGTGCATGGAAGGTGAGGTAAAGCAGATCGGACGTCACGGTATTGCCGGTGAGAAGGAGTCTGTTCTCTCCCGTGCAGCATTCGAAGTAACCGTGAACCATCTCCTCGATGCGGCAGTTGCCCACGAGTCTGATATTCTCTGTGGGGTGACCGAAAATGTGATTGTTGGTCAGCCGATTCAGCTCGGAACAGGGGATGTTAAATTAGTAGTAAAGCAGAAAGTATAGGGGTATCTGATATGGATTTCAATACATCGCTCAGGCGTGCAATTAAGACGGGGAAGGTTATCCTCGGTCAGAATGAAACAAAAGACAGCATTGAGAAGGGAACGGCAAAGCTGGTTGTAGTGGCAGCAAACTGCCCTGCAGAATTTTCCAGTTATCTTGCCGGTAAGGATGGAGTAAAGACATATACCTATGAAGGATCAGGCGTCCAGCTTGGCCGTGCCTGTGGAAAGCCCTTCATCGTGAGCGCACTTGCAATCGAAGAGTCAGGCGACTCTGACATCCTTACCCTTTCCCGGTGAACGAGGCTGCATGGGAGTAGTCCTGAATGAAGAGACTATCGCGCTCATTGCCCGGTTTGAAAAGATCACCGGGGCAGGAAGTCGCGATGTCATTGATGATAGTGAAGATGATCGTCTCATTTTCATTGTAAATCCCGGTGATATGGGATACGCGATTGGGAAAAAAGGCGTCAATATTAAAAAAGCATCAGAATCTTTCGGGAAAAGGATAGAGGCTGTGGAGTATTCCGAGGATCCTGCCCAGTTCATTCGGAACTGCTTCCATCCGGCCCAGGTGAAAGAGGTACAGTTTTCAGATTATCATGGCGAACAGATCGCTCATGTTGTCATCCGGGATGAAGATCGTGGCCGGGCAATCGGGAAGGCAGGAAAAAACCTGAACCGGACCAAGATGCTGGCATTAAGAGAGCACGATATTCAGAATATCATCATTGAATAACCGGATCAGTCTCTTTTTTATTTCATAATCTTGAAATAGGTGGCGGTAGGATTCACTCATATGGCTCTTCATATGAGAACATGGATCTGGATCCTCTGTGGCATCCTTCTGGTATGGATAATAACCGGGGTTTCACCGGTTGCATGTGAAACGGGAGAATTTCCAGTGCCCGTTACAACCGTTCAGCCACCCAATAATCTGACGGTTTCTGTTCAACTGAACCAGGAAGGGATGTATACAACGGCAGTTTTCAGAGGAGGTCACGGGCAGAGGCTCCTGAAAGAGATCAAGATCGAGGTGATTCATCCTGATGGTTCCAAAGATGCAGGAGTTCTTGGAAATGTGGTGGGAGATTCCGTCATCCTGAAAGGATCGGGATGCGGTGATCAGGTTGTCGGAACCGCGTATTTTACAAACGGACAGAGTTATGTCATCCTGAATGAAAAGATGCAGTATATCAGGGGTATCTGTCCTGCTGATTATGCACCATATGTCGATCCATGTGAAGCAGTAGCCCGTTCCCCCTCATTAAAACCGGATCCTGTCCAGGAGATCCCTGCGAATAAATCAGTGATCATCCAGGCAAATGTTGATATCAGCAGAATCGAGGTTCAGTTCAGGGGTGGATTCGGTCAGAACATGATTAAGACATTACAGATACACAGAATCGGTCCCGATGGTTCAAAAGAGACCAAGAACCTGGGTAACAGGATTGGAGATGAAGCCATCTTTCCTGCAACAAATAACTGTATGGATCGAATTTCCGCAGACGTTACCTTTATTGACGGGACTCAGTATCATTTCTATGACAAAGTCATTCGTATCAGCAGATACATGGCTCATTAAACTTTTTTAAAAAACGGACGGACCTGGAGGGATTCGAACCCCCGACATTCGGGTTAGAAGCCCGACGCTATATCCTGGCTAAGCCACAGGCCCTAAGATGTGCCTTATTTTGTTTCCATCTGTACCTGATAATAGTAGCGTTAAAATCAGAGACGGGGAAGTTTTCATCCCGCATGAAAGGCCACCGGCCTGACAACATCAACAATCCTGGGTTCGGTGATGGAGCATCTGGATACATTTGCCCGGATTGTCGTTTTTGAAACAAATTTTACCTTTACCCGTGCAGCGAGTTTCTCGCGCTCCATAAGATGGTATCCAAGTCCTGATTCAACGGTGTGCTTCATGGTAATTGCAACGGAGATGACTTCAACAAGTATGCCTGTATCTCCTACTGCCAGATCCTCGCAATCAACGGTTGTCAGAAATATCAGGGAGCCTGGTGTGACCTGCGTAAGTGAAATAACATTATGTGCACTCGTAAGTTCAACCGTTCGTGGAATTCCTTTTTTCAGCTCTTCGATAACCTGGGGAAAAATCCCGGTAAGTGCAATACATTCCATGGATATCACCCGTACATCGGAAGTTGCGGTTCTTTCCTGACCGGTTGTTCCTCTGCCGTCTGTACATCCTCGGCGAGCCGGTGCATCTGCGCTTCAATCTCTTCAGCCTGCTCGATAAGTCCTGAGGTCTCTATCTGCAGATCATAGAGCATGTTCAGGACTTCAATAGTCTTGGCAGCTGCTCGTGGATCAGGCGCATTAATTGTCTCTCCCAAAAGACCTATCCCCGGTATTCCCCGTATCTTGCACTCCGTCAGAATACTGCTTGCAATACCGGATATGCTGCCAATCGGAAGCCGTATTGCGGAATCACCAAGTCTGTCCAGGAGAGCTTTTTCTGTAGCAACAGAGAAAACACGTTTTTCCGGTTCATTTGTAATGATACCCGCCAGCGTTACAACTTCTGATACTTTGAAGGGTGCTACCCAGTCCAGAATGGCATTTGAAACTTCATAGCATATCTGCGGATGGATGGGGATGTCTGCAAGAATTGCAACAAATTTGTCCTTTTCATAGATCCTCACCGGGACAGCAATGACCCCCTCTGACATCATTGCCATCGGAGGAAAATATTTACTGGTCATCGTCCCGATCGATTCAAATCCAAGCTTATCGACCATATATGCGAGGGCTATACTTCCTACAAGACCACTTCCCGGAAACCCAATAAAAATAGCAGACCCTTCGGAAGTGAGCGGCCGGGCCTGAACAATTACGTCAGGTATCTGGCTGGGAGTCATATACCAATGATAGGAGGATGAAGAAGATAGGTCTGTCGCACGGGAATGACAGAGCATTCCAATCGGTACTTATCCAAGTATGACAAATTTTCATGACACTGATGATAATTCCGGAGCACGGGCCAGGTCAGCGAAGGAAGGTTTTTCTTATCCTTCTCTGTCTCATCGTTATGATGCTCCTGTGCGTCTCCGGCTGTGTGCGTTCGGATACTGGATTTACAGTCCGCCCGGAGGCATTTCAATCACCTCCTGATCTCTATGCCGATATGAATACAACACAGGTTACTATGTCTGTTGGGGATACGATGCTGGTCTCTTATCCCTGGACGCCGGAAGATGGACGGTACTGGAGGGTTTCTGTCACTGAAGGGCTATTTGTTACCGGAGACCGGTATGTCCCATTCCCCGCTGATATGCCGGTTGAAGTCTCCGGTATGCGGGAATGGATGGTGCGGGCCACCTCTCCCGGAACACAGACTTTTATTGGCAGTTTACGGCCACGGGCAACCTCATGGAATCAGGAAAGCGTGCAACGGAAGATTATGGTAACCGTGTTGAATGATGAGCAGGGAACGCCTGCAGGATTTGCATGAGATTTGGGGTTACAGTAAAATTTTTACTGATAATGGTCCTCCTTACCAGTATCATCTTTCTTATTATCGGAGGAATATCCTGGATTGTCATTAGTAATCTTGGCAATTACGCCACAGAATCAAGTCTTGCTCTTGGTGAGCGTGCTATTGGAGAGAGCACGACAGCTCTTGAAGAGGATGCTGAGATCTATCTCCTCCGGCTTGCGACCGATCAGGCAGAGATTACGGACATGGTCTTTGAACGGATCATTTCAGAGATGAAGGTGATAAATGACTACGGCAAGGAGATTATCAGGAAGAATAACACCCCTGTGGAATGGTACAGCCGTGATACTCGACCCGCAAAACCTGGTGAAACTGGTGTTATTCATCTCTCACCGAATTGTTCACCGGAAGATGTTCGTGATGAGATATATGCACTGAATTCATTCCAACCGGTGTTCAATACCCTCTTCCACGCCGACAACCGGCTCACCGCTCTCTATGTGACCTCCTCATCAGGAGTGACCTACATCTTTCCCTGGACCCCCCGCGTTGATCCGGGTTTTGAACCGAGGGCCAGGGACTGGTACCGCAATGCGCTCAATAATAACCAGTTAACGTGGACAGATCCATACGTGGACGTTCTTGGAAATGGCCTTACGATAACGTGCTCAAAGGCTATCCATAATCCTGATATGAATGTATCGTGGGTGATTGGTTCAGATATCACCATAGAGACGATCAATTACCGGATTATTACAACCCAGCTGGGAGAGGACGGGTATGCGTTCCTAATAAATCAGCGGGGTGACATCATCTCACGTCCGGGCCTCTCCGCCGGAGAGAAGCGGTGGGATGATTCCTATGAGACCGAGAATCTTCTTTTAAGTGCCAATGAGGATCTGAAAAAGATCGCACGGGAGATGACCATGGGTCTTTCCGGTGTCAGCAGATGCAGATTTGCAGAAGGAGACAAATACATTGCATATGCACCGGTGAAAAGTGTTGGATGGAGTATCGGCCTTGTCATGCCGGTAGAACAGGTAATCGGGCCTGCTGATATTACCGGTTCAGTCATCCGGAATGCAAGTGAAGAGACCCATTCCCACATCACGGAACAGATGTCTTTTTTACAGACTATCCTTATCGCAAGTTTCATTCTGCTCTTTATTGCTGTCGTTGGGATCGCGTTATTCTTCTCAAAGCTCATCACAGGCCCGGTGATGATTTTACGTGAAGGAGCCAGACGAATCGGCAACGGGGATCTTCAGACACCGGTTGAGATCCAATCAGGTGATGAGTTTGAAGAACTGGCCGGTGCTTTTAACCACATGACGCATGATCTTCGCAATTATATCGTTGAGCTCCGGAGAACCACTGCAGAAAAGGAACGGTTTACAAGAGAACTTGAGATAGCCCAGGGCATTCAGCAGAGTTTCCTTCCTGACAGCATTCCTGACATTCCGGGAATGGAACTTGCCGTTTATGCGAGCCCTGCCCTTGAGGTCGGAGGAGATTTTTATGATTTTATTCCGGTAGGAGATGATGAGTGGGGGCTTGTCATCGCGGACGTGAGCGGAAAAGGAGTACCTGCGGCATTGTTTATGGCGCTCTCCAGAACACTCATCAGAGTCAGTGCAACCTGGAAGAGTGATCCTGCGAGTGCGATAAAAGAAGCAAACTCCCTGATCTGCCGGGATTCAAAGGCCAGCATGTTTGTAACACTCTTTTACCTTGTTATTGACGCTCTTCAACGGAAAATTACCTACGTGAATGCCGGTCATAATCCTCCCCTCATGCTCACCGGTCAGGATCATAGCGATATTACCCTGCTAAAGGCGGAAGGAATCGCCCTTGGAATTATTGATGGGATTGATCTGGATTCAGTCACCGTTGATCTTAAAAAGGGAGATCTTGTTGCACTTTATACTGACGGGGTGAGCGAGGCGATGAATACGGATGGCGAAGAATATGGGATGGATCGCTTCATCGCAGTTTTGAAGCAAAACCGGGATCGTGAGCTTTCACAATTAATTGAAGCAATCATTGCATCCATCAAAGATTTTACGAAAGATGCACCCCAATCAGATGATATTACCCTTATCCTCATCAGGGCATCATAAGATGTTATTTTCATTTTTCATGCCTTCTGAAATTCAATAATAATTTCTTCATCTCCTTTATGCGGCATTTTTGTAATCATCCCCCCGGCATATTGAATCGTTCTCAGGAGTGCCCGAGAGAGAGGGAGCTCTGGATTCCAGTCTTTTCCTTCGGGTTTCAGGGCTATCTGAACTGAATCACCGATTATACAGATCCTTGCACTGACCTGCTTTGCTTTGTATACGGAATAATAATCAAAAAGTGCATTCAGACTATCTGTTATCCGCTCAGAATCCGCATACATGATGCATGCATATTCCGGTGCCTCGATTATGCATTCTGTCTCTCTCCGGTTCTGAAACTCAGACAGTCTGCTGAGCAGGGCTCTTTGAAAAAAATCCATATCATCAGCGAATTGCAACAGATCATCATCACTGACAGAAGCGTTCTGGTTCAGGATGATATCGTGTAGTACCTGAACCGGGTTGACGGGTATGAGTGTTGCAGTTGGAATTACTCCCTGAATAGTTGATAAAAGATCAGAGAAGAGTCGGGTTGTTCGACGAACAAAAGAGGGATTGACCAGGTGGTCAATGTTATGACCGGAAAGAAATGATCTGATCTTTTGAAACGTCTGCAATGCTTTCAGAATAACCTGAAGTTCAGGGAGGTTTCTTTCCTGATACTGTCTGTACATGGCAGTAAAGCCATCCAGAGTTTTTTCAATATCAGGAGCAGGAAGGATCTGTTCCAGTTCCTGTGCAGTTTCATACTCCCCTAGTTCTTCAAGATGATACCGCAGGAGCATAATTCTCCCGGCAATTATCGGAAAAAGTCTCTGTGCTTCATCCATGAGGTCCATGGCATGTCTCATGGAAAGATCAACCCGCCCTTTGTCAAAAAGAGCGATATCAGACAGCTTCGTAACGGAATGAATCAGTTTTTGGAGGACTGGCCGAAATTCATCACGGGAAAACGCATTTCCATGCCCTGAACAGACAATCCCTATCTCATGATGCTCAAGGATCCAGACAAGCCTTTGAAGTGTCCTGGCGAATTCATCACAATCCCATCCATAAATTCCTGCAACACCCGGGTTTAATGCAAAAGGGACATCACCAACATGCAACAGACCTCCAATTTGAATGGCAATACTGTCATACGAGTGTCCTGGCACTTCCCAGAATGTAAGTGACTGCCCGTCAGGAAACCATAGTTCTTCTGAAAACAGGTCGATTGTATCAGAAATTGTATATGTATCTGATTTTTTTACAAACCCCGGCAATATGTGTTCAAGATGTTCTGAATCATTTCCGGCGACCTGAAAAAGTGAAACATCAACAATAAATGGAGGGACAGGCAGGTCTACCAGGTCTGCCTGGGTATATCGGGTATCACCTGTTCGTAAGAGGTCTGTGCCTTTTGTATGACAGATAAAGACCGGTCTTCCATAATTTTCAAACCGGCGGTCTACCAGTCCCTGATAGATATGATCATAGTGCGCATGCCCGAAGATGATAAGAAGCGGTTGCTCTCTGCTTTGTATTGCTGCTGAGAGGGTATCACATACTGTATCCATCACTTCCTGAGAAGCTCCGGTATCAATAAGGACAAAATAATCCTGAATCTGAAGAATATACACATTTGAACTGGTGATATCTGGTTTTCGGATACAGGGAAATATTCTGGCATTTGTCGTACCCGGGATATCCTGCCATTGCTGAGGTACCAGAACAACCTGTTCATTGTTCATCACCAGATCTCGGTTTCAAAAATCATAAATTCCTAGCAGAGGACTCTTAGAGTACGGACTTTTTTCTTCATAACCGGAGACGAGAGGATAATGGAAGATCAACTTACAATACAGGAACGGCAGAACTCTGCAATTACCATTCTGGATATTTCAGGGAGGATTGATGCTGCAACCTCATCACAGATTGAAGAAGAATTAGGAAAGAAGCTTGATACTGGTGTCACCACTCTCATCCTGAATATGAAGGATTTAAATTATATCAGTAGTTCCGGACTTCGGGTTATCCTTGCTGCCTTAAAACGGGTCAAGGCGAAAGGTGGTACTATAGCCCTGGCTGATCTGCAGCCAGGTCCGGGAGAAGTATTTAAGATGACCGGATTTGATCGGCTCTTTCCGATATCTGCCTCAGTTGAGCAGGCATTAGAGAAACTTAATCAGTAGTTTCGCATTTTTCCGGCATATGGATGGCAGCATATCAGACTGACCTTGAAGATCCGATCACTGCAGTTCGGCAGCTTGCACAATTTCTTTCTGAAATTGCAGAGAAAGAAAATCTCTCCTTTGAAGTAGAGAATGCGATGCAGCTTGCAGCAGAAGAAGCAGTGGTAAATGTCATCACCCATGGGTACAAGGATGCACCCGGGATGATTGCAGTACATTGCCAGGTTGCAGACGGGCTGGTTGTTCTAACCATCTGTGACGAAGCACCGTATTTTAACCCGCTCACAATTCCCCCGGCAGATGTTGACGCAGGAATAGATGAACGGCGGATTGGCGGGCTTGGTATACACCTGATCCGTTCACTCATGGATGATGTCAGATATAAGCAGACTGATAAAGGAAATTGTCTCATTATGCAAAAAGCCCTATAATCTTATTTTTATTTCCAGACAGCAGAAACCATCTCAAGGATGATTATGATAGGTACGAGTACACATGACGCACACCTACGTCCATGGGTACTCAGCAAGGGAAGCAGAGCGACTCTCTGACCAGGCAGGGACCCTTACTCATGTAATTCATCATGATTCGTTCTTTCCTCCGGGGAGCAGGATACTTGAAGCAGGATGCGGGACTGGTGCACAGACCTGCATATTGGCAAAGCAAAATCCCTCCTGTGAATTTATCTCCATAGACATCTCCCATGAATCACTAGCGGCTGCCAAAAGAAGAATTCATGAAGCAGGGCTTAGTAATGTAACGTTGTATCATGCTGACATCCTCACTAATGACCTCCCCTTTGGACTGTTTGATCATGCTATCTTTTGTTTTGTACTTGAACATCTGAAACATCCAAAAGAGGCTGTCCAGCGGGTAATGAACCTCGTACGGCCGGGAGGTACGGTCACTGCCATTGAAGGGGATCACGGCTCGGTCTGTTTTCATCCTGAGACTGAGAAGGCTCTGATGGTAATCAGATGTCAGGTGGTTCTGCAGAAACGTGCCGGTGGTGATGCCTGCATTGGACGGAAACTCTACCCGCTTCTGATATCTTCAGGGCTCGCTGACGTTACAGTATCACCGCGGCTGGTCTATGCAGATGCAGGCAGGCCTGATCTGGTATCCGGTTTTACTGAGAAGACCTTCATTGCCATGATTGAGGGAGTCAGGGAACAGGCTGTTGCGGCAGGTCTGATGTCTGCCGATGACTTTGATGAAGGCATCCGTGAACTCTCCGGTTCTGCCCGTAAGGATGGGACATTTAGTTATACATTCTATAAGGGATGGGGAATTGTCCCCAAATTATCGGATAATTTTTCAGAATGACAAGCGCGCAAAGTCGCACTCCACAAATACTTTAAGCAAAATTGTTTTCTGGAAGACTCACATCCGAAAACTCAGAATAGTAAAGGATAATACCATTAGCTTATTACCCTATTGAGTAGACCTTAAAAGGCATGGATCGGATTGTAACGTTCCTTCTCTTACTGGTTTCAGCACTCCTGCTGGTACCGGGGTGTATTGCAGAAGAACAGGTAGCACCAGAAGCAACCCAGGTTGCTCCGGAAGCAGCAGCTGTTGAGGAAGTTGTTGAAGAAGTTACTGCAGAAGTTCCGGCAGAAGCAGTAACCGAAGAGATCGCTGAAGAGATGCAGGCATTCAATGTCACTGCTGACGTCAACACAACCGAACTCAACATGACTGTTGGTCAGATTGTAAAGATTGAACTTCCGGTAACCACTGACTTTGAGTGGAATGTGACCGCATCTGAAGGTCTCAGCATTGTCAACGAGACTCAAATCGATGCAATTGAGGGTACCGCAGGCGCTTTCCACCAGTGGTTCGTTGAAGCTGTGGCAGCTGGAGCACAGACCTTCTCTGGTGTAGAAAAGAAGGCAGATTCAGAAGAGACTGGCAGCGAATACACTCTTAACATTCTCGTAGAGTAAATTTCATTCATTGTCGGTATAACCGGCAATTCTTTTTTTTCGTTTCTGTTTTATCACGCTCTGATTTAGTTCCCTCCCACCATCTTATTCTGTTTGAAAGTCAACGTGATCCTATGGATCGGATCAAGCCATTCCTTTTCGTACTGGTTTTCGCATTACTGCTAATTCCGTATTGTATCGCAGAAGATCAGGGAGTGCCTGAATCGGGTGGGGTTTCAGCCATGCCGGTATTCAATGTCACCGCTGATATGAATACGACTGAACTGAATATGACACTGAATCAGGTTGCGCTGATTCAGCTTCCGGAAAATCCGACAACCGGCTTCTCATGGAATGTTACTCTTTCTGAAGGTCTTACACTGTTGAATGAGACATATGTTCAGGATGCTGCACCTCTGGGCATGGTGGGTGTCGGAGGAATTCATGAGTGGTATATTGAGGCGGTTACAGCCGGGAACCAGACCTTCGATGGTATCTATAAACAGCCGTGGGAAGAGACGGCAGGGAATGAAACAACCTATTCTCTGGCAATTCGAGTAGAGTAATTTTCATTTGACTGCCGGGATACCGGCTTTTTTTATTCACTTTCCACAGGAGTTCCCTTCTCAATTGCATGAATATGCAGTTCAACCAGCTCCTGCATCCGGGGAACATGAAACTGGTTTGCAATATCCTGAATGGCTTCAAGGAGATGGACAGATTCTTCAAGGTAACTGAGGATATCTGCGGCATAGATCTCAATGCCAAACTCATCCCTGAGATACTGGCTGATTTGTATATGGTCCAGTCCGGATTCCCGAAGCTCAATTATCTCTCTGACAAATTTTCGTTCCGGACAGCCACAAAACGGATTGTCCTGGCATTTACATGAGAGAAAACTTTTGATAAACGTGACGATCTGTTCGCGTGTTGACCGATCAAACGAATCATATGGGACAGATAAAAGAGCTTCGAGGGTTGCACCATGAAAAGCTCCTTCAGGGAGACGAAATCCGATAAGTTTGGCAATCTGACGGCTGTAGCGAAGTCGTGCCCGTGATGCAATCATATGTGCTCCAATGAATATTATGAGAATCAGGGTCGTATGGAAAGATCCTGTTGAATCGTATATGCTTGTTTGTTGTTTACAAATAAATCATCTGTCACAGGTCCATAATTTTAAAATTTTCTGAGCATAATCGTCTGAAATGAAAAAATTAATGATCATTTCAGAAGTCAGAGTCTCCGGATGAGAGAGCAGTTTTCGGAACCGTTGATCAAATTTTTCTCCCAGAATAACATTTTCATTTGTATTTTCTCTCAAATACTGTTCTCTGCAGTATTTTTCAGAATAGACCTGATCCATTTCTGCCATTTTTTGGGTAAACACATTATCCTCATGGTCTGTTGAGGATATCCAGGTAAAGGATAGCATACCCGGGATCCATTGTCGTAATGTGATTGTAGATAATCTCGACTCCTGTTTTGGAGTACTAAAAATTTTGTCCCATATCTGGTCCCAGTCGCTGTATGTGATATATCCTAACATGGTCGCGAATAAGAAAATATAGTCCTGGAAGTTTGTGCCATCATAGCAGAACGTTCGGGATGAGTTTTTCTCGTACGAGGTCCATCGTAAGATGAGATCATCTATTGCGATATCCGGGTTGTATCGTGCGGCGATAAAACAAAGAGCAAGGAAATCAGTTGCCGGGATGCCAAATGCCATAATATTTCTTTTTTTCGTATACTATTTTATGAACAGTTTTTTTTGATTCCTGAATATTCCAGAAACAGGAAATGCCAGTTTTTCCCTTCCACACATACAACAACCTGGTTACATCTCCCGTCGCTCGATATTTCCTTTCTCCGGATCAAAAACAATTCCTACCTCGTTTATCTGCCATGAATCTGATCGATACTTCTCTGCATATCCCCTGTTTCTGATCTGCTCCATCGGACTTTTATCCCCGCTTTTCTCTATCCCAATGACTTTGAACTCAAAGATCCGGATCCCTGATCCCGTCTTCACGGTCAGATCCACTCGCCCTTTGTTTGATATATCTTCAGGAATAACCAGGTATCCAAGACTTGCAAAATAGGTATATACCACACTGGCATAATATCCCTCATATCCGGCGATCGCGTTTTTTTTGTACCCGTCATGAGGAATATATGCAACAATGAATGAAAAATCGCTTTAAAGCGATTACAATCTGCCGATTCTATTGCTTCCCGAATCATAGGGAGAGAGGAGGTATCTGAATCACCCTGGAGAAGATAAAGACTTCCCATTCATCAAGGGTAGTAGTTAACCGGTTTATAAGATCAGAGATCTCCTTAAGTGCTCCTCCCGCAAAATCAACCCGAAGAACAGGAAATGTTGTATGAAAGTCCAAACCCGCCTCGGGAGAATCAGGGTAAAGCCCGAAGAAGAGTTCCTTCCGTCCGGAAAAGGCACATTCAAGAGTATCGATAAAGAGGCTCTTTCCAAATCTACGGGGACGTGAGAGAAAGTAGTAAGAACCTTTACAACCAGTTCGGATATAAACCTGGTTTCATCTACATGTGAATATCCTCAGGCTCTCATTTTCTTAAAAGTCTGGACCACTGTTGGAAGTTTTGGGGGACACATAGTGCTAAAGAGTAGTGTTTGGAGAACAGATGGCTTTTACGGATGTTTGGATGATAACTCTGGATCCTCCGTTACAGTCTTGAGATATGGGCCTTTTGTTATCGTCAATTTTTGTGTACGTAATTCAAATTGAAGGAACGATCAATCAGGAGGGGAGGTTTGGTATGAATCAGGTAATTACTGAAAATTATGGAACATGAGGATGTTATGTTTTTAGACTCTGACTACTCTGACGTCACATTTTTCTGCGGTTTTTGCCTGCCGCTCATCACTGGTGATCAACGGAACATCTTTCACTAGTGCTTGTGATACAAAAAGCAGATCGTAGAATGAATGTTCGAATTCTATCGCAAAGTGGAGTGCCTTCGGACCATATAACTCATTCGGTTCGATAGTAATGACGTTTTGTTTACAAATTTCCTGCACTTTCGCATACAATGTTGTGGCCTGATCACCAGTAATATTTCCCTTTCGTTGGTATTTCCAGAGTACATTTCCTGTTTCAGCAAGGAGAAGTGATACTGAGTATGGAGTTTTTTCTGGTTGCAACCAGGGTCTGACTTTTTGATAGCCCTCCTCCTTCATGAGATATTTTAGAAAAGCAGAACTATCAATGACTGTCACGATCTTCCCTTACGAATTTTGCAGCAGTTCCTTGTGGGGCTACCGGTAATTCAGATATCATTGATTCTAATTGATCTAAAAGATCCTTTTTCCGCTCTTCGTCTATCTTTTTCTCGATAAACTCTCGTAATTCATTGTTCCAGTCGATTTTACCCTTGAGGAGATCAAAATTCTCTTTGGTTTTGTCAGAAATTCTTAAACTAATTGTAGGGCACATGATGCTGATATTGTATGCAAAAATGTATTAATTTTGTCTTACTTTTTTATTCTTCATGTCCATATGTATGGTTTCACAATGACAGAAAGATGAAAACGATCGAGCGTCCGGTCAGGAGGGAGATACCATTCAGATAACAGACACAACCACGAATATTTGCAGGGGCGGTGCTGATTCTGTGGCTATTGCTTATTATGTATCACTGAATCTGATCCGTCACATACTATCACTATCGGGCATATCCTGATCGGACCGTATCCCTTCTGAGGGTGACAGGTTTATTTTCCCAGCCTCGTTCTGGTTGGAAATGGATAACATGGGAGACCTGGTTCAGGCCTTAATGAATCCTGCTGATCTCCGTGTCCTCTTTTCAGTTTCTGGATCGCGGCCCGAGATGTTGCAGGTTGTGAATCCGGCAATATCCCTACACATTGAATTCGTTCTGATTGCAAAAACGGATGTTTCTCCTATCCGTGAAAACCCTGCGGTGGTCATTGATCTGCCACCGATATCGAGCAGGTTATTTGGATCAGGGGACTTTGAGCTGGCATCATCGTATCTCCAGGAAACACTGATAGCTTCGTTTTGAAAAAAGAGGGGAATATCTCCCATGTCTGTAGATAGATGGGATCGTGATCTCTCAAAAATTTGTGTTTTCATCCCTTCTGGTCATGGAAGAAATAACATTTACGTTACTTCACCGGCTTCCTCATCAAAGTTTTTGAGTGATCCCATGGCTTCATTCATGGTCTCAATTTGAATAAGCCATTCATCAAAGACTCCCATATCCTCTGAATCCTTAATATATCTGCCGCAACAGGATTTTCCATCGATGACGTTTGCACCTATCTCTGCTGCCACTTCAAGGAGTTCCTCGGTATTCTCTTCGTCGATACCCCGGCCTTTCTTTACCAGTGCCTTGATATCCTCATTAAATCCTCCCTCCAGATATTTTTTTGCAGCAGCGAACAGGACCAGCAACTGGAAATGCATCGGGGCGATGAGTTCAACCATATCCTCATCAACCTCCTGTTCCATGATGATCTCTTCTACCTCGATGAGTTTGGTTAAGGCCTCATCCTTTGAGAACCGGTTATTCTGGTAAAGCTTGATGATCTTCAGAACTTCGATGCAGATATCCTGGTTAAATCCATTGAGCATCTGGTATCCTTCAGGCATATCATCATCATCGCCACCTTCAAAATCAGCCTCACGCAGGGAGTTGATCCAGTTATCCCACCGCTCCTGACTGTAAAAGATATAGAAGAGCTTCATGGGGGCTTCTTCCTGTGCTGATGCTGAGTCTTTCTTTTTGCGTGGAGCCATTACATACACCTGTGATTTACCGGGCATAAGAGTTTGTCGGCTGCAGGATATGTACTCGCCATCAGACCTTCCGGTCAACAGCCATTTCAGGACGGAAAAGAAAGTACTGACCAGATGGAGCAGGATACCCGCAAGGTGGTTATGGCCCGGTTTGGAGAAATATTTTTAAAGAGTGAACCGGTGCGCAGGGAGTTTTTAAACCGGCTCCGGGATAACATTCGGGCCGGACTGAAAGGAATGAATGCAGACGGGACGATCACGATCACCCGGAGCAGAATACTGGTCAGTGCAGATTCATCAGTGGATCTCGTCTCTATGCTCTCCAGAATCTTTGGAATCGTGGATATTGCTCCGGTAACCTGCTGTGGAAACAGCATGGATGATCTCTGTACGACTGCCGTGAACGTTGCCCGTCCTCATCTTGCTCCCCATACCCGGTTTGCAGTACGGGCGCGTCGGGAAGGTGTCGGGGGATTTACCAGTCAGGAGCTTGCCGCTGAAGCTGGTTCACGGATTATTGATGCCATTCCGGATCTGAAGGTGGATTTGACAGCACCACAGTATGAGATCTTCCTTGAGGCCAGAACGGATGGAGGGCTGGTATATGATACCCGGGTTCCAGGTCCTGGAGGCCTTCCCTATGGAACACAGGGAAAAGCAGTTTCCCTCATCTCGGCTGGTATTGATTCTCCGGTTGCTGCATGGCTTATGATGCGAAGAGGAGTCCGTCTGGTCTTTCTCCATATCGATCCGGGAAGATTTGGCGGCCTGGACATCGGACGAAACGTACAAAACAATCTCGCAGCACTATCACGCTGGATACCCGGGCTGGAGATGACGCTTATCACAATTTCTGCAGAACCCTTTTATCAGGCCCTGATGGAGATCTCAGAACCAAAACTCAGGTGTGTCATCTGCAAACGCGCCATGCTGGAACT